>NZ_JBGUPC010000051.1:0-36322 GCF_045130115.1 Methanobrevibacter sp.
CAAAAACTGAAGCAAACTTACAAGCAGCTTTTGCTGGTGAGTCCCAAGCACATACTAAATACCAATACTTTGCTGCAAAAGCAAAAGAAGAAGGTTACGTTCAAATCCACGATATTTTCATGGAAACTTCCAAAAACGAAAGAGAACACGCTAAAATCTGGTACAAAATTTTACACGATGAAGAAATTCCAGACACAATAGCAAACCTCAACGCAGCAGCAGACGGTGAAAACGAAGAATGGACTTCCATGTACAAAGAATTCGCAGAAACCGCAAAAGAAGAAGGTTTCCCAATGATTGCATTCTTATTTGAAAAAGTAGGAGCAATCGAAAAAGAACATGAAGAAAGATACAGAACCTTACTTGCAAATGTTGAAAACGATGCTGTATTCAACAAAGAAGCAGATATCGAATGGAAATGTGAAAACTGTGGATTCGTATTTTCAGGACCTAACGCACCTGAAAAATGTCCTGTATGCGGACTTCCTAAAGCACACTTCGAAGAAAGAGCTACCAACTTCAAATAAGCTCTTTAACTTTTTTTCTTTTTTTAATTTTGTGATTCAATGAACAAAATGGTCATATTTTTAATCAGACACCCTCGCCACACTGACGTATCAATAAGGGGGCTGGTTGATGGAGACTACCTGTTTGACGAGCAGGCAAAGGAGTATGCCGAGGGAATAATCCAGTATTATCAGGGAGATAACCTGAGATGGGAATTTCCCGCAAACCAGTTCATGAAGCATTCGATTAAATGGAATGCCTATGAGGAGCTTAAGGATTATATATCAAGCGTTGAAGAGGATTTGGCATTGAAGATTTTTGAAGGCGACAGGAATGTGGCCTATATCTCATATGAGGATTTTAAAATCGATAGGGAAGTTCTAACCTGGTAATTTGTTACTTATTGGTAACTAAAACTATAAATATCATATGATTAATATTATACAAAAGGAGATGATAAAATGGCAGATTTAAAAGGATCTAAAACCGAAGAAAATTTAAAAGCAGCACTTGCTGGTGAATCTCAAGCACGTGTAAAATATGAATTTTACGCATCCCAAGCTAAAAAAGATGGTTACGTTGAAATAAAAGAAATTTTCCAAGAATCATCCGACAATGAAAAGGAACACGCTAAAATCTGGTTCAAATTATTGAACGGTGGAGGAGTACCTGACACTTTAACCAACCTTGCAGATGCAGCAGCAGGTGAAAACCACGAATGGACCGTAATGTACAAAGAATTTGCAGAAACCGCACGTGAAGAAGGCTTTGATGACATTGCAGCATTATTCGATGCAGCAGGTGCAACCGAAAAGGCACACGAAGACAGATACAACGCATTGTCCGATAAAATCGAAGCAGGTAAAGTGTTCAAGAAAGATGAAGAAATCGCATGGAAATGTAACAACTGTGGATACATTCATTATGGAAAAGAAGCTCCAGAAGTTTGCCCATTATGCGATCACCCACAAGCACACTTTAGAAAACAAGATACTAGTTACATCTAGATTCTTTTTTCTTTTTTCTTTTTTCTTTTTTTTTTTCGTAACATTTATATTATGCGACTATCTAATATCTATTAAAAAGTGATATTATGATAGAAAATAATATTTGTCTTTTAACAGACAGTTATAAGGTAACTCATCACTATTTCTATCCAAAAGGCACTGAAAAGATTTATTCATACCTTGAAAGTAGAGTAGGTGCTGAGTTTAACAAAACAATTTTTTACGGACTTCAATATATCATTAAAAAATATCTTGAAGGAAAGATTGTCACTCAGGAAAAGATTGACGAGGCAGACAACCTGATTGCCAATCATATAGGTCCGGATATCTTCAACAGGGATGGCTGGCAATATATCTTGGATGAACATGACGGATATTTGCCGATTGAAATAAAGGCAGTTGCAGAAGGTACTCCGGTTGATGTGGGCAATGCACTGATGACAGTCGAAAACACTGATGATAAGTCATATTGGCTGCCTAATTACCTCGAACCTCTTCTATTGCAGGTCTGGTATCCTTCAACTGTTGCAACTCTTTCAGCAGAGGTCAGAAAGCTGTGCAATTTCTATCTTGAGGTGACAGGGTCTGTAAAGGATAATCTTGACTTCATGCTTCATGATTTCGGATACAGGGGAGCGACTTCAACCGAATCATCAATGCTTTCCGGATCCGCCCATCTGCTCAGCTTTTCAGGAACCGACACCATTGCGGCATTGGCTATGCCTGAAAACTATTACAATGACTCAAACTTATATGGGTTTTCAGTTCAGGCAACAGAACACAGCGTGATGACCTCTTTAGGTCCTGAAGGTGAAATTTCACAGATTCTGAATGTCATCGATAATGCAAAGGATGGAGTCCTGTCATTGGTTATAGATTCATATAACTACAGGAATTTCCTCGAAGAGGCCGGAAAATCAGGAACAGAATTGAATGAGGCCATCTTGAATTTCCTGGATGGCGAAGATAACAAGGTTGTATTCAGGCCGGATAGCGGTGAACCTGTATCCACAACAATTGACTGTCTGAATCTGCTCTCCGAAGGCTTTGGAAGCCATTTGACCGACAAGGGATATAAGGTATTTGATTTAAACATCGGACTTCTGTGGGGTGACGGTCTCAATTATCAGAAAATCCGTGATATTCTCTTTGCCATGAAATCTGCCGGATGGGCAGCGCAGAACATCATATTCGGTATGGGAGGAGGATTGCACACTGCAGTCAATCGTGACACCCAAAGGAATGCCTTCAAATGTTCCGCCCAATTGCGCGACGGCGTATGGCATGACATATTCAAAAACCCCCTTGATTCAAGCAAAAAATCAAAGACAGGAAGATTTAAGTTAATAAGAGAAAATAATTCATTCAAAACAGTTTCAATTGATAGCGAAGGCGAGGATTGTCTGCAGACAGTCTTTAGGGATGGCGAACTGATGATTGATGATACATTTGCTGATATCAAGCAAAGGGCATTGAAATATTCAAATTTTTTATGAGGTGAAATAATGTGTACTGCAAGCAATTACATAACCGATGACCATTATTTTGGTCGTAATTTTGACTATGAGATATCATATAATGAAAGGGTTACAATAACTCCCAGAAACTTTGAATTCGAGTTCAGGAAAATCGATTCGATAAAAACCCATTATGCAATAATAGGGATAGCTGCAGGTATTGACGGATATCCATTGTATTATGATGCATGCAATGAAAAGGGCCTGGCTATTGCAGGTCTGAACTTTGCTGGTAATGCAGTCTACAGGGAATTTGAGGAAGATATGGTCAATATCACTCCATTTGAGCTGATTCCATATCTTCTTGGAACATGTTCCAGCGTTGCTGAAGCCCGTGATGCATTGGATAAAATCAATCTCGTTAACATCAACTTTGCTGATGAGCTTCCATTGTCTCCACTTCACTGGATGATTTCCGATGAGATTGAGGCGATAGTGGTTGAACCGTTGGCAGACGGCCTGAAGGTCTATGACAATCCAGTGGGGGTCCTGACTAACAACCCTCCTTTCGATAAGCAGCTGTTTTACCTGAACAACTATAGGGGATTGTCAAACAAAAATCCTGAAAACACATTCGGTGTTGATCTGGAAGAGTATTCAAGAGGAATGGGTGCAATCGGACTTCCGGGGGATTTGTCTTCAGCATCAAGATTTGCAAAGGTGGCATTCACCCGTGCAAACTCATACTCCGACAGCGATGAGGCAAGCAGTGTGGGCCAGTTTTTCCATATACTTGGCTCAGTAGAGCAGCAGAATGGCTGCACTTTCATAGATGATCCTGATTTGTACGAGTACACCATATATACTTCATGCTACAACACAAACAGGGCAATCCTGTATTACAGGACATATCATAATTCACAAATCACTGCTGTCGATTTGAACAGTGAGGATTTGGATTCATCCGAATTGATAAATTATCTTTTAATTAATGAAGAGCAATTTAACTTCATTAATTAAATTTTTCCTTTTTTTCTAAACAAGTATTTATATTATTAAAGCCAAATATAGAAATATTATAAATCGTTTCACGATTTTCACATGTTTAAATTGTTGAACGGAGGAAATGGCTTGAAAAATTATAAAATAATTGCATTATTTTCATTATTGTGTCTGTTGATTCTGATACCTGCAACATATGCTATGGACAACCAGACAGCTTTGGAAGTAAGTGATGAGGGTAATGTGATAAGTGGAGAGTATTATTTCGACGCTAATGTTGAAAATGATACTGGAGACGGATCTCAGGACAATCCATACAAGGAGCTCGCCTCAAGTAGAGTTAAGGATAATTCCATAATCTATTTAAATGATGGCGAATATCAATTGGATTCCATGATTAATAGTAGAAACCTGACTGTCATAGGTCAAAATCCCAAAAACACTGTAATCACATATAATAATAATGTAGGTTTTGGTGCTGTAAGTTCACTTACTCTTAAGAATCTGACTTTAGTCAGCCTTGCCGTTTCCGACTATTCAAGTGCAGTCATCACTGCTGAAAATGTGATTTTCAGGGATTCAACAACAGGATCTGTAAGTACCACTTTAAATAGCCGTGTATATCTTGATAACTGTACCTTTTCGAATAATCACGCTACCTCTGGCGGTGCAATAAACATCAACACGGGCAGTTTGGAAATCGTTGACTCATTATTCGTGAACAATTACGCCGAAAGGTATGGTGGAGCAATTTATCTTCGTCAAGCTGAATTCATTGGAAGAAATGTTGCCATTATCAATTCCACATCCATAATGGGTGGAGCGGTAACCTCAGTCTATACAAATATGAACTTGGTTAATGTTACCTCCAGAAACAACCATGCAAAGTATGGTGGAGGTGCAATTTATGCGCTTTTCGGTTCACTTTCCCTTAACAACTCCACTTTCATCAATAATTCTGCAAAAGACGGTGGTGCTCTATTTGTTGATGAGGTAAATAATTTCATTCCATTCAATAACAGTTTCACAGATAATTCTGCAGTAAGCATTGCAGGTGCAGTATACTCAGCAATCAGCAGAAATCTGAATCACGGTTCTGTTCTCAATGAGTCCCTAATGAATTCATTTTTCAACAATACTGCAAGCCTTGAAAATGATGTTTATGAATGTGAAGCGATTAATCTTAACTATAACTCTTCTCAAAATTACATGATTATACGCTCCGGGCCTGAATATGATTCCAGTTTGCCTGCAAGCTATGATTTGAGGCAATATTACTTGGTCACACCTGTCAGGGACCAGGGATCCAATGGAAACTGCTGGGCATTTGCCTCATTGGCTTCACTTGAATCATGCATCCTCAAAGCAACCGGAACCCCTTATGATTTCTCCGAAGAGAATATGAAAGACCTGATGGCTACTTTTTCAAGCTATGGATGGCAAATGGAAACTAACACTGGAGGATATGACCGTATGGGTCATGCTTATCTTACAAGCTGGCTTGGACCTGTCAATGAAACTCAGGACAGGTATATCATAGGAGAGGTATTGTCTCCAGTCTTGAACAGCATTTTCCATGTTCAAAATATTCTGTTCTTAGAAAGAACCGGCTATACAGATAATGATAAAATCAAACGGGCAATAATGAGTTATGGTGCTGTTTCAACAAGCATTCACTGGTATCAATCTTCCGATGGAACTGACGTGTACAGAAATGGAAAGAATATCTATTGGAACAGGTCTGACAAGGGGGCAAACCATGCCGTGGCAATTGTCGGATGGGATGACAACTATTCAAGGAATAACTTTAAAACTACCCCTCCGGGCGATGGGGCCTGGATAATCAAGAACAGTTGGGGTATGGCTTATGGTAGTGAAAATGGATATTATTATGTTTCATATTATGACAAGTCATTGGCTCCTTTAAACAATCCTTACTCCACATATGTTTTCCTGTTCAATGAATCTATAAAATATGACAAGAATTACCAGTATGATGTCAGCGGAAGGACAGATTTCTTTTTAAACGAATCCAATACAGTCTGGTACAAGAACAAATTCATAGCAACTGACAATGAATTATTGTCTGCAGTTTCAACATATTTTGAAAAGAACACTGTTTGGGAGCTGTCAATATATGTAAACAATGTTTTAAGGCATGTCCAATCAGGTACTGCAACTCCTAGCTATTCCACAATTGAATTGAGCAGCTTCATTCCGCTTAATCTTGGAGATGTCTTTGAAGTCGAATTCAAGATTACAGTTGATAATGAGGCAGGCGTTCCGATTTCAGAGGATATAATTGCATCAGGCGCTCCAATCAATAAGCAGCTATTCCATGAAAACATTTCACTCATAAGCTATGACGGTGAAAACTGGACTGATTTCTACGGTTTAGAATGGGCATATTCAACTCATTCCTATGCAACACAGGTGGCCTGCATAAAGGCATTTACAATATTGAGTGAGGTCAACACAACCACCAAACTTTCCATAAATGTTGCCGACATGTTTGAAATCGAAGCCCAGGTTTTAAATCAATATGGTCTTCCGGTAACAGGAGGAAATGTCACATTCACTATTGACGCTAAAGATTATGTTGTAAGCGTTGTCAATGGATGGGCTACACTGAAAATACCGTTGAGTCTCGATGAATATGAAGTTTCAGCAGTATACGACAATGCAGGTTACATCTCATCACAGGATAACATTGAATTTAATACATCATTGATGAATACCCAAATTTCCTTAGAAATTAATGAGCATAATCCGATTAACATTACTGCACATGTTGTTAATGAGCATGGATATGTCATAGATTATGGTAACGTCACATTCACTATTGATGGCGTTCCTTATACAATAGATGTTGTCAATGGAACTGCATCACTGGTAAAAGTGCTCAAAATAGGCAAACATAATGTTTCAGCCGTTTTCAATTCAATTTATTATTATAATTCATCAAGTACTTTCAGACAATTTGATGTTAGTCTGATAAGGACAAATGTTAATTTGTCAATCAGCGATATTCACAACCCTATTGTCATTAGCGTAAATGTAAGTGACGAATTTGGCAATGCATTAACCGAGGGCAATGTCACATTTATTTTGGATGGTGAGGTTTTCACCCTAAATCTAACTGGCGGGGAAGTCAGCTTTTCCAGAGTATTTTCAGCCGCATTGCATAATGTTTCTGTTGTGTACAACGGTGTTGAGTATTATTATAATTCTTCTGAAGTTTATCGTGAGTTCGATGTTAGTTTGATAGATTCAAATATCACATTGGCAATCGATAATGAGTATAATCCTGTTGTCATCACAGCCTACGTCACTGACCAATACGGCAATTCCATAAACATGGGCAATGTCACTTTTATTGTTGACCAAACACCATATGTTGTTGATGTGGTTAACGGAGTAGCCAGATTGAATTATTGCTTTAAGAATGTAGGTTTAAATTATGTCTATGTGACATTTAATGGAATGGAGAATTATTATAGTTCATCAGATTCATCAGCAAATGTTACCGTAAAGACCACTGTGCTGTCAAGTGATGCGACAAAAACATATAATTCCAAATATTCCTTCACTTTATTGGATAATTATGGAAATCCATTAGATAAGAGAACAGTTTTAGTCACTATCGGATCTAAAAGGTATGAGATAATCACTGATGCAAATGGTGTGGGTAATGTTGATATAACCTTAAATCAGGGCATTTACTCAGTAAAAATCATAAATCCTATTAATAATGAGTCAAAAACTCAAACCGTTAAAGTCATTAATAGAATAACTGAAAATAAAGCGGTAACAATGTATTATGGTGCGGGCAAATACTATAAGGTCAGGGTATTCGATGATAACGGAAATATCGCCAAAAGGGTTAAGGTGACCTTCACAATAAACAATAAAAAGTACACAAGGACAACTGACGACAACGGCTATGCATCATTTAAAATCTCATTGAAATCTGCCAAATACACAATCGTTGCCGAATATAAAGGATTCAAGGTATCAAATAAGATTACAGTCAAATCTACATTGATTACCAAAAACATCAATGTCAAAAAGGGAAAGACAATCAAGTTTAATGCTAAATTATTGAATAATAAGGGTAAAATCCTAAAGTATAAGAAAATCACATTCAAATTCAAGGGCAAAACCTACAAGGTCAAGACAAATAAGAAAGGAATTGCCACATTAAAGATTACCAAAAAATACAAAGTTGGAAAATATACCATTACAACAAGCTACGGCAAATTAAATGTTAAAAACACAATTAAAATTAAAAGATAGGTGATTTGGTGTTTAATAAAAGATTATTGCTATTGTTTTCAATAGCCTTAATTTTATTTATTGTTCCATCTGTTTTTGGAGCGGATAACGGTACGGTATGCCTTGACTCCAGCTCAGATACCCAAATCCTATCTGATGATGTCTACTTTGACAGCAATGCCACAAATGACCATGGCGAAGGAACGGCCGATGATCCTTATAGGGAATTGCGTGACGGCAGGATACTTGACAATTCAGTGATTCATCTTAAGAATGGGGAATATGAACTTTCCCAAATCACTTCCCATAAAAACATTTCCATAATAGGTCAGGACGCTTCAAAAACAATTGTCAACGGTAATGGGAATACCTTGCGTGTGGATGAACGCCTTTTTTTAGCAAATGTAACTCTCTGTAATCTGAACATACTGAATCAAGGTAATCTGATAGCTTCAGATGCAATTTTCGCCAACTCTACAGCAACCAAATCAGGCGGATTCGGAAACAGTTTGGGAGGCGTTATCTATTGCGTCAACGAGAATAATAATGCTTATCTGACAAACTGCACATTCATCAATAACTACGCGGGCTGTGGAGGGGCAATATATGTTAAAGGAGGAATTCTGGAAATCACCGATTGTGTTTTCATAAACAACACTGCACGCAATTACGGCGGAGCCATTGCAGCAGAGCCAAACTATTCCAAAGGCTCCAGTATTACAATCAAGCGTTCCAAGTTCATCAATGACACTTCACTTAAGGATGCCGGAGGGGCAGTCTATATCAAATCCGGAACATTTGCAGGTGAGGATTTAAATGTTTCCGGGTGCAGTGCCACTTTCGGAGGCGCTTTTGCTATTTTAAAATCTTATGTCTCATTGAATAATCTTTATGCCATTGATAATTCTGCTATTTATGAGGGAGGAGTCATTTATCAAATATACGGCAATTTGACAATTAAGGATTCACAATTATCTAAAAATCATGCCAGAAATGGTGGGGGACTGTTTGTGGACGATTCATATCTTCTTGATGTCCTCAACGTTTCATTCATTAACAATTCAGCCATTCTGGTTGGAGGCGCATTCTATTCACTTACCAATAATAATTATGATTTCAGGAATATCACATACATTAACAATACCGCTTTTGAGTTTGATGATTTGTATAGGCAGGACAACATGTCTGCAATATTTTTAAGCGGTGACTATACATTGTACAATCATATAATTGACGATTCTCCACTTCCTAGCTATTACAGTTCTGTTGATGAAGGTTATGTTACTCCAGCTAAAAATCAGCAGGACGGAGGAAACTGCTGGGCTTTTGCCTCATTGGCCACTCTTGAATCAGCAATATTGAAGGCTTCCGGCGATGAACTGGATCTGTCTGAGGAAAACATGAAGAATTTGGCATCCATCTACTCCCATTACGGATGGTCAATGGAAACCAATGAGGGCGGCTATGACAATATGGGCTTCAGCTATCTGACTAGTTGGCTGGGTCCTGTTCTCGATGCTTCTGATGAATACAATGGATTCACTGTTTTGTCACCTATGTTGGACGGCATTATGCATGTTCAGAATATCCTGTTCCTGAAAAGGTCCAGCTATAACGATAATGATGAAATCAAAAGGGCCATAAGGGATTATGGCGGTGTATACACACCTATTTATATGATAGCTCATTATGATTACAGCGCCAATAATTATGTGCAATGCTATAGGGGAAATCTTCCCTGCGACCATGCCGTTGAGCTGGTGGGATGGGATGATAATTTTCAGATGTCAGGTGCTCCGGGCAAAGGTGCATGGATAGCAAAGAACAGCTGGGGCAACGGATGGGGCAATACTGGTTACTTTTACATTTCATATTTCGACAACTCATGCCTCAAACCAGGCAAAAATGATGGAGGATATGCATTTATATTTAATGACACAATGAAATATGATAAAAACTACCAGTATGATATAGCTAAAACAGATTACTTTTTCAATACCACAAAGACAGTTTGGTACAAAAATATTTTCACAGCAACAGACAGCGAATACCTGGCGGCGGTTTCAACATACTTTGAAAAATACACCCATTGGGAGCTGACAGTCAAAGTCAATGACATGTTGAAGCTGATAAAATCAGGGGATTCACATGCGGGCTACTGCACTCTGGACCTGGGCCAGCTGATAGCGATGAATGTTGGGGATGTTTTTGAAATAATGTTTAAAATCACTGTCAATGGAGATGCGGGGGTCCCGATTTCTGAAGCCATTAGTTTAAATAATCGTTTTTATCATGAAAACATTTCATACATCAGTTATGATGGTAAAACATGGAGAGACATGTTCAATATAACCTGGGAATATCCAGAACACACCTATGAATCACAGGTGGCATGCATCAAGGCATTCACCATTTTAAATCCGATAAACGCTACAGTCGCAATGACTTATGAAAATAAAACCTCAGACAGGATAACAATCGTTGCCAATGTCCTGAATCAATGGGGATATCCTGTCAAATCAGGCAATGTGAGGTTTAATGTTGGCGGAGAAACATATGTCATTGCAATAAGTAACGGCATTGCCAAAATGGAGATCGACCTTGAATCAGTTAATGTCACAGCTGAATTTGATCAAGTAGGATATAATCCTGCCATGGCTCGGGCCGAATTAAGAAATCCGTTGCTTGATACAACCATGACATTGAACGTCACAGCAGGACATAATCCGATAAACATCACTGCAAATCTTGTGGATGAATACGGCAATCCTGTAAAATGCGGTAATGTTGTCTTTGACATTGCGGGTGTAAAATATAGTGTTGATGTAGTCAACGGCATCGCTAAGATAGCGGATCTTATAGTGTCTCCTCTAAAATTCACCGTAGATGCCCAGTATAATGATTTGTTCTACTACAATCCGTCCCATGCTATTGAATCAGTTGAGCTGTCACTTATCAACACAAAAATCTCTCTTGACATTACAACAACTGAGGCCAACAATCCTGTAAGCATCGTTGCGCATGTCCTGGATTTAAATGACAACCCTGTGGAATATGGAACAATTGCATTTTACATGTCAAATGAATTGGTTAAGTTAAGTGTTGTGAATGGAACCGCCAGAATTAACCACACTTTCAGGCAAAGCGGAGACAATGTCATTTATGTCACATTCTATGACAATGCCATTTATAACTCATCCGTTTACAGCGAAACCATATCTGTTTCAAAGATGAAGGTGAACTTGACTTTGGACATTTCAATTGTTGAAGATAATGCCTACTTGGCCATTGGAATTAAAGATTCTCCTCGTGGCTTTGTTATTAAACTTAGGGTCAATGATGATAATTACACATATTCGTCAACTGAATCATATGTGCGAAGCGAGCTTATAAATCTCAAAAAGGGTTCTTATAACTATATAATTGAATTGGTCAGTTCAATTTATGAGTCAGATAACCTTGTGGGCACATTCAATATCGTTCATCAAAAAACCCAAATTGAGGTATCCGGCACATCACTTTATTATAATGGTGATTATTCAGTTATTTTGAAGGACGAGTCCGGCAACATTGTTGCCAATAGGGATGTCTATTTGACAGTCGACGGCAAAACAATCAAGAAGCGAACTGATGGTCAGGGAAAGGCAGTATTCAATCTTGCAGTTCCAAGCGGAAGCTATGCAATAGACATTGATTTCATCGGTGATGATGAGTACATAAAATCATCAAAAAATACATATGTCAATATAAAATCAACTGTTGAGTTCAATTCAAATAAATATGTCCTCAACGCTAAATATTCCGCAACATTAAGGGATTCCAAGGGAAATCCGTTAAAGAATAAGCAGATTCAAATGATTTTCAATGGCATCAGCTATAAATTGAATAGTGACGCAAACGGGCAGATTTCCCTAAATGTCAATTTAAAGCCTGGAACCTATACAGTTAAAGTCACAAATCCGGCAACCGGTGAAGTCATGACTCAAAAGATTACTGTAGTCAAAAGGATAACTCAAAACAAGGATCTGAAGATGTATTATGGTGCAGGCAAATCTTATAAGGTCAAGGTGGTCGACGATTATGGAAAGGTTGCCAAAAATCTCAGGGTGACATTCAAAATCAGCGGTAAAAAGTACTATGCATATACTGACAAGAATGGTTATGCTTCCCTGAAGATTTCTAAAAAACCTGGAAAATATGTTATTGCTGCTGAATACAAAGGCTTTAAGGTGTCAAACAAGATAACCGTAAAATCAACAATTGTCACCAAGAACATCAAGGTCAAAAAATCAAAAGCCATCCAGTTCAAGGCAAAGCTTCTCAACTCCAAAGGCAAGGTCATGAAAAATAAGAAGATCACCTTCAAGTTCAAGGGAAAAACCTATAAGGTCAAGACAAATAAGAAGGGAATTGCCGTTTTAAAGATTACTAAAAAATATAAAAAGGGAAAATACACAATAACTTCCAAATATGGAGCACTGAAAATAAAAAATAGTATAAGGATAGTATAATCCTTATTTGTTCGCTTTGATTAGTTGGCGTGCAGCCTTTATGTCTGTATTGTAGATGTGTCCGGAAGTTGAGTGGTAGTGCACTCCTCCGAAGTTTAATTTTTCACCAACGATTTCCTTGTTGACTTCCTCTTTCATCTTAAGGCCCAAATAGGCAATGAAAAACATGTTTGAGTAGAATGCTCCGAAAATGTCGTTGCTTCTGAAGATGCAGTGGATTGTCAGTTCATTGTCACGGACAAGGCATTGAAGGAACTGAAGGCATGGAATGTCCTCCTCTTCGGCATCCTCCACAGGGTTGATTGTAACTGCCACAGCACGGTTTGAACCTGTTGCATTCAGAATTCTCTTTTTCATGGTTTCAAACTGGTCAACATCAAAATGGGCAAAGATACGATTAGGATAGGTATAAACGAATCCTTGGGTGTTGTTGATGATTGCAGGGTCATCCACAGATTGCACATAGTTGTATAAAGCATCGCTTTTGATTGGGTTTCCTTCCATATCAAATTTGCCTGCCTTGATATCTGCCAACATCATGTCTGTAGTGTAGTTTTGGTATTTTGCCCTGAACTTTAGGTTGAGGGGGTCGTCGATTATATAGAAATTTCCAAGGCTTTCCAACAAGTGATGATTGGAGTCCTTATATGTTTCCTTTCCGGTCTTTAGGATTTTATCGACAAAATCCAGATAACATTGATTAATTGATAACATAATAAAACAGTCCTTTTTAAATTATATTTAACTATGTTTCGCATAATATATATTTTTAATTAATCATCGATATTTTAAATATTCAGTTATTCTTATTTTTCATGAATGTATCTTGCTTTTTAAAAATTAAGTTGAGGGCATATTCAAGTATTTGTGGATATGCACTAAAAATGTAAAGTTTATATATGCATATTATACATAAATATATGTACTATATTTTTGTCGTGTATAGTTTACAAATCTAAAAGGGGGTGAAAACGAGTGAAAAAAGCGACGACTTTGATAATATTATCCATGTTTTTAGTTTTGATGTCAATGGCTACAGTCTGTGCAAATGAAAATGCTACTGAGGGTGACGCCTTAAGTGTTGATGATGCTGTAAATGATGCCATAGCTGCTGATCCTGAAACTAGAACCTTTGATGATTTGTCCGAATTGATTAATGGTACTGATGATGTTATTGAATTAAATGCAGACTATAAGTATTCTCCTGCGGATTCTGTTGCTAAGGGTGGAATTGTCATTGACAGACCTATAACTATTAATGGTAATGGCCACACTATTGACGCTTCAAAATCTGTCAGAATATTTATCGTCAATTCATCCAACGTTATTTTGAACAACATTAATTTCATCAATGGAAAGGCATCATCAGCTGGAGCAATTGGAGCAAATGAATTCGAAAACTTTACAATAAACAACTGTAATTTCTCAAATTGTTCTGCAGGTTCTGGAGGAGCTGTTTTAAGCAATGCAGATTATACTAAAATAACCAATTGTAACTTCAATGACAATCATGCAGACACTTCAGGCGGTGCGGTGCTTGTCAGAGGTAAGGGAAGTGTAATAGATAATTCCCGTTTCACTTCAAATGATGCCTGGACTACCAACCGAGGGCATGGTGGTGCAGTTTACTTTTCTGGGGCTGATGGATTGATAAACAATACCGTTTTTGATTCTAATAAAGGCCGTGCAAGTGGTGGAGCATTATATGTAGGGGGAGCTAGATTAAAAATCAACAACGCTTCATTTGTCAATAATTCAGGTACATATGGTGGTTCAATTTTTTCAGGAGCTTCCTATACAACAGTAGTTCATTCGACTTTTGAGGAGAATGAGGCTGAAGCTTACGGAGGTGCGATATATTTCTATTGGAACTATTATTCAACTGTTAAGAACAGTAAATTTACGTCAAATAGAGTAACAGGCCCTACAGGAGGTGCAATATACTCAGACGGTTACTATGATTTATATGAAAACGTTACCTTTGAAAATAATCAAGCGGAGTATGCAGGTGGTGCTCTTGCATTGATGGGTGTTCCAAATGCTAAAGTCAATGACTGTTACTTTGATTCCAATAAATGTAATCACCTCGGTGGAGGAGTCTATACAACCTCAGGCAGAGGATGCGAGATAAACAATTCCACATTTGTCAACTGTTATGCAGCATCAGGTGCGGGAGTGTATATGGTTTACTCAGATACTAATCCGAACAGTTATTCCAACGGACACATCAGAGATTCAAGGTTCTACAACAACACCGCCCGTTATGGAGGTGCTGGTGTCACTGCAACATCACATGCAACAATTGAAAATTCAGAATTCAAAGATAATACTGCAGGAAATTATGGTGGTGCAGTTAGCTTGACCCATGCGAGTATGATCAATTCCACTCTTGAGAACAACAGCGCCATATTTGGTGGGGCTGCATATATCCATGATTCAGATATCATTAACTCAACATTCGCTGACAATTCAGCACAAATCGGAAATGCAATCTATATTCTGAATTCATCAAGTCTTAGGGGCAATGATGTATCAGATGACGATGTATTCCTATATGACGATGACTTCCCTGGCAATGTGGTAGGTAATCAACACAATATTCGCGGATTGATGGAAACAGACCAAGGCTATTTCGCATACTGTTCAGAAAAATATAACTTAAGTCCATATAATGGGGTCTATGACGGTTCTATGGAGAAACTTAAAAATTCAATCAACCATCAGTCTATTGGAGATTATCTTAAAATCCTGATATACTATTATGTTGACAATTTCGAGGATTTGCATGATTATGACTTCTCCAATTATGTATGGGCATTCACTGACGGGGAATATTGGAATTCAGACGACCCTGTTGTACGTGAAGTAATAAGGTTATACGATTCAGGACTCAGAGTATCCACCGAAAACGGATGCAAAGTGCTTTCAAACGGCACTCTCATGTATTTCAATTTCTCATCATTGGTTACACCGGCAGGTGAGCAGAACCTGTTCCTTTTCAAGTTTTCCTATGAGGACGTCCTCAATGAAACCTTGACCAAGGAGGCATTGATAAACAAAACAGTTTATCTTGGTGATACTGTTGAATACAGGATTGTAATCAACAATAAGGGTTCATCTCCGGTTTATGGAAACTGGGTTGAGGATAAGGATTATTCAGAGGGTCTGGTATATAAAACCTGGAGATCTGAAGTCGGAAACTGGACTTACAATGAAGAGACCGGCCGCTGGACTTTGGATGTTCTTGAACCTGGTCAATCAGCGTCAATTATCTTAACATTCGGTGTGACCTTGGAAGGTTTGCTCTACAATAACGCAACCTCAGGTCTGGGTGTGGTCAATGTTTCAACAAGCGGTGACGGTTTCACAGCATACGTCAAAAATATGACAGTTGAAAAGAAAACATTGACTCCGCAGGTAAATGTTGGCGATCTGGCAGAATTTGAAATAGTTGTCACAAACACAGGTGATGTGGATTTGGATAACGTTTTCGTCTGTGAAAGCGAATACGATTCAGGGCTTGATTATGTTGACTTCGTTTCAGAGGTGGGAACCTGGAAGCATAGCGTAAATGAAGACGGTAAGCATGTGTTTACCCTGTCTGAAGTTCTTGAAGTGGATGATTCAGCTAGTTTCAGAGTCATATTTACAACCACTAATGTTGGAAACTTTTCAAACACTGTTACATCAGGTTATAACAATACCACTCTTTCAAATTCTACAAATACAACTGATGTTATAGGCAATGTGACTCCAACAGCTTCCGGTAATGAAAACAATGAAACAGAGGAGGAAACTATTGAGGACACTCCTGATGAATCTCCTGAGGAAACTCCTGTGGGATCTCCTGAGGAAACCGATGAGGAAACTCACGATGAAACTACTGATGATAAGAAGGACTCTGAAATCCATGAAAGCACTGTTGTTGAGGATAATCAAAAAGCAGTTTCAAAACATAATGTGGATGAGAAAGCTACTGGAAATCCAATAGTGGCTTTACTGTTAGCCATGATATTGATACCTATTAGAAGATTTAAAAAATAAATCTTCTACTTTTTTTTATTTTATTTTAAATATTTTCTATTTTTTATGATATTATATTAAGTTTATTCATTATTAATATGAAAATTTGAATAATTAAGACCATTTTTATTTTTTTTCAATCAATCTGTAAACTTTAAACTTTATATATCATGTAAAACAAACATAACGATACTATATGTTTTTTGTCTTGAGTATAGTTATAAACTGAAAAGGAGGTGAAAAACAAGTGATTAAAAAGACGAAGCTATTGATAATTGCGTTATTGGTATTGTTCATCTCAATAGGGGCGGTCTGCGCTCAGGAAAACATTACTTCAGAAGACATTGATGAGGCTGCCGATACCGAAGAGGCCGTTGATGTTGAATCTCCAGTTTTGGGCCAGGAAGGAACTTCAGAAGTTTTATCAGATGATTCAGTTGGAACTTTCTCTGAATTGGCTAAATTAATTTCTGATGCTCCTGCTGAAAGCACTATTACCTTAAATAAGAATTATACGCGCACTAGCGGCTATTATAATGGAATCAGTATTAACAAAAAGATTACTATTAATGGTAACGGTCATACTATTGATGCTAATGGCGGATCTAGAATCTTCAGCGTTTCCGGATCCAATGTACTCTTAAACAATATTACTTTCACCCATGCCAACGGTGATGTTGGGGTTGGGATTTATGTTACCGGATCTAACTTTAAGGTAATCAATTCCACATTTAAGGACCTTGTCGGTAGCGGTGCCACAGCCCTTTATTTGCAGGGAAATCGTCCTACTGTTCAGGATTGTAAATTTATAAATAACGTGGCTAATCATGAGGTGGGTGCGGCAATATATTTATATGGAAATTATGGAAAGATAATCAATTCATTGTTTGACCATAACTATGCCAGCACTGCTCCAAATCCAGATAATCCTTATAAGGATGGTGGAACGGTATATATATTTGGTGTTGGCACTACAATTGATGGATGTAACTTCACAAACAATGTCCAAACCAGAACAGGTGGTGGTGCGCTTTACTGTGGGGGATTTTATGGAGATTTGAAAAACTGCAGATTTATCAATAACTCCGCTACAAATGCTCATGGTGGTGGAGCATCTATTTTAGGCCATTATTGGGATGTTTTCAATACAGTTTTTGAAAACAATACCGCTTCCACTTACGGAGGAGGATTATTCTTCAATGCACAAAATGGCGTATTATACAATCTGACGTTCAATAACAACTCTGCTCACATGGGTGGAGGAGCATATCTTGCATATGATACCGCTCATCAGACTTATGTCCAATCAGCGGCCTCCAGCTTATATGATTCAAAATTCACAAACAATCATGCTATCTATGGTGGAGGGGCAATCGATGCCATATCCCGCTTTAAAATAAACAACTGTGAATTTGTAAACAACTCCGCAAACAACTATGGTGGTGCTGCAAGTATCGGTTATTCCACAATTACAAATTCAAGATTCTTTGATAACAATGCATCATTCGGTGGAGCCATATATTCATACGCATCTGATATCTCAAATTCAATTTTCGCCGATAATACGGCAACTAGGGCAGATTCCATCTACATTGCCTACCACTCAGAATTGAAAAACAATACGGGGGATGATGATGTTTACAACCCTGAAACACAGGGTGTTGAAATTACAGGCTCTCATGATGTTCAGCATATGCTGGAAACAAAAAGCGGATATTATGGATTCTGTTCTGAATTGTACAACCGCAATCCATATACCGGGGTGTATGACGATTCTATAGATCTCATCAAGAACGCCATCAACGGCAAGCCTGTCAAGGAGTATCTGAAAATTTTGATTTACAGGTTCCTTGATAACTTTGATGACCTGAAAAGGACTGGTTTCCACAATTATGTCTGGGCATTTACTGATAGGGAGTATTGGAATTCAAACGACCCTATTGTCAAAAGTGTAATTGAACTGTATGATTCCGGATTCAGGGTTCCTAGCCTAAATGCATGTAAAGTGCTTCCAAATGGAACATTGATGTACATCAACTTCACTTCAATGGTCACACCGTCTTCCCAGCAAAACCTGTTCCTTTTCAAGTTTGCATACGGGGAAGAGATTGATGAGGTTTTCACTAAGGAGGCCATACTCAACAAGACCGTTTACATTGGAGATACAGTTGACTACAGGCTTGTTATCAACAACAAGGGCAACCTTCCGGTATATGACAACTGGGTTGAGGATAAGGAACATTCCGACGGTCTGGTCTATCAGTCATGGAGATCAGAAATCGGAAACTGGACCTACAATGAGCAGATGCACCGCTGGTATCTGGATGTTCTGGAACCTGGCCAATCAGCATCCATTATCCTGACATTCGGTGTCACATTGGAGGGTTTGCTGCTTAACAATGCAGTCTCCGGTTTAGGTGATAAGAATGTTACCAACAGTGCTGCAGGATTTGAAGCTGAAAATCCGAACATGACCGTTCAAAAGAATACAGTAACTCCAAACGTTAATGTTGGAGATCAGGTGATGTTTGATATAGTCGTTATTAATACAGGTGATGTGAATTTGGATAACGTTTTCGTCTGTGAAAGTGAATTTGACTCAGGACTAGTTTATTTGGATTATGTTTCCAAGGTGGGAACCTGGAAGCATAGCGTAAATGAAGATGGTAAGCATGTGTTTACCTTATCCGAAGTTCTTGAAGTGGATGATTCGGCTAGTTTCAGAGTCATATTTAGAGCCACTGAAGCTGGAAACTTTTCAAATACTGTTACTGCAGGTTTCAACGATACCACTCTTTCAAATTCTACAAACACAACTGAGGTTGCAGGTAATAAAGCTCCAAACATTCCTGAACCCGATACAAACAACACAATTGAAACAAATTATTCTCTCAAGAAGGTAACACCTAAGAAAGAGAATGTGACTAAAAAATCCAAAGAGGTTGATGATGAGCAAAAGACAGTTCCAAAACCTCATGTAGATGAGAAAGCTACTGGAAATCCATTAACGGCTTTGTTGTTAGCCCTGATATTGATACCTATTAGAAGATTTAAAAAATAAATCTTCTACTTTTTTTATTTTTTGATATAGATTGACCTGTTAAAACTATTGATGTTTCAACTTTCTTTTTAAAATTCAGCAGATGAATTTCATTATTTTCATAGAAATACTTCGAACATTAATTTAATCGAATCTCTTTTTAATTATATTGCAGGTGATGGGAGTCGGTTTTGCTATTCAATTTTTTTGATGAGTTTCGCAGGTACTCCGCCAACTATGCTTTTGGCATCAACGTCTTTGGTGACAACTGCTCCAGCTGCAACGATGGCACCTTCGCCAATTGTTACTCCAGGTAAGATTGTGGCATTTGAGCCTATCCAGACCTTGTTCTTGATATGTATAGGGCTTGGATGCAGTTCAGCTCTTTTTTCAATGTCAAAATCATGATTCAATGTTAAAAGGCAAACGTTATGACCAATCAAAACGTCATTGCCGATGTATATTCCGCCCTGGTCCTGCATGGTGCAGTTGGAATTGATGAATACGTTTTCGCCGATATGTATGTTTTTTCCGCAATCTGTATGGAATGGGGGAATGAGATTCAATGTTTCGTTAACTTCCTGTCCGGTCAGCTCGGCCATTATCTGCCTGATCTCCTCTTCAGTGTGGTACTCACAGTTCAGCTTCATCTTGATTCTTGTAGCTTCCCTGAGGAATTCATCACATAATTCCTGGGCTTCTGAGGGGAAATGAATTGTTTTTCCACTATTTACATGTTCTAAAAATTCTTCTAAATCCATATTGTATTATTTATATTACTCAATTTTTAATCCTTACTAATCTTGGCGAAAATATTTATATACTATAATTTTCAAATTATAATTAAAAACCGACTAATAGTCGAAAAATAATAGTGAAGGAAATGAGGTTAATTGTAATATAAAAACCAATTTATAGTTTATTTATGGAGGAAATTATGAAAAAAGGAGAAAAAAGGAAAAAAGAGTTGTTGAAGATAGCTTATGACATGTTTCTCACACAGGGATATGAGAATACCAGCGTTGACGAAATCATAGAAAAAGCGCAGATAGCTAAAGGCACATACTACTACCATTTCCAAAGTAAGGAGCAGATGCTCGAAGAGGTCATAGGCATGATGATTGACAGTGAGAAAGAAATGGCAGAGCAGGTTATCACAATGGATGTTTCAGTACCGCAGAAAATAGTCATGATACTCGCATCAGTAAAACCTAGCGAAGCAGAACAGCCCATAAAGAACGCTCTTTTCCAGCCGGAAAATGTGTTGATGCACCATAAAGTCAGAAAAAAATTGATTGATGTTCTCACTCCACTTTTATCTGAAGTTATAGAGGAGGGAGTAGAGGAAGGCATCTTTGAATGTGACAATATTCCTGAACGTGTTAGGATGCTCCTAATCATCAGCGATGGCACGTTTAATGAAGGCACTTTTAGTGAAAAGGATATTTCCGTCTTTATAGAAATGACTGAAAAGCTTCTTGGGGCGCAAAAGGGAACAATGAGTTTCATTTACGGTCTGATTGATAAAAACGATATGGAGGCTGTCGAGTGAGCAG
Organism: Methanobrevibacter sp.; assembly: GCF_045130115.1. Taxonomy (GTDB): domain Archaea; phylum Methanobacteriota; class Methanobacteria; order Methanobacteriales; family Methanobacteriaceae; genus Methanocatella. Next base: position 21,379 of record NZ_JBGUPC010000051.1, read on the forward strand.
TACTGGACAATACAAATATAAACCGGTTCTGTTTTTTGCTCTGGCATATGTTTTCACATGGATATTTTGGATTCCTGCAATCTTTTTGCCGGAAAGCATCAGTCCATTGCTCATGCTGATAGGCCTTATGGCACCGGCTATTGTGTCTACAGTTTTCATCATGGCTTCAGGATCAGATCTACTTAAGCGGGACTTCAAGAATAAGATTGTCGGCTTTTACAAAGTAAAATGGCTGAACGTAGTTTGGGCCGTGATTGTATTTGCGATTATAATAGCCTGTTCCATTTTGCTGTCCCTTCTCTTCGGACAGTCAATTAACCAGTTTTCCCTCACTGAAAACTTCTCTTTTACCGGTGTCGGAATAGCGGGAGCATTCATCACCATTACAATTGCTTCGATAATTGAAGAGGTGGGATGGAAAGGATACTGTGAGGATTCAATCGGCAACTATATGAACTGGTTTTGGGAATCCATGATTTTTGGAGTGCTGTGGTCTTTATGGCATTTTCCTTTAATATTTATCCCGGGAACCTATCAGGCGGGCCTTATGGTGAATCCTCTTTATGTGATAAATTTTTTCGTGAGCGGAATCCCTATGGGATTTGTCATTACATGGGTCTATCTTGAAAGTGACCGTTCGATATTGGCTTGCATGATATTCCATTTCTTCGTCAATTTCATGCAGGAGAAAATAGCGTTGACTCCAGAGACAAAATGCCTGGAGACAATAATGATAACGTTGGTTACAGTTATCATAGTCATGGCTAAAAAAGACATGTTCTTTGAAACTCGCCATGTCGGAAGGCTACTTGAATACAGCAGCAAGCAGCAGGAATAATCAGGTAAAATATCAGCTTGTATATCTTACCATCAGGCCGAAGAGATCCTTTGTCCAGTCGGTTGAATTCTGTGCGGTTATGTTTTCGGGAATCTCATATACGAATGTCGGATATCCTGCCTTTGCAATCGGGCATGAGACAAGCTTTGCTGAGGTTGAATTGTATGACTCCTTGCCGGTTTTCGGATAATATCCGAAGTCGCTTGTTGCATGGATTTTTTTGGCTATTTCCACTGAGGCATCATCCATTTCTGGAGTGGCAAGATAGTATCCCTCGCCATAGTCCTCCATATGTGAATGGCTGATGATTACGCAGTTTGCACCTGATTTTGTCACATCCGGATTCACATAGTCATGAACAAGCTTTTCTCCATTGGCCCTTCCCTTGTCGTAGTCATTGGCGTCTTTTGTCACATTAACCTGGTAGTGTATGATATTGACTTCGGAATGGCCGTTGGCATATTCCATGGCCGCCTGAATTTCAGGGTCTATTGAAAGTTTTTCTCTTGGATGAATCCCTGTAATTAGTGCAATTGTCTCTTCGGAGGTTTCACATCCGTAAATAAGTCTTTCAACAGTTCCTAAATCGTTGTTTGCAAGTACCTTGTATGGAGCATACTTGTCATGGTATTCTTCATAAGCCATTGCGGCACCAAGAGCCAATAAAATTAAAAAAATTAGAATGACTTTTGTTCTTCTTTTCAATGTTTCACCTTGTATATAATTTTTTAATTTTACAATTAATAATTTTTTGGTGAAAAAGCCCTTAATCAAAAAAAAAGAATAAGGCCGGATTGCTCCAACCTTATCCGCCAATTTTAGTTGTCTCATAACTAATATGTTTCTCATAATTTATCGTAAAGAAAGGGGAAAATTCTTTACGTTATAGTGTTTGTACTCGAAGTATTTATTATTTTTCTTTGTTTTTAGGCTAATTTCACTGATTTAATGCAATTTTACAATATTAAAACTTTCAAATTAAAATATTATGCATTTTTCGCTGCAGTTTCATGGGACAAGAACAATTTTTCCCCATAAATCCAATGATTTTTTTTGAATGAACAATAACTTTTTTCAAATTAATCTCCATAAAATTAAATAAACTCCCAATTTTAGGATACTTTTAAATATATTATAAAATATAGTTATTAATACTTAAATCTTTTAAGTGACAATTCAAAATTGAGTGAAAAATATGACAAACGAAGACTTTGCAAAAAAGATAAAAGACATTAGAGAAAGACAAGACATGTCAATTGAAGACCTGGCCGAGAGAAGCGGCGTAAAGCTTGAAGTATTACAGGCTATGGAAGCTGGAGAAGTTATTCCGTCCCTCACCCCATTAACAAAAATGGCAAGGGCATTAGGCGTAAGGCTGGGCACATTCCTGGATGACACTCCGGAACTCGGACCGGTAATTACAAGAGGTGGCGTAACCGAAAACTCACTTTATTTCTCCGGAAGGGAAGACGTGACCAACGCAACCAACCTTGAGTTCCACTCACTGGGCGCAGGTAAGATTGACAGAAACATAGATCCTTTCTTAATCGACATCGAGTTTGAGGAAGGCGAAAAGGAACTTTCATCTCACGAAGGAGAAGAGTTCATCTATGTTTTAGAAGGCGAAATCGAAGTAATCTATGGAAAGGACACATTCACTATAGGGGAAGGCGACACAATATTCTATGACTCAGTAGTGCCTCACCACCTGCACGCTAGCGGCAACGACAAGGCAAAGATACTTGCTGTGCTCTACACTCCATACTAAATATAATTGAGGGCTTGATAATATGTTTGAAATATCACAAATGACAAAGGACAATGCTGTAATTAAATTTTTCACTCGTGATTTGGGATTGTTGCATTTGCAAAACTATTATTTGAGCCAAAATTTGTTGAATTAAAAAAATTAAGGAGTTAATTATTATGAGTGAATTATTTACAGAACTTCCATTAGGAAAGTTTTTCGAATCAATGGTTGAAAAACAGCCTGACCATGAATTTATCGTTTATCCGGACAGAAACTTAAGATTTACATACAAGGAATTTGATGAAAGAATTGATAACCTGGCAAAGGGAATGCTGGCTATTGGAATTGAAAAGGGAGACCATGTGGGCATTTGGGCAAAGAATGTTCCCGAATGGCTTACCTACATGTTTGCAACCGCAAAGATCGGTGCGACAATAGTGACAGTCAACACAGCATACCAGTCCCATGAGCTGGAATATGTGCTTAAGCAATCAGACATGAAGGCATTGGCAATGACTGACGGGTTCAGGGACACCAGCTATTTTGATATCATAAATGAGCTTGTTCCAGAACTTAAAAGCTGCGCAAGGGGCCATCTTGTTGCTGAAAGATTCCCTAGATTGAAGTTCATTTTCCATGTCGGCCAGGAAAAGCATCGGGGAATGTACAATACCAATGAGCTTATTCTCCTTGGTATGAACTACGACGATGAGGAATACCAGAGAATCAAGGATTCCGTTACACAGCATGACGTAATCAACATGCAGTACACATCAGGAACCGAAGGTTTTCCAAAAGGAGTAATGCTAACCAGCCGCAACATCGTAAACGACGGTTACTACATCGGAGAAAACATGAACTACACCGCCAAGGACAGGCTGCTCCTGCAGGTGCCGCTGTTCCACTGTTTCGGTACAGTTTTAGGTGTGATGGCGGTTATCACCCACGGCTCAACCATGGTTGTTCTTGAGGAATACGACCCATTGCTTGCGATATCCTCAATTCAAAAAGAGAAATGTACCTCAATCTATGGTGTTCCGACAATGTTTATCGGAATGATGAACCATCCTATGTTTGAGATGTTTGACATGAGCTCACTGAGAACAGGAATCATGGCAGGTTCCACCTGTCCTGTTGAAACCATGAAGGATGCAATCGAAAAGATGAACATGAAGGAGATTACAAGTGTATACGGTCTTACCGAAGCCGCACCGGGTTTCACACAGACCAACGCTGCCGATTCATTCGAGAAGAAAATCAACACCGTTGGCCGCAAGTTCCCTAATATTGAGGTCAAAATCGTTGATCCCGAAACCGGTGAGGAACTTGGTCCCGGCGAAACTGGTGAGATAATGTGCAGGGGATTCAATGTCATGAAGGGATACTACAACATGCCTGAAAAGACTGCAGAGACAATCGAGCCTGACGGATGGCTTCACTCAGGAGACCTTGCGACAGTCGATGAGGAAGGTTACTACTCCATTGTGGGCCGTATCAAGGACATGATCATCCGTGGTGGAGAAAACATCTATCCGCGTGAAATCGAGGAATTCCTCTTCACCCATGAATGCGTACAGGACGTGCAGGTTGCAGGAATCCCTGATGAAAAGTACGGTGAAATCGTAGGCGCATTCATCATCAAGGAGGACGGGTTTGACGATGTCACCGAAGCTGATATCCGTGACTTCTGCATCGGTTCCATTGCAAGATACAAAGTGCCTAAATACGTGTTCTTCGTCGATGAGTTCCCTCTCACCACAAGCGGTAAGATTCAGAAGTACAAGTTAGGTGACTTGGGACTTAAACTTTTGGATGAGAGAAGAGCCAATGGAGAATTGTAAATTCTCCCTTTAACTATTTTTTATTATTTTTTTCAGCATATTTCTGATTTCTTTAAACATTTTTTAAACTTTATTTGATTGTAATATTTTTTTAACATTTAATCTACAATTTTGCATTATAATAAAAACTTTATATACTTTCATATACTAAAATATAGTTCGTAAAAGAGTGTTCTATTTTTTCATTTTCATTTGATGTTTAATCTTTGGAATGATATCTTAGGCGCTCTTTTATGATTTAATCATAAATTGTGATTAAATTGGTATGATAAATCTGATTTATTATACGGGTAAGTAAAAAATTGTATTCAAATGGAGGAGATAATATCAAGATTAAAAATACTATTGTATTTATTTTGATATTATTCTTGTTCGTATCTTTAGTGGGAGTAGTTTGCGCATCGGAAGATTCAGCAACGAATAATATTACAGTAACTGATACGGGAGAATCAATAACGAACCTGCAATCGAGTGGTCATGCGGAAGATAATCTGCAGGCCGCAAATGAGGGGGACATTCTAACTGATATAGATGTAACTGGTTCAACATTCCAGGATATCCAAAATGCTATTGATGCTGCATCTGAAGGGGAGACAATATATCTAGGAGGAAATACTTTCACTGCATCAGGTTTCACAATAAACGTTAATAAAAATGTAATTATTAACGGTGGAACAAGTGGCGATCCTAATGCTGTTTCCACTTTAAATGGAAATGGAAATGGTCATGCGATTTTCACACTTAGTGCCTCAGGGATTACATTAACAAATATTAATTTTATTAATGGTAATCATGGTAACGACCAGACCTCAGGTGCAATTGAAGTGCAAGCTTCAGATTGTACCATATCATATTCTACATTTGATAGCTGTACTGGTACAAGAGGTGGTGCAATACATAGTCAATCATCTGCTTCAAATCTTAAAATCGATAATTGTAATTTTAGCAATAATCGTGGAGATTGGGGTCAAAATATTGGTGATGTCTATTTAGAAGGATCTAATGGTGAAATTAATGATTGTAATTTTAACGGAGGTTCATTTGGAGCTATTTATTCAGCTTCTGATGTTAAAATTAGCAATTCCATTGTAGAAAATTACAATAGTGGATCTGTTGCTATTGTTGAACTTAGAGGAACTTCTAATGTAAATAATGTTAATTTTACAAATAATAGGGTCACACAATGGAATGCTGGTTGTGCATTAAGAATAGAAGGTTCTAATTCACAAGTTTCAAATTCTAAATTTGAAAGAAACACCGCTCAAAGCAATGGTGGAGCAATATATAACCCTGCTCAAGGCACTCAAATTGTGAACTGTAATTTCACTGAAAATTCTGTTCTAAATGCAAATGGTGGTGCTATTTATTCAACTGGTGCTGGTTTAACTGTTAATGAATGTATTTTTGATGACAATACTGCACCTGGAAGCGGTAATGACATTTACAGCAATGGTGCTAATGGAGTCATTGAAGAATCAAGTTTCAGCGGATCACTTGATTTAAGTGGTTCCCATGAAGGCGATTCATTAATATTTACTCTAACCGGTAATTTTGGAAATGCTATTTCTGGTAGTGCTCAATTAAACAATCTGTATTACTGGGATGGTGTAACAAAATCTCAAGTAGCAATCACTAGCGGAACAAATTTCAACGTAATTGATAAAGAGATTACTGTTGAAGTCAGTGATTCCCAAGGAACTTTAGTGGAAAGTTATTCTGATTCAACCGATGGAAACGGTCAAATTACTTATGATTACAGTAATATCCCATTCGGGGATTATACTTATAAGGCATATCCTACAGATGATGAGTCTTTAGTGAATGAGGGTCCATTATATAATTTTGTAACTGGAAACACATTCACTGATATTCAAAATGCAATAGATGCAACACCTGCAGGAGAAACAGTTTATCTCAAAGGCATTACTTATACCAATGATATGCATGCTAATATGGTTATCAACAAGCCAATTACAATCGTTGGTATGGATGGCACTGTTCTGGATGCACAGAGTTATTCTAGAATATTCAACATTAATGATGGTGTTAGCAATGTCGAATTAGCAAACATTACCTTCATTAACGGTAGGCTAGAACATGTGAATGGTGCTGCTATCAACATTGGTCAAGGCTGTGATAATATAATCATAAGTGGCTCAAACTTCACAAACAATCGAATTACTGGAAATGCTGAGGGTGGAGCAATTTACTCACAAGGAACAAACACCCAAATCATTAACTGTAATTTTGAAAGTAATAGTGCAAATAGTGGTGGTGCTATAACTTTGGAAGGATTTGGTTCAACAGTTGATGGGTGTAATTTTACACAAAACTCAGCTAGTAACCATGGTGGTGCTGTATATGTCGCTCATGATAGCATTACAATTTCCAATTGTGAAATGACTGATAACACTGCTAACTTTGGTGGAGCAATAAGTATCCTATCGGATTGTTATGATGATGAAATCAATAATGTAACATTCATAGGCAATACTGCAAATCAGGGTAGTGCGATTTATTCTGATGGAGAAAATGCGAAAGTTTCAGATTCCTGTTTCGAAGAAACTTGTGATTTGAGTGTTTCCAGAGATGCCAATTCTTTAATCTTTACTTTGAATGGAGATTTTGGCAACTCTATATATGGAGATGCTGAATTAAATGATTTAAGCTATTGGGATGGTGAATCCAAAGTTCCCGTTGTCATGACTGATGGAACTAAATTTATTGTACCCAATTCAAATATCACTGTTGAAGTATATGACCCTAATAATAATTTATTTGACAATTACACTGGGTTAACTGATGGAAATGGCCAAATCACATATGATTACAGCCAAATTCCTTTTGGAGAGTATACCTATAAGGCATATTACACAAATGATAAGACTGTAATGGATGAAGGCTATTTATACAACATTGTTTCCGGAAACAGATTCTCTGATATAGAAAGTGCAATCGCTGATACACCATCAGGAGGAACTGTTTATCTGAGAAATGTCACTTATACTAATGATATTCGTCGAAATATGGTCATCAATAAACCTATAACAATTGTAGGTGCTGATGGCACTGTTCTGGATGCAGAAGAATATTCTAGAATATTTTCCATTACCAGTGGTGATGTGAATTTGACAAATATCAATTTTATTAATGGTCATGTGAGTGATCAAAATGGTGCTGCCATTAACATAGGAAATAACTGTAATAATGTAGTTATCACCGATTCAAACTTCACTAACAATGTTGTAAATGGATGGAGTAATGGAGGAGCAATTAGTACTAATGGTGAAAATACCCAAATCACTAACTGTAATTTTGACAGCAATACAGCAGCTCGCGGAGGCGCAATTAACGCTGCTGGAACTAATGCCAAAATTGAAAATTGTAACTTCACACAGAACCATGCTCAAAATGAGGATGGTGGAGCCATTTATGCCACTGCAGCAGGATTAACTGTAAACGAATGTATGTTTGAAGATAATGCTGCTCAACGTAATGGTAACGATATTTACAGCAATGGTGCTAATGGACTTATTGAAGAATCTAGCTTTGGTGGAACATCTGATTTGACCGTTGTTGGAGGAAATAATCAATTAACAATAACTTTGTCTGTAGATTTGGGAAATGCCATTGCTGGCAGCATTGAAAAAGAGAATTTGTATTACTGGGATGGTAAAACCAAAACTCCAATCAATGCATCTGAAGGCACTATATTTCCTTTGGCAAATAAGAATGTCACTGTTGAAATCTATGATTCCAACGGTAACTTGGTGAATAACACTACAGCACTGACGGATGAAAACGGTCAGGTCATCTATGATTATTCATACCTTCCGTTTGGGGACTATACTTATGCCACTTATCCTCAGGACAATCCGTCCCTAATGAAAAGGGGTAAGTTATACACTTTAGTTTCTGGCAACTTTTCAGGCATTCAGGCTGCAATTGATGCGGCAAGTCCTGGAGATACACTTTATCTGGTGGATGATGTCTACTACAATGACATTTCAGGAACAATGGTGATTGATAAACCATTATCAATCATTGGTGTGAATGGTGCTGTTTTGGATGCTCAAAACAAATCAAGTATATTCACTATTAATGGAAATGTCAATAATGTTGTCTTGCGGGATATGACTTTAATTAATGGTCACTCCGCAGAACACGGTGGTGCTATTTACATTGGTGAAAATGCAGATAATGGAATAATCAGTAATGTGACATTCATCAACAACACCGGTGAAGTGAGTGGTGGAGCTATCAGGAATCAAAGAGGACACAATTGGGTTATAGAAAACTCAACATTTATCAATAACTCCGCTTATGGTGAAACCAATGAAATCAACCATGGTGCTGGAGCTGTTTGGTCCTGTAATTCCGTCATGGATGTTAAAAATTCAACATTTTATGGAAATCACGCTCCTTATGGTGGTGCTTTAAGAGGACCATTCAACATATATGATTCAGAATTTGACAGCAACACTGCTACTGACGGTAACGGTGGAGCTATTGATGTAGCAACCGATAGAAGTCTTGCTTATGGTCTTGTACTTGAATTTGTAAATTCAAATTTCACCAACAACGACGCAAAAGGTCAACGTAGTGATGACCGAGCGCAAGGTGGTGCTATTCACATTTTCGAAATTCAGGAAGTTGACATGTATAATTGTATATGTATCAACAACACCGCTGACAGGGGAGGAGCTGTTGACTATTATAAGATGAACATTACCTATGTGGACAACTGTACATTTGTCAACAACAACGCTTCTTCTGAAGGTGGAGGACTTGCGATTTTCTGTAGTGACAGTACATTCAAGGATTCAGTAATCTCCAACAACAATGCGGGAACTGATGGTGGAGCTATTTGGGTTATTGGTGACAATTCCAAATTTATCAACGTAACTTCAAACAACAACACTGCTTCAAGAGGAGGTTCCTCCTACATTGAAGGTTCAAATACATTTGTTACCAATTCCACTTTCAACCATAACAGTGCTATTTATAACGGCACTGAAGAAAGCGGAAGAGGTGGAGCTATTGACGTATTGGGGGACAACTGTCAATTCATCAACGTCACTTCAAACAACAACAATGCTTCCCTTGGTGGATCATCATTTATCAGAGGTGAAAACACTGTAGTAACTAATTGTACCCTGGACAACAATAACGCTACCCTGAGAGGTGGTGGTATCAATATTATGGGTAACAACTGTACTGTAACCGATGTTGACGTGTCAAACAACCGTGCTGGAACTGATGGTGGAGCTGTATACGTTAAAGGTAACGATGCAACATTTGTTGAGGTATATTCATTCAACAACACCGCTAACAGAGGAGGTTCCACATTTGTTGACGGTGACAATGCAGATGTACACAACTGTACTTTAGTTGGAAACAATGCTTACAATTCTTCTTCTACCGGATTAAGCGGTAGAGGTGGTGGATTGGACCTTGCTGGTCAAAACTGTAAGGTTTACGACTTGGAAGTGTCCAACAACCACGCTGACGGAGAAGGTGGAGCAGTCTACATCAGAAGTAGTAATCTTGACATCTACGACATCAATTCAGTCAACAATACAGCTCAATTAGGTGGGTCAACCTTCGTTCAAGGAAACAACATCACAATTCACAATTGTACACTTGAAAACAACACTGCGGACTTGCGTGGTGGAGGTATCAACGTTTTCGGTAACGATTGTAAGGTATATGATGTTGACGTATCCAACAACAGGGCAGGCACTGACGGTGGTGCAGTCTACGTATTGGGTAACGGTGCAACCTTTGAGGATGTTTTCTCAGTCAACAACACCGCTTCTCGCGGAGGTTCAACATTTATTAAAGGTGATAACGCACTGGTTCACAACTGTACCCTGGACGGAAACAAAGCTCTGTCCAATGGAACTGAGGGTTCCGGTAGAGGTGGTGCACTGGACATCGCTGGTGAAAACTGTCAGGTCTATGACCTGGATGTTTCAGAAAACCATGCAGATGGTGAAGGTGGAGCTATGTACATCAAATCCAACGATTTAAATGTTCATGATATTCACTCTGTCGACAACTCTGCAAATCTTGGTGGATCAACCTTTATTGAAGGTAACAACACTGTTGTTCACAATTGTACTTTTGACGGAAACAACGCTACCCTCCGTGGTGGAGGTCTAAACATTTTAGGTGACAATTGTACTGTATACGATGTTGATGTATCCGATAATTATGCCGGTGCCGAAGGAGGTGCTGTATACGTTAGAGGTAATGATGCAACATTTACCAATGTAACATCCATCAACAACACTGCTGCCAGAGGAGGTTCTACTTTTATTAAAGGAAACAACGCTGAAGTTCACAACTGTACTTTAGATGGAAATAAAGCACTTTATAATGGAACTGAAGGTTCTGGTAGAGGTGGTGGAATCGACATCGCTGGTGATGACTGTAAAGTCTATGACCTTGAAGTGTCAAATAACCATGCAGACAGAGAAGGTGGAGCAGTATACATCAAAACCGATAATTTAAACATTTATGAAATTGACTCACTCAACAACACCGCTGCCCGTGGAGGATCAGTATTCATTGAAGGAAATAACATTACTGTTTCAAATTCAACATTCAGTAATAACCAAGCTATTTTCAATGAAAGCGACCCTGACAATTCAGGTATCGGTGGTGCAATCGACGTATTCGGTAATGACTGTAAATTCATCAACGTTACTTCCGTAAACAACACAGCATATCGTGGAGGATCAACATTTGTACGTGGTGACAATACCGTTATCAAAGATTGTATCCTGGACAACAACACTGCTACATTGCGTGGTGGTGGTTTAAATATTGCAGGAGACAACTGTACAATAGAAAACGTTGACGTGTCCAACAATAAAGCGGGTCTTATGGGTGGTGCTATTTACGTTAATTCAAATGGTACTACATTGACCAACATTACTGCGGACAATAACACTGCTGAACGTGGTGGTGCTGCATTCATTAACGGTACCAACATTATCGTTAAAGGCGGTGAATTGAACAACAATAAAGCTATCTTCAACGAAAGCAATCCTGATGCTTCCGGTTTAGGTGGTGCATTCGACATTGTAGGTGACAAAATCCTTGTAGATAATGTTCACTCAAACAACAACTCCGCTTATCGTGGAGGTTCTTCATTTATCCGTGGTGATAATGTAACCGTTCAGAACTGTAACCTGGACAATAACTCCGCTACATTGCGTGGTGGTGGTATTAATATTGCAGGTGACGGCTGTACTATCGAAAATGTAAGTGTATCCAACAATAAGGCAGGTCTAATGGGTGGTGCTATTTACGTTAATTCAAATGGTACTACATTGACAAATGTCATTGCGGATAACAACACTGCTGAACGTGGTGGTGCTGCATTCATTAACGGTACCAACATTATCGTTAGAGACGGAGAGCTTAATAACAATAGAGCTATCTTCAACGAAAGCAGAAACGAGACTTCCGGTTTAGGTGGTGGATTTGACATTGTGGGTAACAATATCCTTGTAGATAATGTTCACTCAAATAACAACTCCGCTTATCGTGGAGGTTCCACATTTATTCGTGGTAGTAATGTAACAGTTCAAAATTCCAACCTGGACAACAACTCCGCAACATTAAGAGGTGGAGCTTTAAACATTGGCGGTGGTGAAGGTTGTCAAATTCTCAATGTAAGTTTATCCAACAACGAAGCAGGTACTTTAGGTGGTGCTGTTTATGTTGTAGGTGATAAATCCGTATTTGACAATGTTACTTCCGTTAACAACACTGCTCAGGAAGGAGGTTCATCATACATTGCAGGAAATGAAGTTGTTGTTAAGAACTGTAACCTGAACAACAATAGTGCTACTATAAATGGTGGTGGTTTGGATGTTGCGGGTAACAACTGTACTTTCGTTAACGTGACTTTGTCCGACTGTAACGCTGCTAAGGACGGTGGTGCTGTTTACGTTAAGGGTAACAACACAGTATTCGACAATGTTACTTCCATTCATAACCATGCGGAACGTGGTGGTTCTTCATTTATCGAAGGTAACAACATTATTGTTAAAAATTCTGATTTGAACAACAATACTGCTGATATTCGTGGTGGTGGTTTGGACGTTGCAGGTGACAACTGTACTTTTGTCAATGTGACCTTGTCCAACTGTAACGCTACCAAAGAGGGTGGTGCTGTTTACATCAGAGGAAACGAGAATGTCTTTGAGAATGTTACTTCAGTAAATAACCATGCTTATCTAGGTGGATCCACCTATGTTGCAGGTGATGACAACGTTGTTAAAAACTGTACTCTTGTTGGCAACACTGCTGATAATGGAGGAGGTGCAATAGCCATTGATGGAAGTAACAGTAACTTCACAGGCAACAACATTTCCAGAAATTCAGCATATATGGGTGGTGCTATCTTTATTGATGGTGATAACAGTTTATTCACATACAACAACATCACCTTTAACGAAGCTCACAACAGTGAAGAATTTCCACTGTACAGTTCCGGAGGAGCTATGGCGATACAAGGGGCAAACACCAATTTCACCCACAACAACATTTCATCCAATTTAGCAGATGAAACTGGTGGAGCAATGGTATGTTATGGTGAAAATCTTTACATGGAAGATATCTATGCTTTCAACAACACTGCAGAAAATGGTGGTTTTGCTCAAATCATGTATGCCAACGATTTAATTATCAAAAATTCCACATTCTACAGCAACCATGCTACCGGAGACATCGACAGGGACAGAGGTGAAGGTGGAGCAATTCACATTTCATACTCTGATAACATTGATGTTCAAGGTAACTTTACATATAACACTGCTACAAATGGTTCTGCAATATATGTACAGGATTCCACATTAAGGGTTCATGATTCAAGTTTCTTTGACAATCAGGCTAAATCCTATCTGTTAATCATTGATTATGACAGGTGGAACAGTACAGCTAACTGTACTGTGAAAGGCGTTTGCAATTGCAGCTGCAATTGTTCAAGTCATAATACACGGAATCGTGAAAACACTATGAATAGTGTACATAATAGAATGTTAGATTCTATGCGGGCCAATGGAATGATTGATGTCATCCGTGCAAGCAGTTATGATGAGTGCGAATGTGGCTGTGGCTGCTCTGGAAATTGTTCAAGTGAAGGTAAATGCAACTGTTCTTGTGAAGACTTTAAATACATCGCAACAATTTATGAGGGCGAAAACATTACAATCATCGTTTATCATAAAGGTGGAGACAACATTGCTAATGCAATTTATAATCAGGAAAGTGATGTTACTGTAAACAACATCAGCTACCCATTCTATGCTGTGAATGGTACTGAAATCATTAAGCATACTCCAGCCGAAGACATAAACCCTGTAATGGGACCTGAAAACAGCCATGACGGTGAGGACATCTATCAATATCCTTTCGAAAACAATCAAATTATCAGAATTATTGTTTATGATGAAGGAGGTAATGTAGTAAAAAATGTCACATATGCTGAAATTAATAAGACTGACATTTATGGTGCTACAACATTGCTTCTTCAAGGCTTGAAAAAAGGAAATTATACTGTTGAGGCAATTTATAGGGAAAGTACCTATTACACTGCTATTGAAAACCGTTCCTCATTTAGAGTCATACCTCATGAGTTGGTTGAAAAGATTACATTAAACAGTACTGTTTTCCTTGGTGAGGAAGTTCAGTTTGTAATAGTTTTAAATAATACATTTAATGAAACTTTACATAACATTACAGTTACTGAAATCTTCAATTCATCTCAATTGCAGTTAGTTGACTACATTAACCATACTCAATGGACTAGAAATGGTAATGTTTTCACATATAATGGTAGCTTGAGTACTAATGAAAGCGTTTATTTAACAGTTATCTTTAAAACTCTAGTTACAGGTACCATAATCAACACAGTTAATGTGACAACTAATGAAACAGGAAACAAGACTTTCCAAGCAAGGAATGAAACTAAAGTTCTTAAATTGATTGATAAGTTGACAGTAAACAAGACTGTTTACGTTGGAGAGGAAGTTCAGTTTGTAATTGTTGTAAATAATACAAATGATGTTACTTTACATAATGTTACAGTTACTGAAATCTTCAATTCAACTGAATTACAGTTTGTTAACTACACTGATCAGGATAAATGGTCCAGAAATGGTAATGTTTTCACATATAAAGGTAGTTTAGCTGCAAATGAATGTGTCAACTTCACTGTTATCTTTAAGGCATTAGTTAACGGTACTTTAATCAACACAGTTAATCTAACTACTAATGAAACAGGAAACCAAACTGACACAGCAAGTAACAACACTACCGCTTATAAACCTAACATGACTGTTGAAAAAGTAAGTTTAAACATTACAGATTTCGTTATTGTAAACGACACTGTTGCGTTTAATATTACTGTTACCAACACTGGTGACTGTGTTTTAGGTAATGTGACTGTGACTGAGTTCTTCAAACCTTCTGAATTTAAGTTTATTAGGTTTGTTGGTG
>NZ_JBGUPC010000052.1:0-66169 GCF_045130115.1 Methanobrevibacter sp.
CCTCATATAGATATATTTGAATCTTTCCAGTTGTGTCAGCTCATCAATGCCGATAAATTGATATTCTGAACCTTGATATGTATCCAAGTCATTAATGTTGCGTAAATATCCGAATGTTAATGAATTGCCATTTGGAAATGAAGAATGTATAAACCAATTTTAATTAATTTTATTTAAAACTTCTTTAATGAAATATTCATGAATTAAAGTATTTTCTGTTAATTCCGGATGAAATGATATTGCAATATTGTGCCCCTGTTGAATTGCAACTATCTCACCATCATACTCTGATAACACTTTAATATCATCTTTTGTTTCATCATAGGATTCAATTGCAGGTGCCCTTATAAATACGCCTAAGAATTTTTGACCTAAGATATCTATTAGTTGTTCAAATGAATCTTTTTGCCTTCCATAATTATTTCGTTTCACCGAAATATCCATCAATCCCAATAATGGTTGATTAAAATCTGTTTTTTTACCTAGCAATACCATTCCTGCGCAAGTTCCAAATACCGGTATGTTATTGTCTTTAATTACTTTATCAATTCCTCTTTTGCAAATGAGTTTACCAATTACTGTGCTTTCTCCACCGGAGATTATTATTCCATCACAAGCCTCGACATCTTCTGCATACCTTACGGATTCTACTTTGACATCTACACCTAATTTTTTAACAGCTTTTTTTGCCATGCCATAATGTTCTGAAACTGCACCCTGCAAATTTAAGATTCCTATTTTAGCCATATTCACACCAAAATATTCTTAAAATAAAAAAAGGAGGAAATTAAATTCCCCGATCTTGCATTCTATTAGCTTCTGTTAAAGTTGACACATCCAATCCTTTCATAGCATCCCCTAAACCTTTGGACACCTCAGCCAATACATCAGGTTTATCATAGTTTGCTGTTGCTTCAACAATTGCCTTTGCAAATGCTTCAGGATTATTAGATTTAAAAATTCCTGAACCTACAAATATGCCATCAGATCCTAGTTGCATCATAAGGGATGCATCTGCAGGAGTTGCAATACCTCCAGCTGCAAAGTTTACAACAGGCAATTTTCCAAGCCCTGCAGTTTCTTTTACAAGTTCAATTGGAGCATCAATGTTTCTTGCATATTTCCAAAGTTCTTCTTCCTGCATTCCTTGGATAATTCTGATTTCACCCATCACTTTTCTCATATGGCGGACTGCTTCTACAATGTTTCCAGTACCCGGTTCTCCTTTAGTACGAATCATTGCTGCACCTTCATCAATTCTTCTTAATGCTTCGCCCAAGTCACGTGCACCACATACAAATGGTATTGTGAATTCTTTTTTGTTAATGTGATATTCTTCATCAGCAGGAGTTAATACTTCACTTTCATCTATCATATCTACTCCAAGAGTTTCTAAAATTTGTGCTTCAGCAATATGGCCAATTCTTGCTTTTGCCATTACTGGAATAGATACAGCATCGACAACCTCTTCTACAATAGTTGGGTCAGCCATTCTTGCCACCCCTCCAGCGGCACGAATATCTGCAGGCACCTTTTCAAGCGCCATTACTGCAACAGCACCAGCATCTTCTGCAATTCTTGCTTGTTCTGCATTTACCACATCCATAATGACTCCACCTTTTGTCATTTTAGCAAACCCTTCTTTTAACACATCAGTTCCTTTTTTTACCATGTAATTTTCTCCATTAAAAATATAGATTTATTTTCTTTATATGCAACTCAATTTATTAATCGAATACTCATAATCTTTTCACAGAACAGGATGGTTATGATTTATCCACCTGCCAAAATTGTTTTTCTTCCTTCTTTTGAAATTTCTTCTTTTTTAAATTCCACATTGAATTTAACATTTTCAATTGTTTCTTTTAATGCTTCAAGGGTTTCATTTCTATGGGAACCTAAAACAGCAACTAAAAACAATGTATCTCCTGTGTAAAATTCACCAATATAATGAACAACTGAAATTTCATGAACATTATATTTGATTTTAGTATTGTCAACTATTTTCCCAATTTCCTCTACAGTTTTTTCAACATCAGGAGTTGATAAAATCAGCTTTTCCAAATGCATATTCTCATCTTTTCCACGAACCATTCCTTCAAAAGTGAAAATTACTCCTGAATAATCAATTTTATTACTTTTTTTCAAATCAGCAATTAAATCAGCTGTTGTAATTTTATCATCTTTAGCTTTTATAACTTGTACAACCATTCAAAATCACCATTTATATAAAAAATTAAAAATAAGAGGTTTTTTCAAACCCCTTCTATTTCATTCAGATTTTCAATTTGTTTGTCAAAATCATTTAACTTGCGGGCAAGCCCCTCAAAGTAGGGAATATATACTTTTGAAAATGCCAATCTATTCGGATTTTCATCAGCATTTGCAATCTGTGTTTTCACCCTTTCGATTTTACGTTCAACTTCATCATACATTAAATCACCCGGGAATTCACCAATAAATACACCATCTGCACCGTTATCAAGTGCATGTTTAATATGGCTAGGCCTTACACGATTAACAGAGTGAACTTTTATTATATGTATTGATTCTGGATAATTCAGTCTATTAACTCCAATATTATCCGCTGCAGTATAGCCTATAGTATCCAAGAATACCAATATGATACGTTCGCCATCCACTTTTTTAGACAATACACCGTTAATTGTAGCGAATATCTTCTCATCAATATTACCGTTAATGTTGATTGCACCATGTTGACAAACAGTTAAGCATTTTCCACAACCGTCACAACTCATCGGATCCAATACCAGTTCATCATCAATGATACTTAAAGCCTTAAATTTACATTTAGCTAAACAGTCACCACATAATTGACATTTTTCATGGTCAATATCTGCAATGAATGGTTCAACTTCCACTCCACCATGATTGTATTCACTGACTTTAGATGCTGCGGCTGTTGCTTGCATTATGGAATCAGTAATATCCTTAGGGTCTTGTGCAGTACCGCAAACAAATACTCCTTGAACATCTGTTGTAACTGGTTTAATTTTGGGATGTGATTCTTTTATGAATGAATCTTCTGTAGTTCCAATGTTTAAGATTTCTGCAATTTCCTTAGTTCCTTCAGAGGGTTCCATCGCCGTTGAAAGTACAACCATATCACATTCAATTTCTTCAAATTCACCTTTAATTGTGTTTTCAACACGTACAATGAAATTATCCCCTTTAACGGCAACTTCACCAGGTCTACCCCTTAAGAACCTAACTTCATTAGATTGCGTATGTTTATAGTATTTTTCAAACATTCCCGGAGTTCTCACATCAGTATAACAAATTAAAACATCAGTATCAGGATACTTGTGTTTAATGATGTTTGCATTTTTAGATGCGACCGAACAGCATATTTTAGAACAATACCTATGCCCATCAGGCTTTTCATCCCTTGAACCTACACATTGAATCATCACAACTCTTTTTGGAACTTCACCATTAGCTTTTAATAATTTACCTTTAGTGGGTCCATTTACGCCAGTTATACGCCCAAGTTCTGCTTGTGTAATAATATCAGGATGTCTTTTATAGGAGTAATCAGGCCTTTTATTAGGATCTATCAATTGATGACCGGTAGCTATTATAACAGAACCTACCTGAAGCGGAACTTTCTCAGGTTTTTCTTTTAGAGAAATTGCATCCATCATACATTGACGTTTACACTCACCGCACTTTGTACATGCATCCCCGTCAATTACATATGCTTCAGGATAGGATTGTCCATATGGCCTATAAATTGCTTTCCTTAAAGATAAACCTTCATTCCAGTCATCGGGAACACTGATTTCACAGACATCACTACATTTTCCGCATGCAATACATTTATCAATGTCAACAAATCTTGGGGATTTCTCCACAATAAGATTATATGTTCCAGCATGACGATTGGCACTGATAACATTTGAGTTAGTCCAAACAGTTATGTTTTCATTCCATACCAAATCATTTAGAATAGGATTAAGCAAACACATACCACATTCTTCAGCAATTTTTACAGGAGAGAAAACTTTACCTATTTTAGCCATATGCCCACCTAATGTTGGTGACTTTTCGATAATAGTGACTTTTGTTCCCTGGCGTGCAATGGACAATGCTGCATTCATTCCAGCAATCCCCCCTCCAATAATCGCTACCTCATCAGGGGTTTGACAATAAATAGGATTAACCTCATCTGATTGCTTGACCTTTTCTATAGATGCATTAATAAGCGTAATGGCTTTTTTTGTAGCTTTCTGTTTATCATCATGAACCCAAGAACATTGTTCCCTAATATTTGCCATATCCATCAAATAAGGATTTAGAGGTTTCACATAATCTTGAAATGTTTTTTCATGACTTATGGGTGAACATGCGCCGATTACAACCCTATCCAAATGATGTTCGATAATTGCATCACGTATGATTTTACGTCCATTTAATGAGCATAAATTTTCAAATTGTTCTATTACCTCAACATCAAGTGATTGTCTGACTTCATCCAAATCTACGGTATCAGAGATGTTTCCACCACATTCACATAAGAAAACACCGATTTTCAAATCTCCACTCATGATTCAACCTCCTTTAATTCTGTAATCACAGAATCGATTTTGGAAGTGTGTGCCTGAACACCGACAACACTCTCCCAATCAGCACCCATTGCAATAGCAATGAATTGGGAAATATTCAAATGAATCGCTTTAAATTCCCTGCCTTCCCTTTTAGAGATTAATGGTTGGTATCTGTCAAATTGGATATGGCAATTAGGACATAAATGCACTACAATTTCAACACATTCATCCTTAAGTGAATTCATTTTATCTGCTGTCGCTGTAAATGATAAATCTGGATTAGAATATCTTTGCCTGAATCCTGTACCGCATGATGCTCTCTTATGATCATACCACCCGATTGTTTTGCATCCGCAGGCTTCAATGAGTTCATCAATTATATTCGGATCCCTTACACCAGCAATGGTATCTTCATAATGAACTTTGCAGTAATGACACCCATGGTGGGTAGCTATCCTGTATTGGCTTAAATCGTATTTAATATGCTTTTTAATTTCGTCTTTTTTACCATATAAAATATCTACAAAATGAAAGATATTTTCTGTAGGTGTCAAATCATTCTTTTCATATTTTAAATGATCTAAACCATTTTCTTCAAATAAAGTATTGATTTCATCCCGTAACTCATCTTTATTATTTAATAACTTAACGGATTTTTTGTTAATTGCATAACATGTAGCGCACATCATTACAAGATTAGGTCTTCCGAGATCTTGAGCAACTTTAAAATTACGTGCCCCAATTGCAGTTGTTGAAACTTGATCAAAAACATCAGAATAATGCCCTAATCCAGTACAACAGGTCTGTTTTTCCGAAATACCATAATCAATACCTAACTTTTCAAAAACATATTTAGTTGAGGATTCGATACCGGGATACTCTACACTTACAAGACAACTTCTAAACAGAAGGAGATTTTTATCTGGAATATCTTTCATTTGTTAGCCTCCTCTTCTTGTGATTTTCTAATATTTTCCATTCTTTGCTTAAATCCAGTAATTGTTAAAATTAAACTAACTTCATCAATAACATCTTCTGGAGGCATTAATGGGGGATAAAGATTTAATTTATCCCTGTTTTCTTCTAATTTTTCAAATCTGATCTCTTCCCATCCAGGGACATCTTTTGCAATATCATCAAAAAATATTTCCGGGATTGCTCCGATTGCGGCATCAAAATATGAGTCAGCAAATCCGAGATATTCATAAAGCTTATCCCATCCTATACCTTGGTTTATTGCAAATTGTTTTAATATTTGATTTACTTCACAAACACTGTTCCCAACTGGACATACACTATGACAAGTATAACAATAAAAACAATTCCATAAATAATCTTCATGCATTATTGTTTCATCACCGTCAAGAACTCTTTCAATAATTTCTCTAGGATTATATTCAGAATGGCGTGCTGCAGGACATGTGGAAGTGCATAAACCACATTGCACACATTTTAAGACACCATCATCCCTAGTATTCTTTACATTAGCTATTATATCTTCTGCAAAATTAATGGGAGCATCATTAATCTTTTGTTGAGTAGTCATTAAAACCACCTCACTACAAAGTAAATTCCTGTGTTTCAAGTAACTTTTTCAACTGATTAGATAATTTATTTCCTCTTAATCTATCAGATTGTCTGCAGATAATTGGCACGTTGACTAATTTGTCATTAATTTCCAAATCAACATCGCCGGTATTCATGTCAAATGCATCATTCTTACAGAAGTGAGCGCATAATCCGCATCCAAAGCACCTTGTCAAATCCAATCTTTCATTTGCAAATGCCTTTGTTGGACAAATCTCTTCAATTGTACATGAATCACATTTTGAACATTTTGATCTGTCATATTGTGGTCTTAAATCATAGCCTTCCCACATTTCTTTGTAGTTGGTTTCACCTAATGGTAAATGACGACCCTTTATTTCTGCTAATGGCAATTTAATGTTTTCATCCGTGATGAGCAAATTATTATATATTTCCTCATTTAAAACCGGAATAGGAATGGCCACAGTATCATAAACTTCACCGCCCTGACCAGTTTTATATCCTCCGAGATAATATGGATCCATCTGCTTATAATCAGCAGTCAACATTAAATTCGGTTTTTCAGCACTAGAACGTGTACCGTCACCTAAAACATACCCTTCAGCTCCATTGAATAAAAATCTGGTTCCAGTTTTTATTACATTATGTGGAATATCATTCTGTAATGGATTCAAATCGCCACATCCTGAAAATGTTAAACCGGAAAGATTTCCTTCTAATGGAATTGCAGAAAAAATAGAATTGATTGGTTCGTTATAAGTATTAACAAAAGCAGTATAATTTTTAAATGCCATTCTAGTTCCTATAATTTGGCCTCTTCCAATATCATCTATAGTTATTGTGTTTTCAATAGTTTTGCCTTCAACACTTTCAACTCTCACATCAATTGTTTTGCCTTCTAAAAGTTCTTTTAAAACAAAACCCCCACCATAATTGTGGTCATAAATTGAATGAGTAGTCCCATGAAGTATAACATCAATTGCACCTAACCATTCGTTTGGACATGGCCCTGCATGTGCCGGAACCCCATTTAAAAATACTTCTTCAGCCCGTATGAATTCCCCAGGCCCAGAAACTATAAAATTGAGTATAGCAGCTGTACCACTCATTACACCACAAGTTCCTGTTGTAACCACATCAACTTCATCAAAACTTGGAGTGTTACCTTCTTTAATAAGTTTTTTAAACTCTTCTGCCGTGTAGATATTGGCCTCGCCTTTTTCAATCTTTTGATTGATCTGGCTAATAGTTCTTTGATTAGTCAATTTCACTACTCTCCTAAACTTTCCTTATTTTCCAATTTGGTTCTTCTTTAAGACTGTAAATCCTTTAAAGGTTTAATATCATCACTGGAATCCATGCCCGAGTTTAGTGTATTATCCAGTAGGATGAAATAGACTAAGCTTTGTAAAGTAAATTTTTACTTTTATCAAAGTAATCTAGGATTTAATCAATTTCATCATTTGATTTCGCCCGATTTTATCAATTGATATCTTTCACCTTCTCATATTTTCTCATGATAAAGAAGAGTTGATATTTAGATAAACTATCCCTTCCATTTAATTTTTTAAATTTTGAGATAGAAACTTAAAAATATCACAATAGTTATATTTTTAACTTATAGTATTTAAATATAACAATAGTTAACTTTAATGTGAAAATTTATCACAAAAAAGTAAACTCCAAATCTGAAAAAGGTAATGTTGTTCAAGGTGAAACTATGGCAAAAGACTATCATGTAATCGAAGCTTTAGGTAAAACAGAAGTAGTAATAGAAAATGGAGAAGTAACCTCAGTTGGAGAACCCCTTGTTGATTTCTGCCCTATTTTTTATAAAATTGACGGTGCCGAACATCTAACTAAAGATTTCATAAAATGGAATATGGAAAAAAGGATTCGTGAATTTGGGATGTGCACACCTCAAAGAGTAGTGAAAATGAAAGATTTCATGAGCTTTGGAATATCTGAGATTCTAAGAACAAACATTGAATTAGGATTGATTGACTGTGTTGTTGGCGTGTGCGAAGGTGTTGGAACATTGCTGATGACAGATCCGGAAATTATTCAAGGTGTAGGTGGTCGGGTATCTGCACTTATTAGCACTACTCCAATACCGGAAGTTATTGAACAAGTTGGAATCGAAAATGTATTAAATCCAGAAAACTCTGATTTAAACCCTATAAAAGGATTGGAAATGGCAATTGAAAGAGGATATAAGAATATTGCAATTACAATTCTACCCTCCAAATCAATTGAAGAAATCGGCCAATATCCTTTGCCCGATGGTGTAAATACATATATGTTCGTAGCGCACACCACAAATGCGAGTCTAAAAGAAGTGGAAACTGCATTTAAATACTGTGAAGTCATAACTGCGTGTTCATCTAAAAATGTTAGAGATTACGCTGAAAAAGAAAAATCCTACTATTCAGGCTCCAAGGTACCTATTATTGCAATTACTGAAAAAGGAAGGGAATTCTTAGATAATAGGCTTGAAAAAATTGGTAAACCACTGACAACAAATGATTATCCTATGAATAAAGATGAACATTCAAAACCATTAGTATAGAAAAAAGTGAAAGGGGAATTTATTAAATATCATCTCTTTAAATTTCTAAAAATAAATATTTGGAGATTCAATCGAGTCTCCTAATATTTTCAAACGCTTTTTCAATATATTCATCTTGGTTCATATCTTCACATGCTTTTTTTGAAAAATCCAAGTCAGCATGTGTTTGCGGATATCTTGGAACTGCACTGCATCCCCCATCATCAATTTCAGATATTTTAAATGTTCCAATATCCTTTGCAATAGCAGTAATTTCTTCTTTATCCAAACCAATTAATGGAGATAATATTGGTATGTCCACACCATATCTTGTTGCAAGGATATTAGGCAATGTTTGTGAGGCAACCTGACCGACACTGCTTCCATCAACAATAGCATTGGCCCCCAATTCTGTTGCTAACTTTTCTGCTATTTTATACATTCCGGATTTACATAACACACAAGTCATTCTCTCCGGAGCTTTAGTTTTAGCAGCTTGAAGATATTCACCATAGTCTACAACTCTTTTTTTGATAGGCAATCCTTTTGCATATGTGTTTAATTGATCAACCAATAAATTAAAGTTTTCAGTTACTTTTGGGCCGGAAAATGGATCATTGTTAAAGTGAAGCGCTATGACCTCACAACCCCTTTTCATCATCAGATATGCTGCCACTGGTGAGTCAATACCGCTTGAAATTAAGGCAACAACCTTTCCTTGTGTTCCAAGAGGCAAACCTCCAGGACCTTTGATTTTTTCATGGAAAATATAGGTATCATCTCCCCTAACTTCAACAAAAATAGTCAATTCAGGATTTGTCAAATCAACCGGAGCTGATACAACATCCCTTACAACTTTTCCACAATATGCACCCATTTCCTGTGAACTAAAATCATGTTTTCCAACACGCCTGCATTTAATTGCAAATTTGGTGTTCTCATCAATAAGATTTTCTTTAATTAAACCTTTGACATAATTAACTAATGTTTTTTCAATATCTTCGTAATTTGTTTTAGTTAATACTACAGGAGAATATGATACTACACCAAAAACATGATTTAATTTTTCTATTCCCTCATCAAAGTTTTTTGGATGAATATATATTCTACCTTGATTTCTTTCAACTTTACATTCAAGTGTTGCTTTAATATTCTTAACAAGTCTTTTTTCAAAACGTGCCCTTATTTTAGAGCTTTTTACACCTATTTCACCATATCGTGCTAGTATTAAATCGTAATTCATTCAAACACTCTCTAATTTTGATATATGCTGAAAATTAATAGCAATCCCTTCAATACTAGTTAAAATATAACAGCAAGTATAACATATAAAATTTGATGTTATATAAATGTTTTTATAAGATTAATTAAAGAACAAAAGGAATTTGTTCAAAATTATAACACTTTGATATCTTTAAAATGTTTAATTAAAGCAAAAAGTGATTTTAAAATTTTTTAATGAATTATAAGCTCAAAATAATCTATTTTTATATAATTCCCATAAGAAAATTATTTATAATAATAACAATTGTAATATATGATTATGCATTTTGAAGAAATTAATTTAGAAGAAACACATATTCGCCTAACAACGGATTTGAAAAATCAGGAATTGAAAAAACATATCTATAAACTAAGATATTATTTAAAAGATTATATTTATAAAAATCAAGATTTTTTACTGTCTTTGAACCCAATTAAACCACATGATGATGATTTACATCCCATTGTTGAAAAAATGTACTATTCATCAAACTGTGCCGATGTCGGACCTATGGCATGTGTTGCAGGAACCATTTCAGAAATGTCACTAGATTATCTAATTGAAAACGAATCGAAATATTCAATTGTTGAAAATGGTGGAGACATTGCTCTTATTAATGATGAAAAAATAATTTGTGGAATTTATTCAAATAACAAAATTTTAGGAAACAAAATAGGTTTTGAAATAAAAGCTAGAAAAAAACCACTTGGCATTTGCACATCTTCTGGCAAAATAGGCCATTCTATTAGTTTTGGAAAATCAGACAGTGTTACTGTAATTAGCAAAAGCCCATCCATTGGTGATGGACTTGCAACAAGAATTGCTAATGATGTTAATGGTGAAACGTCAGAAGATAAAGTTTTCAATGCTTTAGAAACAGCAGAAAGGTTTAAAGAATATTTCCAAGGTATTTTAATAATATCCCAAGACAATGTAGGAACAATTGGGAAAATCCCAAAAATTGTGGAAACGGAAGAATTTGAAGTGAAAATATAATTTATTCAGATAGGAAATTAACTTGTTTTTAATGGGAATTAGAAAAATTAATAATAGTTATTATATGGACTAATTTAAATTTTAATTCTGGAATTTTCAAATTAGTTTCAAAATTTTTCATAAAAAAATAAACATCACCACAAAATTTATATATTAGTTTAATCTAACTTTCATCTACCAGACTACTTTTATAACAATAGTTATAAAAAAAATATTTCAACAAATTAAAAAAAAAGGTGTTAAATTATGTGTAGATGCAATATGATGAATCAAGAATGTAATCACATGTGTATGCCTTTAGACATGTGTATGTGATATTTTTTTAGTAATGAACTATTGTAATGTTTTAAAAATCGATTTCCATACTGATTCGACAATATTTTTCGTTAAATGGGAATTATGTTTTAATTAAACTTTTATGAGGAGTTTAATTAATTTTTGTTGACAATTGTTTAAAAGTGAAAATAATATAATTATTTAATATAACAATTGTTATATTTTTTCAGGAGGACAATTAATATGGCTAAACATGCAAAACATCATGGAAAAGAGTCTTGTAAAAGAAGAAAACTTAAAAAATTGCTTGATTTAGAAAAAGATACTTGCCCTAATAGAGAACAACGTGCTAACGGTACTAATGTTTATTATGGGAAAGCATCTGATTTGTTAAATGATGCAAAAAAAGGAAATATTAGAATTCCTGATAGAAAATTCCAACAGTCTGGTGGTTGTGTATTAAATTTCTATCTTTCAAATAGAGTAACAACTATTCGTGATGCAGTTACAATATTTAATGCACCAGTAGGTTGTTCAGCAGGATCATTGGGTTATAGGGAATTATATCGTGGAGTTCCAGAATCATTAGGAAGAACAAATGAATACAACTCTGCTTGGATGACCACAAATCTACAACAGGATGATGTTGTATATGGTGCTTCAGAAAAATTAAGAGATGCAATATTGAAAGCAGAAGAACGTTACAGTCCTCAAGCAATTTTCATATTAACCTCATGTACCACAGGAATCATTGGGGAAGATATTGAAGGAACTGTTGATGAAGTTCAACCAGACATAAATGCAAAGATTGTACCAATTCACTGTGAGGGAATTAGAAGTAGATTAGTTCAAACCGGTTATGATGCTTTCTGGCATGCAATTTTAAAATACTTAGTTAAAGAACCAGAGAAAAAACAAGAAGATCTTGTAAATGTTGCAAGTATGTTATCATACACCTGGCAGGACAGGTTAGAAATAAAAAGATTACTTGGAAAATTAGGGCTTAGAGTGAATTTTATTCCAGAATTTGCAACGGTTTCAGACTTCGAACAATTATCTGAAGCTGCTGTAACTGCACCAATTTGTCCAACATACACTGATTATTTATCTCGGGGATTAGAACAAAAATATGGCGTTCCATATTTCTTATATCCTTCTCCAACAGGTATTTCAAATACTGATGAATGGTTGAGAAATATAGCTAAATTTACTGGTAAAGAGGATGAAGTTGAAAAGTTAATTGAAGAAGAGCATAAAATTTGGGTTCCAAAAATGAATGCTATTAAAGAGGAATTTGTAAGTTTAAGAAAAAATGGTAAAAAGCCAACAGTTTTAGGTTCACTTGGTCAGGGAAGATTAGTATCTCAAATGCCTTATTTCGATGAATTGGGCCTCGCAACTCCTGCTGCAATGGCACAGGACTTTGATGATTTATTAATAGATGAACTTGAAGAAATTCTAGAAAATAACGGGGATTTCCAAATAATGGTTAATACATTCCAAGCTGCAGAACAAGCTAATGTAACAACTAACTTGGACCCAGATTTAACATTAACTTGCCCATTCCAAGGAGGAACCTGGGAAAGAGATAATAATGTAACAAGAATTCATTCACTTAGAGGCGATCCAGAACCTACAAGTGCTCAATCTGGTTATGCCGGAGCAATTGCATTTGGTAACTTCTTGTTGCATGCATTTAAAAATAAGTCTTATCATAAAACTTTGGCTGAAAAAACAGAAAAAAGTTATAAAGATTGGTGGTACGAACAAGATAATCCATTGTACTACTTAAATGAAGGAAAATAATTCAGGAAGTGATTATTTGTCTAGCGAAAATACATTGGATAACAAATCAGGAATATCAACTAATGTTGAGCATTTTGAAAGAGAATCAGTTGAAGCACCACGTTACAGTTGTGCTTTAGCAGGTGTTTATGGTACCACCTTAGGTATTAGAGGAGGAATTCCAATATTGCACTCTGGTGCCGGATGTGGTGTTGGCCAACTATTTGGAACACTCTATGCGGGTGGAGAATCTGCTGGTGGAAATGAAGGAGGAACTAGTACTCCTTGTTCCTGTCTAGTTGAAGAACATGTAATTTTAGGTGGTGAAGAAAAACTTAGAAATCTAATTGAATCAACAATTGAAATAGCTAATGATGAATTATTTGTTGTGACTTCAGGTTGTGTTCCATCATTAATTGGTGATGATGTTGACCAGGTTGTAGAAGAATTTAGAGATCAAGCAGCCGTAATTCATGTTAATGCTCCAGGATTTAAGGCTAATTCCTTGGAAGGTTATAATCTGTTTTGGGATGCCATTATAGATCAATTATTGCCGGAAGAAAAAGGTACTGTAAAAGAAAAAACAGTCAATATTTTCGGAATTGTCCCATACAACCATGTTTATTGGAAAGGTGATCTTTTAACAATTAAAACTCTATTAGAATCAATAGGAATAAAGACCAACATTATCTTTTCTGAAAAAAATGGTTTAGAGCATATTAACAAAATTCCAAACGCAGAATACAATATTGTTGTAAATCCATGGTTGGGAGTTAGAGCCGTTGAAAAATTGGAAGAAAAATATGGAACACCCTTCATTAAGTATCCAAATGTCCCTGTAGGTGCAAAACAAACTGGCGAGTTCCTAAGATTAGTTGGTGAAAAACTAAATATTCCAAATGAGACTGTTGAAGAATTCATTACAAAAAAAGAAGATTGGAATTATAGATTAATGGAATACCCTGGCGATGCCATAATTTTGGTACGTCCAAATTCATTCTATGCCGTTGCTGCTGAAAGCAGTTATGCTATTGGATTTACTAAATTTTTAGCTAATGAATTAGGGTATTTGCCGGACATTATTCAGATAACTGATAATCCCCCAGTTGAAGTGAGGGAAGAAATATTGTCTGAAATTAAAAATAATTTAGATACTGTAGTTGAACCTGATGTGATATTCGAAGCAGATACTTATAAAATAAGGAAAAACCTGGAAGATAGACCATTTTTATTCCTATTTTCCAGTTCAATAGAAGCTCCCACATCAATAGAAGATTATAATGCTTTGCATGTCCCTATTTCATACCCAATATATAACAGGTCAGTTCTTGTAAAACATTATGCTGGCTATGATGGGGGATTAACATTAGTAGAGGATATTGTAAGTTCATTTGTAGGACCATTATAAAAAAGGAGGTAAGATTGTGCCAAAACAAATAGCAATATATGGAAAAGGTGGAATAGGAAAATCCACTACCACTTCAAATTTATCAGCAGCTTTATCCGATTTGGGGTATAGCGTAATGCAAATAGGTTGTGATCCTAAAAACGATTCAACAACCACATTAAGAAAAGGTAAATCCATTCCAACAGTATTGGATACTGTAAGAAAAAGATCCGGTGATTTGGATAATCTTGTTCATGAAGGATACAATGGAATTCATTGTATTGAAGCAGGAGGTCCTGAGCCAGGTGTTGGATGTGCTGGAAGAGGAATTATCGCAGCTATAGAATTATTAAATACTAATGGTATTATTGAAGAATACAATCCAGACATTATTATTTACGATGTATTAGGAGATGTTGTATGTGGTGGTTTTGCAATGCCTATTCGTAAAGGTATCGCTGATCAAGTTTATACTGTAACTTCATCCGATTACATGGCAATTTATGCTGTAAACAATTTATTCAAAGGTATTTTGAAATATTCAAATAATGGTGGTGCATTATTAGGTGGGGTAATTGGAAATTCAATAAAATCCACTCTTCAGGAAGATATGATTAAAGATTTTACAAATGAAACAAACAGTGATGTAATTCAGTTTGTTCCAAGATCCCCTACAGTAACACGCTGTGAGTTGGATGGAGTGACAACTATTGAAGGAGCACCTGATTCAACGCAAGCAGAAGTTTACAGAGAACTTGCTCGAAAAGTAATAGCGAATAAAAACAAGTTTTTACCAACCCCATTTGATAATGATGATCTGTCTGATTGGGCATCCGGCTGGATAAATCAATTATTATTAAATGAGAAAATTGAAAAAGACAATATTCAAAAAGAAAGTTCTGGAATATAGTCTTTATAATCTACAAAATTGAAACACAAATATCAAATCAAACATATGTCAACCTCAAGAGAATTACATATTCTCTTTAAATGAAACACGGATAATTAATCAAATACAACCAAAATCAACTTCAATTATGATTAATTATCCATCCTCCCTATTAACTAATTTTAAATATCTTCTTTTTCATTGTTCGGGCGAAATTAAGGAAGTGATGAAAATGACAAAATCAATCAATACTGAAGAATTATTGGAAAAAAATATAGGAGAAATTCAAATAATCGATGTGAGAGACAGTGAAGAATTAATTTTAGGAAAAATTGAAAATTCAATTAATATTCCACAATCAAAGCTATCATTTAATCTTGATAAAATTGACAAAACAAAAGAAATAATCGTATACTGTAAGACTGGTGAGAGAAGCGACAAAGTAACTGACGAATTAAATTCTTTAGGTTATGAAGCCTATAGTCTTGAAGGCGGTTTTGAAAAATATCAAGAACATATTGTGGGATTAAAAGCTATTGAGCTTGATGTAAAAGGCCAAATGTGTCCCGGACCAATAATTAAAATTGCTGATACAATTAATGAAATTCAAAACGGTCAGAAAATATATGTTGAATCGGATGAAGACGCATTTGCATCAGACATTAAAATATGGTGTGAGCGAACTGGAAATAAATTAGAATCACTGATTATTGAAGAGAACATTATAAAAGCAACTATCATAAAACAAAACCTACCCGAAATTCCAAAGGATGATGATAAAACATTTGTAGTCTTTAGTGGAGATTTGGATAAAACAATAGCTGCATTTATTATTGCAAATGGAGCAGCATCAATGGGAAGAAACGTAACAATGTTTTTCACATTCTGGGGATTGAATATATTGAGAAAACCTGAGAAAGTAAGTGTTAAAAAAACATTGATTGAAAAAGCATTTGGGTTTATGATGCCAAGAGGAACTAAAAAATTAGGGTTGTCTCGAATGAACATGATTGGGTTTGGTCCAAAAATGATACGCTCAATTATGGATCAAAAAGGAATATTGTCACTTGAAGAGTTAATAGAAAGTGCAAAAAGCCATGGAGTTCGTATTGTAGCATGTCAAATGTCAATGGATATCATGGGAATACACCAAGAAGAGTTAATCGAGGGTGTTGAACTGGGAGGGGTTGCAACCTTCATAGGCTCTGGTGAAAAAAGTGATATGAGCTTATTTATTTAAAGCAAATGTTTGAATAGATATTGGGCAAATTAAATCTCGTAGGATATGCAATTATCTTTAAATTAACCATACATTTCTTTTCTAATGAATGGAATATAATTTTTATTATTTGATTTGTCCAAATCTACATTCGCATAAAGTATTTCTTCATCATCACTTGCAACAGCTAGTGTATCTCCATTGACATCACAAACAATGGATTGGCCATTAAATTCCATTTCATCTTCAATGCCTACACGATTGCACATTGCAATTATTACATTATTTTGAAATGATTGGACTTTAATTTCCCATTTAAATAACTCTTCAGGTTCATCTGTAGTATTGGCTGTGGGTATTAATATTAATTGAGCGCCTTTAAGTGTTAATGTTCGGATACTTTCAGGAAAATGTCTGTCAAAGCAGATTGCAATGCCAATCTTTCCAAACTTGGTTTCAAATACATTGAACCCCTCATCAGATGGATCATAATAGCTTTCCTCAAAGAATTTTTCAGCTTGTTTAATATGAACCATCTTTTGTTTACCTATCATATTTCCATGGTTATCAATTAAAAAAGACATGTCATATGAATTATTATTTTCTAAGACATATACGTTAGGAGCGGCAAAAATATCATATTTTAAACAAGCTTCTTGAATTCTTTTAATGTAATGTGAATCTTGTGTTATTAAATAATTTTCCACATTAATATTTTCGTATTGGGGAAAAAATGGAGTTAAATGTATTTCTGGAAACAGAATTAAATCAGCATTGTTTTCACTAGCAGTTCTAATTGAATTAATTGTTTTTTTCAAATTTTCATCGATCTCTTCAGATATTTTCATTTGGGCCAATGCTATTTTCATTTATCCTCCCTAGATTAGTTAATCAGGTTTATTTCACCAATATCTTTAAATTTTAATTTAAATTCCACATTATCGCCTTAAATATTGTTATTTACAATCTTTGCTACTTTTTTGGCTATTGCCACAATTGTTAAAATCGGAGGTCTTCCTGGAGCTTCAGGTATTACACTGGCATCAGAAACGTATAATCCTTTGATTTCAGTTTCGAAATTATTGTCTACAACTTCACCTACTGCAGCAGTCCCCCCGGGATGTGCTCCTTTAAGAGATGTTGCAACAATAGATCCTTCATCAACACCCAATTTTAGAAGTATTTTAACAGCTTTCTCATACCCTTCTTTGATTAAATCAGCATCGACTTTAGTTAGTGTCTTTTCAATGTTTCCATTATTATCTATTGTTCCGATACATGTATCTGCAAATTTAAGCATAATTCCAATTACATCACTTTCTCTAGCTTTCATGCCTTTTTCTTTCATTAATGGCAGTAATTGCATTGAATAATGTGGTGATAAAAAATATGGTCCAAATTCGGCTTTAATACCCATCATCAGTTCATTTTTTAAATTTGCATCTTTTAGGTATCCTCCAATTGTTGTGAATATGTCAAAGAATATTTGACCTCCGACATTTTTTATTCGTGAATTTTTTAATATTATTGGAGTGTTCAATGCTCCTGCAGCTACGACAACTTTCTTTGCTTTAAATATTTGTTTTTCATTGTTTTCATTTATTCCAACAACACCTGCTACACGACCCTTTTCATGTAGTATTTCAATCACATTTAATCCTGTTATCAATTTAGCTCCATATTCCTGAGCTTCTTTGATGAAGTATGTCGCATCCCATTTTGCATCAAACATGCATCCGTTTACGCATTTTCCGCAAAATCTGCATTTTTCAAAGTTGATGAACTTTGGCATTGGTTCTACGACATATCCTAAATTGTTTCCTGCTTCAGCAATCAGTTTTGTTGCATGCCCCCATGATTTCTTGGGGAAATAAGTAACATTTAATTCACCGCTGGCTTCTAGGAGTTCTTCAAAGATATCCAGATTTTTATCTTCAAACTGCTGCATTATTGAGTTTGTATAACAGCCACTGCATGAAAAGCATGCGTTTCCGATTGATGAAGTTGTTGTTCCTCCGACTTCTTCAATGTTGGTTAAAGTCAATGGCCATGTTAAGAATTCATATTTTTGTTTATCATCATCTGAAAGGTTATTTTTCAGATGAATTTCTTTATTTTTCATATATTTGACATAACTTCCATCACCTTGTTTTTGCCCTTTATCTAATATGAGGACATTTCGTCCGTTTAAAGATAAATCTTTAGCGACTGTTGCTCCTCCAGCACCAGTTCCTATTACAATAACATCAAAAATTTTAATTCCTCCAAAATTATTAACAATTGTTATATTATTCTTTAAATGTTTAAATATTTTCTGTCGGACTGTGAAAAAAATTCAAAAAATATTTATACAATAATTTACATTACTAACTTTATGGAAAAAATAACTATTGTTATATAGTTTAATTTCGAAGGGATTCTGTTTTTTCCATGTTCTCGGGCGTGTATAAAAGTCTTAAAAATAAAAATAAATTTTTAAGCAACTGGTTTCATAAAATCTCTAACCATTAGGAGAAACACATCATTAACGAGCAATAACTCCTTAATATCTAACTATTAATCAACTTCTTAAAGCTCGTTAATAAAAAGAGCATCATTTGATGCTCTTTAAATTTAAAAAAAACTTAAAGATACACGTGATAGAATGAATTTAGAAGAGAAAATAGAAATCGTGAAAGAAACTTTAAAAGATAAGAAAGTGGCTATAGGTTTTTCAGGAGGTGCTGATTCAACACTAATAGCTTACTTATCATCAAAGGTTGCAAAAGATACACTGGCCATTACTATTGATAACCATCTGTTGCCAACTGGTTTTGTCGAAAATACTCAAAAACTAGCTAAATCATTTGGAATCAAACATGAAATAATTGACATTGACTTTTATAAAAAAGAATATTTTTTATCAAACGATTCAAAAAGATGCTATAACTGCCGTAATTTAATGTACAGTGAAATTGAAAAGCTTGCTCAAGAAAAAGGTTTTGATTTTGTATGTGATGGCAATAACATTAGTGATTTGGTTATTGATAGACCAGGAATTCTTGTAACTTATAAAAAAGGATTCAATACTCCTTTTATTGAAGCAAAATTAACCTCCAAAGAAATTCATGAGTATTTAAATAAAAATGATATTCCATATTCTAGATCAACCACCTGCCTTGCAACAAGAATTCCAACCAATACAAAAACCACTGAAGAAAAAATTAAAAGAATTCGTGACTGTGAAGACTATATCTACAATAACACCAACTGTGAAATTGTTAAAGTCAGAGATTTTGGAAAATTTGGTATATGTGAAGTAGACAACATTAATGAAATAATAAAAGAGGATAGATTTAAACTAATTAACAACAAATTAAAACAAAAAGGTTTTAAAAAAGTTGCTTTAAATTTATCGCCAATCGATGATGATGAATACATAGCCATAGAATATGACAACGGATCATTTAAATACAAACTACCCTTTACAATAAACATTGAAAATACCAAAAAACAATTTGAAAATGAAAAATTTATTGACATTAAAGATAGAATAGATACCGAAAAAACTACTATTTTTGAAGAGGGATTAATAATCGGACGAGGATTTAAAAATTATGACGATGCATTAATTAATTTTATGGAAATACTGCCAAAACTAAGAAGAAATATAAGTGACTAATTTTCACTTATCCTTTCATGCAATATTGTTTCCAATAATTTAAAATTTAAATTAATTACATTTAATCAACAACTTTAAATTTTATCAGTTAGAATAGAGAGAAAATAGTAGAAATATCACATGAGTTTTCATATAACAATCTAATTTTAATATAATGAGTAATTCCCATGTCAATCATTTTATTATATTCACTATATAAAACAAATAATATACCAACTGAAATATCACAACATTATCCACAAATTTAATTAACCTGCCAAATCTAAACTATAGTATAGAAAGGTTGAGAGAGAAAGCACATAAGCAACTGATATTTAGAGTGATATAATGATGATTCCAACAATACCTACCCCTGATGAAATATTGGACAAGGGATTCAGCAGAGGAAAAAAACAGGCAGACTTACTTAGATCTCAGAAAATACCTAAACATCTGAAAGGCAAAAAAATTGAAGAAAGACGTGTTGTTACATCCTGTCAAGTCATTAAAGACAAATTGAAATCAATTTTGGATGCAGTTCCTGAAATTGAAAGCATGCACCCATTTTATCAGGACTACATCGACATTACCGTTGGCGTAGATGATATGAAACAGGCCCTTGGAGGACTAAACTGGGCTTATGGAATTATAACCCAGCTTGAAAAGGAATACGGTGCTAAAATCAGGAAAAATCCATCTGAAAAGGCAACAGCCATTCAAAAGCAGGCCTATGGAAGGATTGCATCTGTCATAAATAAGATCAAACCTAATCTGGATTTCCTTGATTTTGCAAAACAAAACCTGAGGAACATGCCTACAATCGATTTCGATGCAACCACAATCGTCATTGCAGGATTTCCGAATGTGGGAAAATCCACACTTTTAAGACAGATTACAGGAGCAGACCCTCAAGTTGCCAACTATCCTTTTACAACAAAAGGTATACAGATCGGACACACCGAAATGCATTGGAGAAGCATACAAATAATCGACACTCCCGGACTTTTGGACAGACCCGTTTTGGAAATGAATGACATTGAAATGAATGCGATCGTTGCACTTGAGCATTTGGCGGATGCAATATTGTTTATCTTTGACGCTTCCGAAACCTGCGGATTCCATCTGGAAAATCAATATAACTTATTAAAGCAAATTGAGAAAATATTCTCAGAAATTCCGGTTTATTACCTTTTCAACAAAATGGACCTGATAGAGGACAGGGAATATCTCAAAGAATATATTGATGATGAAGAAAACTCTGTGTTCATATCTGCCATTGAAGGAGAAGGCATAGACGAAATTAATAAAATCATTCGCCGAATCAAAAAGATTGAACGCAACATTGAAGAAGAAGACGATGATGATGAATACTATTAATGCTTAATTTTTTAAATGTTAAGCATTAATATGCATTATTTTAACCACTTTAAGCCATCACATATATATCCCATATTTAAAATCAGATTGCATTATAGAAACGGTGCAGTTAATGTTAAATTCGATTGATTAAATTAAATCTGAAAAATATAATTTGATTTAATCAATGATTATTTTAAGTATTTCATATGCAATTAAGACATGAAACAGCAGCTAAAAAATTTAAAATATCCCCAAAGCATCTTAAAATAATTGCATTAAATTTTTAACAATCATATATTAAAATCTTTTAGCATCTACATTGACTTAAAATAAGACAATTAATGATTTTGTGAAAAAATTCATCATATTATGAAAAAAAATATATTCACCAATCATTTAAAATAATTATATAAAAAACTAAAAACATCAATTAAAGGTGATATAATGAAAATTAGACAATTGTTAGGAAAAACAGTTTTAGATAAAAATGCATTTGAAGTTGGTAAAGTAGACGATGTTGATTTTGATCCTGAAAGCGGTAAAATCACCGGCCTTACTTTAGCTTTACAAAAGAACATTTTTTCCAAAGACGTAAGCGGAGTCCTATTTGACGATGTAGCAACAATCGGCGAATTCATTATCTTAAGCAAGGAAATACCAAAAAAAGATGAAGAAACAGCCGAAGAAACTGAAGAAGAATAACTCTTATGCGAAAAGTCAGATATCTTTCCAAACGCCTTAACACGATTGGAATATATTTGATTTTAAACCATACCAATTACCATCATCACAAACACTTTTTTTAGTTTTAACATCCTCCTGTTGAATCTCCGCAGATATAGAAGTCGAAGAATTCATTCAAAACAAAGTTAATTGTTAAATTAGATATCTTTATTAATCTTATTTTACTAAAATTATATCGATAAGAACAATTATACATAAAGAGGAGAAAATGAATATGAGATATAAACAGATATTACTTCTTTTGGTAATTCTATCAATAATAACAACAATTAATTGTGTTAGTGCAATAGACAACATGAATGCAAATATAACTAGTTCAGAATCTCCTGAAGCATATATTTCACCAAACGGAAATAATGATTTAGGAGACGGAAGTCAAAAAAATCCTTATAGTAGCTTAAGACATGCTATAGATTACACTTCGAATGAATCAACAATATATCTTAATGAAGGCAAGTATGTAGGCGAAGACAACCGAAACATTTCATTAGACAAATCAGTTACACTCATTGGCAAATCAAAAGAAAATACAATAATCGATTGTGAGTCCTCCGGAAGATTATTTACAATGAGTTCAAACAGTAAATTGACTTTAATTAACCTTACTTTAAAAAATGGTAATTCTACTAATTCCGGCGGACTAATTTATAATGAAGGCGGACAGATTACAATTAAAAATTGTATGATTATCAATTCTCAAGGATATGCCAACGGAGGAGCCATATACAGCACTTTAGGAACTTTGAATATTGAAAATACCTGTTTTACAAACAATAGCGCATTCCAATATGGAGGAGTTATTTTTGCAATTGGAGACACCACCATCAAAAATTCCAATTTTACTCAAAACTTTTTGACTGCAGAAAAAGGTGTGGGAGGCTGCATTGCATCTGATGGAAAAATAAACTTGGAAGGATGCATATTCTCAAAGAACTTTGTAGTCTACTCAGCAGCCGCTTTGCTAAACCTTGGGAATGCAACAATCAACAACTGCAGATTCGAACATTTAACTACAAATTATACTGCAGGAGCCATAAGTAATCATAATTATGCAGTTATAAACAACAGTTATTTTGGATTTAATAACGTTAGACATTACGCAGGTGCAATTTTAGCACCGCCTAGTGGCCAACATGTAATTACCAAGGTGTATAATACAATTTTTGAAAGAAATCATGCGGGAAACCATGGAGCAGTATCCAATAACTTTAGAGATACCGAGCTGTTCATGGAAAACTGTGCCCTTGTTGACAACTACATTGTAAAAAACTCATTTTATGGGGATATTTCTTTAGATGACAATGCAACTTTACAATACTGCTGGTGGGGGCAAAACAACATAAGCTCTTATTATTACTCTCCTCATGACAGTGAACCTCATCCTGAAAAAATTAATGCTTCCAGATGGTTAATAATGACATTCTCATCAAACGGCATTGTTTACAAAAATAAAGATAATATTTTAACTGTAGATTTAAATTATTACTTTGACAATGAAACCAAAGAGATCCACAGATTAAATGAAAGTATCAATCTCCCATTAGAAGTTACAGTATATACAATTACACAGACCATTACAAAAAAACTAGTAAATGGAGTTGCAACTTTCAATATTAAACCTATAGAAAATGATAATGCAGTTTTTGCAAAAATTAACAATCAGATATTGAAAATAGACGTGAACTCCCAGTATTCAACATTGATTGTAAATGATTTTACAAAATATTATAAGAGTGGCGAAAAATTATCTATAAAATTAGTGGACTGCTATAATAAGGGCATCAAAAGCGAAAAAGTTTCCATTATAATAGCAGGTAAAACTTATACTGCCTATACCAACAATAATGGAATAGCTAGCTTTAAAATTAAAGATTCACCTAAAACTTTCAAAATAAATGTCATTTACAAAGGAAACAGCTATTATACAGGAACTAGCAAATCCATTAACGTAAAAATAGTGAAACCAATTATTAAAGCTTCAAAAACCAAAATACATAAAAAAGGAAAATTTGTTGTTACTTTTAAAAATGCCAATAAAAAAGCAATAAAACATGTCAAAGTCAAATTTAAAATTAAAGGCAAAACATATTTCCGAACAACAAACAGCAAAGGACAGGCTAAAATTACCATTAACCTAAAAGCAAATAAAAAATATACCGTCAAAGTAGGTTTCAAGTCAACTGAAACTTATGGAACAACTACTTTGACCAAAAAAATTAAAGTAATTAAATGATCAATTATCATATGATAATTGATTATTATTTTTTTAAAGATTTCAGCTCAAATTAATTTATCCAGGACCTTAAATTTAATTTTAACAAATTACAACCTATATCTCCAATATACACAAAAAAAATTATCGAATTTCAGAAAATAAAGCGATATCATTATGAAAAATAAAAGATTAACAGAATTGATTTTTTAGTAACTTTGAGTAAATTTAATCGAAAACTTTATATACTAACAAAATGTAATTAAAACATATTTACATAAACTCATTTATAAGGAGTGTGAAAATCATGGTAGATTCCGAAACCATTGAAAGCAAAATTTCAGATAAAAAAGAAGAATTTGATGAGCAAGAAGAAGAAATTAATGAAAATTACGAAGAAGAAACCCAGGAAAAAAGGAAAAACATTGCTGACAATGTAATAAATGATGTTTACGCTAGCATTGAAGAATTCAAAGAATACATCAAAAACATGCAAAAAAATGCAGACAGGAAATATGCTGAATATAAGAAATCTACTGTTCAAACCATTGACATTGATTTAATTGAAAGCAAAGACACTTATTTCATTAAAGCTGCTGTACCAGGAGTTAACAAAGAAGATATCTCAATTGAAGCAGGAGACAATGATTTAACAATCGAAGCTACATTCAATGCATTCATCGATGAATTTGAAGAAGACGAAGAAGTCGAAGTAATTTCATCCTCCATTAGATCAGGAAGATGCGCAAAAACAGTAAGATTTGAAAACAGCCTTGATTTAGAAAATATCACTGCAAAATTCACAAACGGAATTGTTATCATAACCATTCCAAAATTAATCATACCAAAACATAAAATTAATGTAGAATAGGAATTCTACATTTTTTACTTATTTTTTTAAAAATCAGTATCTGACTTTTCCAATGTGTCTTGTAGCACCCGGATCTTCACCATTATAATGTGCCAAGTAATAGATAAACCATTCCAGTGGAATTACAAAGACAAATGGAGATAATAACTTATCAACATCTGCATAATCCTTTAATTCATAGATGATTGATTTCAATTTTAAGTTTTCAGAAAAGTCAATTGCCTTTTGTGTGATTTCGTCAGACTCGAAGTCAGACTTTAAAAATATGATAGGGACGCCTTTTTCTGCCCTTTCGATTAATCCATGTCTGAATTCCGCTGAGTATTCAGGACATGCATGTTTGATTGCACCTTCCATAAGCATTGTCATTGCCAATTTATATGCAAGTCCAAAGTTAGGTCCGCTACCCAAACAATAGAAAATATCCTCTTTTTTGAAATCCTGTGCCAATAACCTGTTAGCGTATTCAGTGGTTTTTAACAATTCTTCAATAGTGTCAGGCATTTGAGCTAATTGAGCCAATAATTCATCTTTTGCTTCGTAATCACTGGCACTGAATAAAATTTGATATAAACAGGCAAGTTGAGTAATATAAGTTTTTGTACCCAATATTGCGGTTTCAGTTTCACATCTAGTAACGATTGGAGTTTTAGCTTCTTTAATCATTGAACTTTCAGGCTCATTGGAAATTGTAACCGTATGTATGTTGAATTCATTTGCTCTTCTAAGAGATGCGAGAGTATCTGCGGTTTCACCAGATTGTGAAGTGAAAATTGCTATGGTATTTTCGTTTTCAACTAATTTCTTATTATAGTAAAATTCATAGCCAGTATATACTTCAATGTCGATATTAGTAGAAGACATTCTAATTGCATCCCTTACACTATAACAGGTTGAAATAGAACTTCCGCAACCGATTAAATAGACTTTATCCTTATCTGAAATTAATTTTGAAACTTCGTCCAGAGTAGACATTTCATTTTCAAAAGTTTTTCTTAGTGAGTCCGGTTGTTCCATCATCTCATCATACATTTTATATTTCATAGCTCAAACTCCTTAAAATTAAATATTATAATTTATATATTGTTAATCAAAATATAAAAAGGTTTTTTTAAAAAGGGTTTAAAATGGACATAAGATTATCAACAATTGGAATGGAAAAGGGTAGACAATACGAAACAATAATAACCACAAAAAATGAGGACGGAACCAAAAATGCTGCACCAATTGGTGTGCTATGTGCAGGCGAAACCAAAATCATCAATCGTATTTTTAAGGGAAGTCACACGTTAGACAATATTGTCCGTGAAAAAGAGTTTATTGTTAATATAACCCATGATCCTGAACTGTTTAAGACATCAATCCTGGGAAATTTGCCTCAAAGCCATTTCAATGATAACATGTCGATTAAATGCGCTGATGCATATTTCAAATGTGAAGCAATCAGCTTTACCGAAGCGGTCAAGCAAAGCGATCCGATAAAAAAGAAAGACGAAGCAATAGTTTTCAAGTCAGAAGTGACCGATTTAGTAATCAATAAGCCTACCCAAGCCATGAACAGAGGATTTGGATATGTTATTGAATCTCTAACAAATTTAACACGCTTTGATTTGGTTGATGATGCAAAAAAAGAAGAATATATGACTCATTTTAAAGAAGCATATCGTGTTGTTAAAAAAGTCGGAAGAAAAGAAGATATAAAAGCAATGCGGGAAATAAAAAAAGAATTAATGAAAAGAGGCTTTGACCTCTAATCAACAATCACGTCCATAAATTCAAAGTTATCTCCATCGAACAGTCCCTTATCTGAAATCTTGATTGACGGAATAACAAGCAATGCCATGAATGCCATTGTCATGAACGGAGCTTCAAGCTGACAACCCAATGTCCTTGCCATTTTACGCAAGATGGCAACATTATCGGCAACCTCATATGCATCTTCATTAGACATCAAACCTGCAATCGGAAGAGGTAATGAATAATTAAAGTCTGAACTTACAATAGAAATGCCTCCGGCATCATCAATTACCTGATTAACAGCCTGTGCCATACTTTCTGAGTCGCAGCCGATGACAATTATATTATGTGAGTCATGAGCAACTGATGAAGCGATAGCTCCTTTCTTAAGTTCGAATCCTTTTATGAATGCATTTACAACAGTATTTCCACCATAACGCTCCACAACAGCAATCTTTAAAACATCCTGATAAATATCCGGCTGGACTATGCCTTCCTTAACCTGTAATTTTGCGGTTATCTTATTAGTCAATAGTTCCCCATCCAAACTCTCGATTACATTGACTGTGCATTCATCACCATCATAATGTATGTCAAAATCACTGGCGGTCTTTTTAGAAGCATTTATAGTATTTTCGGATTCAATTTCGGGAACATCGAATAATACGTTTTCGCCATCAAATACGCATTCTCCACCAATATAGGTTTTTAATACCTTTCCTTTGTATATGCTGTCAACAACTATGTAATCTGCTTTCAATCCTTCCATTATGGCCCCACAATTGAGATTATAATGTTGTGCAGGATTAATCGTTACCATATGAATTGCCTTTAAAACATCAATACCCAAATCAACTGCTTTTTTAATTGATAAGTTTAAATGACCCTTTATTAAATCATTAGGATGTTTATCATCACTAACAATGAAATCA
Source organism: Methanobrevibacter sp. (assembly GCF_045130115.1). Classification (GTDB taxonomy): domain Archaea; phylum Methanobacteriota; class Methanobacteria; order Methanobacteriales; family Methanobacteriaceae; genus Methanocatella. The sequence goes on from NZ_JBGUPC010000052.1 coordinate 27,976, forward strand.
AACAGTGGGGAGTAGATCCTATTCCCAAATATGTTTTTAAAGACATTAAACTCCTCTTCATATTGATGGAATATATCATCTTTGTAGATATCAAAAAGCCCTTCCATATTCATGGCGGATGAGCCATCCCTTACCATAATCTTCATGCCCTTTAACTTTTTCTCGATGGCTTCAACAATATTGCTGCATTCGTGGTCAGTACTTATGCCATGTTCAAGGTATTTATCCAAATCCTCACCGGAAAGCAATGGCGCATGCCCGTCGATCGGTTTGCCATACTTCTTTGCCAATTCCAGTTTTCGAACAACCTCTTCATCATCATTAATAACGCCAGGAAAATTCATCATTTCCCCTAATGCAACAATTTCATCCTTTTTAAGCAAATATTCAATATCTGATGAATCCAAAGTAGCACCTGAAGTTTCAAATGATGTGGCAGGCACACAGGATGGTGCCGTAAAATAAAAATTGAAGGGAACCTGCTTTGCATTTTCAATCATTGCTTCAACACCTTCAATTCCTAAAACATTGGCTATTTCATGAGGGTCGCAAACGACAGCTGTAGTACCATGACGCACTGCAATTCTGGCAAATTGAGCAGGAGTAATCATACTGCTTTCAATATGAATATGAGAATCAATAAATCCTGGAATAACCAATCCCTCAACATCAACCAAATAGTTTTCATCAAGTGTAATGGGAGTGACTTCCTTAAATAATCCGTTTTCTATAGTAATTCTTGCGGGATATATCGTATCAGTAATAACATCAAGAATATATGCCGTAAATGACATGCTCAATCCTCCATCAGAGCATTGTATAGAAGTGGCAGGAATGTACCTATATCTGTAACAATGCCGACGACCTGAGCACTGCCTCTGTCGGATAATTTTGTAACAGTGGATGGATTGATGTCCACACAGATACTTTTAACCCTTGAAGGGAGAAGATTTCCTGTTGCAATTGAATGAAGCATGGTGGCAATCATGATGACCATGTCAACTTCCTGAGCATAATGCCTCATAATCTTTTGGGCTTCGGTAATGTCCGTTATGACATCAGGCAAAGGTCCATCATCACGAATTGAACCTGCAAGGACAAATGGAACATCGTTTTTGATACACTCATACATGATACCTCCAGTTAAAGTGCCATCCTCAACGGCCTTTTTAATGGAGCCTGAGTTGTTGATTTTGTTGATTGCCCTCATATGGTGAGTGTGGCCGTGAGCGACAATCTTACCTGTTTCTACTTCAATACCCAACGAAGTGCCGAAAAGGTTTGATTCAATATCGTGAGTTGCAAGAGCATTTCCTGCCATGATGACATCAATGTATCCTTCCTTAACAAGTGAAGCCAAGTACTTGCCGGAACCTGTGTGAACTATTGCAGGTCCACCAACAATACCTATTTTTCCACCTTTGGCCTTGATTTCCTTCATCTCCTCGGCAATACCATTGATAAGATTCATCAAAGGTTTTTCTGAGGAAACTTCACTGTTCATGAATTCAAACACTTGCTGTTCGTCACGTGATCTGTGAGGTGGTGTAACCTTAACACCGTCAAGGCCGACAACGATCTTGTCTCCAGCCTTAACATCCGCTATAGGTTTTACAAATGCCCTTTTCTCATCTTCATCCACAACTACCAAACAGTCCATTTCAATCTCTTCGACAGGAATCCAGTCCCCATCATAGAAAATATGTGTGGTATGATTAGAAGATGAATAAAAGCCTTCCGGAGCAACCTTATCTTTAGTTGATGCAACAAGATTAACCTCTTTGATATCATCAATTGATGCACCAAGAACTGACAGTTCATCTAAAATAGAATCCAACAATTCGGGAGAATCCGCTGATACTTCAATCTTTGCATGACTTACGTCTGACTTTTTACGTCCAACATCGATTTCCAATATGTCAAATTCTCCGCCTTTGTCCATGATTATGCCCATTGTCCTGGTTAAAGTCAATGAGTCAATAATATGGCCAGAAAGCTCAATAGTTCTTTTATTCATAACAATATGCTCCATTTTTAGTTAATATTATAATTTTGGTGTTGGTGATATTTAATGATATTGTTATTGTTAAAAAAAAAGGATTTGTAGAAATCTTATCTGATTTTTACAAAAAATTTTTCTCTCATATCTTTACTTTAATGTTCAAAAAAAAATAATATTAACATCAGCATTTATTTAACACTTTAATTCACATCAATGAAAAAAAATCAGAAGACCAAACTACCCTTAAAAAAAGGAGATTACAAACTAAATAACTGAAAAACACAAATTACAAACTAACATTTTTTATCTATTTAAATTCAACAGAATCGGCATATTTTTTTAACATATCGAGGTCATATCCACCAACAAAAACAACTTTACTTCCGTCATCATTTGTAACACCTACAACATATTCGGGCAAATTCCTCATACCAATATTACTGTGCAATATAATCAGATCCCCATCACTTTGAAAAAATTCATAGACAAATGTAGTAGTCAGCACATGAAGTGCGTGTTCAGCAGCATTAGATTCCCCAACAGATAATTGAGAATCATCATAGTAATAGACTGCAAAATCCCCTTCTCCAATTACACAATCTGAATTATCTTCACAGTATTGTTTAGTACATCCCAATGGTTTATTGGAATAACACCAGCCCAAATCACTATAATGCTGACCTAATGGAACATCCATTGTAAACAATCCGTCAAAATCCTGGGAGGATGTGGCAAATGAATTAACTGCAGTAATACAAACAAATGCCAAAATAACTATCAGCAATAACCATTTTTTCTTGATAGACATCACCTTACATTTTGTATTAATACATATATTACACACATGATTTAAACATTACTATCTACATGATAATATCATATACCTATTCATTAATTAAGAAGATATGAACCTCATATTCTGTTGGCACATTCCAAAAAAGATAAACAAAAAACTATAAAAAAACAGATTAAAACTAAAACCATTAAAAATCATAATTAACATCAGCACATAAAAAAGTAGAAAAAGACTACAACGACTGATTTTAAAAAAAAAGATAAACTCACATATGTGAGTCTAAAGTCCAAAGAACAGATATATAATGAATACTATGACCATCAACCAGATTCCCCAACCTAAATCCTTTGCCTTTCCGCTAGCAATGTTTGTAACTGCGTAAATTACGAATCCCCAAGCTATACCTAATGAAATGGAGTAGGTCAGAATCATCATAATGATAGTCATGAATACAGATGCCGCCACAGTCAGACTGGTCCATTGAACATCCTTTAACTGCTCAATCATCAATATACCAACAATTACCAATGCTGCACAGGTAACCGGAGAAGTGAACAGTCCCAATATCAATGGGGCGAAGAATATTGAAAGCAGGAACAGTAACCCGATGACGATAGCTGTCAGACCTGTCCTGCCGCCGTTACCGATACCTGCAGCACTTTCCACAAATGCTGTAACGGTACTTGTACCAACTACTGCACCGACAATGCCTCCGACCGCATCAGCCAGGAACGCCTTTTCGATTCCAACAGCCTGACCTTTATCGTCCATGAATCCGCATTGCTTTCCTAAACTCATCAGAGTCCCTGTTGTATCAAAAAACGTTACGAATATCAATGAAAACAGAATCATTATCAAGTTCGGAATGTTTGAAAACAGCTGTCCGAACCCTTTGGTGAATCCGCAAAACAATGACACATCAAAATTGGCAGATACGATATGTTTCGGAAATGCAGGCATCAATACGTCACCCGCACCAAATCCTAATGCAGTAAAAATCACTCCAATTATGGCAGTCACAATCAATCCAAGAAATACGGCAGCAGGGATTTTCTTTACATATAAAACCAATGTAATGATAATACCTATCAATGCAAGAAGCGCTGGAGGAGTCATAAGAGATCCCATGCTGACAATGGTGGACGGGTCGGAAACGATGATTCCAGGACCTTTTAATCCTAAAAATGCCAAGAAAAATCCGATGGCAGCACCAATACCATACTTCAAGTCAAGAGGAATGGCATTTAGGATCGCCTCCCTCAAACCGGAAATAGTGATTATAAAAAAGATTATGCTTGAGAGGAATACTGCCGCAAGAGCGGTCTCCCAAGTGTTTCCCATCGACAATATAACCGTGTATGTAAACAATGCGTTCAGTCCCATGCCCGGAGCCAATCCAATCGGATATCTGGCAACCAGACCCATTATCAAACAAGCAACACCAGAAGCGACTGCAGTTGCAAAAAACACACCAGTGGCGGGCATTCCACCATCAGACAAAACAACAGGATTTACCCCCAAAATATACGCCATTGCAAGGAATGTAGTAATGCCTGCGGCTATCTCTGTCTTAAAATCAGTTCCATTCTCACTTAATTTAAAAAAATTGTCCAACATATAACCATCAGAAAATTTAATTCCTATACTATTATTTTTAAAAAAAAGCAATATTAAATTTTCCTTTATTTTTAACATCAGAATTATTCAACTAATGTTAAAAAATCATAGATGATTTTCGCCGCAACAACTGCAGTGCTGTCCCCTAGCCTATCAGCAGCAGTTTCAACAACATCTAACCCGACAACATTTTTATGGGACAATGTTTCGATTATTGCCTCGATTTCAGAAATGAATAATCCTCCAGGAGTAGGATTACCAACGCTTGGAGCAATGGACGGGTCAACAACATCCATGTCGATTGAAATGTAAATTGGACCATCTATATTAATCAGGAAATACTCAATGGCATCCATGTGCTTGTGGACATCCTTATTCTTGAATGTTTGAATGTTATATGTTGACTTTACAAACTCATTTTCATCGGCTGAAGCAGACCTGATTCCGATTTGGACCAGCTCAACACCCATTTCATGAGCCCTTCTCATTACAGTCGCATGAGAGTACTTTTCTCCAACAAATTCAAACGCCAAATCCCTGTGGGCATCCAAGTGTATTACTGTCAATTTTCCAAATCTTTTAATCAAGGCTTTGATGGATCCAATGGAAGCGGAATGTTCACCGCCAATTATTATCGGTTTGATATTCAAGTCCAAAAGTTCATTAACAGTATCCTCAACTATCCTGCAAGTTGCCTCACAGTTACCAGGAACAACATTAACGTCACCGAAATCATAAAAAGTAGTTGTTAAATCTTTATTAAAAACAGTATTATATTTTTCAAAACCAAATGAAGCCTCACGAACAACAATTGGTCCTAAACGTGAACCGGAGTGATAAGAAGTAGTACTGTCAAATGGAACTCCGATTATTCCAAATGAATTTTCAGTTATTTCATCATTTTCCCTAGAAAATGCAAATTTCCATGGCTCATAAGTATTTAAAAGCATAATGAATCTTAAAAAAGGAAAATAAAAAAAGAGAACTTATGATCCTCTAGTTCTCATTATTTTCATATTTCCCATAGCAACAATGTATTCAACTTCAATACCTTCGACGATTGCATCTTTTAAGTCTTCAGGCATTGGTAAGTCAATAGTATCATAGTTTTCCATATCCATGATTTGTACGTTGTCACCTTGGATAGAAATTACTTGTCCTAATCTTTTGTCGATAATAGGAATATCAACTTTGTTATCTACAGGTTTAACAAGACTTCTTTTTTGATTATCGAAAACACCAACTGCTTCAATTCTTGCTTTTGCAGCTCCGTGCTTACCAGGAGATGAAGTGGTGTAACTAATGATTTTACAAGCTTCTCCTCCTAAAACAATGTATTTTCCAACTTTTAATGTTTTAATTTCTACAACTTTTGTTGACATTAATTTTCCTCCATTTTTTTTAAAAACCGGTTTTTAATCTTATAATAAGGAATATTATTAGATTAATATAAACTATCTTTTCCATTTTATATAAAGTATTCGTTTAATCCGAACAAAAAAAATATATTCCAAAAATATGAAATAAATAAAAAACTTTCAATTATTTAAATATATTAAAAAACATAATAAAAATTGTGATAAAATGAAAATAGCAATCGTTTCTGGAAAAGATGAAGGACCAACAAAATTAAATGCTTTTGATAATGCACTGAGTAATGCCGGAATTGGGGACGTGAACCTCATAAAAGTATCCAGCATGCTTGCAGGCAATGCAAAAATCCAAGAATTGCCAAAATTAAAAGCAGGATCAATGGTAAACTGCGTTTTATCTGAAGTTACCTCAGACAATCCAGGAGACGAAATCACTGCAGTGGTTGCGGTGGCTATTGGAGAGGAATTAGGATGCGTTGTTGAAACAACAGGAATTAATAAAAATAGTGATGAAATTGTCGATGAAGCCAAAGAAATGGTAAAATACATGATGGATAAGCGTGAAGTGGACATAAACGAGTTGATAATTGAATATTCAACTACAACAGTTAAGAATATCGCATCAACCATATCCGCAGTAGTTTATTTGAATGATGACATCGTGGAGGAATGAGAATATGGATGAAAAAACCAGAAAAATTGCCAGACAATTGGCAAATAAAATGATTAAAGAAGTCGGACCTGCAGTCAGGGAATATGCCGGAACAGAATTAGCCGGTGCAGAAGTGAAAACTGGTGCAGATGGGACCCCTACATCTTTCATAGATCAAATAGCTGAAGAAAAAATTGTCACTATCTTAAAAAATGCTAATGTTTATTCATATCTAATTAGTGAAGAAATTGGAGAAGTTAAATTAGGAAAGGGAAGGAAAAGAAGAGTTAATTTAGCCCAGGAATTAAAACGTACAGACTTAAAAGAAGAAGAAACTCCAAAATTCATATTTTTAATTGATCCGGTTGACGGAACCACAAATGCAACTAAGGAAATCCCTGCATATGCAATTTCCATTGCAATTGCCGAAGTAAACCAGGGACGCCTTGCAACAATAAACGATGTGGAACTTGGTTTTCTATACAATTTGGCAAACGGTAACTTTTTTGAAGCCGAAAAAGGCAAAGGATGCCTGTTGAATAATGAAAAAGTCAAACCGAGTGATGTCATAAAAGTCAATCAGATGACCCTTGGAGGATTTACAAAATCCGGAACATCCGAAGCTTCAAAGCTGGTTGACAGCGCACGCCGTATGAGAGTTCTTGGAAGTGTAGTTTTAGAGCTTTCCTATGTTGCAAGCGGTAAATATGATGCATTTCTTGACCTGAGGGGAAGTAGAATTATCGATATTGCAGCCGGAAAATTAATACTTGAAGAGGCAGGAGGAATCATAACCGACAAATACGGTCAGAAGCTCAATAACGTATTGAGCATCTATGAAAAATCAATCGTCGTTGCCGCAAACAATGAGATAATGCACAAGCAAATGATTGACATATTAAATGACAATCAGGCAGATGTGATCGGCAAAATCGGATTAATATCAAGAATTGACCAGAACCAACCTATAGTGCTTGCTGCAAAAATAATCGATTACCTTTTGACAAATGGCCGTGAAGTAGTTATTGAGCACCAATTGGCCCACAAATTAGTTGAACTGAAAGAAAACCCTAATTTGGATGAAATAATTCAGGAAACAAAAGACAAATACCCTGAAATTGCGCCTATGCTTGATGACATTAACCTTAACCTGGACTATAATAAAATATCAGAAAACCTTTTCGATATCGAATGTGACATGGCAATAATTTTAGGAGGGGACGGAACACTCCTAAGAGCACACAACAAAATGAAGGACAACATCCCATTATTCGGAATTAACATGGGTACAGTCGGATTCCTAACAGAAATTGAAGTAAAACACACATTTGAGGCATTGGACGAAATAATGAAAGGGAAATACTATAAGGAAAAAAGAACACGCCTTGTAGTATCCCACGAGAACCATAACTTCAAAGCCATGAACGAAGTGGTTATTATGACCGACAAGACTGCAAAGATGCTCCATTTCCAAATATTGGTTGATGGAGAAATCATTGAAGAGGTTAGGGCTGACGGATTGATTATTTCAACACCAAGCGGTTCAACTGCATATTCAATGTCTGCCGGAGGACCTATTGTGGATCCGAAAGTTGCAGGATTCATCATAAACCCAATTTGTCCATATAAACTGGGAGCAAGACCGTTCGTTGTATCTGACAACAGTGAAATTACTGTCAAATTACTCAAAAAAGGTAAAAATGCAGTATTCGTTATGGATGGTCAAATCAATGAGGAAGCCGGATATGAAGAGGAAATTAAATTTAAAAAATCTCCTAAAGATGCCCTTTTCATCAGAACTTCAACCAAATACTTCTATGAAAAGGTTAAAGACAAACTAAAATAAATCGGATACATCTTAGGTGTAATGATGAACAATCTGGTAATTGATTTAACACACGGCGGAGTAAAAATAGCCATCAGTTTAGCTAAAAAAGGCAAGAATGTTCTCGCCTACGACCTATACAATACCCTAAAAAGCATTGATGCCAAAATGCTCCAGGTTTATGACGTTGAATTAATCCAGCTGGAAGAATTGACCAACTTTAAAGGAGATATGAATGTCATCTATCCAATTCATATGCCTTTAACTTTTGATGAAATAAAATCATTCAATCCCCAATTGAACTACACCTTTCAAAGCCATCATGAAATCATTGGCGAAATCCTTAATGGTTGGGGAGAGGACATCCTAAAAGTTGAGGTGACAGGAGTTAAAGGAAAAACAACCTCTGTTTTCATGCTTAAGGAAATACTTAGTGATGAGAATCCTCTGATATTGTCCAGCCTTGGGGCATTGCTCTATGAAAATGAAAGGGAGATCGTTTTAAAAAAGGACATCTCAATTGCCCCTGCAAACATAAAAGAAACTATTGATTTGGCATACAAGATAGCAAACCCAATTTGCAAAATTGCTGACGGCGTTGTTGAAAGTGAAAACCTGAGAAAATACAACTCTGCAATCTTCGAATCATCCTTGGGAGTGAGCGGAATTGGAGATGTAGGACTTCTATTGAATATTGTTGAAGACTATCCTATTGCAAAGGGCAGAAGCAGTGCCAGTGAAGCAAAAAAGCAGGTATTCAGATGCGGATGCGTATGCATTCAAAAGGAAGCCCTGGACAAGTACTATTCCGACCAGAATCATGACAGAATCAATACATTTTCCTTGACCGATTCCACATCAAATCTATTCGCTACAGGCATTGAATACGGCCTTGACCAGACCATCCTAGAAATCACATATAATGACGTTAAAACAATTAACGACAATGTTATTTCAGGAGAAATTAAACTGAAAACATTTGCTCCGGGCCCACATCATGTAAGCAACGTTTTGGGAGTGACATTAACCTGCCTAAGTTTAGAAATTGAACCGGACCGGATAATGAATGGGCTTGAAAATTATAAGGGCATACCTGGCAGAACCACCAAAAAAACAATTGAAAACTCAATCATTATTGAAGAAATCAATCCAGGATTGAATACTGAAGCCATAAAAGAATCCGTTAACATGATTCGAGATTTGAAAGATTACTATATCTCAATTGGCGGAGACTATGGAATTACCTGTGAAGAGATTGATGAGGAAAAACTATCTGATTTTTTAAACACCATAAACACGGACATAATCCTTACCGGCGAATTAGGATTGTCAATTGAGCCAAAATTAACCAAGAAAACCATTTATTTTAAAAACTATGCTGACGTTTATGATATGGCAGTGAAAAACAATAAAAACCTTCTTTTCATTTATAGGTCAGATTACCGCAAGGTTTCCCAAAGATGAATTTTTCAAAAAATTGAAACATTTAATATATATTAATTCTAAAAGTTAATAATGTAACAAAATCTTATAAGTGGTACTTATAAAGAAAATTTTGAAATGGAGATAATTAATGATTGTTGGAACACGCGGTAGCAAATTGGCTTTAGCACAGACAAATCAAGTATGTGCAGATTTATCTAGAATAACCGGAGAATCTATTGATGTTGAAATTATTAAGACAAAAGGGGACAAGATTACAACTTCCCAACTATACAACATGGATTCAAAGGGACTTTTTACCAAAGAATTAGATATCGCCCTTTTAGAAGAGGAAGTTGATTTTACCGTGCACAGCTTTAAAGATTTGCCTACCGAACTGGACGAGGATTTGGAAATCGTAGCCGTTCCAAAACGTGAATCTCCCAATGAAGTGCTGATCTCCAAAAAAGACTGGAATGACTTGGGTCCCGGTTCAAAGCTTGGAACAAGCAGTCTCAGAAGAGAAGCATTCTGTAATCATTACAATAAAGAATTTGAACTCAAACCTATCAGGGGAAACATTGAAACCAGAATCCAGAAAGCTCTTGAAAGCGATTTGGATGCGACCATAATGGCTCAAGCAGGTCTAAAAAGATTGAATCTGACCCAATACATTAAAAATGTATTTCCGCTAGATTATATCACACCTCCTGCAGGCCAGGGAGCATTGGCAATAATTACCCGTAAGGATAGTGAAATTAAAGAGAAGATATCCAAATTAAATGATTACATTTCAATGCAAGAAGTTCTTGCAGAAAAGAAAGTGCTGGAAGAGCTGGGCGTCGGCTGCCAATGGCCAATCGGCTCCATAGCACAAATGAACAATGACAAATTTAATATTTACTCAATATTATTAACCAAAGAAGGAGAAATCCTTAAAGAGCAAAGTGAAAAGGGATCCATAAAAGATGCTGTTGAACTTGGCAGACGCATCGGAAAAATTTTCACAGATTATGTTTAAACGGAGGAATTGAATTGAAAACTATTAACGTAGGAGTTGTAGGAGTAGGTGCGATGGGTGAAAACCACGTTCGTGTCTACCACAAAATGGAAGAAGCAAATTTAGTCGCTGTAAGTGATGTAAGTGAAAGAGCACTCAAAAAAATTGAAAAGAAATACGGTGCAAAAGGTTTTACAGACTATAGCGAACTATTGGAAAATCCGGAAATAGAAGCGGTAAGCGTATGTGTGCCAACCACATTCCACCATGCAGTGGTAATGGAAGCAATCAAAAACGGAAAGCATGTACTGGTTGAAAAACCGATTGCATTTACCGTTGAAGAAGCCGAAGAGATGATTGCAGCAGCTAAGGAAGCTGGAGTTCTGCTTGCAACCGGACACGTTGAAAGATTTAATCCTGCTGTTCAAAAAGCTAAAGAACTTATTGATGACGGAGTAATTGGCGATGTCGTATCCGCATTTGCAAAAAGAGTAGGGCCACTCCCACCAAGAATTAAGGATGTTGGTGTTTCAATAGACTTAGCTATTCACGATTTAGACATTATGAATTATTTATTTGAAGAGGAAGTTACCCAGGTCTACGGCTCAATGAATTGTAGTTTTGATGACAGCGAATTTGAAGACCATGCAGAGATAATGGTTAACTTTGACAACGAATCAACTGGAATCATTGAAGTGAACTGGCTTACCCCATATAAACGTAGAGAATTGGAACTTACAGGTACTGCCGGAATCATATCTGTAGATTATATCAAACAAAGTATTGAGGTATACGGTAAATTTGCCCAAGATATTCAAATCAAGCATGAAGAACCTCTCAAAAGTGAATTAAACTCATTCCTGAATTCAGTGATGAACAAAGAAGAGCCAGAGATTACCGGTGAAGACGGACTCAAAGCTCTTAAAATGGTTATTGCTGCGAACAGATCCTCCAAAGAACATAAACCAATTAGTTTTGAACAACTCGAATAGGTGATAATGTGAAGCAAAAATTAATTCAAAAGGCTCAAGAACTAAGACAACACGGATTTACAACCGGTGAAATAGCTGATGAACTTAATGTTAGTATGGATACCGCCAGATGGTTGACTCTCCAAAAAACAGAAGAAGTAAAAGCTGAAGCACCAGTTGACTTTGCCATCAATTGGAAAAGCATTGGTGGAAATTCCACCCGTTTAAGTTACGTTTCAGGCGCTTTAAGTGACATGGCATTATCACATGGTGAAGTTGATACAATAGTTGGAATTGCAGTCAGCGGTATTCCATTCGCAACAGTAATGGCTGATTTGATTGAGGACATGACTGGATTAGACACTTCATTAGCAATTTTCCACCCTCACAAGCACAGAAAGGATGCCGATGAAAGTGATGATGAAGGTACAATCAGTACCAACTTCGGAAGCGTCGAAGGCAAGAAAGTTGTTATTGTAGACGACGTAATCACAAGTGGAAAAACCGCAAAAGAGGTAATTCACACCGTTAAAGACCTTGGCGGAGAACCAACTTGCGTTACCGTCTTAATCGATAAGGCAGGACTTTCAGAAATTGAAGGCATACCTGTTGAATCATTAATCAAAGTTAGTAGATTATAATCTACTACAATTTTTCTTATTTTTTGACCACAAATACCATTTATAAAAACCTTATCAAATAGATTGACACAAGTTAAATACAAGAGGTGAAAATATGTTTATTACAATCATTGCATTTAACAAATTTCATGGCTCAAAACCACTCAAAGTAAACGGAATAGTTAAATTAGTAAAGGAACCAGACAACAAATACGACACCGAAGCAATAGCCTGTGAAATGAGATATTTCGGAAAAATAGGCTATGTTGCAAACAGCGTCAATTCTGTAATCAAAGGATGCATGAGTTCAGGAAGGGTTTATGACAAAATTGAAGACGAATACTATGCACGAATCAAATTCATATCTGACCACAATGCAATAGCAAAAATATTGTCCTCTGATGAATTCATAGAAGAAATTGAAAATCCTGAAAGTGATGTTCATTACCTAAGTGAAAATCCTGCAGAATTGGATATCGAATACATTAAACAACACTACTGAAGATGATAAAAATGATTGCACTTGAAAAGGATATTGAACTTTTAAAGCCACAAGTACACGAAAATCTTGCGATAATTCCATTAAAAACTGAAAAATCATACATCGACCTGTTGACCCTTAAAAAAGGTCTCGAATTGGGACTGGTCGAAGTAAAGGAATGTGAAACATCCACCGTAAATACTGTAATTGTCAAAAACAATTCAGTTGTCCCATTAATCCTAATTGATGGCGAAGAGATAGTTGGAGGAGACCAGAACCGTATCGTCAATTCCACTATTCTGGTCAATGCGAAAAGCAATATGAAAATACCTGTAAGCTGCACCGAAAAGGGAAGATGGGCATACAAAAGCGAATTCAAGCAATCAAAATATATTGCAAACTACAACACCAGAAGGGCAAAGGAGTATGCATCCAGAAAACATGGTTCATATCAGAATGTCATCTGGTCATCCATCAATAGCCTGGAGATTGAAAACGATTATTCCTCTCCAACCTGCGCAATGGAAGAGAGCTATGAACACCTGAAAATAGATCATGCCAAGATAATAAAAGAGTTCAGCATTGAACCAGGTCAAAATGGTGTTCTAATCATTGTAAACGGTGAAATCATGGGCTTTGAAATATTCCTAAACCCTGAAATCTATAAGGAATTCCATGAAAAGATATTAAAAAGTTACCTTATCGACTCAAAGGTTGAAAACAAGACATTTACGATAAATGCTGATGCTGCTAAAAGCGTGATAGACAATGCACTAAATTCAACATTTGAAAAAAGAGACAACATAGGGCTTGAGGAAGCCTTTGAATTTGAAAACGACGAAGGACTTGGAACACTATACGAATATAAAGATAAAATTGTCCACTTATCTTACTTCACAAAGTTAGAAAATATTATTGAGGATGAAATTAATGATAATATCAGTTTAGAATCTGATATCTAATTCATCCATCATTTTTTCAATTTTACAATTTAAATCCTTGATATTTGACTCGATTTCCTGTTTTTCAACGATTATCTCATCAAGTGAAATGAATTCACCTTCAAAGGTATCCACATAACGGGAAACTGACAAGTTGAAAGCATTGTTTTTTATCTCATCAATTGAAATCAAATTTGAAAATTTTGGTATTGACAGTTTGTTTAAATACACATTTTCCATTTTGGCCATTGTCTTATTATTCAAAACAAGATTCTTTCTAAAGAGTCCAGGGTATGCCCTGCCGCTTCTTTGGGTTTCATAGTCGACAGCCATATCAATGAACAGAATATCTTCGTTTGATCTGTTTTTCTTAAATACGATAACCACTTCCGGCCTTGAGCGGATGATTTCATTTGGAATGCGAATGATTGTGTCAATGTAGTTTTTTTCATATGTCAAATATTTTCTAAGAATCTCCAACGAGTTTTTAAACAGGAAATTTTCAGAAATGCTTATGGCCATTATCCCATCATCTTTTAGAGAATCCACAAGATTGAGCAAAAACAAGAATTCACTTTCTTTAAGGGATTCATATTCCCCTATAAAATCTGTGCCGGACTCATCTTCAAGATTTATCTTTTCAACAAGATTTTCCAAAGCGATATTCAATTCACTATCCTGTTTAAAGGAATCTCCATCCATGCCAAAGTTATCCAATAGCAGGCTTTCAAGTTCGCTTCTTTTATTCCTTTTTGCAATTTCCCTGCTCTGATTGACATTTGATGAATAGTAATTCTTTATGGCAATAGGAATCTTAGACAATATCACATCAAAGGAGGATCCATTAATGTCAATTGAATCCATTGCATCTTCATTCTTTAAGAACACATCATTGAATGACAGATTGTTTATGAAAAATTTGATGAGAGTGTAAAAATAATTTAATTTAAATGAATCCTTACCATAACAGTACTTCAGGTCGTATCCGATGCTTTTATATAACTTCATTATGGATTCCCCATCCTTTATGAATGGGTCATACGCACTGTTGATGGTCTTTTTTTCAGCCAGAACTATTCTTGATAGAATCTGATTAATGAATTCCGGATTTGAACCGATGTGCATCAGATTAGAATCGGAAATTATATTGAATACCTCACTGAACTCGAAATCATAATCGAAAACATCAAACTGTGAAATCAGATTAATTACCTCGCCGACATTATGGATCTCTTCGCTTGTGAATTTGAATGTGTCGATTTCATTGTCTATTGTTTTGAAGAGATAATCAAAATAATCAGAATTGTGATATTCGGAACTGAACATTATGTTTTCCGGAAATATCTTTAAGAAGTCCGGCAGGAACCCAGGTTTTGAGTAGTTGCTGTTAACGACTTCCTCAATGAAAGCTTCTGAACTTTTAATATAAAAACCGTTTAATTTAAGTGAATCAAATAGAAGACGTTCCTGATAGCCCTTATCCCTGTAGGCCTCATCGATTGTAAGTTCCTTATCTCTTAATTCAAGCAGCAAAAAATCCTTTATGGTATCTGAGCAGTATTTGTACAGAAATGTGTACATTACAATGTAGTCTATTTCAGGAGGAAGTTTATAACTTCTTGATTGAGACATCAGCATTTTCAGAATCTTATAATTTATGGATTTCTTATTTTTCATGTGCCATCACCCCATAAATCATTCAGTATCGCTTCCTTAAGGTGCCTGTCATATTCAACTTGACGCAAATCCTCAAAGATCTTATCGTTAATGGTGTTTAAAAGTTTCCCATATTTCTTTTGTGTTTTTAAATCAGGAACAATAATTTGAAGTTGTTTTATCTCTTTTAGTGATGTATGAGGTATCTTGCCGCTGCCTCCAAGTTCATGGAGTTGCTTTTTAATGTGTGCATTTGTCAATAGATGAGCAATGAATTCAGGGTCATAACCCTCTTTAAGCCTTATTATAGCTATCCTGTCACTTATCACAAGATTTTCATCTTTTACACAAACAACATCATATGGATAAGTCATTTTCATCAGGACATCATTTTTCTGTGTAAAATACCTTTCCTTAATATCGCTTTTTAGAGACACCTCTTCAAAATCAGATAGTTCACCATCTCTTTTAATGGACCTTTGAACAATGATTTTGAAGTCATCTCCATTCTCATCTAAGTAACGTCTATATGATAGGCCGGAAAATATTTCGGCCATATCATTAAGTATTATCTTTTGCATGTTAATCCCTTTCAAAGAAAGTTGTTTGAAGATGGTGGTTGAATGAGCATTAGTTTTGGTGGTGAGCCAAAACTAATTTATTGGTAAAGACCGGCTACGTCATCGAGTAGCGGTGTTTCATCAGGAATTTCGGAGGGGTCTACTTTTTCAGCAGAGACTCCGCCGATAACTCCTACACTTTGAATGTTATTCTTTAACACGGCTGTTGAAGTAAGGCCTGAACCTTGTGGGGACAAGACAAACAAATCAAGAAATGTCTCATCTTCTCCAACAATGAATGCAGGTTCGATTGCTTCAGCAGACTTTGTTTGAACTTTGATTAAGATATGCTTAGCTTCGTTTTCCTCTTCAATACCAATTTCTTTTCTAATTGTTTCATCCAAGTCTTTAACTTTTTCGCTCCAATTAATATTTGGGTTCATATTATTACCTCGCTTATTTTTTTATAGTTCACCTTAAAAAACAATGGTGTGATTTTTAGTTAACAGTCAATGCATTTTTTGAAAAGTTATGCACTTTCCAATAATACATTAGTTTTCATAGTATATAAACTTAACTATTTTAATTATATTTTTCAAAAAATTACAGTTATTAAACTGTAAAATATTATTTATTTTAGGATATATATAAAGTTTTTTGTATTTTTTAAGAAAATGCAAAAAAGTGCAATATCATGGATGTGCCCACAACAAAAAAATTCAAAAAAATATGATTTAAAAAAAAGATTTCAATAAAAAAAAAAAAATAGAGCGAAATTAATCCAAAAACTGAAAAATAGAATAAAAAAATAGAGATACTGAGACAGTTATGCCTCAGATTTTTCCTTTTTGCCTTTTTTGTCAACGATGACCATTTTTTCTTCTTCCTCGTCAACTTCCATGACAATTGGGTCAGCTTCAAGTGCACCAGGATCCTTTTCAACACATTCATTGATTTTTGATTGGATTGCCCCGATGTCTTCAGTATCAATCAAATCGACAATTTCCAATTGTTGCTGGAACCTTTCAATACCTTCGAGAGGAACATTTTCAACGAATGGTATAGCTCCTATAGCACCAATAATTTTCTTTTTGTCAGGGTCTGCACCGCTCTCATATAATGCCTTAATACTTTGACCGGTAATGTGGCCTTGCACTTCAGCACCAGCCAAAATCAAGAATCTGATATTCGGATTTGATATAATATTTGCTACAACCTTTTCAATGCCTAGGTTTTCTGTTTTACATGGGCCTGCAATAGCTGCTCCTGACAATTCAGCTTCAATGTGGGAAGCAAGAGTAGTTACTGCAACTGGACTTTCCGGATCTCCTACAATATAGTCACCGCTGATTACCGGCCAACCATCTGCAGGGGCTTTTTTATCAACCATAATTGATTCCTCCTATAGTGTAATTGTGATTATATTTAAAAGAATATATAAATATTTTCATCAGTAATACAGTTCGGAAGGTTTTCCAATATATTCGAAATCATCCTTATTATCCAAGTACTTGACGCCGATGACTTTACCGTCAGGAAACTTTGTGACAACGCTCATCCCGTCATTTACATCAATAACTATCAGTTTGGTGTTTTTCTCACCAACAGCCTCAATTTTGATTATCTCATCATTTTCCAAAAGATTTGCGTCTTCAAAATCATTGCTGATATCGGTTGAATACCAATGCTGAGGCAACTTGACTCTAATGTCTAAATAATCCAATAAATCTTTAACATGCATTTTTAATCCCTCTAATTAAATGTTAATTTGAAACGTTAATAAAGATTTTGTAACTTGTCAAGGGTTAAAAGTAGCTAAACCAGGAAATGAACCTTGCTCTTATCGATGTCCTTCAGGTCATGAGCCGGAGGAATATCATCGGAATGGCCCAATGCCATGATGCCAACAATCCTATAGTGATTATCAATTTTCAGAATGTCCCTGACAAGCTCCTCTGAATCTTTTCCGTTTTTGGACCTCAAATGAATCTGAACCCAACAGCTTCCAAGGCCCAACTCTGTAGCCATCAAATGCATATATGTCAGGGCAATGGATGAGTCTTCAATCCAGGTATCCGCCACCAAAGTGTCTGCAACCACTACAATAGCCTTATCGGCACCTTTGATTAAATCAGCACCATGATCTTTAGCATTTGCCAAATCAATCAAGGTTTCCTTTCGCTCCACCACCATGAAATTGCATGGCTTGCGGTTCATGCTGGTCGGTGCAAGAAGAGCGGCATGGAGAATCATTTCCAATTCTTCCTTTGTTACCGGATCATCATTGAATTTCCTTGTACTTCTTCTCTTAAGCATAACATCTATAAGTTCCATAGTAATGTTTTTAGAAAACTAGATAATTATATGTTGTGATGTAGATACTCGAAAGAATATTTTTAAGAAAATAAATACCTATTGAAAAAAATGAATACAAAATAAATTAAAATACAATATAACTCTGATACCATTAGTTTAATCGATTGAACTTTAAATTAAATGGGCAATTAAAAATTGGTTAAAAATCATAGAAATAAATGTTGCGACTAACAACAATTAGTGTTGCATAAAAAAATTCGAAGTTACGGCAGTGCAACTCCGAATTTGCTATTTTTCACGACTTGTTAATCAGTCACTTTATAGTTATTGATTTCATCATTAATAAAACAAATGGTTTTTGAAATCAAAACACCATACAAAAAACAATATTTATATTGACTTAAAATAATTATAAATCAATTATAATATTGAAATAAGTCCATACATAGATTTAAAAGTTATTATATTAATAATAACTAATTACAAAAAGATTTGGTGAAAAATATGCAATATAAAAGCAATATTGATTTTGAAAATATAATGCGCATGAATGAAATTGCAGAGGTTTATGAAATGACAAGGCAAAATAAAAAAGCTGAAACTTACCACATAAACATCATAAAACTCTGTGACAGAAATCCAAAAAATGAAAAACTACTCCAATACAAAATACACTCCCTGAACCAACTAAACAAACCCTACAAATCCCTTGAAACAACAAATGAACTGTTGAATCTGAATCCAAATAGCCTAATAGCATTGTTCAATATCATTAAATTCATAAGGGAGACTTCGTATGTTTAAGCGAAATACCCTTGAAAAGACCGTTGAATACTTCAGAAAAGCAGATGTATAAATCCCACAAGCACAGAAATTGTAAAGCACAAGGAGTTATTTAGGCTCCTTGACGCGTGAAAAAAATGATGATTTGAGTTTGGAAAAACTCACTTATAATTTGAATCCGGTTCCAACAAACTGGGCAACATCGCGTCCGATATCATCAGATACATTGACTATTACGATTGAAGATGTGCGTCCGCTTTTACGGCATGTTGCCTCGGCAATCAGCTTTTCGCCTTTAGGGGCAGACAGATAATTGATGCTTACCTGCTGGGCGACAGTAAGCTGGTGTATCTGATTTGACAGAACTGCAAATGCAAAATCAGCCAATGTGAATATCACACCACCCATAACTCCCCCATAAGCATTTTTATGCTCGTCAGTTATCTTTAAGCTACAGATTGCCTTGTCTTCTGTCAACTCATCCAATGTTATACCTGCATTTACTGCAAATTTGTCATTATAAAAAAATTCCCTTGCGCTTTCCACTGTATCATAATTTGCCATAATTACACCAACTATCTATTTATCCCTCATCATTATTAATTTTTCTACAAAATAATTTAATCAGGAACTCTAATAAATTAACACATGACAGACTTGACTTTTGAAATTGCCCAAAGAAAAGATTCACTTTTAATTTTGGAGTACATCAAAAAACTTGCAGATTATGAAAAAAGATTGGATGAAGTTGTCGCAACTGAAAGCGACATTGAAAAATGGGTCTTTGACGAAAAACAGGCTGAAGTGATATTTGCTCTTTTAGATGGAGAAGTGATTGGCTTTGCCCTGTATTTCTTAAGCTTTTCCACATATATCGGAAATGTGAACATGCATCTGGAAGACCTTTTCATTGAAGTGGAACACAGGGGAAAGGGATATGGAAAAGCCCTTCTGAAGGAACTTGCAAAGATTGTAATCGATAGAGGATATGGCCGCATGGAATGGACCTGCCTTTCCTGGAACAAGCCAAGCATAGAGTTTTACCACTCCATCGGATCCGAAAGGAAAGACTGGGAACTTTTCCATTTCAAAGGAGATGCTCTTGAAAGATTCGCTAAATCAACACTTTGAATGACTCCCAAAACAGATAGATTGCTCCAATAATTATCAGAATGGCAAAGACTTTGGGAATGTATTTTGTTTTTCCAATCAGCTTTTCGAAATTTATCTTTGAAATCAGAAGGCTTAAAACGAATAACGTCAAACCGAAGCCTAAACAGTATAAAAGTATATTGAAAACCGCATACAGTCCGTCGCTGGAAGACACTAAAAGAGTTATGAGAGAAATCAGATATGCGCTGTAGCACGGTGCCCAGGAAATTGATGTTATGAATCCCAAAACAAATGAACCGACAATCCCCTTACTCGCTTTCGGCAATTTAACACTGAAACTAAATGAATAGTCAACAAGCATCAGAATTCCGATTAAGAGAAGAAGAACAGCCGATAAAATCCTTATATAAAAAAGGTATTGGTAAACAATGGATGTGAAAAATCCTGTCAGGAGTATTATAACTAGAAAAATGCTCAGTAATCCAAATGTGAATGAAATAATTTCACTTTTTGACTTTGTCTTCAGGCTGAAAGCTACGAATATGGGGATTACCGGCAGGATGCAAGGAGACAATATTGAAATTACTCCTGTAAAAAAAGAAATCAAAGGAACTATTTCCATTTATATCTCCTTAAGTTCCTTTAAGAATTCGTCAGCCTCGACATATCCCTGAATTTCATGAATAACCTTGCCGCTAGGTTCAATGAACTTGATTATGGGAGTTCCATAAACCCTATATTTATCGGCGAATTTAGGATTTTCATTGATGTCAACCAAAAGGAAGACATAATTTTCATTCAACTGCTTTTGAACATCAGAATTGCTTAAAACATTACTTTTCAGCATTTCGCAGTAAGCGCAACTGGCCTGATCGAAGAATATGGCTACAGACTTGTTTTCACTCTGTGCCGCATTCATTGCCAAATCAATGTCAGTGGTCATGTTCAATCCTGGAATGGTGCTGTTTTCAAAATCTGCACTATACACTGCAGGGGCCAATGCAAGCAACATGATGGCCATTAAAATAAAGACATATTTTCTCATATGGAATAATCTAAAAATAATTGTTTATAAAGTTATTTCATGACTTTCTTTGAGCACATACAAAACATCCTAAAAAATAAGCAGTTATGCCAAATAACCGTTTTTCTGGAAATGGTCTTCCATTTTAATATAGAACTCCTCGATTGTGAAATCAAAATTGGTATTGTATGACTTATAAGCCAGCTCGCAATCCTTTTTTAAATTGAATCTGTAATCTGGGCATTCCTTGAAAAATTCTTCAAAACATATTTTGGAATTTTCCGGGAAAGGAACATCTGCAAAGGAAATCTTTTCTATTGACATTTTCATGGCACATGTAAGAACGGTCAGCTGGATAGCAGAAGCATAGGCATCATAATACTGGCCATAATCCAGATTGACATTGAAATATATCATGAAATTGATCATCACATGGGAAACCCAAATTAGGGAATTGGGCTCAAATTTTTCCAGCTGCAAATCGGTGAACTTGAAAATTTTATCTTCCATGCTTTTTTCACTGTTGTCGTTGCAGAAGCTTACAAACTCATCAAATGAATAATTTGTCAAATATTTAGTGTAAGCGTCCTTAATCTCATCATCACAGGGATATTTGGATATCTTTTTCAAATCTTTTTGCCTTAAAACTCTTGGATAGGAAAACATCAAAATCAATTAATATATTGGATTTCATTAAATTAATAATTTCCTAAATGTTAACTCAATTTCTAGCGAAGCAATTTTACAAGCTCAAACAATGCCTAAAATTAAATATGACATATATTTTATACCCCGAAACACAAATATTATAAATGTATAAAAATATGGAGGAAAAATATTGAAATTTCATAAGATAAGTATAATCTTTCTATTTTTATTGATAATGACGATGGGAGTTGTCTGTGCTGAAGATGCAAATCAGACAGTTACAGACACATTGGAGCTCGACGACACACAGGATGTTATTTCCGAAGCTCCTGAACTGTCATATGTTAATTTATCACAAGAGATAAATGAATCATCTGATTCAATAACGTTAGAAAACGATTATAAATATAATAACGAAACCGACAAAAATACAAAGTATATAGAATTTAAAAATAAAGTTTTCACTATTGATGGAAATAATCATGAAATCGATGCCGACGGCAAAACTTTCATGTTTAAAGTGAATGGCGGAAACTTAACATTGAAAAATCTTGTATTGAAAAACACCAATAACACTGCAATAGAATTGCGGAATGGTATACTGACCACCATCAACGTCACATTCATAAATACCCATTCTCAGGATGTAGGAGGTGCAATATATGCCTACAAAAGTACATATTACAGTACCAACGATAAATTTACTGACAATTACGCTAAAGATGTGGGAGGCGCGATATATGCCCGTGATAGTGAATGTTACATTACCAACGATAAATTTACTGACAATTACGCTAAAGAGGGAGGATGTGCATTATTCACATCATCCGCTAAAATGCATATAAAAAATGCAACATTTACTAACAAAAATCCTGTAACATGGAGTTTGATTTATGGATCAAGCAGTGTTTTAAATATTTCAGAAACTACTTTTGCAAACGTTACCTCAAGATATGCAACTGCAATATATAACAGCGGTTCCACAACAATATCAAGATCAAAATTCATTAACTTACTTGCAAATATGACTGGAGGAGCCGTTGCAGTAAAAGCGCAGAATGAACAAAAATATACTGAATTAGCAATTATTGACTGTGAATTTATAAACGTCACTGCCAAAAGAAATGGTGGAGCCATCTTTGCAGATATCGCAGCAAACAGTAATACTTTAGGTAAAGGTGGTGTTATAATCAATAATACCCTGTTTGACAAAAACACTGCAGAATTTGGAGGAGCACTAGTTCAGCTGGGAGGAACACTTTTAATATTTAACTCCACTTTCACAAACAATAATGCATCTGAAAACGGTGGAGCCATCTATGCATCATGGACAGGAGTATCCATTAAGAACAGTACCTTTACAAACAATAAGGCACGAGAAGTTGACGGATGCGGCGGAGCTGCATATCTTGACTATATCAAAGGTGCATTTATTACCAATTCCACATTTACAGATAATTCTGCAGGTAAAGGTGAAGCGATTTACAGTTATTCCACAATGTACATGATTGATAACACACAGTTCAATAACAATAATATCTTCACCAGATTCGATGCTGAAGGATGCCGCATAACAAACTGCGGAGAATACAACGCCACAATAGACGACAGAAATATATCTTATCTCATAAGATACAACGGAGACCAAATTATATTGAATCCAAAGCCTATTCCAGGCTCCGCAGCAGATTCCTACTTCAATCTAAACGATCATGGATTGGTCACTGGTGTTAAAAACCAGGGTTCAATGGGTTCATGCTGGGCATTTGGAGCTGCAGGCGCATTTGAATCATCATACCTAATCGCAACAGGAATAGAACTTGACATTTCCGAAAACAATATCAAAAATCTCTGTCTGCCGTTTACAGAATACGGACAAACCGGTACAACAGAAGCCGGAACCATGTTTATGGGCGCTTCATACTTTGTAAGCTGGTTAGGGGCAATCAACACAACAGATGATGAATACGATGAGCTTGGAAAAGTTTCTGCATTACATTACAGTCCTGCGGAAGTCCACACAGTAAACGCTGTTTTAATAAACATAAAAGACAAGAATGCCATTAAGCAATTCTTGACAAAATATGGTGCAATGAACCTTTTCGTATACGGTGCAGATTCAAGCGATCCATCCTACAGTAAGGTGTACAAGTCAGTTTACAACAACAAATACGAAGGAAACCATTACGTGACATTAGTCGGATGGGACGATAACTTTTCAAAATACAATTTCTCAACTACAGCTCCCGGCAACGGTGCATGGATTTGTAAAAACAGTTGGGGAGATCAATGGGGAGATGGAGGATTCTACTATCTTTCCTACTACGACAAATCATTAGTGGTTGATGCTGTGGGATTCACTTTTGACAATGTGGAGCACTATGAAACCCTTTATCAAAATGAAGTCATCGGAAGGTACGACTTTTTAGACGACTACGATGGATACGGACAGCTATATACCAGCGAAAATGGAGACATAATTGCAGCAGTCGGAACCTACTTTGAAACCGCAGGCAGCCCATATACCATTTCAATATATGTCAATGAGAATTTTGTTTACAGCCAAAGTGGAAAATCAAGCCATAGCGGATATGAAACAATTAAATTGAACAAATACATTGCAGTTGATGAAAATTCAACCTTTGAAATCAGAATAACTACCAATTCAATGCCAGTTGCTGAATATACAAGAAGCATTTATGTGCCTAAGGTGAATTACGGAATCCAAGAGGGCAAAATAGTTAGCCTTGCAGAAAAAAATATTATTGCTCCGGTTAAGGTATACACCTATCACAACAGCCTGATTACCAGAAACATCCTGAAATATTATGGTCCAAATGAAACAATATTTACAGTCTACAATGTCACTGGAGACAGCATTCAAGCAAGCTTCAACAATAAAAATCTCACCATACCAATCATCGGCAATACAGGAAACATTTCATTGGGAGTTTTACCTGCAGGAGAATACCTTGTAACCCTAAACTACAACAATATAACTTTCTCAACTCCAGTAGTGATAAAAACAAGTATTTTCAGCAATGATGAAACAAGTTTGACACTGGGATACAATGCAGGCGGATCTTTTGCTGTGCAGTTCTTTGATTCAGATGGAAACATTCTCGCAAATACCCAAGTATCTGCCAAATATGATAATCAAGAACTTTCCGGTGCAATAACAAATGGTAAAGGTATACTAAGCATCGACATCAGCCCTAAAAATGCAATCGGAAAACACTACATTGACTATGTAAATCCAAAAACCGGCGAAACCTTAAGAATTACAATTAATGTCGTTTCCAGATTCTCTGGAAATTCAAACATTAACATGTACTATTACGACGGACACACCTACAAGGTACGTGTAAAAGGAGACGACGGTAAGTTCGTGGGCAAAAATCAGATTGTGACCATTAAAATCGGCAAAAAAACCTTTAAGGTAAAAACCAATGCCAACGGATATGCAATCTTGAAGATACCTTCCAAAATCACTCCAGGAAAATACACAATTTCCGCAACATACAAAGGCCAAACCGTTAAAAACAAATTGACAGTAAAACAGGTATTGAAAACCACAAAAACAGTTAAAGTCAAAAAGTCAGCCAAAAAACTTGTATTGAAGGCTACCCTCAAGAAAGGAAAAACAGCCATTAAAGGCAAAGTCATCAAATTCAAGGTCAAAGGCAAAACTTTCAAGGCAAAAACAAACAAAAAGGGTATCGCTAAGGTAACCATCAAAAAATCAGTCCTCAAAAAACTCAAAGCCGGTAAAAAATATGCAATCAAAGTGAGCTACTTGAGTGATGTTGTAAAAGCAACCTTAAAAGTTAGACGTTAGAGATTTAAATCTCTAACTCCATATTTTTTTATTAAAACATTACACAAATTATAATAATTAAGAAAACATAATATTTTAATGATTTATTTTTTAAAACTTCTTTTAAAAGAAAATTAGGAGAGAATATCATGATCAGTGATGAAGAAAAACAGAAAATCAAAGCGGAGATAGTGGAGAAAATAAACTCAGTTCTGGAGAAAAACGGTGAATCATTCAGGCTGGATAATGTAAACATCCTGAAAACTAAAGAGACAGTTAAATTCATGGGAAACTACAGGGTTTATGACAGAAAAAATTACGACTCCGTCTCAAGAGAGATCAACACCTTTTTAAAGCAATACGGAGATGTTGACATCAAATCCAAAAAAATCAGGGACAACGGCATGAAATTTACCGCCGTGAGTTTCAACTTTGAACTTTGAAAATTTCATTGATTTAAAAAGAAACGAGGAAATCTATAGGATTCCTTGTGCAGGAAACAGGCGATACCACCCTACCGTTCTAAATTTCATCATCCAATAAGAAATCAATAATGTTTTTATGCTTAATTCCATTCTGGGACATGTCGAATTCATCCATGCTTAAAACATAAGCATCATACTTATCCGGAACATCCATTAACGGTGAAAACTCTCTTTCGATTGTTTCAGGTGACGACAAGAGGTATGCTACTTGAACATATATCTTATTGGCATGTTTTTCACAGACAAAATCGATTTCCTTATTGCGTATCTTCCCAATCTTTACAGAATATCCCCTTCTCACCAATTCGTTGAAAACAACATTTTCCAAAATCCTTCCTAACCAGTTATTGTTATTGTCAACCAATGCATGGTGGAAACCTTGGTCTGTCAAATAATATTTCTCTTCAGTTTTTAGTATTTTTTTGCCTAAAATATCCTGGCGCCTTACCCTTTTGCAGAATAGGGAGTCTTTAAGATACTCCGTGAAGTTTGAGATGGTATTACGAGTTGTTCTTTTGTTTTCACTTTTTAGATAGTTTGTAATGCTTGTTTTGGAGAATGTTTGTCCTGTGGAATTCATTAGGTAATGTGAAAATCGTTTAAACAAGTCAATTTCATTTATGGTGTATCTTGAGAGAATATCATGAACAATTATTGAATCATAAATGTCTTGAAGAGCATTTATCTTTGTATCGTCATCTCTTATTGGAAGCAATCCCGGCATCCCCCCAAATAAAAGGTATTGATTAAACTGTTCTTTTACTGATTCATTGTCTAATTTCACATTGTCAATTTCTTGACGGTATTGCAATACCTCTTTAAATGAAAACGGATACAGATTGATTTTAATGTATCTGCCAGCAAGAAGGGTAGCCAGCTCGTTTGACAATAGTTTTGAATTGGATCCTGTAATGTAAATGTCACAGTCAAATGATGCCCTATATGAATTGACGGATTTTTCCCATGATTCAACCTGCTGAATTTCATCAAAAAGAAGATATACTTTACCATCAAGATTTTTAGTTAAATTCAATACGGTTTCATCCAACTGTTCGGAAGTGAAAATATTTTTATATTCAACCAACTCAAAGGAGATATAGATTATGTTTTCTTTATTGATTCCCTGATTTTGAAGTTCTTCCATGATGCTTTTTAGCAAAGATGTCTTTCCACACCTGCGAAGTCCTACAATTACTTTTATGAAATCTGTGCCAATGATCTGGCGAATTTGATCAAGATACATTTCCCTTTTAATCATTTGTTCCACCTTGAATGATATTACATATATTAATATTAAATTACTGCAGTATATAATGCTTTCTATAGAAAGCATTGTTAACTTTTTAATAAAAAATGATTTCTATATAAATCATTATAGTAAAAATTATTTAATAATGCATTTGATAAAAATCACGATATAATATATCTTAAAAAATTATTAAAAATTTTGGAAGTGCGACTTTACACAAAAACCCAATTTAACAAAAAAGGGATTATAAAAAAATGAATCTAAAAAAAGAAAAAATAAACAAGGACATCTATACGATGCCTTGTGCGTTCATAGCGTCAACTACTTTCTTGAATCCTGCAATGTTTGCTCCTGCGACATAATTTTTGTCCATGCCGTATTCTTCAGCAGCAGCTGCAGCATTTTCAAAGATGTTTTCCATAATGGTTTGGAGTCTGCCATCAACTTCTTCGAAAGTCCAGGATAATCTTTCTGAGTTTTGTGACATTTCTAAAGCGGAAGTTGCTACTCCACCAGCGTTGGAAGCTTTACCTGGTGCGAATAATACGCCGTTTTCCTGTAAGTATTCGGTTGCTTCGATAGTGGTTGGCATGTTTGCTCCTTCAGCAACAGCTAAAACGCCGTTTTCAACTAGGATTTTAGCATCTTCTAATTGCAATTCGTTTTGGGTTGCGCATGGTAATGCGATGTCACATTTGATAGTCCATACACCTTTGCCTTCGTGGTATTCTGCGGAAGGTCTTGCTTCAGCATAAGCGGTTAATCTTTCACGTCTTACTTCTTTAATCTCTTTGAGCAATTCAACATCGATTCCTTCTGGGTCGTAGATCCATCCGGTGGAATCGGAACAGGTTACTGGGTTACCGCCTAATTGTTGTGCTTTTTGGATAGCGTAAGTAGCTACGTTACCTGCACCAGATACGACAATGGTTTTACCTGCGATATCAATATCATTTGCTTTTAACATTGCATTTGTGAAGTATAATAAACCATATCCGGTAGCTTCAGTTCTTGCAAGAGAACCTCCGAAAGATAATCCTTTACCGGTTAATACTCCTTCGTATAATCCTCTGATTCTTTTGTATTGTCCGAATAAGAAACCGATTTCTCGGCCACCTACACCAATATCCCCTGCAGGAACATCAGTGTCAGCACCAATGTATTTGCATAATTCGGTCATGAAACTTTGACAGAATGCCATGATTTCCCTGTCAGATTTTCCTTTAGGATCAAAGTCGGATCCACCTTTACCTCCACCGATTGGAAGTCCGGTTAAGGAGTTTTTGAAGATTTGTTCGAAACCTAAGAATTTGATGATTCCGAGGTTTACTGATGGGTGGAAACGTAATCCGCCTTTGTAAGGTCCGATTGCTGAGTTGAACTGTACTCTGTAACCGGTGTTTACTTGTACTTGACCGTTGTCGTCTACCCATGGAACACGGAATTTGATTTGTCTTTCTGGGTTGGTTAACCTTTCAAGAAGTGCGTTTTTCCTGTATTCTTCTTCGTTTTCTTCAATTACTACCCTTAAGGATTCTAAAACTTCACGAATAGCTTGGTGAAATTCTGGTTCTGAAGGGTTTTGTTCTATTATAGTTTCAATTACTTCATCTACGTATGACAAAATTATTCCTCCGAATAAAATTATAAAAATTATATCATTAATATTTAACAATATAGTTAATTATTTGCACTTCCTCATATTTAAATATTATTCAATTTTTATTAAAAATAAATCAATATTATTCATAAAAATTAAGATATATATTATACAAATTATAAAAAATATAAAAACAACTATTTTACTTTTTAAATCTTTTCAAAAATTTTTCTACAATCGACAATAAAAATTATTAATACATAAACAAAGTCGGAAAGTATCTTCCACCATAAAATTTCCGAAGAATTGAAAAATTCAAATGTTCTGGAAAATCACATGTTGCACCCAAAAAACCGAACAAAAAAGAAAAATACAAAAAAATTTTAAACAAAATTATATAGAAATTTAAAAACCATATTCCTTTATATACCATAATTTACAAATCAATATTTAAAAATGGGCAAAAATTAATTTTTAATAAACAAAGTGATAAAATATGATAAGCAAAAGTCAATATCAAACACTTAAGGAAAATTATCTGACCAAAAACAGGAGCATGCATTCATTATATGTGGAGATAAACAAAGAGAATACCGTTCCCAAACAGATTTTTTTCAAAATGATCAACCAGATACGCCAAGAAGAAGGTCTAAGCGAATATTATACAAAAAAAGAAAAAAGAAAAAGTGATATTATAACACATTTGGACAAATCGCCAAAATGTTATAATTAGCGTTCAACGTAATACCTGAGTATTGCTCCAATTCCACCGAATGCACGGAACAGCTGCATGCCTTCTTCAGTTTCAGTAGAAATGAACTCAACATCAGTATTCATTTCTTCAGCCTTTTCCACAAATTCATCAACCAAATCCATGGAAGACTCTTCTTTTAAAACTTCATTACAGTTAGGGCATCTTTCCTCAAGATTATCGGCTTCAGATTGGGTTTTGACTGTGATTTCCTTTTGGGTTCCACAGTTCGGACAAGTGAATACCTTGCGCATGCTAGTCAAATCTTCAGACAAGAGCAGCACATCAACAGCGCCGATAATCAAGTTGTTTCTAACTTCATCCTCACCATAGGAGTATAATCCTTTGTCTTTTCTTAATTCCTGAATAAATCTTTGAACAAGTTTCTTTTCCTGCATCACATCAAGATTTGCCAAATCATCAGCAGATTTTGCAATAACTTCACGGATACCCTCTTCACCAGTGTAGGATGTGTCAACTATAGTCATGACTTTGTCTTTAAGCTCATATTGAAGGTAATCCCCCTCATAGAAATCCTTTTTGGTAAAACCTGGTCCTCCAATAATGATTCCTTTCAAATCATCCTTCAAAGGCAGGAATGCCTCGTTCATATGATCTCCAATACGCTTTAAGAACTGGTGAGCAAGGTCTTCGATAACACGGTCAAACCTTCTTTGGGACTGTCCTCCAGCCTTATGCTTTCCTGGAACTCCACTAGTCAAATGCCCAAGAATGGTTTCCCTCTTACCTTTCAATGTAGCGTAGGTAGCTTCATTCCTATCAATTACTGCCACACCATAAACATCATGCTCTTCAATCATGTATTCAAGAGGTTCTAGGAAGAACTCATTGTTACATTTATACCAGTAAGTCTGAACAGGTTCCGGCGGTTCCAAAATATATTTTTCCATCTTTTCAGTTCCAGGACCGCCTTTAGGAATCATACCCACAAACAGGACAATACCATTTTCAGGAGGCTGTTTGTATAGTTTTATGCTCTCCAAAATAACCGCAATTGCAGACTGTACATTTTTTCTTGTCTGTTTACTCTTAATGTTAGCACTTTGACCCATTTCATCTCTCATGTGCTTACCGACATCACTCAATTGTTTGGATGGTGGGATGTAAACGGAAACAAGCTCAGTACCTCTGCCTCTCTTATTTGCCAATTCTTTTAATGTCTTTTTAAATTCATATAA
This sequence comes from Methanobrevibacter sp., assembly GCF_045130115.1. GTDB lineage: Archaea > Methanobacteriota > Methanobacteria > Methanobacteriales > Methanobacteriaceae > Methanocatella. The sequence goes on from NZ_JBGUPC010000052.1 coordinate 58,877, forward strand.
TTCTTTTGATGATACTCCGGACATGTTATCCCTATAATAATTAAATTAATATAATAGTATAAATTATATAATTACAAATATAAATAATTAATGAAAAAACAAGGAAAAATCAGATAATTTAACGTGACTTCTATGAAATGGAAAATTGGAAATGTTGAAATTGACAACCAGGTGGTCCTTGCGCCTATGGCAGGAATATGCGATTCGGCATTCAGAAGAATAGCCAAATCAATGGGATGTGGACTGATTGAAACTGAAATGGTGTCAGATAAAGCAATAATGTATGAAAACTCAAGAACACAGGAAATGCTTTATATGACAGATTATGAAAGACCAATTTCCCAGCAGATTTTTGGAGCGGAAGTCAAATCATTCAAAATAGCTGCAGAATATATTGAAAATACCATGAAACCGGACATCATCGACATCAACATGGGCTGTCCTGTTCCAAAGGTGGCGGTCAGGTCACAGGCGGGAAGCGCACTTCTTAAAAACCCTCCAAAGATAGGTGAAATCGTGGAAGCTGTTGTTGAAAGCGTTAATGTACCGGTAACTGCAAAAATCAGAAGCGGATGGGACAAAAGCTGCATAAATGCCCTTGAAGTTGCAGGAATCATTGAGGATGCGGGAGCATCAGCAATAACTGTCCATCCGAGAACAAGAGAACAGAGATACGGTGAAAGCGCCGACTGGTCAATAATCAGGGAAGTCAAGGAATCCCTTTCTATACCAGTCATCGGTAACGGGGACATCTGGTCATGTTATGATGCCCGTGAAATGATTGACGAAACCGGTTGCGATGCGGTGATGATCGGCAGAGGAGTTCTTGGAAACCCATGGCTCATAAGGCAGTGCATCGATTATCTGGATGACGGAACGGAACCTGAAGAAATCACATTGGACCAAAAAATCGAAATGATCAAAAGGCATGCGGAGCTACTTAATGAAATCCGACCAGAAAAGGTTGCAATGCACAAGATGAGAACCCATACGGCATACTATCTTAAGGGCCAATGGAGAAGCTCCGAAATAAAGCCAAGAATATTTAAAATGAATACTAAAGAAGAACTCTTCGATCTGCTTGAAGAGTATATCGAACTTGTCAGCTAATCTGATTCAGGCAGGGATTCTATATCTGTTGCTTCCAATTTCATAATAACCGGCCTTAAACCATCATTGCATGAAACAATTGCAACGCCAGGAGTCCTAATCCAATCATTGTAATACCAGACATCATCAACGCCATGAGCAAGGGCAAATACATACTGATATATTGCCTTCCATGCCTCATCACAGAAATTTTCCGGCTTTGCGTAATCCGCATAGTAAACCTGGCCTTCAGACATTAGAGGGCAGGTGGATAATCCCTCAACACCATATTCCTTCGCAAGGTCCTCCTGAAGAGTTGTTTTCAAGATAGTTATTTTAACCTTTTTCATGATATCGCCTTTGAATTTAGTTTAGAAAATGTATTAGTTGCCATTGATTTTTTCATTGCCAAACTTGTCGAAAAGCTCCAAATCACCATCAGAAATCGTATCAACCTCAAGCAAGTCCATGCCGGTGATTTCAATTACCTCCTGTGCAAGGCCGACATAGGTGTCTGGATAGTCGTTATAGCCGAATATGTGCCATATGATGTCTCCTTCAAAGACGATTTCCAGATACCAGTCATAGCCCTCCAAATCATCGGGGTCTCGGGCATTTGACTTCCTGTGATACTCATCAAAAATCCACATGTAGACATGATATCTCTCAAGCAATTCCAAAATCAGCTCCCGGTCACTGCCGGTCAATTCCTTTTCTATGTATCCGTCGATTCTTCCTTCTGAAAAGTTAATGATCAGCCGAGGATTTGGAAGTTCATAAGGGTATGTCCTATAGTGGCCAAACTCAATAGTCTTGAGAGGCAATTTATCTTTCAAGTAAACTCCGTCATTTCTGATATCAAAATAAAGTGGAGTCACAAGCTGCCTTTGATAATTCAGATGCAACACATCAAAACCAAATAATTCCATCAATATTTCACCAAAGCCAATCCAGTTTGGAGGGAAATTGTTCTTGAAGCTGTATTCCTCGAAATTATCAGTCGAATAGATTATGACAGTGCAGGAATAGATTAGCTCTATCTTTTCAAAATACGTGAATTCCTCAGATTCAAAGTCTTCAAACAATTTCAAATCATTGAAATCTTGCAGGAACCTGTCCTTTTGAGAATCATTGAAGCTATGAATCGTGCTGGTCATGCTTTTCCTCAAATCGACAAGTATGTCAATCCATGAGTCATCACAAAGGGAGTGTTCGCTCAAAAATTTATCGCCGCTTCCGCGCTCGGAAATTTTATAATATGCATTATTGTTGACCAAATCAATGGTGAAACACTCATAGTGGCGATTAAGCCTTTTAAAATTAAACCTTTGTGTAATCTCGATTTTTTCAATCATTAATTATTCTATCTAATGCAAGGATAATAAATTTAACTAAATTTTAAAAACATTTATAAGTAATCATAAATTAATTATTTAACTAAGTGATAACATGATTAGAAGATGCCCACAATGCGGTACTGCTGCAGATGACAAATACGGTTTTTGCTATAAGTGCGGACATGAGTTTCCAAAAATAGAAATGGATGCAAAAGCCTGTCCATTATGCGGATTCATCAATCCTGAAGAGGCAGATTATTGCGTCAAATGCGGTACTCCATTAGTATTTAAGCAACAGTTTGAAAAAACAAGCACCACCACCCTTGGTCCTATTGTTATTCAAAAAGAGGTCGTGCAGAACCCTGCAGAACACACACAAAAAAGGACAAGCAGATGGCTGATACTGTTCGGCTACATTTTCTCAATTCTGGGAGGAATCCTCGGACTAATCATTGCAATATACCTTTCAACCAGAAAGGACCCTGTTGCTCGAAAGCATGGGCACATCCAACTAGCAATATTCGCATTCTACATTGCGCTAATAGCCATTTTTTACCTTACCGGAAACATACCGCCAGAGGCAATAGCCCAATACAGGCAAATGCTAGCGGGGAATTTTACCTCTATTTAAGTGCAGATACATCAAGATGGCTCCTGCACCATCCTCATAATATCCCGGAACAACCCTGTCTATTTTAAAATTGAATGTCTTGTAAAACTCAACCGCACCAGTATTGTTTTCATTGACTTCAAGATATATAGTGTCGAGGTTTAGAAGTGACAATATTGATATTGCCTTTACAAGAAGATGTGTTCCAGCTTTATGGCGACGGTAATTCTTGTCAACTGCAATGGAAATTATATGGCCCTGATTTTCATATTTTATCCAGAATATGACATATCCAATGACATACCCGTCTTCCTCTGCAACCAGAAACCCGACACCCATTTCATAGAGTTGCTGAAACATGTTGATGCCGTAAGACTGATTGAAGGACATGCTTTCTATTTCATAGACTCTTTTTAAATCATTCGGCTTAAATTTCCTTACAATCATAGCAAATTAAAATTTAAAAATCAATGTATTTAATAGTTTTGATGACCAAATATTAAATTGAGGATTAAAAATGTGGGATGATTTTGCCGAATATATCTTAAGCGAAGCCGAAAATGGAAACGTCAAGATTGCCGAAATTGCAGTGGGCAAATTTGACAGAATTGCAAATTATCTGGCTTCAAAAGACAATATCGATTTGATTAAAACAGACATCAATCCAAAGGACGAAACAGTCATAAGAGACGACATTACAAATCCAAATATGGATTTATACAAAGATATGGACATCATCTATTCGATAAGACCGCCAAGCGAGCTTCAGCCATACATTGTCAAGCTTGCAGTTGAAATCGACTCACAGCTCATTATAAAGCCACTGACAAACGAAGATTTAAATACGGGCAAAGTTAAAATGAAATTAAAAAATTTCAAAAGGGCAAGCTTTTACACCTTAAGGTGATGCAATGGAAAACGTTCTATCTCAATTTAACTCATCAAAAGAAGGGCTCAGCAAAACTGAAGTTCTTGAAAGGCAAAAGGAGCATGGCTTAAACAAGATTGAAGAGAAAAAGCCTACTCCATTAATCAAATTATTCCTTATCCAATTTGTAGATATTCTGATTGGTCTTCTAATAGTTGCGGCCATTGCCGCCTATGCAATCGGCGATGTCATCGATGCAGGCGTAATCATGCTTGCAGTTCTTTTAAATGTCATCATGGGATTCATTCAGGAATACCGGTCACAAAAGGCTGTTGAAAGCCTAAAGAATCTGATCGTTAAGACTGCTGTGGTGAAAAGGGAAAATAAGATTGAGCAGATAAATTCCGAAGATCTGACAATTGGAGACATTGTAATACTTGAAGAGGGGGACAAGGTGCCTGCAGACCTCATATTGATTGAGGCAAATAACCTGACCTGTGATGAATCATCCCTGACCGGCGAATCCGAAGCTGTCAAAAAGGAAATTGAAGATGAGGTCTATATGGACTGCAATATCCTTTCAGGAAATGCAATGGGTGTTGTCAAAGCTATTGGAATGAAGACACAGGTCGGCGAGATTGCGAAAGTTGTCCAGGAGGACGACGAGGACACACCTCTGAAGACCAAAGTCGGAAGGCTTGGAAAGACACTGTCCCTTATTGCAATCATCGTATGTATAGCCATCTTTATTTTGGAGCTGTTCAAGGGCATACCTCTTGTCGAGACATTCATGACTGCGGTTTCCCTTGCCGTTGCCGCAATTCCTGAAGGCCTGCCTGCCGTTTTGACATTAACACTTGCATTAGGCATGTCCGAAATGGCAAAATCCCAGGCGATAGTCAAAAGGCTGCTTTCAGTTGAAACATTAGGGTCATGCACAATCATCTGCAGTGACAAGACCGGTACACTGACCGAAAACAGGATGACCGTTGTCGAATCATATTTCACCAATGAAGACAAGACATTGGAAATTGGAAAACTATGCAACAACGCCACCATCACAAATGGAGAAGCCATAGGCGACCAGACTGACGGAGGGATTTTAAAATTCTGCCAAAATCATGAAAGCGACTTGAGAAGAGTTGGCGAAATACCTCTTGACAGCGATCGTAAAATGATGACCACTATACATAGCCTAAACGATGAAAAGAATATTGTTTTTACAAAAGGTGCTCCAGAAATAATTCTAAGCAGATGCAAATACATAGATTATGATGGAAGTATTGAAATAATTGATGCTGAAAGCAAGGAAATTATAATTAAAAAAATTGATGAAATGAGTGGTCATGGCCTGAGAGTGATTGGATTTGCATACAAGATTGAGGACGAACACGACACGGAAGAGAACTTGACTTTTACAGGACTTCTCGGACTGGCAGACCCTCCAAAAAAAGATGCCAAAAAGGCCGTCAGCGATTGTCTGAAAGCTGGAATCAAAGTAAAGATGATTACAGGCGACCATGAAAAAACAGCCTGCTCAATTGCAAGAAACCTTGGAATACTGACAACCGGAAGGACAATAACCGGAGAGGAACTGGAAAAACTCAGTACCAAAGAGTATCTGGCCATTGCAGATGACATCCAAGTGTATGCAAGGGTGAAACCAAAACAGAAAATGAGAATCGTCGAGGCCCTTAAAAGTTCCAACAACATTGTTGCAATGACAGGTGACGGCGTAAACGATGCACCGGCACTCAAAAAGGCATCAATTGGAGTTGCAATGGGTGACGGCACAGATGTTGCAAAGGAATCAGCAGACATGATTCTGGAAAACAACGACTTTGCAACCATTGTGAAGGCGGTCAAGGAAGGCCGTAAGATATACGACAACATCAAAAGGTTCGTCAAGTTCCAGGTTTCAACAAATGTCGGGGCAATATTGACAATTATCGGAACATCACTGCTTAACCTGCCGCTTCCATTCAATCCTGTGCAGTTATTATGGTTGAATATTGTGATGGATGGTCCGCCTGCCCAAACATTGGGAATTGAAGGTGCCGAAAAGGACCTGATGCATCGCCCTCCTGAAACAGGAGACATTCTGACCAGAAAGACTCTGCTTGAAATATTGATTTCAGGAATTGTAATGGCAATAGGAACAATTGCAGTATTCAGTTATCAGCTGAGCATAAACTCAAGCGAAAGAAAAGCTATGACCATTGCATTCACATTATTCGTAATGTACCAGCTCTTTAACGCATACAACAGAAAAGCGAATTCAGACAAGCCAAGCACTTACCTGTATTTGGCAATTATCCTCTCATTCATACTTCAATTGTTAATAATATACTTGCCGCAACTGCAGATCATATTCAGAACCACAGCCATATCCTTGGTTGACTGGCTGGTAATCATAATTGTCGCATTTACAATAATCATTTCCGAAAGAATAATGAAAAAAGTGATAAAATGAAGATACTGTTACTCGGCGGAACAAAAGACTCAACAAACATTATCGAGCATGTCAAAAAAAATCATGATTTTCATATCATGACCACCACCACAACCGAATATGGGGCAATACTGGCCAGGGAAGCCGGAAGTGATGAGGTAATCTCCCGCCCCCTTCTGAAAGATGAAATCATCGAAATAATCAAAAAAGAAAATTTTGATGTGCTGATTGATGCCACACATCCATTTGCAGCCCATATCACACAAACCAGTGCAAGCATTGCAAGTGAGCTGGAAATGCCATATATCCGCTTCGAGAGACCCACCACCAACCTTGAAAACATTGACACATCACACATCCATTATGCAGATTCATTTGACATGGCAGGAAAAATGATTGAAAGCAAATTCAAAGAAGGAAACGTGCTGCATTTTGCAGGAGCAAACACCATGGAAGACATCCTGAAATATGTCAGCGTCGACAGGTTCTACCCAAGAATACTGAAAGTGGAAAGCTCCATTGAAAAATGTGAAAAGTTTGGTGTTGATCCGTCACACATCATTCCAATGAAAGGTGCCGCCAGCCTGGAAGAAAACCTTGAATTGATTGAAAGATATGATGCAAGCGTAATGATTACAAAGGAAAGCGGCGATGTTGGCGGAGTCATTGAAAAGATACAGGCCGCAAACGAAAAGGATGTTGCAGTCATAATGATACAAAGGCCAAAAATAGATGAATTAAATAAAAATGATATAGTATCTAATCTTGAAGAATTAGATATCAAATTAAAAAGTTTTTTTTAAAAATAGTGGTAAACGCCGAGACTGGGATTTGAACCCAGGCGAGGGTGACCTCACAGGATTTCAAGTCCTGCGCCTTACCAGACTAGACTATCTCGGCATATGAAAAGGAATATTTAGAAGGATTCTAAATATTT
>NZ_JBGUPC010000053.1:0-2787 GCF_045130115.1 Methanobrevibacter sp.
TACCGTTTTCTCTTTTTCTGGAATTGTTTAACATTTCAACGTCCATTGGACATGCTTTTACACATTTGCCGCAATTGATGCATTTATCTTCATTGACTTCAACTCTTAAAAGTGAAAAATAGCTTGAAATCTTTAAAAATACCGTAATCGGACAGACATATTTGCAAAATGCACGATTGTCTTTTAGATAAAATGCCAGAACAATCCCAAGAATATAGTAAATAATATTTCCTAAAATAAACAGGTAAAATATTATTGAATCAAGATTAGCAACTTTAAAAACGAATAGTGAACATACACCGCATGATATTGCGGCAAATAATATGTATCTGACATACCCCCAGTTTTTCCTTTCGTTTTGAGGGGTTTTATAAGGCAGCAGATCCAATATCATCGCTGTCCAGCAGGCATAGCCGCACCATCCTCGGCCAAAAAGTAATGGTCCAAGGATTTTTGCAATTAGAAAATGAATAACGGCACCTTCAAAAACACCTAAACTTAAGTAATACCAAAATCCGGACAGGGACAAGTTTTCATGACCCAAGATACCAACATAAACAAACAGGTAACATCCAACTGCAAGCATAATCAGGTTTCTTGCGTATCTGTTATTTTTACCCATCAGGTACAGTCCAACAGCTATTGCAGTTCCGATATAGAGAAAATTGAATATGAAAAATGTGTTTGAAGTTAAAATATATATCAAAATAGAAATCACGATGAAAATTAACTCCATAATTATGGGTGCTTTGATGTTCATGAATAATAATTTTTTAATCACAGTAATTTAAATTTTTTTGAATTATCTAGTATAATCTATGATTTTTTGCAATAACTTGCAGTATATTAATATCAGTTTAAATGTCCTAATAAGGGCTTTAATATTTTAAAATATAAATAATATAAAAATCTAAAATATTAATTACTAATTTTAGGAGAAACCAGATGGGAATTGAAGACAAGATAAAATCTATTGAAGAGGAAATCCAGAAGACCCCCTACAACAAGGCCACCTCTCACCACATTGGAAAACTTAAGGCAAAACTGTCCAAATTAAAAGAGGAATCTCTGCAGAGAAGCAGCGGAGGGTCAAAGGGACAGGGGTTTCACGTCAAAAAATCAGGAGACGCTACAGTAGTGCTTGTAGGTTTCCCGTCTGTCGGTAAATCCACTTTACTCAACAACATCACAAACGCCGAAAGTAAGGTCGGAGCCTATCAGTTCACAACCCTCGACATCGTTCCGGGTGTCATGGAGCACAAGAATGCAAAGATTCAGGTATTTGACATTCCGGGAATCATCACAGGCGCAAGCAGCGGAAAAGGCCGTGGTAAGGAAATCCTTTCGGTTGCAAGAACTGCCGATTTGATACTTGTAGTTCTCGACACATTCAACCCTCAGCACCTTGATGTCATCATAAAGGAGTTAAGGGCAATCGGAATCAGGCCGAACGAGCATCCGCCTGACGTTACAGTCAAAAGGAAAAAGCTGGGCGGTGTAAAGGTATCAAGCACCTGCAAGCTCACACACATGGATGAGAAGACAATAAGGTCAATCCTAAACGAGTACGGCTACATAAACGCTGACGTTCTCTTCAGGGATGATGTCACAATGGACCAGTTCATCGATGTTCTTGACAGGAACAAGTCCTACGTCCCGATGCTTATTCTATTGAACAAGGTGGACCTTGTGGATGACGCATACATCGAGGAGCTCAAGAAATACATTCCGGAGTTCATTCCGATTTCAGCAGACAAGAACACCAACATCGACGAGCTCAAGGATTTGATATTCGACAATCTGGATTTGGTTCGAGTTTACTTGAAGCCTCAGGGAAGAAAGGCGGACATGGAAGATCCCCTTGTCATCAAGAAGGGCTCAACCGTAATCGATGCCTGCGGAAAGCTCCACAGGGAATTCGTCAAGAATTTCAGACATGCGAAAGTTTGGGGAACATCAGTCAAGTTTCCGGGACAGAAGGTTGGTCCGGACCATGTGCTTGATGATGAGGATGTTCTCAGGATAATCCTGAAAAAATGACTGCCATATTCATAACCGGAACCCCGTGCACCGGTAAGACAACACTTGCTTCCAGATTGAACGGACGCTTGATTAAAATCAATGATCTGGCAATAAGTCATGGTTTCGTAATGGGCATTGATGAGAATAAGGGTTATAAGGTCATAGACATCGACAAGTTGTCACGATATGTAGATGAACTGATTAAAAATTGTGATGAACTGCTGATTTTTGAGGGGCACCTCTCACATCTCTGCGACGGCGCCGACAAGGTGATTGTCCTGAGGGTAAATCCGGAGATGCTGGAAAAGAGGTTAATGGAAAGGGACTATTCCGAATCCAAAATCCGGGAAAACCTTGAAGCTGAAGCCTTGGGAGTGTGTTCTGCCGAAGCCTTCGAGAAATATCCCGAAAGCACCTATGAGCTGGATGTCACTGGTCTGGGAATTGACGAGGCAGTGGAACTGGTTGAGGATGTCATCGAAAACGGCGGAGACTATCCTGTCGGAAGCGTTGATTTCATGGAATGGCTGGTTGAAAACTAAAAAGCGGATTATAATCATTTCGTTTAATGGGATTAATTGCCTTGAAAGGATACATTAGGAATTCTTTTTTTTCACTTTAAATTTTGTGATTACCAAAAACACCACCAAAATTCACAACCTTTATAAATACCAACAGACATATTTATTCTTAATATTCATATTAACCTAAGGTTATCTTAACTATGGTTTTTGTTTTAATTTGCGCAAATCATTTTAATTCAAT
>NZ_JBGUPC010000054.1:0-87109 GCF_045130115.1 Methanobrevibacter sp.
AAAACAAATGAACATTCTCTTCCTAAACACCACTAAAGGAATACAAACGAATGCTCATTTCAACCATCACCATTGTTCATATTATAAAAAAATAGTACATAACAATATGAACAATACTATTTTGCTTTTCCACATATATAAACTTTTAGTTTCTAAAAGGTAATCTCAATAGCTTTTATGAGATTATATATAAGTTTATTTGTGTTTACGTTGATGTTATTGGCCTCACCTAGTTGAATGACTTTTCCGTTCAGTGTGTCAATCTCTGTAGGTATCTTCCTTTTAATGTCCTGGTGTGTTGATGAGTAGTGGTTATAGGTGTCCGGAACCAGCTTTGAGTAGAACAGGTCCTTGTATTCCTCCGGACTTTGCCATAGGGTCTCATATGGGGATGCATTGATGACCTCAAAAATCTCATCTATGATGCTGTTCATTATTTCCAGTGTGTAGGGGTTTTCGGTCAGCTGGCCGTAGGTGACGTCCAGTATTGCGCCCAAAGGATTTAATGTGCAGTTGTAAAGCATTTTTGCCCACAGGTATTTGTCGACTTCATCGGTAATTTCACAGTTTATTCCGGATTCTGTTATCAAGTCGGCTATTTCCTGCAAATCTTTAGGATCTTCTTTTTGAAGGGATCCAAGCAGAATGGGTTCGGTGTATACTGTAACTTCACTGACATGTCTTTTGGGTCTTGTAAAACCAGTGATTACTCGTGCACAGAAGACCTGCTTTTTTGTGAAATATTCAAGGTAAGGCTCGTCATTACCGAATCCGTTCTGGAAGATGATTATTTTGGTGCTGTCCTTAAGGATGTCCCGGTGGTCATTCAGATTCTTTGCAATGTCCTCATTTGCGGTTGTTTTTGAGGCTATGAAAATGTAGTCGAAACTGTTTTTTGGGATGTCTTCATATTTTTCATATACCGGAATGTCCTTAACCTCATAGTGTGTGAAGAGTCCTGTCCGTTTGATTCCATTTTCCTTTATTGCTTTTGCTGTTTCGCCACGCGCATAGATTGAGACATCTGCGCCCTGTGATGCAACTGAAGTTGCAAGTCCAATCCCGACACCGCCAGCACCTATAACTAAAATCTTCATGTATTTAATTTTGGATTTTTTGTTTTATATATTATTATTCATCTTTAATTTAGAAAAAATTCAAATTAAATTTAAATATATTTTAATTTAATTCAAATATATTTTAAAATTTATATACTATATTTTTCAATATATATTAATGTAAAGTTGAAATTATTTTTATCAAAATTGACTTTATGAATAATGTTATAGGTGTGTTGAATGAAAATGAATAAAAAGATTTTTATTTGCGCGCTTTTGGTACTGATAATGATGTGCGTTGTCAGTACTGCAAGTGCAACCGAACCACTTAACGACAACTTGACTGCAACGGATACTGGAGGAGTAATTGATGAAGACATCAATGAAGAATTGAGTATCTCAGATAGTGAAGATGAGTTAAGTGCTCAAGGAGACACCATTACTGTTGACTGTAATGGTGGTGGAGACTATACGACAATTTCCGCCGCTGTTGGCGCTGCCACTGGTGGGGAAACAATTTTTATTAAGAATGGGGAATATGTTGAAAGCAGTACTATAAAATTAACTAAATCTTTAAATCTTGTTGGTGAAAGTAAAGATGGTGTTTCAGTAAAATTAGCAGAATCTGGTTCAATTAGTTTATTAGAATCCAATACTCAAGATGTATCTTTATTATTTAAGAATATTATATTTAAAGATTCAACTACAACTGGAGGTTCTGGAATTATAAGGTTCTATGGTACTGTTCCAATGGATATTAACTTTACTGACTGTACATTTGATAATCTTTTAAACAAATATGGGTTACAATTTGCAACTACAGGAACAACTAATTTTGAAGGCTGTAAATTTATTAATATGAAATCTGGTACATCAAATGGGGCTGGAGCGATTTATACTAGTGCTGCAGGAACTATTAATATTAAAAATACAATTTTTGATGCACCACAATTCACTCTTTCTTCAGGACAAATGGGAGGAGTAATATTTATGAGTAATGCAGGTTCTAGGTTAAATGCAGAAAATATTACAATTCAAAACTATAATGGGCCTGCAAATAGTATTATTCGTAGTACAGGTATTGTAGATATTAAAAAATCTAAATTTATCAACAATACTATAACTTTAAGCTCTGCCGGATATGTTGGCGAATCTTTATTTTATATTGGAAGCTCTGGACGAATGAATATGGAGCAATGTATTATTGCAGATAATACACTTGCTAAAAATGTTGTTTATATGAGTAGCAGTGCATCCTCAACAATGAATTATAATAATATTTATAACAATACCTTTGATGCTTCTTATGAAGGAGGTTTTAAAACTAATTATGGTACCTTGGATGCAGATTATAACTACTGGGGAAGTAACGACCAGCCTGCCACACCTGCAGTAAACAACTGGGTAATAGAAGAAAATGGAGTATTCAAATTAAATGATGGTTCCGAATTGGCTAAAGAAATACCTACTTTGAATGATGGTGGGGACGAACCAATCATTACCAATGCAATCTACGTTTCACCAGACGGTAACGATGCAAATGATGGTTCTATTGACAGTCCTGTATTTAACATTACTAAAGCTATCGAGCTTGCAAAAGCAGGTTCAGGAAACATCATTATCAAGGAAGGTACCTATTCCCAAAGCGGTATAATCATTGATGATTCAATAACAATCATTGGTGAAGGAAATGTGGTAATTGATGGTACAGGTTTAGCAAAAGCTTCTGTTTTCTCAATAACCACAACAAACGATGTTACAATCAAAAACATCAAGTTCACTAATGTCAATGCCAGATATGGTGGAGCTTTAAACATTCAAGGTTCTTCACAAAGTAATCTATTGGATATTAATGTGATTGTTGAAAACTGCAGTTTTGATAACATGACTGCAACTCGTGGCGGAGGTATCTACGCTTACTGTACAAAAGGTAAATTGGTTATTACAAATTGTAATTTCACAAACATGGAAGTTACCTGGGGTGCAGTATGTGCTTATCAATCCTCATTTGAAGGTGGACTTACTGTAGAAATTTCCAAATCCATTTTTGCGAACAATAGTGGAAATAACGGAGCAGCATTATACTTGCAAGCTTCATATTTAACAATGAGCGATTGTGAAGTATACAACAATACCGCTTCTCAATCTCCGGGCGCAATCTATTTGACAAACGTCACTGCTACAATCGACAGCTGTAAGATATATGACAACTCTGCATTGAAAGACGCATCAGCAATTGCAGTCTATGCAGGAAAAATAAGCAGCAACCCTACTGTTTTAAAACCATCTCAATTAACAATTACCAATTGTATAATTGAAAACAATACTGCAACTCAGGAAGGCGCTGCAGCAATCTATTTGGAAAACTCAAAAATGGATATTTCATACTCATCCATTGTAAACGTATTGAACATTCATAATACCGTCACTGCCAACTATGACAATGACAAACCTGAAGAGGTAATAGCTAACAATAATTGGTGGGGCGTAAAAGACCCAAGAACAACAGTTCAAGGAGATAATATTACCATTGACAATTGGGTAATCATGAATCTTGAAGCTAATGTGTCTGAAGTTCTTGTCGGAGATAGTGTAGAATTAACCGTTGACTTTAATCATGTAAATACTACTTCCGGTGAAATCGAAGAATTGACTGGCGGAGCAATTCCAAAAACATTCACAGTCACATTCACTTCAGACAGCGGCAGTATTGAACCAGCAAGTGTTGATGTAAGTAAAGGAACATCTAAAAAAGTAATTTACACTGTTGCTGATGTGGATGCAGTCATTTCAGCACAAACTGGAGACTATATTGAATCAATCACTTTTGCCAAAGGAGTTGAACCATACTTTGGAATTATCTATGTTTCAAAAGACGGTGATGACAACAACAACGGTTCTGAAGCTTATCCTGTCGCATCCATCGCAAAAGCGGTTGAGCTTGCTTTAGTAAGCGGAGGATCAGGTCAGGTCATCATAAATGAAGGAACTTATGCTGGAACAGATTACCATGTAACAGGCAATTTAACCGTAACTGGTGTGGGCAACGTTATTTTAGATGGTGAAGGTCAAGGAAGATTGTTCTATATGGCTTATGGTGACAGTGTTGATAAGATCCATATTGCCAACTTAACCATTATCAATGTAAAACACAATTATGGTGCGGCAGTATACAGCATAGCTAAAGAATTGATTTTAGAAAATCTTACTATTAGCAGCGCTCCTGAAACAGGCAGCCTTATTTACAATACTGGCAAAATGACCATTAAAGATTCTGAAATTAAAAACCACAACGGTGGAAACGTTATAACAACATCCGGAAATTATGATTTGATCATTAACAATACTGTATTCAACAACAACACAGTCATTGCATCAAATTCAGATTATGGAATCGTTTACATTTCTTCCGGAAGAGGTAATTTATACATCGAAAACTCTAAGTTTTATAATTCCACTACAAGACAGGGTGTCATTGTATCAGCCAATTCTGATAAGAATATCTATGTAACTTCTTCAGAATTCATTAACAATCAAATGCAAGGTACTTCCGCTAGCGGTGGAGCAATAAGCGTAAATAACAAATTAGAAGTCACAGATTCCATATTCATCAACAACACTGCATGTGGTGATGGTGGAGCAATAAACATTGGAAGATGGGGTGACGCAACAATCACAAAATCCGTCTTTATCAATAACGCTGCAGGAAATGGAAAACGTGGAGATGCAATTTACAACGGTAAAAAGCTTAAAATCAACTACTGTGTATTAATATCAGACGGTGCAAACAAAGTAATTTACCACAATGGCGAAGACAATGATGCTGATGCTCAATTCAACTGGTGGGGAACCAATGATGACCCTCAAAACTTAGTGGGAGTTGGAACCTATGAAGATGATGATTGGGTTGATCAAAATTGCGTAATTGACACTTCCAACTGGGTGGTTATGACAGTTTCCAACAATTACACTGATCAAATTAATGTTGGAGATAAAGTTGAGTTCACAGTTGACTTCACTCATACCAACAGCGGCCAGGAATTGGCTCAAAGCATTCCTGAGATTGATGTAAGCGCTAGCGCACTTTATGGAGAAATGGATGCACAGCAAGCAACCACTGAAAACAATGTTGCAAAATTCGTCTACACTGCTGTTGAAGGCGGAGAAGATAACGTAACCATTGCTTCTTCAAATGCAGTAAATATCACTCCTATCAGCGTTAAAGTTCCTGTTGTTCTTGAAGTAATTTATGTGTCCATGACAGGTGATGACAATAACGACGGTTCTAGGGACGCTCCGGTAGCAACCCTTAAACACGCTATTGAAATTGTCGAAAGGGGCAAAATCGTTATCTTAAATGGCGATTATACAATAACTGAAACTTTAATAATCGACAAGGATTTGGATATCACTGGTATGGGAACTGTAACCATCAACGGTAATCAGTTAGGAATTATGGAAAACAGTGCAAACCTTAACCTGACAAACATTGTATTTACCAATGCTAAATCATCCACTGGCTCTGTCATTAAGGATAATGGTAATACAACAATTAATGGTTGTACATTCTATTCCTGTGTAACCACCGGTTCAAGTTCAGCCGGTCCTGTTAACAACCTTAAAGGTACAATGGTTATTAACAATTCCAAGTTCTATCAAAATAAGGGAGCAAGAGGTGTTGTTGCTTCACAAACTGGAACTAAATTGATCATTAACAATTCCGAATTCTATGACAACGATTGTACTTCAATAACTAACAGTTATGGTATTATTAACTTAAACTCAGCGGATGCAATTATTGAAAATACAGTATTTAGAAACAATAAAGTGAAAAATGGTGCTGGAATCTATGCTTCACGTTCCACTTCTGCAACAACAGGCAGTTTAGAAGTAACTAATTGTACTTTTAATGATAATGTTGCAAATGTTGGTTCAGGTGGAGCAATATTTACTTCCGGCCCTATGATTGTTGATATTAAAGATTCCAATTTCATCAACAATTTAGCTAATGCAAGTGCAAATAATGTTGGAGGAAGTGGAGGAGCAATCTACACTGGTACATCAGGAACTCCTAAAATCACTGTCGCCAATTCAATTTTCATAGATAACAGCGGTACCAATCCTAACTATGGAGATGCGGGAATAAATGTTGGAGCAGGAACCTTAGACATATCCAATTGTGTAATCCTAGCTAAAGACGGTGATGCAAACTTCGCATTAAACAATGGTGGAGCAACCGTAACAGCTAACGATAACTTCTGGGGAGACAACTCCAAAGCCAACACAAACGCTAACGTTGCAAGATGGATTATAATGAATGCGTCATACACTAAAGATGACCAAGGCGTACTCACAATTACAGCCACATTCGACAAGACCAATTCAACAAGCGGTGAAATTGCAGATTATGCCGGAAGCATTCCTGACGGATTTGATGTGACATTTACATCAACCACCGGCAACTTGAATGAAGTTGTTCCTGTCAAAAATGCTCAAGCTAGCGTACAATACACTCTTGATAAGAAAGACAGCGGAATCACAGTCAAAGTGGCAAATGCTGAGGTAACTTTCCCATTCGAAGTTGCACCTGAAGTGATCTATGTATCACCAACCGGTGATGACACAAACAACGGTGAAAGGGAAACTCCGGTAGCTACCCTTGCACATGCTGTTGAAATTGCCGAAAATGGTCAAATCGTCCTTTTAGAAGGAACATATAAAACCGGTTATTTAGGAACTCTTTCCAATGATTTGAACATTACAGGGGAAGGCAAAGTCATAATTGACGCTGACAACAATAATAGAATCCTTTACGTAGGTGAAGATGCTAAAGTTGTCCTTAAAAACTTGATTATGGTTAACGGATATGGAATTGAAGGAAGTGGAGCTTTACTTGGAAACTCCAACTACTTGACAATCATTAACTGTACATTAGCTAATTCCTCAGCAGGTGAAAACAACGGTGGAGCAATTTACAATGTCGGTCACTTGACCATTATCAATTCCACAATTGCTAACAACACTGCTAAAGAGGGTGGAGCAATCTTTGCCAATGACGCTCTTGCCAAAGGAGTAAGCATTGTAATTGAAAATTCATTGATTGAAAACAACACAGCAACAGGCAGTGACAATTTCGGTGGAGGAGCCATATTCACTCAACAAATAGCAGCACTCAGTGTTACAAACACATCATTCAGAAACAATAAGGCTGAATCTACATCCAGCGGTGGTGCAATATTCATTTCTCATTCAACCGCAACTTTAACTATAAAAGACTCTGAATTCATTGCAAACCATGCTAACGGACAGGAAAGCACTGGTGGTGGAGCTATTTACATGACCGGCACTTCAAACTATGAAAGACAAGGTACTTTAACAATTTCAAATACCTTATTTGAGGATAACACTGCCGGAACAAACGGTGGAGCAGTATATGCAAGATCCACTACAATAAACATAGCAAACTCCGTATTGCTTAATAATAAAGATGCAAACGGATTAGCCGTTTACGGATATAAAACAGAACAAGTCAGTCCTTCCATAACTCTTAATGATAACTGGTGGGGTTCAAATGATAATCCCGCTAATATGGTCGGTGGAAACAGCAATTACAAACCAACATTAAACAGATGGGCTATTTTAACCATTGCAAATGACACACCAATTGTACAAGGCAATACTGTTAAATTAACCGTAAGCATCAATTCATGGACCAACGGCGCTGAGAATGGCACATTAGCCAACCCAATCAAAGTTGAAAGGCCTGTAAGCATCAGGACAACCTCAGGAATTGTCGATGGGGTACTTGAAAACGGTGAATTCAGCTACGATTACCTCGTACCTGCCAATTTGAAAATCATTTCAGCAACCGTTGACAATCAGAGTGAAACACTATTCGTAATCACATCTGGAACTGTTTTAACTCTTGAAAACATTACCGCTTTCCAAGGAGAAACCGTTAACGTTAACATTATAGTTAAAACAACTGATGGTGCTGATGTAAACGGAGGTAGTGTTGAATTCTACATTGACGGTAGTCTAGTTGCAACAATTCCTGTAACTGCAGGAGTGGCATCTCAGGACATAATCATCGCTAATGGCATTGGAACATACGACATTAAAGCCAACTACAGTGATGCTACCGGTGAATTCAGTTATGCAGAGGATACAGCGACTTTAAATGTAAATGGCGTTAACAATGTTGTGACTCCTGAAACATTCTCATTGTTCTTTGATGAAAACGGTAACTTGAAATCAGATCTGCCGTTCGACGAACTGTACTTCGAGGGCACATTTGAAAACATGGGTGTAATTACCATAGGCAAACCTATTAAGCTTACTGGAAGAAACGCTCAATTTAAAGACACTGCTTTCAAACTCGATTCAGATAATGTCGTGTTAAATGGAGTATCTATCGAGTTAACTAAAAACTTTGATAAAACTGACGGTGCAGCCATCTATGTGGGCGGAAACAATGTGGTTGTTTCAAACAGCAACATCACATACAACGCTCCGGACAATGTACAAAGCTATGCTATTGAAGTGGATGTTGCTGAGAATGTGAAAATCATCAACAACAACATCAACTACACCGCCAAATCAGACGGCACAGTCAAGACAATTGCAATCAACGCACTTGATTCTGATAACCTGGTTGTTGAAAACAATGTATTGAACGCAAACGTTTCATCCGTTGACATTGACTATTCCGCATATCCAATTGTGGGCTATAACTCTCAAGGAGTGCACATTGAAAAAAGTAACAATGTGTCATTCGACAAAAACGAAATTACAGTCAGTTATAACAATGTAGTAGGATACGCAGACACAATCTATGCTGTTAACTTCGAAAACAGCAACAATTCAAGAGTCACCAACAACGGCATTGAATTGAACGGCCATCAGTACGCATACGGATTGGTTACCAATAATTGTGAAAACATTACAATTTCAGGCAATGGCATCAAATCCAATTCCGATGACCATTATGCTGCTGGTTTACAAGTGGGCGGCAAATCAACAGCTTCCGTAGACAACAACAACATTTCAGCCAAATCAAATGATGTTGTCTATCCTGTATACCTCGACGATTGGTATATGGGCGGTGAAGTAAATCTCACCAACAACAATATCAAAGGCGAATCAGATACAGTTTATGGAGTATACGTAGAAGAGGACAAAGTGCTGATTTCCGGAAACACTATTGAGGCTGTAGGAAATCATGTTTATGGTGTCGTAACCCATCGAACCGATGCGGTAATTGATGGAAATGATATTACCGCAAATGGAAGGGATGTCGGAGACATTGTAGCTCCTCAAAGTGGTGTCAATGAAAACACTACCGGAATCATTGTCAGTGAAGGCCAAGCCGAAATCACAAACAACAATGTTGTAACCACTGGAAAATCCACCATAGCTGCAATTAACACAAATGCAACAATCAAAAAGAATGGATTGACCGCAAATGGAACAACTGCTGAAGACAGTATTTCAAGCGTGAATTCCACTGTTGTCGCATCAGGAAACACTGCAGCTAAGGACAAGGATACTCCAATAACTCCAACAACTCCTGTTGTTAAGATCACTGGCAAAAACAATGCTAAGGTTGACTATGGATTCACATACAAAGTACGTGTAACTCAGGACGGAAAATCCGTAGGTGCTGGTAAAGTTGTAACTCTCAAGATAGCCGGAAAAACCTTGAAGGCAAAAACAGATAAGAACGGTTATGCTAAATTCACTTTAGCTGTTAAACCTAAAGCTTATACCGTAACCGTAACCTACAACAAGGTTTCACAAAAGTATAAGGTAACTGTCAAAAATGTTATCAAGGCTAAAAACTTGAAAGTCAAAAAATCAGCCAAAAGGCTTAAGATTAAAGTAACTTTAAAAACATCTGCTAAAAAACCTATTAAAGGTAAAAAAGTAGTTCTTAAAATTAAAGGCAAAAAATACAAAGCAAAAACCAACAAGAAAGGTGTTGCTACATTTAAAGTCAAAAAGAACTTACTTAAAAAACTCAAAGCAGGTAAAAAATATAAATATCAAGTTACCTATGGTAAGGATACTGTGAAAAAAACATTAAAAGTTAAAAAATAGGGATTTCAAATCTCTATTTTCTTTTTTTATTTTTTCGGAGGAATGAAATTGATTAGACATCATAGATTTTTGTTGATTGCGCTTCTGATTTTGATATTCATTATCCCTTCATGTCATGCGATGGATAACCAAACCGGTGACTTGATTGAAAGTGATGATGCTCAAACAGCAATTTCAACGGTTGATGAAGACACTTTGGCTGCAAATAATGACTATTATTTTAATTCATCACTGGAAGACGACAATGGTGATGGAACCTCTCAAAATCCCTACAAATATCTGACTGCAGAGAGGATTAAGGGAAACTGCAACATTCACCTGACTGACGGTGAATACGTTTTGGACGATTCAAAATCAATTGAAAGGGTAAATATCATCGGATCCACTCCGACAAAAACCATAATTAAATATGATGGAGTAGGATTCACTGTAAATTCATTCTTATCTTTAACAAACGTTACATTAACGGACATGTCAATAACAAATCACGGAAGCGTTAATGCAACAAATACAATTTTTAATTATGGATATGGCAGTAAGGCGGACAGTTATGGAAACAATTATGGTGGAGCAATCTACACTCCCAACGCCAATGCCAATTCCAAAGTGACCATATCAAACTGCACATTCAATGAGGGATATGCCTTTTATGGCGGAGCGATTTACATGGGCGCAGGTCACCTGAGCATATCTGATTCCCAATTCATCAACAACTGTGCATATAACTTTGGCGGAGCCATAGCATGTGAAAACACTTTAAACGTGACAGTTTCAAAATCAAAATTCATCAGGGATTATTCCATTGATGATGCTGGAGGTGCAATATATGTCAAGTCATCTCCAATCACAATCAGTTACTGCGATTTCATTAACTGTTCCGCAACATTTGGTGGGGCGATTACAGCTCTCAATGGTGATGTGAGGTTGAATCATGTCACTGTCCTCAACAGTTCCGCAAAATGGGATGGCGGTGCAATTTATCACATGTACGGCAAGTTCTCTTCAACAAACGGATATTACAATAACAATTCAGCCAGAAACGGTGGAGCTCTATATATCGACAATTCATCAGATCTGCTTTTGATATCAAACATCTTTGAAGCCAACAGGGCAAATGTTCAGGCAGGTGCAATATTTTCACTTCTGAATAATTTACGTGTATCCCTAACAGGAAACACTTATAAAAACAATAATGCGCAGATAAATAAGGATTACTTCGACACTTCAGACCTAAATGCAAATATCGGAAACGGAAACTATAGCAATTACTTGATCTCCAATGAGGAGATAACCGATATTCCAAGCCGTTACAGCCTGGTTGAGAACGGATTGACAACCATGGTGAAAGACCAGCAGTCAAGCGGTAACTGTTGGGCATTCACAGCAATGGCAGTTCTGGAGTCATGCCTTAAAAAAGCTACAGGAATCGAATTTGACCTTTCAGAGGAAAACATGAAAAACCTCATTGCACTCTATTCCGATTATGGGTGGAAGATGGACACCAATGAAGGAGGATACGATTCCATGCCGTTCGGATATTTTGCAAGCTGGCTGGGTCCTGTTAACGAATCCTCTGATGTGTTTGATGACAAATCTGTTCTGTCCCCTGTCTTAAACAGCATTTTGCACATCCAGAATATATTGCTCTTAAAAAGGGACAATTACACAGACAATGATGCAATAAAGACTGCAATATTGAAATATGGGGCTGTCGGAACATCCATTTACTTTGACAATTACTACCTGAACAACGGAAAGGACTATTTCACATGGGCATTATACCCATCAAACCATGCTGTGACAATCGTCGGATGGGATGATAACTATTCAAGGGACAACTTCTATTTCGGAAGCTATGCCGACGGTGATGGGGCATGGATTGTAAAGAACAGCTGGGGTCCTAATTGGGGAGACAATGGATACTTCTACGTGTCATATTATGATGAATCCTTTGCAAAGCCTGGTGTGGAGGGAATAGCCTACACCTTCGTTTTGAATGAAACCAGGAAATATGACAAGAACTATCAGTATGACATTGCAGGAAAAACCGATTATCTGCATGACGACAGGACTGCGGTGTGGTACAAGAACAAGTTCACCGCAGAGGGCAACGAAATCCTCTCAGGAGTCTCAACATACTTTGAGAAGTTAACCAACTGGACTGTGTCCGTTTATGTCAACAACGTTTTGAAGACAACTAAAAGCGGAAGTTCACAGGCAGGATATTACACATTCCATCTGGATGATATCGTTCCGTTGTATGCCGGTGATGTCTTTGAGATAGTGTTCAACACCACCAGCGATAGGTTATCCAGCGTACCGATTTCAGAAATCGCCTCACTCAACAAGGCCATTTACTATCCTGAAATATCTTATGTAAGTTACGATGGAGTAAACTGGCAGGACTTGTTCTATCTGTCAAAAACATATGCCCTGCATACCTACAAGTCCCAAGTGGCATGCATCAAGGCGTTTACAGTGCTGGCGGATTACAATACCACAACCGCAATAAGCGTTGCCAACGGCAGCATTGAGATAAGCGTTGCAGACCAGTTCAACAATCCCGTTAAGGCAGGTGAGGTCAGAGTTAATTTAAGCGGAAATGTCCAAACCTTCAATCTGAATAACGGTAAGGTTCAAGTTCCGATTAGTCTGGTAGATGGAATCTATGACATTGACGTAATATACACTGGAGAGAATTACAGTTCCTCCAGGGGCAGTTGCTCATTGGAAATCATGTTAAATGTGGATTTGGCCAAGGATAATGTTTATACCTACAATTCAAATTATAGGATTAGATTATCCAACCAGTTCGGCAATCCAATTTCTGGAAAGACAATGATTTTGAACCTAAACAATAAGCTGTATAATCTCACCAGCAATGCCAATGGAGTAATAACATTCAATTTAAGATTGGACATTGGAAAATATGATTTTGCTCTTATAAATCCATCTAACAACGATAATATCACCCAGGTCATTCAGATTTCCCCTCGCTTGAGTGAAAATCAGGATGTTGTAATGTACTATGGGTCAAATAAGGTCTTTAAAGTCAGGATCCATGATGACAACGGGAATATTCTCAAAGGTGAATCAATCAAAATCCTGATAGGTGGAAAGTCATACACTGCCAAAAGCGATAAAAACGGTTTTGCCAGTGTCAAATTGAATAAATTGGTTGCTAAAACCTACTCAGTAACTGTTGATTATAAGGGATTCAAGATTTCCAATAAGATTAAAATCAAGCCTACACTTACTGCCAAGAACAAGTCAATTAAAAAGGGCAAGGTTTTAAAATTCACTGCAAAACTTGTCAACTCCAATGGAAAGGCTTTGAAAGGCAAAAAGATTACCTTTAAAATCAAAAACAAAAAATACGCCGCAAAAACCAATAAGAAAGGAATTGCAACAATCAAAATCAAAAAGTTGAAGGTGGGCAAGTATACAATACTGACCAGCTTTAAAGGCATCAAAATAAAAAATAAAATTGCCGTTAAGAGATAGTGAAAGGGAGAGATTGATAACTATGTTAAAAATCTCTTCTAATTTTTTTTAAAATATAATTATAAATTATCTGTCATCTTTTTTACCATAAATCAATTTTTTTTACAGAATTTATATATTATATTAAATTATTAGGTGATATTCTGCACATTTCTTTAAGATTGCATATTCTTATTTAAATGTTTTAAGATTATAAAAACTTATAAAAAGCCTTTTATATTAGTATTACTAAAATATAATTGTACATAAGGGGTTAATCTTGAATTAGCCATATTTAAAATATCTTATGATAATTTTAATAAATGTATAGGAAAATGGTGTGATAATAAATGAATGACAAAACGAAATTAGGTCTAATTACAGCTATTTCAGTTATTGCTCTTTTCGTTCTTTCATTATGGATTTCTTCAACACCTGCTGGTGCAGATAATTCAGTGAGATTCGGCATACTGACATTATTACCACCTCTTGTCGCTATTGCACTTGCATTTATAACCAAGGAGACTATTTTATCCTTGTTTGTAGGTGTTTTTGTTGGGGAATTCATGTTGAGTGTAAATGACGTGAACTTTGTTTCATCACTGGTAAATGCATTCCTGAACTTAGGTACACAGATTATCGCTTGTATGTCTGATCCTTGGAATGCAGGAATCATCCTTCAATGTTTGCTTATTGGTGGTATCATCCAATTGGTGACAAAGATGGGAGGAGCAAAGGCTCTTGCTGATGCATTTGCAGAAAGGGCAGACACTCCTAGAAAAGCTCAATTATTCACATGGTTATTAGGATTATGCGTATTCTTTGATGATTATGCAAACTCCTTGATTGTTGGTCCTATTATGAGACCTGTTATGGACAAACTCCATGTATCTAGACAAAAATTAGCATTTGTAGTTGACGCAACAGCAGCACCTGTAGCTGGTATTGCTATTATCTCCACATGGATTGGATTGGAAATCAGTTTAATCGCTGCCGGTTTCAAATCTGTTGGAGTAACTAACGTTACTGGTTTTGGAATATTTTTACAGACTATTCCGTACAGGTTCTATAACATATTCATCTTGATTTTCATCGTAATTTCTGCATTGACATTATATGAATTCGGTCCAATGAAAAAGGCAGAACAGGAAGCACGTGCTAGAAAAGACGATGAAGAGATTGTTGTACTTGAAGCTCCTGGATTTGAAGAAGTTCAACCTGTTGAAGGCATAAAATTATCTGTTTGGAATGCAATCATTCCTATAGGTACCTTAATCGTCGGTACTCTTATTGCATTCTATTGGAGCGGATACACTACCATTTTGGGTGGAGAAGATCAGGCTCTTATTGCTATCATGAAATCAACTCCATTTACATTCAATGGTATATATACTGCATTCTCCCAAGCAGATGCTTCCGTAGCTCTTTTCCAAGCAGCCCTTTTGGCTTCAATTGTAGCCATGGTCATGGCTGTCAGTAAGAGAATACTCACAATCGAGGATGCAATCTCTGAATGGATTGGAGGTATGAAGACTATCACAATTACCGGTGTTATCCTGCTTCTTGCATGGTCACTCGGTAGTGTAATAGGTGAAGTCGGAACTGCGGACTATCTTGTAGGTGTCTTGGGCAGCTCGATACCAGCTTTCATCGTACCGGCTTTGATTTTCATTTTAGGAGCGGTTATATCCTTTGCGACAGGTACATCCTATGGTACAATGAGTATCTTAATGCCTCTTGCGATTCCACTTGCATGGGCAATAAGTTCAGGAGACATGTCCTTCACAATCGTTGCAACAAGTGGTGTATTGACCGGAGCAATTTTCGGAGACCACTGTTCCCCGATTTCAGATACAACTATCCTGTCATCCATGGGAACAAGCTGTAACCACATTGACCACGTAACTACCCAGATGTACTATTCAATATTTGTAGGTTTAATCACTATCTTTATTGGTTATATCCCAGCGGGATTCGGAGTTCCATTCTATATCTCCCTGCCTATAGGTATTGTTGTATTATACGTTGGTCTTAAACTGATTGGTGAAAAGGTAGATTTTGAAGAAGTTGAGGAAACATCCTCTTAACTTCATTATTTTTTTTAATTATATCAAAATTTAGGCATACCTAAAAATATTTATATCATTAAAACTCAATTATTATCATGGCCAAAATATAACTGTCAATTTTTTTTAGTGTTGGTGCCTATCTGACAATTCAAATTCCAATGAAGAAAATAAATGGCATTAAATATTCTGTGTAATTAAAATATTCATATTATCCATAAAAGGCAATTCTTTAGGTTTGCGAATTCTATAAATTATACGGGATATTGTTTTTTTGGCTGTTTGAGTAACTGAATCAGGAATAGACAAAAAACACACTAACAGCGATTCGGTTACAAATGAATATGTGGACAGATAGTGGTATATGAAAATATATCCCTGTTTGTCCATCCCTCTATTTTTCATTAAATGTAGAATAAGCAATTAATAATATTCATCGCAGATATGTTTGTAAGTACAGAACCTGCATAAAAACTGTCTTTTAGGATAGAAATTTCCCTTATTTACCTGATATCTGACCTTATAGAATGTATCAATGGCATCATTAATTTCAGATGAGTTCAGGTACTTGCGCTTGTTATCCTCTTCACAAACGTCAAGCAGTCTCAATCGTCCGTTCTTTGTAAAGAATATTCCCACGCTTGAAACGTTCCGGTCATATACATTTTCAACCAGCAGCTTATAATAGCACAGTTCCAGACGATATTTTGAAAATTTGCCTGAATCACTGGTCTTATAGTCAATGACAACCAAATCTCCGTTTTCATCTTCAAGAATGATGTCGCATATACCGGAAAAGCGATGGTTTTCATCATGGAGGTATTCCTCCTGGGTGAACAGTTTATAGTCATTGTCAACGAAGACTTCCTTAAAGAATAATTCCAAATTATCAACATGATCACTAATATCTGGTCCCATTTCCAAATCATTGGCGATTTTGATAAGCTCATTTTTGATATTCACATTATCAAGCTCATCTCCGAACTTGTCGGCAAAAGTTTCGGCCACGGAATGGACATCAGTTCCCAAAACCATATATTTATTGGGTTCAACTTCAATTTCGTCGATATACTGAAATTTGAACTCTAAAGGACATTTCAAGTAAGTATTAATTTTTGATTTTGATAATTTCATTGTAAGCACTAAGTTGGATTAATTTAAATCGTTTGGTGGATTTGATTTAATCATTTTTATTCCTAATTTTTAGTTTCTTTCAATATGACTCCATGTTTTGCCTGTAAGCACTGTCTAAACATTATTTTAAGTATTTTCATTGTTGTAACAGGAATAATGACAGATATATTAACCATTTGCCCACCTTGACAATAAATTATTTAATATTTAAACTATATATCTTTAATTATCATATTAGGAGATTGTTAAAAATGAAAATTATAGCACTTCAAGCAAGTCCTCGTGTAGGCGGAAATTGTGACGTATTGATGGACGAAATGATAAAAGGAATTGAAGAAAATGGCGGTGAAGTGGTCAAATACTACCTTGAAAAATGTGACATCGCACCATGTAAAGCATGCATGTACTGTGCTGAAAACCCTGAATGTGTAAGGGCAGACGACGGAAACAAAATCATTGATGATTTAGTGGCTGCCGATGGGGTAATCTTTTCAACACCAATCTATTACGGTCAAATGTCCGCACAAGGTAAATTAATCATTGACAGATTCTATGCAATCGGCCAAAACCCTGATAAAAGTTTATCCGGAAAAGCTGCATTGATATTTACTGAAAACCAGCCTGAAGGAACATATGAACAATACATTGAACTTACCAAATTCTCCCCATTCACATTTATGGGCTATGACGTAATAGGCCATGTGGATGCAGGAAGCGCAGGTCCAGCAGGCATTGTTGCTGAAGAGCAGGAAGACAAATTAAAAGAAGCTTATGAATTAGGTTTGAAATTCTAAACCTATTCAACAATTATTTTTTTCTTTTTTTTTTACTCAAAATTTATATAAACTAAAATACATACTTAATTTTATATAGAAATTTGAATATTTTTAACTTATTATTGCTAAAGGGGTAAATATGAATAAAAAAATAATTTTAGTTTTCACATTGGTGCTGGCCGCATTTTTAATGATGAGTGCCGTAAGCGCCGAAGGTTTTTTCGGATTTTTAGATGATGGCAGCTCCGAAAGCTCAAATAATGAAACTACATTTGTTGTAGGATTTGCCGAGTTCCCTCCATTCGGATATAAAGATGCCAATGGAAAATATATAGGTTTTGATTTAGACCTTGCAAAGGAAGTCGCAAAAAGAAACAACTGGACATTCAAGGCTCAGCCAATTATCGATTGGGAAAGCAAAGAGGTTGAACTCAATGCAAATGAGATTGACTGCATCTGGAGTGAATTTACAATCGATGGAAGAGAGGACCACTATACATGGTCAAATCCTTACTTCAACAATTCCCAGGTCATTGTCGTAAAATCCAATTCAGGAATTGATTCATCCAACGACTTGAAGGGCAAGGTTGTAGAGGTTCAAAGTGAAAGTAGCGCATATAATGCAATCCAGAATAATAAGACATTAAATGATTCAATTGCAAAAATTAATCAGGTTGGAGATTATGACACTGCATTAATGGACCTGGGCTCAGGAGTATGTGATGCGGTTGTTATGGATTATCCGTCTGCGAATTATCGGATAACTGAAAGATTCAATGATCATGGTTTCAAGATACTTGATGAACATGTAGCACATGAAAAATATGGTGTTGCATTCAAAAAGGGAAATGATGAGTTAAGAGACAAGGTTCAAAAAACATTGGATGAAATGTTCAAGGATGGAACAGTCGACAGGATTGCTCAAAACTATACTAATTATGGAATTCATGAACAGTTACTTCATCCATAATCCTTTTTTAGTTAGTAATGGGGATTGTTTATGGGTTTAGGTTCTTTGTTTAAAAGAAAAAAGAAAGAAAAAAAGGTGGAAGTCTGCGAGGATTCACACATTGAAATCAACACAGATGACTGTGGAGGATGTGAGAAATGCTCAATCGCATGTCCAAATAATGTTCTGGTCATTGTGGATAATGTATCAACAGTTCGTGATGCTCAGGTATGCAAAAGATGTAAGGTATGCATGGCAATCTGTCCGAATGACTGCATTTCGGTTAATTGATGTTTTCACGGATTGTGTCGATGAAGCTTCGGTCTTCCAATTTTATTATTTTTTTAATTTTTTCTGATTTTTTTATCTCAACGATATCTCCGCTTTCCAGTTTGTTAGGAATGCCGTCATTTAAAACGTAAGCGGATGTGTTGTCCCTCAGTTCTGTTATTTTTATTTTAATATTTGATTTTTTTGAAAGGACTATGCTTTTGTTGAGAACTGTATGTGGTGCTATTGGCGTCATAATCAATATTTCAGCCGTTGGATCAACAAGGGGTCCTCCGCATGAGAGGTTATATGCTGTTGAGCCTGTTGGGGTGCATACCAATATGCCGTCGGCTATATATGAAGTGATTGGTTTGTCATTGACTATTGCATCAAATCTCACCACTCCATTGACATTTTTGGAAATGGCAATTTCATTCAAGGATTCTGGAATGCTTATAGTATCGCCGGAGGATTTGAGGATTTTTCCTTCAACCATCATTCTGTTTTCGATGGTATAATTGCCATTCACTATATTTTTCAATGCATTTTCTAACTCATCTGGATTGACTTCAGTAAGATATCCCAATGTTCCGGTATTTATTCCGATGATTGGCTTATCGGTCAGTTTTGCGGTATTCAGGAATGTTCCGTCCCCTCCAATTGAAAAAAGAATATCTGCTTGTGAAATGTCGCCTGCAATTTCAATATCTAATTTTTTGCAGCAATTAATCAAATCATCTTTTGTTTTTAAGGCGTTTTCCGTGAAGTCGTCCGCATTAATGAATATTTTCATGATTATAATTTTGTAACAAAAACTAATTAATATTTTCCACTAAAATTATTCAAGATTGCTTCAATAATATTTGTTGTAATTGTTTTGCTTGCAATTAAATTAATTATAATTTCAAGATAAGCTTACTTGGTGGTGAGTATTGCAATTGCATTTGACGTAATCTATACCGTCGGATATTAATCTGAGATTTTTTGCAAAAATACTATTAATGAAAAAACAAATATATTAAATTAACAAAAAAGTTTTGGAGAAAGAAGATGATATATTCAACAGAAATTGAAAATATGTGTCAGGTAAAAAAAGGCGCAAATCATGACCCTGCTCCAATACCTGAAGAGGGTAAATGGGTTAAAGCAAAGCAAGTAAGTGATATTTCCGGTTTTACTCATGGAATCGGATGGTGTGCGCCTCAACAAGGATGCTGCAAGTTGACATTAAACGTTAAAGAAGGAATCATTGAAGAAGCATTGGTGGAAACCTTAGGATGCTCAGGAATGACTCATTCAGCTGCAATGGCTGGCGAAATACTTGTTGGAAAGACAATCCTTGAAGCGTTAAACACAGATTTGGTCTGTGATGCGATAAACACTGCAATGCGCGAATTATTCTTACAAATTGTTTATGGAAGAACCCAGTCTGCATTTTCAGAAGGGGGTCTTCAGATTGGTGCTGGCCTTGAGGATTTGGGAAAAGGTCACAGAAGCCAAGTCGGAACAATTCATTCAACAAAAGCTAAAGGTCCAAGATACCTTGAGCTTACTGAAGGATACATTACAGAAATAGGGCTTGATGAAGATGATGAAATCATAGGTTACAAATACATTAACCTTGGCGTAATGCTTGATCAAATCAAGGATGGCGTGGACCCACTGGAAGCCATCGAAAATGCAACCGGCCAATACGGAAGATTTGATGATGCCGCCAAAAAAATAGATCCGAGGAAGGAGTGATTGCAATGAGTTTATTTGAAAGTTACGAAAGAAGAATCGATCAGATCATTCCTGTTTTGGAAAAATATGATATCAAAGACCTTGAAGAAGCAAAACAAATATGTCTTGACAAAGGTTTTGACCCATATGAAATAGTTAAGGGCGTTCAACCAATCTGTTTTGAAAACGCCTGCTGGGCATACACCTTGGGTGCTGCAATAGCCGTTAAGCAAGGATGCACAAAGGCATCAGATGCTGCAAAGGCAATTGGTGAAGGGCTGCAGGCTTTCTGTATTCCTGGAAGTGTGGCTGATGACAGGCAAGTTGGTTTAGGTCATGGTAATTTGGCTTCAATGCTTTTAAGCGATGAAAGCGAATGCTTTGCATTTCTTGCAGGTCATGAAAGTTTTGCGGCAGCTGAAGGTGCAATAGGTATTGCCAACTCAGCAAATGAAGTGCGCCAGAAACCTTTGAGGGTAATTTTAAACGGACTAGGAAAGGATGCTGCATTAATCATTTCAAGAATCAACGGATTCACTCATGTGGAAACCGAATTTGACTACTTTACAGGAGAAGTTAAGGTAGTTAAGGAAAAGGCATATTCAGACGGTGAAAGGGCAAAGGTCAGATGTTACGGTGCTGATGACGTGCGTGAAGGTGTTGCAATCATGCATCTTGAAGGTGTTGACGTATCAATTACAGGAAATTCAACAAACCCTACCCGTTTCCAGCATCCTGTAGCAGGAACATATAAGAAAGAATGCATTTTACAGGGCAAAAAGTACTTCTCAGTTGCTTCAGGTGGAGGAACAGGAAGGACATTGCACCCTGACAACATGGCGGCAGGACCTGCATCCTACGGTATGACAGACACTTTAGGAAGAATGCACTCAGACGCCCAGTTTGCCGGTTCCTCATCCGTTCCAGCTCATGTGGAAATGATGGGACTGATAGGAATGGGAAACAACCCTATGGTCGGTGCTTCAGTGGCAGTGGCCGTTGCGGTTGAAAAGGCTATGAAAGAATAGGGATTCAATTCCCTTTAACTATTTTTTTTTAATTGATTTTTAGGCAATGATTACTAAGATTCAGGTGATACTATGAGTACTATGTGGGGATTGACAGTAAGAGGAATATGCGAGTATGACGGTAAAGTTCTGCTTTTAAAGATAAGATCCAAATCAGCACATGATGCAGGAAAATGGGAAATTCCAGGAGGCAAGGTCAAGAAATGCGAATTTTTCGATGAGGCCCTAAAAAGGGAATACCTTGAGGAAACCGGTCTTGAAATAGATATTGTATCATTGTATAATGTTGTCAGAAATGACTATACCGCATGCAAAACATCTGAGAAAGTCAAATCAATTCAGCTTATCATGAAGGGGACCTGTGAGAGTGATGATGTTGCAATTAGCGAGGAGCATGATGAATACGGATGGTTTGGCATGGATGAAGTGAATGAAATGATTGAAAATGGTTTATTGACTCCACCTGCAGTAAATGCATTTAAAAAATGAGTTTTTTGAATCTAAAAACTCCCCCCTAAAAGAATATTGCTTAAAAAGCCAATGATGCTGTTATGAAATCCTTTTAAAATTACAATTCAACAAAATGAAAATACCATTGGCGCAAAAAATCCAAAAACTATGTTCAAAACAGTTTAATGACTATTTGCAGTATGAAACAGAATATGTTCCTAAAAAAAATTCCGGGGAACATGAATAAAACAAACAATTGAAATTTATAAAAAAAAGTTTACATTTTTATCTCTTTTTCCTAATTATATTAAATTTCAATTATTATTAATTTATAAATAAAATTATTTATATAAATATTTAAATATATTTTATTATAAAGATATTACTATAATTTTGATTTCATCAAAATAAAAATTTAACAGCGTTTAATCATTTATTAAGTATTGTATGTAATGGTTTAATAAGTTTCAATTAATATTAAATATTATTTAATAATTTTAAAATAATTTTGAAAGTTATTTAAATATTAATTGGTTTCTTAGATGCTATTTGATTATAAGTAAAATAAGAATAGGGGCATAGTTATTCAATTACTTATTCAATTAAAATTTCAGGTTATTTTGATTGAATATTATGTAATTGATTAGTACTATTATTCTCCAACATATGGAGGATTTAAATGAGTCATAACAATAATGATCAATCTTATATCTCAAAAAGGACTTTTAAAGCTTTTGATACTGAAAAAGAAGACGATGAATATATTTTTGTTAGTTATTCTCATAAAGATGCGGATGAGGTATTTCCGGAATTATTACGTTTTCATGAGGAAGGTTACAATATTTGGTATGATGAAGGGATTTTTGGAGGTACCAAATGGAAGCAATATATCGGAAAAAATCTTATAGGTTCAAGTTTGTTTGTTGTTTTTATTTCAGCTAACTCTATGGCTTCAGACAATGTCAAAACTGAAATTGCAATCGCAAAAGATGCAGGAATCCCTATCATTCCAATCTATATTGAATTTGTGGAACTTGATTTGGATTTGAAATATGATTTGATTTTATATCAGGGTATTTTTAAATTTGAAATGTCTCCCGACCAATATGATAGTAACTGGAAGAGATCTTTTGAAAGGTATGTCTCAAAAGCCAAGCAATTTCTGGAAAATGATGGCGAGGCTATTTTGGATGATGAAGTCAACAAGGAAGATGAGCAGAAAAGTGAAGTTGAAGAAAATATTGAAGATTCCTACAATCAGAAAGAGGAATATGGCTTCAGATATCTTGATGACTTAATCCATGGAGGTCAAGTTAATATAGACTTGGATTTTGATATTTTGTTGGATGATTCAGAACAAAATGAATTTGAAAAGGGTATTCTTATTGATGTGGATGATATGAAAATCAATGGGAATAATCATATTGTTGATGCAAGGAAATTTTCTCGTATTTTCTATATCACAGGAAAAAACATTACCATTTCAAACATCACATTCAAAGGTGGATTTGCCAATAACAAATCAGGTGAAAAACATGAGGATGGAGGAGGGGCAATTTACGTTGACCGCAATGCCTCTTTAAATCTGGTTAGCTGCAAGTTTTTGGAAAATTATTCTGATAGTGATGGTGGAGCATTATTTAACAAGGGTAGGTCTAATTTACAATCATGTAAATTTGAAAATAATGATTCTAAAATATCTGGAGGAGCTATAGCTAATTTTAATTCATTGGATATAATTAAAACTGTATTTAAACAAAATGAGTCAGTTAATGGTGGTGCACTTTACAATTATTATGATTCCATTTTAAGCATGTCCTATTGCAAAGTAAGAGAAAACACAGGGCTATCATTTGCGGGAGGAATATATAACTATGCTGATTTAAAAATTGAGGAAGTTACATTCAAGAATAATGTCTCTGGAATTGCTGGAGGAGCAATTTTAAACTATGGAATTGCAAACATTTCTGGTGCAACTTTTAGGAAAAATACTTCAGATTTTGGAGGTTCAGTATTAAATATGTCATTGAATAAATTGAATATTTATTCTCATGATTCATCTAGTTTTCAAAGTGATGAGGGCTCAATTGAATTAAATAATTGCGTTTTTGGAAATAATCATGCAAATAAATTGGGTGGCGCAGTTTGCAATTTAAGCAAATGCAAACTGGTTGAGTGTATCATAGGAAACAATTCCGCCGATATAATGGGCAATATAATAAGTAATGGTCCTGAAGGTATTCTAAATCAGGCTGATGATGATGATGCTGAAATGAAAAATTATTATTTGTCAATTTTAAACATATCTCAGGGAGATATGAAAATTAAGGATACGTTGTTGAATAATGCAATTTACAACCAAAAAAATTGTTTGTTAAAGGTGTCCAGAGGATTGGAAGTCAATGGAAGTTCTCAAGAGGGTGTTATATCTGATATAGTATTAAACAAGGGGAAATTTGATTTTTATTAAGTATACATAAAAAGATGTCATGTAAATTTTTTTGAGGGGTTAAAATTATGAATTTTTCTAATTCAGTATATTTAATTTGGGAAGTTAGTCTGGCAGAAGCGTTAATGTCTAAAACGGAATTCATTGAACCTGAACATTTGATGATTGGAATTTGTAGTCTTGATAAAATTTTGGATTTGATAAAAATTAATCAGGTGAGTGTTGAGTCAAATTCATACCAATCCATAAAAAATGATAAAAAGGAAATTGAAGATATTTTTTTAAAATTTGATATTTCATTAACTTCTTTTAGAAGATTGCTAAGGTTAAACATAAAAAAAGGTGATTTTGAGGATTATGGTAATGTAGTTCATAGAAGTGAATATTCTAAAGATTTATTTAAAAAGGCGGAAAAACTTGCAATTGGTAATGGCCTTTTTGAGTTTCGTCCAATTCATTTATTGAAAGTTATTTTGGAAGAAAATATTGATTGTGTTAAGGAAACATTGGATCTTTTTGAAATTACTGCCGACCAGATTATTGAAGTGATTGAAGACAAAAAATTGGAAGTTGCTCCTTCATATGACACCATTCTGGGCAAGTATGGCACTAATTTAACTGATTTAGCAAAGGAAGGTAAATTGGACCCAGTTATTGGAATGGAAAATGAGTTATTGCAGCTCGCCAGGACATTAAACAAATGTGAAAAGAATAATGCACTGATTATTGGGGAAGCTGGTGTTGGTAAGTCTACATTGGTTAGAAAATTGGCAATCGAAATTTCAAATAGGTCTCTTGGTGAAAATCTTAACAGCAAAAGCATTGTTGAAATCAATATGGGTTCTTTGGTTGCAGGCACTAAATATCGAGGAGATTTTGAAGAGAAGATTAATGCACTTATAAATGAAGCAAAAAAAGACCCGAATTTAATTCTATTCATTGATGAAGCTCATACGATTATAGGTACAGGCAGTTCAGGAAGTTTGGATGCATCAAACATGATTAAATCAGCATTGACAAATGGAGATTTATCAATTATAGGTGCAACAACATTAGAAGAATATGCATTATATTTCGAGAAGGAACCGGCATTTGAAAGAAGATTCCAGCCAATCAGAATATATGAGCCTTCTCCTAAGGATGTTGTAAATATCCTTCAGAATTTAAAGGGAAAATATGAAAAGTTCCATAATGTCAAGATTTCTGATGAAGCCATTAATGCTGCAGTGGACTTGTCTGTCAGGTATATTACGGATAGGAATTTGCCAGATAAAGCTTTAGATGTTATTGATGAGGCATGCTCCCGTAAAGTCATTCCTAAACTTAATCTTGTAGAGGGATTTGATGTTGATACCTATGTTACAGAACATGATGTAAAATCAGTGATTTCAGATTGGAGATCAATTCCGGTTATTGACTATAGTTTTGCTATTGATAAGCTTGAAAATATGGAAAACTTTTTAAATAGCCGCATTATAGGTCAGAATAATGCAATAAAGGATATTTCAAACAGAATCAAAAAGGCAATTTTAGGTATTCAGGATGTTGAAAGGCCTTTGGCGGTATTTCTATTTTTAGGTCCTAGAGGGGTTGGAAAAACTTATGCCGCATCTGTCTTGTCTGAGTTCTTATTTGAGGGTACAAGGTCATTTATAAGAATGGATATGTCTGAATATAGTGAACATTACACAGTTTCTAAATTAATTGGACCACCTCCAGGTTATAAAGGAAATGATGAGGGAGGATTTCTAACAAATTCTATTAAAAATAATCCTTATTCTGTAATATTAATTGAAAATATTGAAAATGCACATCCTCAAATTGTTGATGTTTTATTGCAATTGTTCAGCACTGGAAAGATTGTTGATTCTAAGAATAACTTGATTAATGCCAATAATTGCATTTTCATAATTACTTCAAATATATTTTATAAATCCAATGGAGATTATGAGGTCATTTATGGTGTAGATTCCAATAACAGTCATAATGATTCAATTGAAGAGTTGACTAAGTTCTTCAGGCCAGATTTATTGGATGTTGTAGATGATTTCATAGTATTTAAACAGTTAGATCAAAATGATTTTGAAATTCTAGTCAAGAATTACTTGGATATTCTTTCAGACCGTATTTTATCCGAAAAAAACATTAAGCTTGAATTTGATAGTAAAACGATTGAAGTTTTGGCTAAAAAAGGATATGATAAGGATAATGGTGTGAAATATTTGAACCGATTCATTGAAAAGATGGTTGAATTCCCTGTGGCAGATTTAATTCTTAAAAGGAAGGTCTTCCCAGGCAATACAATTTCAGTCACTTCAAAAAATAATAAATTGGAATTTAAGGTTATTAGTTAATTAAAATGTGGGTTTGCAATGTCAGAGAATACAATATTAAAAATTGGGACAATCCTGAACCGAAAATATAAAGTTGAAAAAT
Source organism: Methanobrevibacter sp. (assembly GCF_045130115.1). GTDB lineage: Archaea > Methanobacteriota > Methanobacteria > Methanobacteriales > Methanobacteriaceae > Methanocatella. Next base: position 26,921 of record NZ_JBGUPC010000054.1, read on the forward strand.
ATTTAGGTGGAGGAGCATTTGGTGAGGTTTACCGTGTAAAAAACACGTTTTTAAAGAAAAGATTTGCTATTAAAGTATTTAAAGTTGCTTTGGATGTTAAAGGAAATGAATCTACCGTGCAGGAATTGTTGGATGAAGCAGTTTTGCTTGCTAAATTTGACCATAGGAACATTGTGAAAGTTCATGATGCAGACAGTTTCATTGGTGATGATGGTCAGGAGCATGTGTTTTTTGTGATGGATTTTGTTCCTGGTGGAGATTTGGATGACTATTGGAAATCTTTTGGAGCCAATTATGTTCCATTGGATAATGTGATTGATATTATAAAACAAATTTGTTTGGGTCTTAATGTATTGCATTCAGAAAAGCCTCCAATGATTCATAGAGATATAAAACCTCAAAACATCATGATTGGTTATGATAATCATGGAATTGTTGCAAAATTAACAGATTTTGGTTTAGTAAAGGCAGTTAATCCATCCACATTATATGCAAGTGCTAAAGGTACTCTTGCGTTCAAGGCACCAGAATTTTTAGAAGAAAAGGATGATACTTCGACAGATATTTTTGCTTTAGGAGTTACATTTTACATGCTTTTAACAGATAAATTGCCTTATCCTATTGATAGTGATTTTGATGTTATGACTGGGAACTGGCTAAAAAATAAGCCTAAACCTTTAAATTATTATAATCCTCTTATCAATGATGAAAAATTGGAAAAAATAGTTTTTACCGCAATTTCAACTAATCCTGAAGAAAGATATCAAAATGCTCAGGAACTTTTGGATGCCATTGTAGAGTGGGAAAACACTAAAGGGGATGAGACACCTTCACAAGTTTCAGAAGCGGAGGATCTTGAAAATGAACCTTCCGAAGAAGTTGTTCAAAATACTGAAGTTAAGGAATCCAATAAGATTCAAAATGATGTTGAAGCTTGTGAAAATGCTGAGGAACAAGTTGAACATGCAAAAGAGCTTGCAAAAGATCCTCAAAAATTCATGTATGCATCAGATGCTTTTGCATATGCATTTAAACATGATAATGAATTGAGAAATAAACATCAGGATAATCTGGAGATTTTAAATTCAGAAAATCCTGCTGAAAGATTTGTTGATGGAGCTTTAAAAGCAATAAATAATTTACTTGATTATGAAAAGGGTGTTGATTATCTAGAACAGGCTTTTGCTCAAAAACCCGAGCTTAAAAAGAAATATGGTACAAAATATGAATTGTGGAAATGTTTCATAATGATTAAAAATTCAAACACAATAGATGAGGGCATTGCTCAGTTAAAGCAGTTAGCTGATGAAAATGATTCAATAAATGGGGAGTATGGATTTGCTTTAAGTTTATTGACTTTAAAAGATGCTAAAAAAATGGAGGTTGAAGCATTAAAATATATTGATGATTATGAACCAGTAAAAGGCAGTAGATTAATGGAGTTAGCTATACTATTGGATGATTCTATTAAAGAAAAATATCAGTACAAAATAAAGAATTGGAAAAAAGGCATAATTAATTAAGGAGAGGTATTAATGGATTTATCAAAGGAAATAAATAAGAACATATATTTGCATAATGCATTTAGGATTTTTAACCTTCCTATAACTGCTTCACAGAGGAAGGTTAGAAATGAATTTGATAATGTGGAATCAGTAAGACAACTTGGTGGTTTTGGATCTAAGGAAAGTTTGGATGTTTACAATAATCTTCCATTTCCAATAAATCCGAAGCCTAATTTCATTGATTACCAAAATGCAAAAAATAGGTTAAACCAACCTAGGGATCGTTTTATCGATGAATTGTTTTGGTTTTGGCCGGAAGATTTGAACAATAAACGAGATCCAACATTCAAAGCTTTAAAGAAAGCGGATGTTGATGGTGCGGTGTCAATATGGAAATCTTCTAGTGCAAGCAATGCTGCCCATAATCTTGCAGTATATAATCATGTGCTGGCTATTGACAATGAATTTGGAGATAATGGAAACAATACAAATTGGAGGGAGGCATTAAATCAGTGGCACATTACATTGTCAAATAATGATTTTAAAAACTTGGCATTAGCAAGAGTTCAGCAGCTTAATGATCCGACCATGAGGGAGGATTATGTTGAAGAAATATTTAGCCAACTGTCATCGGCTATTTTATCAATTAATGCTTCAATAGCAAATGATTATTTAAAACAAAATGATAGATCCAATTTCAATAGACATTTGGGTTTCATTAACAACTCCAGTTTTGATGAAATCACTAAACAAGAAGCATTGCAGGGTATTTTTGATGGACTCTATGACTCCATCAATGAAAGGTATGAAACATTTGATAATGACACTTTTGAAAAGGAAAGCGACATATCTAAAGTTGAAAGGTTCCTTGATGATGTCACTGATGACTTAGGTTTATTGAAAACTCATTTCTCCAGTAATTTCCAATTCCAATCATTAAGTGATAATATCGCTCAATCTGTTAAAAATAAGCTTGTACGTATTGTTAACACTGTATTTGAGGATGTTGATGAGAATAGTATTTCTCAAATCACTTCATTTGATTTCAATAGAATTGAAAGAATATTCGATAGAATAGTTGACATGGCTTATGGTTATGATGTAAAAGAAGATGTCGAACAGAATAGGGACATGTTAAAATCTCTTACATCTCAATTGAAGGATAAGAAGGTTCATGACAAGATTAATGACTTTATAGATAAAATGGAAAGCACAGGAATATATTCCGCTCAATCATATGCAAGAGATATTGAAAACGATTTGAAAAATGTCGACCCGAACAATAAGGATGATTTTTCAGATTATTTTGCAATGTCATTGGATGCATATGTTGTCACAACAATTAATAAGCATGCAGGTGACCTCAGCAAAATAAAAGAATTGAAATCTGATTTACTTTCATTATTGAATACTGCTAGACGTCATGCGGTCAAATTCGAATCTAAAAACAAAATTGACGAAGACATCAAAACCCTTGAAGAAATCGATAAAATTGGAGGGTTAACTGATGAGCAAATTGCAGAGTTGCAAAGAATTATGGAGAGTCAATCCGGTTCATCATCAGGTTCAGGTTCTTCTTCAGGTTCCGGAGGCAAGACATTAGCGTTAGGATGCATTATCTGGATTATTATCATCGCTGCAGTAATATTGGGAATAATGTACTTCATGGGCTGGTTATAATAAGAGAGGTGACTGATGTTTTTTAGAAATAAACAGGAAAGATTTCCCGAGGAATTTAGAATAGATTCGTCCGATTGGGATTATAAATCTATTTTGGATTTGCTTAATCAGGAGGATAATAATGAATCTTCTGTTGATGTTGATATGCTAAAAGATATTATCTTTCGTATTTGGAGAGTAAATAATAGGTCTGAATCATATAAATCAAATAATAATCTTAAACGTGTGGAAAGTTTGGTTAAGGATAATGATGATTTTGATGATGCGGAATCTAAATATATCATTAAAAACCTCAAAGATTCATTAAAACCTGTCAAATTTGCAGGTAAACAAACAAAATCTATTCTAAAAACTTTTGAAGAAAATGGTTTTGAAATTAAAGATCATACTAATTCTAAATACCATGATGGTATGGCATTGAAGGTTTTACTTTTTGAAACTGATGAGAAATTAGAAGAGAGTGTAATTACAGAAACGATTAAACCATCAATTTATTATGATGGTGAGTTGATTTTAAACGGGGAAGTTGTTGTTTCAATTCCCCCAAAAAAGGAAAATTAAAATAGGTGATTAAATGGCTGAAGAAAATACAGGTACAATTGATTATGGTATTGATTTAGGAACTACTACAAGTTCCATTGCTAAAGTTGATGGTAATGGAACAATGGTTATTCCAAACACTTTAGATAATAAGAATTTTGTTAGTTCTGCAGTATACATTAAAAAGAATGGAACAGTTTTTGTAGGGGATAAAGCAAAAAAGAAAATTTTTGCTGACCCTGATAATGGGTATGCTGAATTCAAATTAAAAATGGGTTCTGATTATGTTTATGAGTTTAAGGCTGCTGGAAAACAAATGACTCCAGTCGAATTATCTGCAGAAATTCTTAAAAATTTGAGACAAACAGTTAAGGAAAAGCATCAGAAAGATTTAAAAGCAGCTGTTATTACTGTGCCTGCAGATTTCACAGCTCCTCAAACTAAAGCAACAACTGAAGCCGCCAAATTAGCAGGCTTTGAAAAGGTAATCCTGTTGCAGGAACCTACTGCTGCTGCAATGGCTTATGGATTTGGAAGTTCAGATGATAATGAAATTTGGTTAATTTATGATTTGGGTGGAGGTACATTTGATGTATCTATAATGAAAAAGAATAGTGAAGAAATAGTCAATATCAACAATCAGGGAGATGCATATCTTGGTGGAAAGCTCATAGATTGGGATATAGTTGATAAAATTTTTGTCCCTGCGATTGTTGAAGAAACCGGACTTACAGATTTCAACAGGGATAATCTAAAATATAAAAAACCATTCGCTAAATTAAAAGAAGCTGCCGAAAATGCAAAAGCAGATTTATCTAATTTTGATGTTGCAGATGTGGATATTGAAAATTTGGTTGTTGCTTCTGATGGGGATTTCTTTGACTTTGAATATGAAATGACTCGTGATGAACTTGCTGGTGTGATGAAACAATATGTTGACCGTACAATTAATCACTGTCATAAAGCTTTGGAAGAAGTCAATTTAAGCATTTCAGATGTAACCAAAATTATTCTAGTTGGAGGATCTACATTAAGTCCTTATATTCATGAAAGATTGGAAGAGGAATTTCATCTTCCTTTAGAATTTTCAATTGACCCTACAACCGTTGTTGCAAGAGGAGCAGCAATATTTGCAAGTACCAAAACATTTGTTGAAACACAACCCCCTGTATCAGGTTTTGTAAGTGTTGAAGTGATGTATAATACAATGGGTGATGATGATGAGTTTACTGTTAATGGTAAAGTGGTAAATCCAGACGGGTCACCTGATGGTTATTCAGTGGAATTTGTTAACAATAAAACAGGTTACTCTTCTGGTAAAGTGCCTGTAGGTAATAACGGTATGTTTAGAACTTCATTATTTGCTGAAGATGAAGATGATTACAATATATTTGAGATAAAGGTTTATGATGCTTCAGGAAGTCTTGCAACTTTAGCGCCTAACTCTGTTAACACTATTAAATATATTATTGATATTCCTCCAAGCGAACATATTCTATCTCATTCAATTGGATTAGGTTTATATGGAAATGAACTTGATGTTCTTGCTGAAAAGGGCACTCCATTACCATTTGAATTGGAAAGGAATTATACTTCTTCAAACTATGTTCATAGGGGTAATGCATCAGAAAAAGTGGACATGCCTTTGTATCAAGGAAACAAAATGAAAGCAGATAGGAATACATTAATTGGACATTTAACAATTACTGGTGCTGATATCGACAGAGACTTGCCGGAGGGTTCTGAAATTGAACTGACTGTAACAATTGACGAATCCATGAATATTGATGGTACGGTTTATATTGGATTTTTAGATAAGGAAATCGAAGGCGGTTTTGCTATTACCAAATCTCAATTCTCTAAAGATGACCTTGAAATGAAATTCGATTCTCAAAAAGAGCGTTACAATGATTATTTGATGAAATATGCTACAGTGAACAATCCTCAAATCACAAACTTCTTCAACCAAATTGATGAGGAAAGAATCATTGAAAATATTGAAAACTTCTTAAAAACTAGTGAAACTGATGTGGATGCATTGGATAAAGCTAGTAAGAGAATTAACGATTTCACTGATATTTTGGACCGTATTGATGCTATTGGTAGTAGATTGTCCAGTTGGGATGAACTTAAAGAAGAAACTGATACATTATTACATGGTGTTGAAGAAAATATTGATAAGGCAGAGCCACAAATCCAAAGATTATTCTTCCAAATTAAGGAAAGATATCACAGTGCTGTAGAAACTAAAAATGAGAAACTGTTGATTGATGTAAAGGATAAACTGCAGTTCATTTTCATGCAGTTACACGAACTCGAAATGGTGACCTTCGGATTCTTGGAGATATCAGCAACCGGCGAATTTATAGATCAAGCAGCAGCTGACAGATTGATTTCACAGGGTAATGATGCATTAGGAAGAGGAGACATTCAGGAATTGAAAAGAATTCTTGGTCAACTGGTTAAAATACTTAAACAAGATACACCATCTCCTGGATCCGGTGGGTCTACACCTACTGATTGGGATTGGGGTGTAAAAAAAGAATAAATGTGTAAATATATTCTTGAATAAGAGAGGTATATGATGGATGATAATGAGCAAATGAATGATAAAATTACTTTGGAAATTGCTAAAAAACTAGCTAGTGAAGGGAATTATGATGAGGCAATAACCTTATTGTCTCCATTAATTCATTCTTCATTTTCCATTGAAGCATTAAATCTTTTAGGTAAAATATATGCTCAAAATCAAGATTTTGAAAGTGCAGGTGTTTATTTTAAAGAAGTGCTTCAACAGGACAGTAATAATGTGGAAGCGATAAACGGATTAAAAAAATGTGAGGAACTGAAAGGTTCTAAAATTAAGACTTATTTTAATTTCAATAAGTTAAAAGTATTTTCGATGATTATTGCTGCTATTCTAGTCATTGGCATAATTTCTTTTGCATCTTTCAGTTTGTTCTCCACTGCAAATTCAAACCAATTTGAAGGTACTGCTATGGTTGATGCAGATATTATGTCTGTCAGCATTGTAGCTAATGGAGATGCACAATACTTATTGGATGAATTGAATAATATTAATTCAAATGTGGCAAAAATTGATATACATCAAAATGGAAATGTTATTGAGGTAACAGGAGATGTGAATGCAGTATATAATGTTTTATATGAATTGGAGTATTATGATGCATATGTTGAATTAATAACTTTGTCATTGTCTGATGATGTTAAAAATAAAGCAATCCAAAATGCATATGATGCCGCTTTAACCACTGCAAAGTCAAATCTGACTAACATCAAAGAGGTCAAAAATATTACATCTAGTGTTGTGCCAATTTCATTCAAATTTGATAATCCAGGTAATTTTTCACTACAAAAACAAAATGTTTTCAGTGTGTTGAATGAAGGAAACATGAAAGTTAAGGCAATATCTGTTATAGAAGTTAAATCTTAAAACAGATATTCATTTTTTTTTAAAGTGTTTTTATGGACTATAATACTCGTTTAGTTGAATTGCCAAAAAAGGGAAGGCTTTTAATTTTCACAGACCTCCATGGAAATTTTGGAGATTACAAAAAGTTTTTGAGTAAATGGGATTGTGAAGATTCCAATTGTCATATTATTATCAATGGAGATTTTATTCACAGTATCTATAAAGAAGACTTTTCAGTTGAACTTTTAGATGATATTATAGATAAATTTCATAAATATGATAATTTTCATCCCATTTTGGGCAATCATGAATGGAGTCATATTGCAAATGCAAATCTCTATAAAGGCACTGTCAACCAGAAAAAAGATTTTGAAAAACTGATTGTTAAGAAAAAAGGCTCTTTGGAACCTTATCTGTCAAATTACATAGATTTTTTCAAATCAATCCCATTTTTTGTCAAAACCGAAAACGGTATTTTTATATCTCATGCGGGACCCTCACGCAGTATTGAATCATATGAGGATTATGAATTTATAGTTGAGGATGACGATTATTACAGCGAGTTAGTCTTTTCGGTATTGTGGGCAAGACCTGAAAAGGATTACAATGAGGAAGATGTTTCATTTTTTTTAGATTTAGTCAAATCAAAGGTTATGGTGGTCGGACACACTACGGTTGATGGATATGAAGTTTTTGGAAAACAATTGATTCTTGCTTCAAGTTTCAGTTTAAATCGTAAGTGTTATTTGGATATTGATTTGTCAAATCCTATTGGAGATATGGATGATTTACTTAAAAACATTAAACTTTTGGATGATTAAATTAACAACTCTCCATTAAAAACAAATTTGTAATCATTAGATTATAAGTGAGATCTTTTTTTGCAATCATTTATTAATTGCATTAAAAACACATGATTAATATGAAAATTGTTAAAAGTTGGCTACGCTTTGTAGTCAACTGATTATTCTATTTTTAGTAATTTGGCAGCATTGTCATAAAGTATTTTCTGCCTTTCTGAGTCTGTCAAATCGATTTTATTGAAGTATTCCATTTCGCTGACAGATTCCCACATTGGATAATCTGTTCCCCACAGCACTCTATCTGCACCATATGCATGAATCAGTTCCAATGCAGTTTCAGGGGTCAATGCATATAGGCTTGAGCTCAAGTCAACATAGATGTTTTTAAAACCTGACAGTTCACGGGTTGCATCTTCCCACATGCTCCATCCGGCAAAATGGGCTCCAATGAATGTTATGTCCGAAAATCTTTCCAGGAATGGCTTAATCTGTTCTGGATTAGAATAGTTATATCTGAAGTCACCGCAGTGGACAAGCATAGGAACACCTGCTTTGCTTACCACTTCTCCTATCCTGAATGCACGCTCTTCATTCATTGCGAACTGCTGGAAATCAGGATGAAGCTTGACGCCTTTCAAACCCAATTCAATAAGGTAATCAAAATCGCCTGGAATATCTTCACTATCTGGGTGAAGGGTTCCAAAACCAGTAAATAAATCTGGATGTGCATTTACTGCCTGGGCAATGAATTCATTTATGGACTTGACCTGCTTGGGGGTTGTTGCAACGGAATGTACGAGGTAGTGTGTAACGCCGACTTCATTTCCGTCCCTTATCAGGTCATCCAATTTGCCGTTTAATGACATGTCCAAATCATAAAAGTCTCTAATTCCTAAAACGGCCTTGTCTGCAATTTTTTCCGGATAAATGTGACAATGTGAATTTATTATTTTTTGCATATATTGGTCACCTACCAACTAGTATAATTTTTCGCCAGTATACAGATTTTCTTCAGTGTATATTCTGATTAACCTGTCAATCAAATCATCATACATTAACCTATGGCCCACAGCTCCGCCTTGCGGGGTTTTGACATTGTTTAGGGATTTGTCTGAAAATTCTCCTGAATTGTTTATGATGTACCACATTCCATGGGGAGTGTAGATGAACAGTTCCCCTTCTCCTTTTGAATAACCTTTTTTAAAGCTGTCCTGAGGGTCATAAATTTTGGTTGAATGGACTGCAAGTCTTGAAAGATCCTGCTCAGGCCTTGTGCCTGTCTTTTCAAACAGCATCTTCAGCCATTCATATGACTTGTCCATTAAATTCGCTTTTTTAATAGGGTCGGCAAATGCTTCTTTTACTTTGTTTTGTCTTGACTCTAATGTATTTGTTATTCCAAGAATCTCTTCAACTTTGCTGACGTCCTTTTCAAGGCATCTCCATCCTTCAGGCCTGCCTGTCACCTGGATGTTTCCTTCTTTGAAGTCCATTCTTCTGAAGTCTCTGAAATATGGCTTCACCTTTTCGAACTCCTCATCGGGAATTCTTTTGTTCAATCCATAGAGATATCCATATTCGTTAGCGTCATAACATTTGGTTTCAAGTTTTAAATCTTCATCTGCCATAGATATTATTATATTCAGTTTAAAATATAAATCTATTGTAACATGAACAAAATAATATGTTTAAATAAATTATATTTATTTGATTTAATTTTTTCCTAATTTTATATTCAGTTTGATAATTTAAAATTATTTTAGTAAGTTATTTTTATATTGAAAACCAATATTACTTTATGGTAAAAGTAACTATTATAGGGTCAACTGGAATCATTGGAAAAAACGTTGCATTTACCCTTGCGCGTGAGGATACAGTTGATGAAATTGTAATGTTTTCAAGACCTGAAAGTCTTGACAAGGCAAAAGGAGAAACATATGACATGTATGATGCACTGGCTGCACGTGATATCGATTGTAGACTGACACCAACTTGCGACTTTAATGATATCACAGGTTCGGCCATTGTTCTTATTGCAGCGGGAATCCACAGGGAAAAGGGCATGAAAAGATTGGATCTCGCCGTTCCCAATGCAAAGATTGTAAGTTATTACTCTAAAAAAATTGCAGAATATTCACCCGATTCAATAATATTGGTTGCAACAAATCCTGTTGATGTGATGACAACAATTGCTCTTAAGACATCTGGATTAAAGAAGAGCAAGGTCATAGGTGTTGGAAACCACTTGGATTCATTGAGACTGAAAAATTACTTCTCAAGGCAAATCGACATTAACAGTTCCGAAGTCCATACAAGGGTAATCGGCGAACATGGGGACCATATGGTTCCGCTTTTAAGCTCAACAACCATAGGTGGTATCCCATTAAAATATTTTGTAGAATATGTTGATTTGGACATTACCGCACTTGTCGAACAGTTAAGACGTGCGGGAAATACCATCATATCCAAAAAAGGAGCGACTGAGTATGGTCCTGCCTTTGCAATTTCAAATCTTATGTCCACAATTCTTACAGATTCCCATAGGGTCTTGACTGTAAGCAGCTATCTGGATGCTGAAATTGAAAGGGTTGAGGATGTTTCTCTTGGAGTTCCTGCAGTAATTACCAAAAAGGGTGTAGCAATGATTGTTCCTATTCATATGAATGATATTGAAAAGAAGGAATTTTTAAAAGCTGCAAAAACTGTTAGAGATGCAACCAAGGAAGTTTTAACTCGTTTGGAGTTATAGGAGTGTTCAATGAGTTTTATTCAAAAATGGACTGAATCAAGCCTTATTTTAAAAATCATAATAGGAATGATTGTCGGTGCCGTTTTGGGAATAATTGTACCTCAATGGTCATTCATTGGCTTTTTTGGTAAAGTATTTGTAGAAGCCCTAAAATCTGTTGCACCACTTTTAGTTTTTATTTTGGTAGCTTCGGCCATTTCTCAGGCAAAAACTGGAGTAGGGTCTAAATTTAAAATTATTATTGCAATATTTTTGCTGATGAATTTTATTGCTGCAGTCGTTGCAACGGTAGCATGTTTCATATTCCCTGTAAGCATTCACTTATCCACAGCCAGCACAGCTGCTTCTCCTGGAGGACTGGCGGATATATTAGGTGGAATGGTTTTGAAGATTTTTTCCAATCCGATAAAATCATTGTCTGAAGGGGAGTATCTCGGAATATTATTCTGGTCCATAATCATTGGAATCGCTTTAAGGATGGTAGCTAGTGACACAACAAAAGATTTGCTAAGCGATATTGCTGAAGTGTTCTCCAAAATCGTTTATTTCATTATTCAATTCGCTCCAATAGGAGTTATGGGTTTGGTGTTTACCTCCGTTTGCGAAAGCGGCTTGAGTATTTTTTCACAATATGGAGAGCTTATATTCCTGATTGTCGGATGCATTCTCATTATGGGATTTATAATCAATCCATTATTATCATTCCTGCTTTTAAAAAGAAACCCTTACCCACTGGTTTTCACATGCTTTAAGGAAAGCGGAATAACAGCATTTTTCTCAAGAAGTTCTGCTGCAAACATTCCAATCAATATGCAATTATGTGAAAAGCTGGGTCTTGATAGGGATTTCTATTCAGTCACCATTCCGTTAGGCTCAACAATAAATACGAATGGGGCTGCCGTAACCATTGCTGTCATGACTCTTGTTGCATGCCATACGATGGGAATTCCGGTTCATTTGTCATGGGCCATTCTTTTATGTGCGGTAACTACATTGGCTGCATGCTGCGCTTCAGGTGTTGTCGGAGGATCATTGCTGCTGATCCCGTTAACCTGTTCACTGTTCGGCATCAGTCAGGATATTTCAATGCAGGTTGTTGCAGTAGGATTTATAATCAGCGTAATTCAGGATTCCTTCGAAACAGCCCTTAATTCTTCAAGTGATGTCCTGTTTACTGCGGATACAGAATATTATATCAGGGCTAAAAATGGTGAGCCCGTTAATTATTTGGGAGAATTTTCAAAAGGTGATTAAATGAAACTTGTCGTACAAAGGGTAACTTCAGCTAGCGTGGAAGTGGAAGGTAAAATCGTTGGAGAGATTGAAGACGGTTTGATGGTTCTGGTAGGTTTTGGAGAAAACGACACCGCCAAAGAGGCGGATTATCTGGCCCGCAGGCTTGCAAAACTAAGAATATTTCATGATGAAAACGGCAGGATGAACAGATCCGTAATGGATATTGGCGGAAAACTATTATTAGTTCCGCAATTCACTTTATATGCTCACACTAAAAAGAACAGACCCTCATTTCACAAGGCATTGGCTCCGGAAAAGGCAACTGAACTGTTTGATTATTTCACTGAAAAATGCAGCGAATTCATTGATGTTGAAACTGGAGAATTCGGAGCCTTCATGAAGGTCAGTCTGTTGAATAATGGCCCTGTCACCATTCTTTTGGAAAAGGAATTTGAATGATATTAACAAGTTAAATACAAATATTTAAAAACAGTTACACCTAAATATATTCTTACAAGAGAGGGATGTAAATTTAAATGTCTATTGTAAATCCGAAATCAAAGGAAATAAAACGCTTAACTTCACCATTAACCTTCAAGGACTTCAAGGCCTATGACAGCCAGGGAAATCTTCTCAAGTGTAGTGAAACATTGTCCGATGTTAGGTTCATAGTGGAGCCTAAGGAGAATATTTTAAATGAGGATGAAATTTTGCAGTATGCTCCTGAATCAAAATCCGCATCACAAATAAGATTGAAAAGAGGTTTTGGAGGTATTAAGGATGTCTTATGTGTTCATGAATCTCTTCCATGGATTTTAGGATTGTTTTATGTGGTTTTGATTAGTATTGCCATCCCGGTTACATTCTCAAAAAACATGATTGGAATGTATTTGATTTTGGTTTTAGTTATATTGCCTCTGCTTTATCTGTATTATATCTTCAATTTCAAAAAACATACCAAATATACAGTTAAGAAACCGGTTAAGGAGCTTAAAAAAGTGGAAACACCAGTTCAAACAACTGTTGAGGAATCATCAGGTTTGGAATCCCTGAAAAAATATGAAAAAGAAATCAATAACTTAAAGGTATTGTTTAATGTTAAGGAAGAGGTAGTGCGAGAACTAATTGAAAAACGTTTTGAACCTCCTCAAATTACTTATGATAAGTTTATCTCATCTATAGATAATTGCCATAAGTTATTTTATGCACAGTCAGATGCGGCATTAAATATTATTAATTTGGCTGTTGAAGACACGCCAAGGGTTCAGGACGAGATTAAAAATAAGATTGATGCGATGAAGACCATCATCAATCAGATTGAAGATTTGACAAATGAGCTGGTAATCAATATCAGTTCTTCAAACGAATCGGAAGATGAGGTTAAAAATCTATTGGATGATATGGAAAATTTAATTGACTCGGTAAAAGAGTATTAGGTGATATGATGAGTAAAATTTGTCCAAAATGTGGTAAGGAATTGCCTGATGATGCAAGATTTTGTATGGACTGCGGATACACTATAGATAAGCCTGAAAGCAGTGGATTTCTAAGTAACTTTCCGCTTCCAACACTGTTTATTGTTCTGATTATTGCAATATTGGTTATTGGTGGCGTGTTCATCCTTTCTTCAGAATCTGGAGGCAATAACAATGCTCCTGACAGAACAGATGAAGTTACACATGCTGTTGATTTAACAATAGATGGTGTTGATGGATGGGATGATACTTATTCTGGTAAAAAAAGCTATACATTATATACTGAAGCAATATTCAATAGTGTTCCGGGAAATCTAAAGGGTTATAATGTTAAGACCACATATTACGATTCCAATGGTTCTGAGATTGGTCATGAAACTGAAAAATTGGAAAACGTGTATTATGACACTCAATTTTCAATTAATTTCGGACATTACACAACATATAAATTGCCTGACCCGGATCATGTAAAAGTAGAAATTATAAATGGTGGAAAAGTTATAGATTCTTATACAGAACAAATTGATAGAAACAAAATTGATTATTTAAATTAATGGTGATGCAAATGGCTGAATTCTCACTTGATGTAGATGGTATTAAAGAAGATGTTGAAAAGTCAATAAATGTCGAAAAGGAAAAACTGGAAGATTCAAATCTCAAGGCTCAAGCAGGCAACAATGCACAGGCAATATTTGATGCAGACTTGAACAATCCTCAGGAAAGGGAAGGCATATTAAAACCTCTCGACAATTTTGGATTGAATGAAATGTCAAGATCTGCTTCCCACAATGAGATGTTGGCAACAAGATTTGTTGATTTGACAAAAGGCGGAAAAGATGCAGACAATATTGGTGACCAGTTAATCGAATTAAACAAACAGATGAAGGATTTGGACCCAAGCAAAGTTGATTTTGCAAAAAAAGGAGTCATAGGAAACCTTATGAACCCTGTAAGAAAATACTTTGCAAAATATGAAAAAGCTGAAGGAGCCATTTCTGACATTGTTGAATCACTTGACAAAAGCAGCAAAGTATTGCAAAATGATAATATCACTCTTTTAAATGAAGAAAATTATTTAAGGGAAGTTACAAACAAGCTTTTAGCAGATATTGAACTTGGAAAACAGATGGATGCATCTATCGAGGCACAAATCCAAACTGCTGAAATTGAAGGTGTTGAACAAAGCAAAATAGATTTTGTTCGTGAAGAGATATTGTTCCCATTAAGGCAAAGGATCATGGATATGCAACAGATGATTGTTGTAAATCAGCAAGGAATTGTTTCACTAAATGTAATCAGACGTAACAATAAGGAATTAATTCGTGGAGTCAACCGTGCAAAGACCGTAACCGTATCAGCTCTGAGAACAGGTGTAATGGTTGCAAGCGCACTTTATGACCAAAAAATTGTCATGGATAAGATTACTATCTTAAACCAGACCACTGAAAACATCATTGAATCCACTTCACACATGCTTAAGGAGCAAGGCAGTGAAATTCAAAAGCACAGTGCAGAAGCCATGATTTCACCGGATGTATTGAAAGCTGCATTTGCAGAGGCACTGCAAGCTATTGATGATGTAAGCAATTATAAGGTTCAGGCATTGCCTCAAATGAAAGAAACCATTAACATGTTTAGCGACATGGCAGATGAAGGTCAAAAAGTAGTTGATAAAATAGAGACAGGAAACAATAACATTTTAGAATAGATATGAATCTGACAGAAAAGATTAAAAACTCATGGTGGGTAATCCTTTCGTTTATCTTTTTTTTAAATGGTTTAGGGTTCCTGTATATAGGATTTAAGCACAACAATAGAAATTGGATTCTGGAAGGAATTACCTATGAATTTCCATGGTTTTTCTATTTTATAATATTTGCAATCTATGGGGTAAGCGTTCCCTCAACACTAATAATCGACTTTGCACTCATATTGATGCTGATTAGTATAATCAGGTCTGTATGGGTGGCAATCAAGCTTGCAGACGTGTACGATAATAATGAAAAGTACACCATTAAGCAAACTAATTTGAATCATTCTGTTAATAATCAAAATAAAGACAATGGCTCTTCAAGTATATGCTGCTGTCTTTGTCTGATTTGTATCTTTATAATATTTGCAGTAATGGCTCTATAATCATTACTGGCTATTTTTTTAAAATGGGATTTAAATGATGTTTAGAAAGATGAGAAGACAAAAGCAAGAGCTTTCAAAAGAGGAATGTATAAATATATTGACTAACGAGCCCAGAGGGGTTTTGGCTTTAATAGGAGATTATGATTATCCTTATGCACTTCCAATGTCTCATGTATATGTTGATGGCAAAATATACTTCCATGGAGCAATGGAAGGCCATAAAAATGATGCGGTTTGCAAAAATGATAAGGTTTCATATTGTGTAATGGATAAGGGAGTCAAAAACGATGATGGATGGTCTTATACATTTAAAAGCGTAATTGTTTTTGGAAAAATCAGGTTTTTGACTGATGAAGCGGAAAAGATTGAGAAGTTAACATGTTTGGGAGATAAGTTTTTCCCAACTCATGAAGATACAGTCAAAGAGATTTCAAGGCTTCTTGATAAAACAGAAGTTTTTGAGATAACAATTGAGCATATGAGCGGTAAAATCGTTCGGGAAAAGTAAAGGAATAGAATCATGATAGGAAATGACTGGGATTTGGTTTTGGAAGATGAATTTAAAAAGGACTATTTTTTGAAGATTAAGGATTTTGTTGATGAGGAGTACCGGACAAAAACAATCTATCCTCCGTATGAAGAGATATTCAACGCTTTTAAGTTCACTCCATTGAGCAATGTCAAGGTGGTTATTCTGGGCCAGGACCCATATCATGAAGAGGGTCAGGCACATGGCCTAGCCTTTTCAACACCAGACGGCAGACCGATTCCAAGATCACTTAAAAACATTTTCAAGGAGATAAATTCCGAGTATGATTATCCAATTCCGGATTCAGGCTGTCTTGAAAAATGGGCAAAACAGGGTGTTTTTCTATTGAATACCGTGTTGACAGTTGAAGACGGCAATGCTAATTCCCACAGCAAGTGCGGATGGCAAACCTTCACTGATAATGTAATTAAAATATTGAACAGTCAAAAACAGCCTATTGTATTTTTACTTTGGGGAAAACAGGCTGAAAAGAAAAAAGAGTTGATTACAAACCCGAATCATTTGGTATTGATTACTTCACACCCGTCACCATTCTCGGCAAGGCGTGGTTTTTTGGGTTGCAATCATTTTAAATTGGCCAATGAATTTTTAAAAGAAAATAAAAAAGAAGAAATAGATTGGAATTTAATCTAGGCCTCTTTTCCATTCTCCGGCACATCTGTATCTTGACCCTGAACTTTTGGAATAGCCACGTTTAAATTCTGAAACGGAATCGAATAAGCAACCTAGTCCCCTACTGGATTTTTCGTAATTTGCAGAACGGTTGATTTCAATTCCGATACTTTGAGCCTCTCCGTATGAGTCAATATCCGCACCGATGAATAGGAATTCCCAATCGTGGCTTTGAATCAAGTTCTTAACATCGCTTTTTGTGTATTTTGTAGATGCATTTTCAAGGCCGTCTGTGGTAATTACAAACATCACCTTTTGAGAAATCTCTTTGTCCAGAGATTCGATTGTAGTTCCAATTGCATCCAAAAGGGCGGTACATCCGCTTGCAAAGTATTCCTCATCGGTAAGTTCTTTTACTTCTTCAATAGGTTTTCTTGTGTATAAAATTTTGTATTCGTCGTCAAAAAGAACTAATGTGACATATGTTTTGATATCCTTTGTTTTTTCTCTTTCAATGAAAGAATTGAATCCGCCGATTGTATCTTCCACAATGTTCCACATAGAACCGCTCTTGTCTAAAATGAAAATTAGATCCATTGCGTTTTCTTGAGCTTTCGGTTTGTTATTTTCATCCAATCCAGCAAATGATTTCACATTTGTTACATTTTTTTCTTCACTAAAGAGTCCATCTTTATCAAGAAATCCCATATTTTTCACCTCGATATAATTAATTTTTGAAGAGTCTCATCTTCATTATTAAATTTAATCGAGAGTATATATAAATCACTTAAAGCAAAAGCTTTCTATTAAAAAAATAAGATGGAGTCAGCTCATAACTCCAAAATTGACTCCATTGCTTCCAATGGAAACGAATGAATGGTGTCCGCTGTCACTTCTAGGGTAGTCATATCTTTGTGATTCGATAGCATTTACTACCTGATAATTTTGATATTCATCATTAAGGATGTCATAGAATTCCTTGTGGGTGAAGTTGGAATTGGATGCTGATTTAACCACTTCTTTGATTGTTGGGGTCATTTCATTTCCTCTCCAGGCAATGTAGTAGAATTCCTCTCCTGCCGAAAACCATAATTTTGAGTTGTTTGCCTCATCATGTCTGTCATAGGTTGTGAAATGAATGGCATCATGTCCTTCAACCTTGACTTTTTTGGCTTGGTTGTGTTCAATGAAGTACCCGTACAGTTCCATTATGGCCGGATTGACATAACGGATAGTAAAAACGTCAATGTCCTCATCATATTCATACATATGAAAATCGCTCTTATATGGGTTCTCGTATTTTGGAGGGATTTTGAACTCTTCATATCCTACATTGGCAGTTGTCCAATTGGATGAGTCAATTGCACTGACTGCACCAATCAGAATGAACAGCACCAAAAGAGAAATTGAGATTTTTTTAATCATGATAATATATTATAAGTAACTTATTGTTAAATAATTTGAAAAAAGTCATGATTTAATGATTGTCATGGGGGAGGGATGTTTGCTTTAAAAAATAGTTTTTGTTCCAGCTAATTTAAATTGAATGATGGATTAATTTAATTCAAGATGTTGGAAAATGGCATGGTTTAATTGATTGGTAATCAATCATATGACAATTTCAAAATCGATCTTTCTGTTCTCTCTTCTTCTGGAGTCCATGTCAACAAAATCGTATACAAGCGGATTTTTGATTAATGTTTTCCAAACCTCAAATGTTTCTTTGAGAAAATCATGTCTGAAGGGGATGTGATTTTCTATGATTGGACATTCATATGGAAATTCTGTTGAGTCCAATACCAGATGAAATTTTCCGTCCTTGGATATGTGGGGCACTAAAGGAAATGTCCTGCATTGTATTGGCCTGATGCTTCTATCGCACTTAGGGGGATTTTTGCATTTGACAAGACATACATCCCCTTTCCATGAATGTGGAAAGTCAAGTTCCTTTGCATCAATGTAGTAGAGTTCAAATTCATCGCTTTCCTCATACATCAGTTCCTCGCCAGGCATGAGGAATAGGGCAAGGTCTTCATTGGGATATTCTTCGCTGTCGAACACGCAGCATATCTCTCCACATAGCTTTCCGCAATCAAAATCAACTGGTGTGACCTTATCCAGCCTTTGGTAAATTTTTTCAATAGATTCTTTCATTTCCCTTTTTGAATTTTCCATATTTTCTAATTGTTTTCAAAATTTAAATAGCTTTTTATCATCAAAATTTTTTCATTTAAAGTAGGTCAAATGAATTATTATATATAAGATACAAAGATATTAAACAGTACAGGTGAAATAATGTTTAAAAAATTAATTGTGTGTTTGGTATTTTTTCTGATGATGATCAGTGCAGTAAGTGCAGTTAATCATAATGACTTTACGGCACCCGATGATTTTAAGAAGATTCGCGAGGATGCCTATGTGTTATATGGAACTTTAAAGAATGCAGATGAACTTTTGTCTATTGTAGAGTATACTGAGTATGATTGGAATGATTATACCCACAATGACACTGAGTATAAGTACACTGTATTTAAGGGCGAAAATAATACATTTAATTATACTGACTACAAAATTAATGAGGTAGGCTCCTTTGAACTTGTTGAATCTCAGGGCAACAAATACATAATTGATTTTTCAATAATAGGCGATGATACTCATCTAAACAAAACCTATGCCCACCTGCTTGAATTCAACAGATTAAACAATATTGGGCCTATAGAAAAATAATTATTTTTCAACTCTTTTTTTAGTACTTGTGGCAATATTAAAAAAATCAAGCAACGGGAAAATGATGCCTATTTTAGTGTTCATTTAAACAGTAATATTTTTGCAATATTTGGGGGATAATATTTAAACCAATTTGGAAAATTTTTATCAAAAAATATAAAAACGTTTATCAAGGCTTATTTCTTAAAATAAATAGTTATATAAGGTATTTTGATGGTTAATAGTACAAAATAGGGTCATTTATAAATTAATTAAGTTAGAATTCTTGTTATTATATAATATCCTTTTTATAATGAATGTTTTATATTATATTTAATTAAACTGCTTAATAAATTATTTCATATCTTTTAAGCTTTTTATTGCTAAATTTAAGTAAATATTGCTTTAATGTAATATTTTCATAATGTATTAACTTTATTTTTTAAAATTGAACTCATTTAATGAGAATTAGGGAATAAAAAGGTTTATATAAGATATTTGTACTATATTTATATAAGCGAGATTAATCTCGTAGAAATTTTGTTATGGAGGTAAAATATTTTGAACAAAAAAATATTACTCACTTTCGTTTTTGTGCTTGCTGTTGCATTATCAGTGGGTACAATATATGCAAGTGATGTAAATGTTACGGATTCATATGCTTCTGGCTCACAAGATGATGTTGAAGTCATTGCTAGTGATGATTCATCAGAGTTACAGGCGAGTGAATCTGTTGTTGATAATGATTCATCAAATGATGTTTTAAAATCTGAAGATTCAAGTACTTTATCAACTAACATAGAAGACAGTAACGCTTTGGCAAGTGATGATAATGCCCAATTAGAGAGTAATATATCAAATACTGTCACTGCAAAAGATGTTACTACATATTATAAGGGAACTGCAAAATATAGCGCAACATTTTTAAATATTGATGGCACACCGTTAGTCAATAAGGATATTAAATTTGTATTAGACGGTAAAAGCTATACTGTAAAGACCAATAGTAAGGGTGTTGCTTCCTTAGATATCACTAATCTCAAACCTGGAACACACAAGATTGTTGCTACTAATCCTGAATCAGGTTATTCCTTAACTAAGAAAATTAAGGTTTTATCAACAATCGTTTCAAGTGACATGAGTAAAGTTTATACTGATAGTAAAAAATACACAGCAACTTTTCTTAACAAAAAGGGAAAAGTTCTCGCTAATAAAAATATTAAATTTAAGATCAATGGTAGAGTCTATAAAGTAAAAACTAACAGTAAAGGGAAAGCTAGTTTGTCATTAACTAATCTTCCTAAAGGAACTTATAAGATTATTTCATATAATAAAGACGGCTTAACCAAAACCAATAAAGTTAAAGTGGTTACATCAGCAAAAACCTCATTGACCACTAAAACCTACACTTTCCTTAAAAGTGATACCAAAAAGGTAAAGGTTAAATTGCTTAACGAATTTGGTTATGCTCCAAAATCAGGTAAAGTTATCAAATTCAAAATTGATGGTAAAATATACTCTGCAAACACCAATAAAAATGGTGTTGCAATATTCAAATTACCTTCACTTAAAGTGGGAATATACAATGTAAAATATAAATTTAACAAATTTGGTTATTACAAGGCATCCAGTGCAAAGGATAAAGTTGTAATCATCCCTACCAAAAACCCTACTTACACTGTTAAGAGTACAAAAACATTTGGTAAGGATGCGGGAACACAATTCCAATTAGCTTTAACATCTGGAAGCGTTCCTATTGCCAATAAAAAAATCACACTTAATGTTGATGGTAAAAAATACGTTGAAACCACAAACAGCAAGGGTATTGTTTCATTGCCAATTAATTTAGACATTGGTGAATATACAATCAAATACTCTACTGCAGCAACTTCTAAACTTAATGCAAAATCTGGATCTACTCCAATTAGTGTTGTTGAAAGAGCAGCTACTTCCGTAAACTGGAAAACTGGAACCACTTTTTATCAAGGTACTCAAACATGTAAAATTTTAGTGCTTGATGCGAATAACAAAGCTGTAACCAGTGGAAATGTTCTATTGAATGTAAATTCAAAATATTACAATGCTAAAGTGTCCTCAGATGGTTATGCAACTATTAGTGCTAGTTTTACACCAGGATTATATTCAGTTTCATATGAATATGGTGGAAACAATCTAAATGCTCCAAGTTCTGGTACAACTGCTTTAACTGTGAAAAAAATTGACACCATATCAATTGCAAATGTTATTGCTGGTGCAAGAACAGTTAAATCATATTATGCAAGCAATGAAAATTTGCCTGCTACAGTGACTGCAGGTGGAATCAAATTTACAATGCCTGAATTTTTATATGTAATGGGTGAAGCTATTACTGAGCTTGGTAATTCAAAAACAGGTAATGTTCCTATTTTAACTGGAGTCAAGGCACCTGCCTCACCTAGTGGAGATACTATTAATTCAGTTGAATTGTATAAGAAAGATTATCTGACTGTAGCAAAAAATATTGTGAACTATATTAATACTAATAAACAGGCACCTAATTTTGCTAACTCTGCTGTTGGAAAAATAATCTATGATGAATTGGGTGATGCATTCTCAAGGATTTTAGTATTTTATGCTGATAATGATAAATATTTACCAAATTACTGTACAATCACTTATGGTTCTGGATCTTCTAGTTCACAAGGTGGAACAGGTTTGAATCAGAAAAATACTGTTAAGGACTTAACTATTTATCTTAAAGCTACCGCTAATTGTCAAGTTGGAAATTCCAAACTCAAAACAAAAGTGAATTCACTTATTAAGAATGCAGCTACTGATTTAGCAAAGGCTAAAGCAATTTACAACTTTGTAAGGGATTCAATATCATACAGTTTCTATTATGATACACACTATGGTGCAGTAGGTACTTATAACAATGGTGCAGGAAACTGTGTTGACCAGGCTCACTTACTTGTTGCAATGTTAAGGACTGCAGGTCTTCCAGCCAGATACGTTCACGGAACATGTACATTCTCCAGTGGAAGTACATACGGTCACGTATGGGCTCAAGTATGCATTAATAACTATTGGTATGTTGTAGACCCAACAAGTTCAAGAAATTCATTTGGAACTATAGTTAATTGGAATACTCATTCATTTTCCTTATCAGGAACTTATGCAAGTCTTCCTTTCTAATTAACTATTCTTTTTTTCTTTTTTTTCAATTAATTAAAAAATATTGCTGTTTTCAGTATTATCAAATTTTGCGAATTTGGTTTGCTTTAAGAATTTTTTCATATCCTTATCCAAAGTATATGATAAATTGAGTACAATATCTAAGAATTCATCAAAGTCTTTTTCGGTTAATGAATCAAGACCATGCGCTAAAATGGAGTTGTTTCTCTTTTTAGTTAAATTTTTAATTTTAGAGTTGTTTTCAACATAATACTTACCCAATTCATTTCCCAGTTCATTCAAAAGTAGGAAATCTTTTTCAAGTCCTATTCTTATTTTTCCGTCTTCTCTTATTTTTTCTAATTCTGCTATGAATTCGTCAGATACGTTGTTTTCCTTAAGTGTTGAAACTTTAATGTCTGAGCTTTTCAGGTTATATTTTGTTAATTCAATTTGTGCAATCAATTCCAGTGACCTGTATAATCTTGCTATTGCATCATCATATTTGAACTCTTCAGACCTTCTCATTGAATTATTAATCAGGCTTGCAAGAATATAGCAGTTTTTCAAGTTGACTGATTTTGAATTCATGATGTTTCCAAGAGCTTTAAGATTGAATTTAATGTCGTTTTTTATATCGTTCAGCTCCATTTGATTGGCATCTACTTTTCTTAGATGGTTGTATGCTTCTTCAAAATCCATATTGTCCCATGCATAATATGATTTGAAGAGGTGAAGCAATGATTCCTTATGGATATTCAAATCAACGATGTAGTTCATCATGTCGATGCATGCCATGAAACGGTTTGCATCGAAATTGTATCTGGTTCTTGTTAGGACAAATTTGTCATGTATCTTGTAGATGTTTTGATAATTGATGATTTCGGTTCCTCTTGAAACCTCTCCTGTTGATCTGTCCCCTCCTATTGAAATAAGGTCCTTTGAATAGAACATTCCGCAGCTTGCCATTGCGGCAGACATTGTCTTGGTTCCTGAGGTATAGTCCATTATTATCTGATAGTCTTTTTCATTATCAGCGTAATCAAATTCCCATAACTTCTGTTCATATGTTTCAAAACATGTATTCAAATCATCAATTGCAGTTATTTCAACTATCTGATAATCTTCACCTTCAATAAATTCATCATTATCCCTTACAAATAAATCTTCAATATATCCAATGGTTTCTTTTGATTTGTCGGATGCAAAAAATACAACATGATTTGGACGCATCTTATCTATTGTATAAAATAATTTTTGGGCAAGATCTTTTGAGCTTTCTTCGTTTGAATTTAAATTGGTACCGGTTCCTACTGTCATGAACAGAATAACTTCTTTTCTTTTCATAATATCACTTTAAAGATTTTCTACAATTAAACTGAATAATTCCTTTGTCTTGCCGGTTGCAGTGCTTTCCCAAATATCTTCAGGTATCTCATAAACAAATGTAGGATAACCCGCCTGTGCAATAGGTTTTGAAACCAGAACCGCAGATGTGGATTTGTATGTTTCATTACCTGTTACAGGATAATAGTTGAAATCACTTTTTTCGCTGATCTTCTCAGCAATATTCACTGATGAATTATCCATTTCAGGGGTGGCGAGATAGAACCCTTCACCGTAATCGGCGTTATGGGAATGGCTGATTATGACTGCATCGGCATCAGAAGAGGTTACATTTGGATTAACATAATCATGTACAAGGCTTTCTCCGTTTGCTCTTCCCTGTTCGTAGTCATTAGGATTTTCAGTCACAGTTACCTTATAGTTGATTATCTTGACATTGTCGTTTCCAAATTCCCTTGCAGCTTGGATTTCCGGTCCAATTGACAGGGTTTCCCTTGGATGAATCCCGGTTATCAGGGCGATGCAGGTTGTTGCATTTTCATTTCCTGCTGTTCCTACTTCAACCGTTCCAATGCTTGTATTGGCAAGTGTTGCATATTCTATTTCAGGATATTGTGTGCTTTCGAAAAACACTATTCCTCCAATAATCATTAAAAATACTGCAATTAAAATTATTTTAGTTGATTTTTGCATATTCACACCTTGATAATATCTTTTGTAAAATAATGTTAATTAATTTAATCATATAAATGAGAAACTTTCATTGATTTATATATGGCCGAAACATATTATATATTAAATTTCTTAAAGTAAATCAGGAATTCTTGTGTAAAGCAAACGCTTTATGTGATTTATATATAAACGGAAACAGATTATTAATTAGAATTAAAAAGATAGATGATTATTATGAATATTGAATGCCCAAGTTGTACAGAGTCTGGATATAGACAGGATATTTCTGTGTGGGAATGCAGTAGGTATTGGAAAAAGTCCAACTTTGGGCTTATTGATTGATTTTGATCTCAACCTTTGCCTCACCATTTGGAAATATTGTTTTTGCTATTGTCATTAGATTATTTAATTTAATGAGCTTGATTTTTTACAACTTTAACATTATTTGGTTATAGTTTGGTGCTCACTTCGCCCAATGGGTGGGGTCCCAGCTGATAACCGGATCTCCTTTAATCTAATATGAGCCTGTAGTTCAGTTGGTAGAATATCTCATTTGCAATGAGAAGGCCTTGGGTTCGAGTCCCAACAGGTTCACTGGCCCGTAGTATATAATCATGGACACTATCTTTAAAGATAGTTAATGGTTTAAGTAATTTGAGGGCCGTTTAAGAGTAACTTCTTAAGAAACGTCTTTCATAATATATTCTCCAAAATTTGGGGCATTGAGTTTGCCCCATTTTTTAAAATGTAATGGGTAAAGTATCCAAGTGGTGGGGAGCTTGATTGCTACTCAAGTGCGTTAACGCTTGGGGATTCAAATTCCTCCTTTACCGTAATGGGTGGCGTAGTTTAATTGGTAAAACGACTCTCTTGCGTGTAAATGTGTGTTCGAATCACACCGTCGCAATTTGGATTCAATTCCAAAATTTAACCTCAAATTCCCTGGCCAGTTTTACACTGGCTCATGCTTTAGTGGTGTAATTGGTAACATGCGACCCTTCCAAGGTTGCGATTTGGGTTCGACTCCCAACTGGAGCACTTAGTATTAAAGTGTTGACATGCAATAATTAGAGTTCACTCCTTAAATCTAACACTTTAATACTTTTCTGCCATAATTAATTTCCAAAATATAATAGAGTTAATATATCTAAGCACTGCCAGCCAGTGCTTTTTGATATATTGTAGGAGGATAAAAATGAGATTTGATGATTTTGACATGGAAATGAGACAATATGAGGAATCCCTTGATCAATATGTTCCTGAGGAGGATTATATTGTCGTTCGTCTTGATGGGCGCTCATTCACCCGCTTGACTAAAAGGGTCTGCAAATTTAAAGCCCCTTTTGACGAAAGATTCAGGGATTTGATGACCGGAACCGTTAAATCCTTAATGGAAAGCGGTTTCAAAATCGTGTATGGATATACTGAAAGTGACGAGATTTCACTGCTCTTCCATCCTGGTGAAAATACCTTTTCAAGAAAGGTAAGAAAAATCAACTCCACCCTTTCCGGTGAAGCAAGTGCTGCATTTTCACTTAAAATCGGTCAAATTGCCACTTTTGACAGTCGTGTAGTGCCTTTGCCTAACAAAAAAAGAGTTGGGGACTATTTCAGATGGAGACAAGAGGATTCCCAGAGAAATGCCCTAAACGGATATTGTTATTGGACTTTAAGGGATGAAGGCAAAACCGCATCTCAGGCTTCTAAAGTCTTAAACGGTAAAGGTCCAAAATTCAAAAAAGAGCTATTGGCCGAAAGGGGCATCGATTTTGACGCTGTAGCCAACTGGCAAAAATACGGTTGCGGAATATACTATAAAGATGTTGAAAGAGAAGGTTTCAACCCAGTCAAAAATGAAAAAGTTATCGTAAAAAGAAGAGAATTGTTTGTAGACATGGAGATACCATATGGAGTTGAATACAGGGATTATGTATTAAAATTCCTTGATGAAAGATAGTTATAAACTATCTTTCAACAATTTTTTAACTATTTTCTGCCGGTGTTGAATTGGTCTGATGACTTGATTCCGACAAGTGACGCAAACACCGCAAGGACACATGCAACGGTACAGATTATACAGATTATCTGTGATGCCTGCACAATCATAGCTGCATATTGAGGATCTAATTTTAGGCTGCCCATTACCCAGGCAAATACCAATGTCAATAGCCCTAAACTCATGGTCTGGCCTATTGTTCTCATTGTCGCCTGTGATGCGGATGCTGTTGGTGCATCCTTAGGCGGAACTGAACTCATGATGGCGTTCATGTTCGGGCTTGAGAAGAGTCCCATTCCTATACCCTGCAATACCATTGCAAGAACCACAATATACAATGGAGTTTCCCCGGTCAGGAATGTCAGAATCGCCAATGCGATTGCAGCTATTCCTATTCCTAATGCTGCCAGCTTTTGCGGATGAATCCTGTCTGAAAGTTTACCTGCGTTAGGAGCCATTATTGCCATGATGATAGGTGTGATAATCAGTATCATTCCGGACATTTGGGCATCCCATCCCCTCACATACTGGAAATGGTAGTTCAGAATTGTTGTTACAACCATTATGGCCAGATAACTGCATAGTGCGGCAATATTTGATGATGTGAACTTCTTGTTTTTGAACAGGTTCATATTGAATACAGGGGATTTTTGCCTTAGCTCGTACCATCCGAATATTATCAGCAGGATGATTCCTGCAAGGGTCAATATTTTTCCGGTAGTTGTGATTAATGTTGTAAATCCGTAAATGAATGCCAGAATTCCCATTGCATATAGGATTGAACCGACCTTATCGATTTTATCTTTTTCATATGTTTTCCATTCTTGAGGTATTTTCAGAATCATCAAGATTATGCACAATACCAGAAATGGAATTACAAAGTAAAACATTGATCTCCAGCCGAGATTATGCACTAAAAATCCACATATTACAGGTGATAGGGATGTTGCAAGATATACTCCTGTCACGGTAAATCCCAATGCCTTTCCACGATTTTGGGGTTTGACCGCTTGCACTACCATAGCCATTGCGGATACATTTAGGAATGCAACCCCTGCGCCTTGAACTATTCTGAATATTAAGAAGCTCTCGGTTGAAAATGATACAACCGCACCGACTGATCCGATTAGATATACAATAATACCTGCAAGAAGTGATTTCTTAACTCCGAATTTTCCTGAAATTTGCCCTGCCGGAACGGTGAACACCGCCACAACAAGGAAAAAGATTGTTGGAATCCAATTTTGGATTACGTTATTCATTGCAAAGTCTTTTGCAATGGCTGGAACACCTATAATTATCCCATTTGATAAAAACACTGCAAAAAACGATGTAATAAATGATACAAATATTACTATTGTTTCTAAATCTAATTTCATAATAAACCCTCTTTCATTAATTAATTATTAACCTGATTTTTCTGTATTAAATTCATCTTTAGACTTTATTCCCACCAAGGAAGCAAATACTGCAATTATACAAATGACTGTGCAGATTATACATACTATCTGAGAACTTTGAACTATCATATTTGCATACTGGGAAGACAATTTCAAGCTGCCCATAACCCATGCAAAAACAAGTGTAAGCAAACCCAAACTCATTGTTTGGCCTATGGTTCTCATGGCAGATTGTGCCGCTGACGCATTTGGAGTCTCCTTTTGAGGAACAGAACTCATTATTGCATTTGTATTTGGAGTTGTGAACAATCCCATGCCAATACCCTGCAAAATCATCGCCAAGACAATGAGATATATTGGAGTATTTGCATCCAGGAATATTAAAATCAAAAGTGCACAAGTTGCAATGGACATTCCTATGGCTGCCAATTTTTGAGGATGTATCCTATCGGATAATTTTCCTGAATTTGGTGCCATAATCGCCATGATGATTGGAGTGACAATCAAAATGAGTCCTGACATTTGAGCGTTCCATCCTCTGACATATTGGAAATGGTAATTTAAGATTGTAGTTAATGCCGCTATCGCAAGATAACTGCATAAAGCAGCTACGTTGGACGAAGTGAACTTCATATTCTTGAATAATTTCATGTTGAATGCCGGGCTACTTGTTCTGGTTTCATAATATCCAAAGACAACCAATAGAATAAATCCAATAAGTACGCAAACCTGACCTATGAAATTCATCAAACTTGTAAATCCATAAATGAACAATAAAATGCCTATTCCATATATAAGATAACCTATTGTGTCAATCCTGTCGTTTTCATATGTTTTCCAATCCCCAGGAATTTTCCAAATCATAAGGGCGAGACAGATTGCGAAAAATGGAATTGTAAAGTAAAACATAGACCTCCAGCCGAAGTTATAAACCAAGAATCCGCATATCACGGGAGACAATGAGCCTGCAAGATAAACTCCTGTTACAGTAAATCCCAAAGCTTTACCTCTGTTTTGAGGTTTGATTGCCTGCACAACCATAGCCATAGCAGCAACATTGGAAAATGCTCCACCTATCCCTTGAACTACTCTAAAAAACAGGAAGGATTCTGAGGAAAATGACAAGCATGCTCCTATGGAAGCAAACACGAAAACTAAAACTCCCGCTATCAATGCCTTTTTAACGCCGAATTTGCCTGAAAGTTGTCCTGCTGGAAGCGTGAATACTGCCACAACAAGCAATGCAATGGTGATTATCCAATTCTGAACAATGTTGTTCATTGCAAATTCCCCTGCAATGGAAGGCACGCCTATAACTATGCCTGCGGATAAAAAGACTGCAAAAAATGATGTGAGAAATGCTACAATCACAACAGAGGTTTCTATATTAAATTTCATTTCCATATTATTCCTCCTCAACGAGCTTCATGCCATTGATTGCTATTTCTCTTATTCTTTCTCTTAATTCATCATCCGAATCGGTTATTCCGACCTCTTTTTCCCATTCCTTTGAAATCTTTCTGAATTTAGGAACCAAATCATTACCCTTTTCGGTTGTATTCAACATGTATTTTCTGCGATTGTTGGGGTCTGTTTCTCTTATGATATAACCCAAATCCTCTAATTTTTTCAATGATTTAGCAATATTGCCCTTACTTTGGCTGAACATATTGACCAAATCTTCCTGGGAGCAATTTGGATTGTCATATATGAACATGATGTATCTCACATCATGACCAAGATTTAAGTCTTTAAATTTTGATTTTATGTATTTCTGTTGATTTAGGGAAATATTATGTATCCATGCAATGAATGGAGAATTTTTAGTTATTGCCTGGAAAATTTCATTATCCATATTTTTCACCTATGGTATTCTATGTTTTTCAAACAATATAAATGTTTCATTTGAAACAGTTAAAAATGAAACTGTCATTTTTTCATCTGAACCATATTGTTTTTTACAATCAATAGATT
The DNA here is from genome assembly GCF_045130115.1 of Methanobrevibacter sp. GTDB lineage: Archaea > Methanobacteriota > Methanobacteria > Methanobacteriales > Methanobacteriaceae > Methanocatella. The sequence continues at coordinate 56,888 of NZ_JBGUPC010000054.1, forward strand.
TATATACTATGTTTCAATGAAAGCAATTTTACAAGCCTGCAACAATTTAACAAAGCCATTACAATTTGATTAAGCTTAAATACAATAAGTAAAATACCAATTATTAAAAATAAGGAATTATTTGTGAAAAAATGTTAAGAGTTGATTTGAAAGATAATATTAACAATATTGCCTATGAAAAATTTTCAAAAGCATAAATTGAAATGACTTCTTTGAAAATTTGGAAAAGGAAAATTCTGATGATTTGGAAGGTATCTTTATATCAATAGAATGGTCATTTATTTTATAGTCATAAAATATTTAACTCATTTACTTAACTGGTTTTCACATTAGCATGCATGACATGTTAATTTAAAATAATATTCAATTATGGATATATATCAAGTTCTCTTAAAATTCAAATTTTACAAATAACTAGGGGTGTGGCAATGAGAAACCATATTAACGGCAGCGTATATGCTACGTTTTACATCATGAAAGACATAAATTATCAGCTTAACAATCCACTGGATACGAAAAAAGCCCAAAAATCTGATATCAACATCAGAAGGTTCAATGGAAAATCAAAAATAAGTCGAAACGGGAATATAAATTTCTTAATCTAACAATCTTGCGATTACATATTCCCCAAGGTAAATGAACAATATCTCAATTTTTTGATTATCTGAAATTCGATTCCTTATATCGCTTGCGCTTTTGACCTCATCAATCAAGGTATACGGATTATTTGCAACATAACCAACGGTTTTGCCGTTTTTCACAACTGCAACCGCATCAGGGTCATGTTCATTGTCATCATCCTTAACCAATGTCAAAACATCTCCTATTTGGGGTGTAAATCCATAAAAATCACTGCCGACAACATTAATAAGTGTGTCTTGGGTATTGTTCAAATAATCGCATTGGGATTCAAATTCTTTGAGTTTGTCGAATTCCTTATATGCTATTAAATAGCATTTGTGAGCATCAACTAGTTCGTTCAGTGCTTCTAGAATCTCGGCCTTCAGAAAATAGAATTCAGATGGATCTTCACCATCAGGAATATTGGATATTCCACAATCAATTAAATGTAAAGCCTTTTCATAATCGGCTTCAGGAAAAAAAGTAACTTTGGCCCATTTATATAGGCAATTTGCCTTGTTCAGCTGAATTTCTGAGGACTTGTGAAGGCTCAATGCATTGTCAAAACACTTGACTGACTCATCAAACTCGCCAAGATTTTCAAGGATAATTCCTTTTAGGTTTAAATTGTCATAACTGTAATTTGTTTTCAGTGTTTTGTTAATTTCGATTAATGCCTTTTCAAATTCATTTTCCTTAATCAGGTAATCTATTTTGGGAGTGTCTGAAACCTTAAACCTTGCCTGGCCGTCATCATCAAATGAATCGATATAAAGATATTCTTTCATGTTATCATTTTATTAAAAAATCATTAATTAACTTTTATATTGGACCAAGACAATATATTAACTAAGAGGTTAGAAAAATGGATTATGATGTAATATATATCGGAAGTGGAAATGCCGCTTGGCAAGGTGGCCGATTTTTAAGAAAAGCAGGCCTTAAAATTTTAATCGTTGAGGAAAGCCTATATGGCGGAACCTGTGCAAATCGTGGCTGCAACTCAAAGGCATTGCTTGATGCGCCTTATGAAATCAAGGCATTGACAGAAAATTTTGAAGGCGTTGGAAAAGATGGCGATTTCAATGTCAACTGGTCCGATTTGATGAAGCTGAAAAGAAAACGCATTGCAAATATGGCACCATTTTTAGACGGCAAGTTCAAGGAATATGACCTTGATGTCGCCCACGGAAAAGGAGTCATTCTGGATGAGCACACAGTTCAGGTCGCAGATGAAACATTCACCACAGACAAGATTGTAATATGCACAGGCCTAAAGCCGGTGATTCCTGACATTCCCGGAAAGGAATTCCTTCATGACAGCACTGACTATTTGGATATCGATGAGCTTCCGGAACATGCCATTATAATAGGGGCAGGATTTGTTGGAATGGAGTTTGCATCAATCCTTGCCGAAGCTGGGCTCAGTGCTGATGTAATCATCAGAGGAAACATGGCTTTGAAATACTTCCACCAACCATATGTACAAAAGGTAATTGAAAGACTTAAAGAAAAAAACATTAATTTCCATTTTAACCAAACAGTAACCGAAGTCATTAGCAATGTAGAAATAGATAATCCTCTGGAAAAGGTATTGAACGTCGATAATGCCTTAAACTCAGATGATGAGCTGAGGGATCCTGAAGCCAAAATTGACAACGTGGCCTATGAGGACGGCTTTACGGTTAAGTGTGAAAGCGGACTTAGCTTAACAGGAGACTATGTCGTAGCTGCAATGGGCAGAACCGCCAATGTGGAGGACATAGGTCTTGAAAATGTAGGATTGACATACACAAGTAAGGGAATCAAGGTCAACGGACACCTTCAAAGTGAAGTGCCTAACATCTACGCTTCAGGTGATGTTGCTGATACAGGAATTGCAAAGCTTGTAACAGTTGCGATACATCACTCCAAATACCTTGCAAAGGAATTGCTGGGTCAAGCGGATGAAATAACATATCCTGTAGTTCCTGCAGTTGCCTATACCATTCCAAGGATTGCAACCGTTGGAGTTCCTGCTTATGTTGCCGATGAAAGTGATGAATATGACATCCACACAATAAGATACGGTAACTCATATTCTCTGGAGCTCAAAAATGACAGGACAGCTGAGGCAAAGGTCATTGTGGATAAGGACTTGAACATTGTTGGTGCAGAGATATATGCAGCCGATGCTGAAAACGTGGCAAACATGTTCGCATTCATAATCAATAAAAAGATCACCCTTGAAGAGCTGGACTACATGATTTATGCATTCCCTTCAAGCAGTTCTGTATGTTTGTATAAGCTTCACAATATCCATTATGATTTCAGTTAGGGAAATTTCCCTAACCTTCCTATATTTTTTTAAAAAAAGTTAAATTACTTCAAAGCCGATGAGTTTCACTTTATTTGAATGAAGCTTTGGATTTTCATCAATTTTTTCTGACAGTTTTGTGGTTATGTATTTTTTGTTGTCATCCGGAAAGACTGTGGCGATTTTTAAATCATCACTGTCCATGATGACACTTGCAAGGAAATTCGCTCCGCTTGAAATGCCTATTCCCAAACCGAACTCTTTTGCAATTCTTTTTGACATGTTGATTGCATCGCAGTCATCAATCAATACGATATCGTCAATTAAATCCTCATTTACGATGCCTGGAATAAAGTCATCACCTATTCCTTCAATCAAATGGCTTCCCTCTTCCATTCCCATCTTAAGTATTGATAATGTTGACGGTTCGAGGGCAAATAGCTTGGCATCAGGATTGTGGTCTTTCAGTCTTTGGCCGATTCCCATCAGTGTTCCTCCGGTTCCAATTCCTGAAACGAAAGCGTTTACGTCCGGAAGCTCTTCGATTATTTCCTGACCTGTGGTATAGTATTGTGCCTGAGTGTTTAATTCATTATCAAATTGGAGTGGCTTGTATGCACCAATTTCTTCTGCAAAGTCATCCACCATCTCTAGAGCCCTTTTGAATCCGCCTTCCTCTTTTGATACGAGGTGAACGTGAGCTCCATACATCTCAATGAGTTTTCTTCGCTCAAGGGATACCCAATCAGGCATGAATATGTGGACTTCATGGCCGAAAAGTGCGCCGATTGCACTAAATGCAATGCCGGTATTTCCACTTGTAACTTCAATAATTGGCTGTCCATCAGCCAAATTGCCGTTTTCTCTTTCTTTTTGGATAATATATAATGCAATTCTGTCCTTTATGCTTCCAGTATAATTGTAGTATTCGAGTTTGGTGTAAATACTGCCCTTTTTTCCTTCATATTCATAATCAATCTTAATCATTGGTGTGTTTCCAACTAGCTTTTCAACATTCATAATTATCCAATCCAATTCAATATTAAACTATTATATATCTGTATTTTAAGTGTAATATATTTTTTTGAAAAATTTCTGTGCTCCTTCGGGTCCATCACTTTGTCCATTGGTATGCCATTCTAGGTGAACCGTCCGCCACATATATTGTGCCGCACTTTTCAAAACCGTTTTTCTCTATTTGCTTCTGCATAACTACATTGCTTGCGTGAGTGTCAATTCTGATGTTTGTGTAGTTGCTTTTGCAGTATGTTATGGCACACTTGAATATGCCGTGGACCTTTCCGTCGCTTGCAATTCTGTGAACGGTCACATATTCATCATCGTTTAGCCATTCGCCATTTTCGATGTGTTCATATGTTGGCTCTACACCTTCAAAAAGGGCAAATACTCCATGGAGATTTTCGCCTTCACATATCAAATGGCAAACTCCATTGTCAATGTCGCTTTCAATGAGATCTTTTGGAGGGTATCTGTGTCCCCATTGATTAGGATTTCCGGTTTTAATCATGAAATCCTGAGCGGTCCTGTATATTTCCATGATTTTGGCCAAGTCGTTATGCGTTGCCTTTCTGATATTCATCAATATTTCCCCCAACACGGTTAATCTAATTTTTAAAAACAGAAATATTTAAATTTGGGGAGTTGTCAAAAAAAGAAAAAAGAAAATTGTATTTATTTTGTAAATACAATTGATTTTGCCATGTCTATTGCATCGTCCCGATCGTTATATCCTACAACGACAAGGATTCCATCATCAACAACCAGGGCACTGTAGAGGTCACCTTTTTTGTAGACACGTATGTCTCCGTCTTTTCCGTCAGCATCAAATCCGGAATTTGATTGAAATACGTCAAATTCTTTATCATCCAAATTAGGATTGAGTGAATTGTCTTCTGTATATATTACAAAAAAACTTTTGTCTATATCAAAATAAGTTATGACGCCGTTTTCATTACTTTTTTCAAGATCAACACCTTGGACAATGTCCATTTTGAATTTACCGTCAAAATCCTGATTTTCAAAATCTGTGGCTGCAATGGCCGATATGGAAAATGCACAGGCAACCGCCAATATTAATAGTAGGGTTATATATTTTTTCATTTGTTATCCTCCAGTGTTAGATATTAGTTTATTTATTAAATTAAATATATATTATTTACTATTTACTTTTTAAAAGATTTACTAAAATCAATTTAATTTTTATTATATTTTTAGATGTTTTGTTTAATTTTCAATAGGTAATATTTTTCTCTTATCTTTTTTTTATTCATAAATTCCTAAATTTTATATATTATGAGAACTAATAATATACCTAACGAACGGTAGGTAGGAAAATGAACACAAAGGAAAGGATATTTGATGTATCATTAGATTTATTTTCTAAAAAGGGATATGATTCCGTTTCGCTTAGGGAAATTGCTGAGGAAGTGGGAATTAAGAAAAGCTCAATATATAGTCATTACTCTTCAAAAGAGGCCATCTTGATGGACATATTTAAGTATTTGACAGACCTCATGGAACATGATGAACTGCTAAACAATGAGGAATTGGATTTATCAGCAAAAAATGAGATGCTGCTTGAAAATCCGGAACTGTTCTATCATAAGGGATCAGAAGCCATAAGGGAAATGTTTAGCAGGCAAAGAAACCTGAAGATTTGGAAGCTGATATTCATACAGATGCATTACGATGACAATATCAGGATGTTTTTCCATGATGAGATATTGATGAAGCCCATTATTTTCTGGAACGAATTCTTCACAATACTTAAGGAAAATGGAGTCATAAGGCAGGATATTGATTCTAAACTCCTTGCAAAGGAGTATTACAGCTTTCCCATCTATCTTCTTTTGGAAATTTGTTCGAAATATGATGATATTCCTCAGGATTTGCTTGATGATTTCTTCAGACAAACGGAAGAACATGCAAATTTCCTGCTTGACTGTGTAAAGGTGAAAAAATGACCGCTTCAAATTTTGATATTCAGGAATACTTGTCAGAGGGTGTTGAAGCCATACTGAAAGATGCGATGCGCGCCACTCTTAAAAATCCTAAGGAAAGCATTTATCTGCTCAAATTTTCAAAACATGCAAGAAAGGCAACAAAGATAAGGCAGAAATATGAGCAGAATGGCAAAAATATTCCTGCATTTCTAATTGCAAGCATCACAAGCAGTTGCAATCTGCATTGCACAGGATGTTACTCGAGGGCAAATGATGCATGCAGCGACGATGAGCCTAAAAATCAGCTTTCGGGCGAACAATGGGAAGACATATTCATGCAAGCAAAGGAAATAGGAATAAGTTTCATAGTATTGGCTGGAGGAGAGCCCCTGATAAGGGAAGATGTAATAATAAATGCCAGTAAATATCCTGAAATACTCTTTCCAATATTCACTAACGGAACGTTGCTTGATGACGATTATCTGAAACTATTTGATGATAACAGGAACCTGGTTCCAATCCTGTCCATTGAAGGTGGCGAAGAGGTGACTGATTCAAGAAGGGGAGAGGGAGTCTACGGCCAATTGGTCGAATCCATGAAAGTGATGAAAAGCAAAAATATCATCTTTGGAGCTTCACTTACATTCACAAAAGAAAACATATCATCGCTGATTTCAAATGATTTCATCAATAAACTGCATGATTTGGGCTGCAAGGTAGTCTTTTTCATTGAATATGTTCCTATGAATCATGAAACGATTGAACTGGCTCCAGGTGACAGTGAAAGGGAATTGCTGTTTGGAGAAATCGATCGCCTTCGCAATGATTATAGAGATATGCTTTTCATGTCATTTCCGGGCGATGAAAAACTTTCCGATGGCTGTCTGGCAGCAGGAAGAGGTTTTTTCCATATCAACTCTCATGGAGGTGCAGAGCCTTGTCCAGCTTCACCGTATTCGGATACCAATTTATGTGATACTTCGCTTATTGAAGCACTTGATTCCAACCTGTTTAAATCTCTTAGGGATGGAGGCATCCTTATGGATGACCATGAGGGCGGTTGTGTACTTTTTGAACATAGGGATGAAGTTGAAAAAATATTAAATAAAAATGTAAAGATTTAAATATAGTTTCAATCAATTAACTCAAGCATCATTTATTGATGCTTGAAATTAGTATAATCGCACAGCAATTATCTGAAAAACCATTTGAATTCTGTTTCAAGATTTGGATCTATTTCCTTGACCTTTTTGGAAACATAATCGCTTAATTTTAATAAGTTTTCCTCGGAATCAGAGGTAATGTAAATGATTTCAGGTAGAATTTCCAGATTTTTGGCTGATTTTCCTTCAAGAGGTCTGAAATTAGGTTTGAAGCCTTTGCAATATCCATACTTGGTATTTGTGTATTTCAATCCATCGATTTTTTTATATGTGTCTTTTTTCAAAAATTTAACATTGTCGAATTTAATGGCAACCTGGCCTCCGTATTTTACGGTTACAAGAAATTCTCCTGTTTTTTCATCCCTCAAAACATAATCTGTTTTGAGATTGTTCAAATCATTAATCAAATTTTCCACTTGTTTATTTAATAATGTGTCATTTTCAGCTGTTATCTTAAAGAAAATGACGTCATTGGATATATTGTTTGTATCAATCGGTTGTTTTGAAAAATAAATATAGGATGGGGTGTCTTTGGCTTCGGTTGCATACTGGGATAATATATCATTTACATCGGATACCTTAGAACAATTAATAACTCCTAAAATAAAATTTCTAACAGACATGAATATTATTTTAGTTTTTTATGTAATAAATATGTTACATATCATGCACTTTTTGGCATATCTTGGGAGGGTATTCAAATTCTGAATAACTATTGATTTGCTTTCATGGTTTCAAATTGCTCGTCACGGCTTTTTAACTTAAAAGTGAACAAGAAGGCAATGAATCCAACAATTGCCGCTAAAATCAGGCTGACTTTATAACCCAATATTCCTGAAAATGATGCAATCACTCCGCCTATAAGCGCTCCTCCTATCAGCTGTCCTGCGCTTGAAAGCATATTTACAATTGCCTGTCCAGCTCCCCTTTCCTGAGGTTTGGCCTCGCTTAAGACAATATATCTTAAAGGAGCGCCGATAATTGTTACCATACCAACGCCAATCATGCATCCTGCAATAATGAAAAATATCAGATTATTCGGATAGATTGCAATGGCAATTAATCCTATTGTCAGTATTAATGTTCCAATCATCATGAGCTTTCGTGAACCTGTAGAATCAAGGAATTTCCCTAGAATCGGTGCCGCAACTGCATTTGCACCTAAAATTGGTATCAGCATAAGACTTGCAAGCTGGTCATTCAGACCCATTGAAAGAATCACCAATGATGGAATGAATATTGCTGATGAGTAGATTATTCCGTAGCATAATGTTTCAATGCATGCAATTCTAATTTCCCGGTTTTTCAGCATATGTATAGGTACAATTGATTCCTGTGCCTTTTTTTCCACCCTTAAAAAAATAGGAATCAAAACAATGAATATTACTAGGAAAGGAGCGACATTCACTGAAATCAAACTGTTGATGAAGTTGCTTGAATCGATCTGATTCAGTCCGTAGGATAAGAATATGGCAAGCAGACTCAACATCACTATTCCCAAATAGTCAATTTTGAGATTTCTTTCATTTTCAGCATCAGGAAGGATGTAGAAAGCGAATGCTATCAGAAATATGCTGATCGGTATGTTTATTGTAAAGCACCAGTTCCATCCGAATGGAATCAGAGCCGCCCCGACCAATGGGCCTCCAATGGCGGAAATACCGAATACGCTTCCAAGAATGCCCAATGCCTTTCCCCTTTCATTCAATGGAAATGCATCGCCTACAAATGCTCCAGCTACTGGAAATATGCCTCCACAGCCGAAACCCTGAACGATTCTTCCCAAAAATATGGATTCAATATTAAAAGAAAATGCGATTAGACATGATCCTATTCCAAATAACACAACATCAAGAATGAAAATCTTTTTTCTGCCATAAAAGTCTGAAAACTTGGCCATTACCGGTGACCCGATCATGAATGCAATTACAAATAGCGTAAATATCCAACTGGATTCCCTGCTTGTGAGGTTAAAGCTTTGCTCAATTGAAGGTAGAACAGGCCCGATTATGCCCGTATCCAGGGAACCCATGAAGACCCCTATCAGGAATAGTGCGAGTATCAGATTTCGTGTTTTTGCGTCTAGAGTTTTTGATTGCATAGGGCTTCTTTATTTTTAAAAAATAATCTTAAATTTAATTTCTTAGTTTTAAAATTCCTTTCTTGCTAACGATTTGGTCTATTCCGGAGTTCTTTATCATTCTAAAGCATATTGGACAAGGTTCTGCATCTTCTATTTCCACCCATTCTCCATCATCGTACTTTTCTCCGGCAAGATATATTGTTGAGCTGAGCATTTCATTTCTGCTCGCACTAATCATGGCATTCTGTTCGGCATGGACTGAAAAGCAGTCATTATAGTTTCCTGAATTTGATGGAAGATTCATTCTTTGGCAATCTCCTCTATCGCAGCAGTTTTCCTCTCCTCTTGGATTTCCATTATATCCTGTGCTGACTATTTCATCATTGTTCACTATAACTGCCCCGTATCGTCTTTTCAAGCATGTGCTTCTTTTTGATACGGCAAGCGCAATTGCAAGATAATACTCGTTTTTGCTCATTCTATTTGCATTGTTTTCATTCATTGATTTTTCATCTGTCATATCGTCATCTCCAATCTGAATGATAATGATTATTATTCTATTTTTAATGAGTTTTTTAATTAAGTAAAATACACTCTCATTTCAATAAAGTGCCTTATTTACAGTTTTATGTTTTTTCTTTAAAATATGTTTTGAAGACATCATTCGCCGCAGGATATGATATAATCATCAAATCCATGAACTTAATGTGAAACTATTCATTTAAAATAAATTCGATATTTGACCAATCATTTTTTAGCGGTTATGCATATCCAATCTGCATCTTCGCCGGTAAATGAGTCCCTGGACTCCTTGACATTAATGTTAATGTCTGAAAATCCTGCTTTTTGCAGATAATCCTTCAATTGTTCCTGTGAATATATGTTCATGTCCAATAGTTCAATCAATTCCATTTGGCGTTCGTCATTTTCCTTTGGAAGTGCCTCATTGGCAATGAAAATCATGCCATCATATTTCAGAATCCTGAAAACTTCCTTCAAGTCATTTAAAAAATCAGGCCAGAAATAAACAGTTTCAAAAGCGGTCACGATATCGAAGGTATTGTCATCGAAAGGCATGCTTGAAACAGACCCTTGAATAATTTCACATCTGCCCTCGCAAATTGCATCTTCATTCATCAAACATGATTTTTCACATGCAACCTTTGAATAATCAAGGCCATATACGATATTGTCAGTAATTTGAAGGAATCTATGTACATTGACTCCACCTCCGCAGCCAATATCCAAAATTTTATCATTCCTTGTGATTTTGATATGGCTTAAACTCCACTGGGCAAGGCCTTCATGATTGATGTTCATCTTTTCAATCAGCTTTTCGCCCAGTTCTCCTTTGGGATTTCGCGCATTGGCTAAAAGTTCAGGCTCTTCAATAATATGAATGTTTTCATAATTCATAATGTAATTTTTAGCGATGACATTAGAAATATTTTTTTAATTGAAAATCGAAATATACAATCAATAACAACACATTTCAAGGTTTTGACATTATGAACATTTTAATATCCAATGACGATGGTGTTTCAGCACCAGGAATATTGGCCGCAAAACAGGCAGTTGAAGATTTGGCCAATGTATATGTTGTGGCTCCAGATGTAAACAACAGCAGCGTAGGTCGTCGAATAACCTTATTCAAACATTTGAAATTGGAGTCATGCAAACTCGAAGATGGAAGTCCTGCCTACGGCGTTTCCGGAAGTCCTGCAGATGCAGTCATTGTCGGTGCGGACTATGTGATGGACGTGAAGCCTGATTTGGTAATATCCGGAATAAATCAGGGCGTGAATATAAGTTGTGACATCACATCCTCAGGTACCGTTTGCGCTGCGCTGGAAGCGGTCAGTTTGGGCATTCCTGCAATAGCTGCTTCTCTGTTTATTGATCCTGAAACATCCTACCGGCAGGATGAAAACGGCAAATGGTATCTTGAATATGATTTCGATTTGGCAAAAGATGTTCTGCATGACCTTGTTGTGAAAATCATCAATAAAGGATTTCCGGATGATGTGGACCTGTTCAATCTGAATGTTCCCACCAACTATGAGTCTGAAGAGGTCAAAATCACTCACCTTTCCCATAGGATGCTTGAAAAGCAGGTTATCGACAATTCCAATCAGGAAAAGCAAGATTTATTTAACTATCCCCTTGAGGAAGATCAGAACAGTGATGATTTGGTGATGATTACATCAAATCTTGTTCGTGAATATGATGAAAACAGTGACGGATATGCTCTTTTTGTTGAAAAACGTCCGAGCCTGACCCCCCTTAATGCAAACATGACCAGCAGGGATTTGAAGGACTGGTGAAACCAAAACTGAAAGTATATATTTGCATCTTATGAATTCAAGAGTTAATGGTTTCTGATGGAAACAACAACCTCAGAAAGATCAAATTCAAAATAAAAACAGATAGTGGTCTTAATGTCAAGAAGATTTGCAGTCATAGATACTGAAACAAACTGGAACAATAATGTAATGTCAATTGGAGTTCTGATTGCAAGATGCAAGAATTTCGAAAGGACAGATTCCCGTTACTACATTCTGCCACAGGAAGAAAAGGTGGGAGGGATGTATTCAAAAAGCATGAGACAGACCAATCATGAAATAATTACCGGTCACAGAGTCGAGGTGATTGATGATTTGAAGATTCTATTGAATTCCAATGGTGTTGATGATTTGTTTGCCTATAACGCTTCATTCGACAAGAATCATCTGCCTGAACTTTCCGATTTCTGTTGGCATGATATAATGAAAGTTGCAGCATACAAGCAGCATAACCCATGCATTCCAGACCATCTGCCATGCTGCAAAACAGGCCGATTGAAAAGGGGCTATGGCGTTGAGCCGATGCTTCAGATGCTTGGTGTTGAGGACTACTGCGAGACCCATAATGCAGTCATTGATGCAAGGGACGAACTGAGAATAATGAAAAAATTAGGTTATGAAATCGATTTCTATCCTGAAATCTAAATATCCAATTTGAACAGCTTTTTAGCATTTTGTGATGTTATTTCAATGATGTCATCTTCATCCATTTCCAGATATTCGGCTATTTTTCTTATGACATATTTGATGTTTTGTGGTGTATTTATTTCTCCTCTCTTTTCCTGTGGAGGCAAGTAAGGAGAATCTGTTTCTACAATCATATGATTGATATCAATTGTTTTTACCATCTTTCTTGTTTTTTTGTTGTTGGGGATGGTAACCGGTCCGCCCACTCCCATGTAGAAACCCAATTCAATGAATTGCCTTGCCATTTCGGCTGAACCCTGATAGCAATGAAGTGATCCGATTACATCATGCCTTTTCAGCACGTCAAATGTGTCCTGCATTGCCTTTCTTGAATGCACAATCACGGGCAGGTCATGCTTTTCAGCCAAATCAAGCATCCTCTCAAAGAGTTCAATCTGCCTGTCCTTATTGTCTTTTGTATAATAATAGTCAAGGCCTATTTCGCCCACGGCAATCACATTGTCATTTTCAAGCTGCCTATCCAAAAGGCTGATGTCATCATCTGTTATCTCATCGGCCAATGTGTAGTAGTAACCCAAAGCCGCATGGACATTATCATATTTGTCTGCCAGTTCCAGAACTTGCATATTGCTTTTAAAATCGGTGCCGTTCAATATGAGATGCATATCATTATCTGAGGCCTGTTTAATTATCTCTTCGGCATTTTCCATTTCGCAGTCATATACATGGCAATGGGTATCAATTATCATAAAAACATCACTTCATCATTAACTTTTTAATGTCTCGACTTCAATTATTATATAACAAGTTAGATTAAATTATATTTTTTGGTGAGCGAATGGAAAGTAAGTTTTCAAGAACAGAGATGTTGATTGGAAATGAGGGAATGGAAAAATTAAGAGATGCGAAAGTTGCAGTTTTTGGCCTTGGAGGAGTAGGGTCCTTTGTCTGCGAAGGGCTTGCCAGAAGCGGTGTTGGCAATTTCATTTTAGTGGACTTCGACAAGATAGATGAAAGCAACATCAACAGGCAGCTGATTGCAACTACAAAGACAATCGGCAGATATAAGGTGGATTTGATGAAGGAAAGGATTCTTGAAATAAATCCCGATGCAAACGTTGAAGTGCATAAGGAATTCTACATGGCCGATTCAACAACTGAAATCATTACAGAGGACCTGTCATATGCGGTTGACTGCGTGGACACAATAATGGCAAAGATTGCAGTCATATGCAAATGCGATGCCCTGAATGTGCCTGTCATCTCTTCGATGGGGACTGGAAACAAGCTTGACCCGACAATGTTTGAAGTTGCAGACATTTACGATACCTCAGTATGCCCCCTTGCCAAAATAATGAAAAAGGATTTGAGAAAGAGAAACATAGAAAAGCTGAAGGTTGTATATTCCAAGGAACATGCGATAAACACAAATGACTGTGAAATAAATCAGGGCAGAAAATTCAAGGTGAAAGGAAGCACATCCTTTGTGCCATCAGTTGCAGGGCTGATAATTGCAGGTGAAGTGGTAAAGGATATTGCAGGCGTTTGATTGTGGATATTTTCCATTTCTATCAATGAGTAAGTTTCAATAATCAAAATGAAATCAGAACTCTAAATTGTGAACAATTCAGTATTTTAATAAGTTTCGGGAATGTTAATATTAAGTATAATCAGTTAGATATTTTTAATTATACTCAAATTTTCAGGAAACGCATTCGAGGGAATAAATATGAAGAAAACAAAAGTTATCTGCAGTATAGGTCCGGCATCTGACTCTGTGGAGGTTATGGGTGAAATGGTTAACATGGGTATGGACTGTGCACGCATTAATCTTAGCCATGCCACACCCGAAGGTATAGTGAAAACACTTGAAGTCATCAGACAGGTGCGCAGGCAATACAACAGTCACCTTGCCATCATGTATGACACAAAGGGGCCTGAATTTCGAACATTAAAATTCAAGGACGGAGGAGTAAATCTTAAAAAGGATGATACCATCAGAATGAGCAAGACCTCCATTGTTGGAAATGAGAAGGAATTCGGAGTAAATCACAGCAATGCAATAGATTTTATTGAAGTTGGAGATACTGTTTTAATAGACAATGCATTATTCGAATTGGAAGTCATCGACAAGAGTGAAGATTTTGTAGTTCTCAAGGCATTGAGTGACGGCAAAATTCAAAATAATAAGACCATCAATGTCCCGGGTGTTGATTTGAAATTGGAATTCATGAGCGATGTGGATAGAAAGGACATTGCCTTTGCTGCAAAACATGCCTGCGATTATCTTGCATTATCATTTGTCAATTCAAAGGAAGATGTGATGGCCGCACGCAGAATAATTGAAGAGGCAGGAGGGGATGCACTTATTATCTCAAAAATAGAAAGCCGCATGGGCATCGAAAATATTGATGAGATAATTGATGAATCCGATGGAATCATGGTGGCTCGTGGAGATTTGGGAGTTGAAGTTCCCCTTGAAGAATTGCCTGTGCTTCAAAAGACCATCATCAGAAAATGCCGTCAAAAGGGCAAGTTTGCTATTGTTGCCACTGAAATGCTGGCCTCCATGTATGAAAGTCCCAGACCTACAAGGGCTGAAGTTTCAGATGTTGCCAATGCAATAATGGATGGAACGGATTGCGTCATGCTTTCAGGAGAGACTACCATTGGAAAGCATCCGATTGAAGCCGTTGAAGTAATGAGCAGAATATGCAAATATGTGGAATCTACAGTTGACTATACAAAGCATGTCTCATATAATGGAACAATAGAAACCAGCGACACGATTGCAAAACTGGTTGTTGATTCTGTTGAATTCTCAGACATCAAACTGATAGTCACATCCACTCTCACAGGATTGACTGCCCGCCGAATTAGTAATTTCAGGCCAAACTCAATAATCATGGCATGCTGTCCGTCCAATCATATTGCGGAGAAGGTCATTTTAAACTTCGGTGTCAAACCGGTGGTAACAGACATATATGAAAGCACAGATGAAATGATGAATAATGCTAAAAAAATAGCTCAAAGGGAATTTGATCTAAACAAAGGGGATCTGATTGTGTTTACAGGAGGATTTCCTTTAGGTGATGTCAAAAAAACCAATTATTTAATAATTGTCGAAATTTAAAAAGTTAAGCATGAATTAAGGTCTTATTTAAATTCCTTTTTCATGCATATGACGACATTGTCATCTTTAAATTGTCCAAAATTATCTATAAACTTATAATTTAACTTTTTGTATAAACTGATTGCGGCTTTGTTATTTTTGCCTGTTATAATATATGAAAATCTGTAGCCGTTTTTGACAGCCGACTTTTCCAATTGGGTAATGAGATTATATGCCATTCCTCTTCTGCGATATTCCCTTTTAGTATAAACTCTTTTGAATTCAACTGAAACATCATCAAAAGCCCTATAGCTGGCACAGGCAACTGGAATGCCTTTGTCTAATGCCAACAGAACAACATGAGGATTTTTAAACTCATTGTAACTGTCGTATTTTGATAATTCATTACCTATACGTTCATAGTATCCTCTATCCAGTTCGTTTACAAGCTCCAGAAACCTTTTGTCATTTTCATCGGTTAAAATTGTATCCATGTAATCATCTAATATTGTATTGGCATATACTAGTTATACTTTTTTTGCATTTGATTTAAAAGGTTATGAATTTATTAGCTTATATATGTTTAAAAACAAATAATATGTTATAGTATACTTAATTGAGGTTAAGGTTTGTGATTTTATGAAGTTAATGAAAAAATCTTTAATAACGATAGGCATTATATTTGCTGTTCTGTTGACTTTGGGGTCAATTCATGCTGAGGATGCAGCAAATACAACATTTTCTGACCTATCAAATCAAATCAGTGAAATTCAAGTAGGAGAAGTTGTGAATCTGTCAAATGAATATAAATTTGATCCACAAACTGACAATAATTATGTAGATGGCGTTACAGTTTCAAAAGATATGACAATTAAGGGAAACAACACTGTCATCGATGGAAACGGCAAGGCTAGGGCATTGTATATAAAATCAGGATGCAATGTGGTTGTTGAAAATATAACTTTCAAAAACTGCTTCAGTGAATCTGACGGTGCAGGAATTGAATTGTGTAAAAATTCCAATTTAGTACTTAAAAACTGTATTTTTATTAACAATAAGGTGTATAATGCAAATGGAGGTGCTATTAACTCGCATACTTCAACAAATATCACAGCCTATAATTGTGTTTTTAAATACAACAATGCAATTCGTGAAAGCAATCTTGAATGGGAAGAATTTAAAAGAGGATTGGGAAGCGCATTTTGCATAGGCATCAATTCAAATCTAAACCTGTACGATTGCACATTGGCAAATAACAAGGGATATCTGTCTACTGTTGCTGTGATAAGTAATAGTATTGAAGGACATATGGTTTCTAAATTGTATGCAAAAAACTGCTTATTTGAAAACAACACTTCAAATGCCCACACTGCAATATATATTGATGAACTTGGAAAATGTGAAGTGATAAGTTCAATATTTAGAAACAATCGTGCAACAACTGGATCTTCAATCATTGATTTGGACGGTACCATTTCATCCGTTTTCAAGAAATGTCTATTTGAGTCAAATTCAGGAGTCAAAGGAGGGGTCTTTTATATATTCCCTCATGGAAGCACTAAAGGTACAGTAACAATAAGTGATTCAACATTCAATAAGAATACTGCTTCTGAAATGGGAGGTGCAATCTATTCAAATTCTGCCGCCTTGACTTTAACCAACAATCAATTTAATCAGAACACTGCAAAGGACAGTGGTGGAGCAGTCATGGTTCATAAAGGTACCGTTAAACTCACAAATTGTATTTTCAATAAAAATAAGGCATCAAAAGGAGGCGCTGCTGTTTTTTCATGTGATAATGTTGTAATGTCTAAATGCAAGTTCACCAGTAATGAGGCAAGTAAATTTGGAGGTGCAATCTATTCAAATGCCAATAAAATGACTTTTACTGACAATACTTTTAATCAGAACACTGCAAAGGACAGTGGTGGAGCAATTAATATTTATAAAGGAACTGTAAAACTCACAAATTGTATTTTCAATAAAAATAAGGCACCAAAAGGAGGTGCCGCTGTTTTTGCAGGTGATAATGCTATAATGTCTAAATGCAAATTCACAAGCAATACAGCAACTAAATTTGGAGGGGCAATTTATCAAAAGGTAAAAAAACATACAGTTTCAAAATGCACATACAATGGTAATAAAGCTCCAAAATCCAAGGATGTTTATGATAAGATAAAGGTTTATGTAAAGCAGACCTCCAAAAAACGTGGAAATGTCAAATTAAAAATCAAGGTTGGTTCCTCTTGGAATGTACCGCATAACCAGAAAATCCTGTTAAAATTCAAGGGACCTAGGTTTTTCAAAACAGGTTGGATTAAGCTTCCAGCCAAAGGGGCTTTAAACTTGAAAGTTCCGGTAAAACTCAAAAGAGGCATCTATAAATTAGTGGTCTCTATGAATGGTGAATACTGCAAGTACAATTCACTTAAGGTTAAGGTGGTTTAGTTAATTACTTTAACAAATGTGTATTGATGCATCAGTGATTCTACCGGTTTTAGGTGCAACCCCTGCTTCTTAAGTGGGGGTTAAATTGCACAAAAATCTGTCTTATCATTGAAAAAGATATTTTTCAAATGATTTCTTATTTTTTTTTCTAATTACATTTTTCCTGAAAAGATTCACTTCAAACGTTAAAAAAAAGAAAAAAGTGGGGATTAAAAGGCATTCCCCTTAGTGAGTACGGTATTTGAAAACCCATACCTTTGCTTTATATGGAGTATATCCGCTTAGCAGTTTTGTTGTTGCTAAACATCTATATTCATTGAATTTACTTTTATATACTTTTATGGTTTTGATTTTTCCGGTCTTTTTGTTTTTGAAGAAAAACTTAACTTTTTTGATTTTGAAATGTGCTCCTTTGCTGTTTTCGGTTGTAATCTTCACTATGTTATCGGATTTTACAATGAGACTTTTTAATTGGTCTCCATACTGTAATGACCTGCTCACTCCATAATTGTATTTTGATTCTTTGATTTTAATTTTTATTGCATGTTCCGGAATTTTCTTCTTGACCACTATTTTTGATGTGGCTGTAGATTTTTTGAAATAAGATCCTGCAGGACAAAGGATTTTAACCTTATGTGTACCGACTTTCAATTTTTTTGTATTGAATTTGGCAACACCATACCTATTAGTTTTTATGGTATATTTTTTTGCTGTCTTGCCGGTCCATACTTTTATAGTTAGTTTATGGTTGGAAATCCACTCGCCATCACCATCATAAAGATAAACCTGGAAATATTGGCTGGATTTACTTTTGACCTGAACTGATGGTGCAAACATGTTTGAACCTGAAGGGTATGGGAATTCATCATCAGCTCCAGGGTCTTCTTCATAGCCAGTTCCATTGCTGCTATTTCCACTTTCACCATCACCTACAATCTCTTCATTATTGTCTTTAGCCAATTCATCGTCACTTGATGCAATATCGTTGCTTTGTTCTATAACATCTTGAGATTCATCTGAAATTGTCATATTATCTGCCGAAACGTCTTCAGATGCACTTGCTGCGCTTATTGTTAAAACTGCAAAAAGCAGCAGCGTTATTAAAATAGTATTTTTAAATTTCATTTTTACTCCCTCCAATAAACATTAAGTAGTATATATGTTACAATAATATAAGTTATTTATGTTTTTTGAGAAAATAGTTGATAATATTAAAATCATTTTAATTAATTCATAAATTTGGACATATTTATAATTTAAAAATAATATATTGTTTAAAAAAAGTTATTAGTTAAGTAATAATGATAAATGTATATTAAACAAACCATGGATTTGTTAATTATTAAACATTTTTCAGTTTAATTATTAACATTAAAAACATCCTCTTTAATTATCTTCTCACCAGAATCCATGCATATGCAAGTGCAGCGGATACGATGACTGAAATTAGAGTAGGACCTAAAAATATGGAATTTAATCCGGCTGTAATTTGGTAAACTACAAAACCGGCAAACCATGAGAATATGTTCCAATACCAGTCTTTAGCTTCATTATTGTTTTTACCAAAATAGAATGAAACAACAAGTACAGAAGCCATTGGTGCAAAAACGGAACTGATAAGATAAAGAAATGAGATGTAATGGTCCATAATTCCTGAAATTGCCAAAATAGCACTTAAAAAGCTGACTATAACTCCAGCAATTTTAGGGTTCAGCTTGTTAAATATCGCCTTTGCGGATTCTCCTGCGGAATTTGTCGCAAGGAAATTTGTTGTGACTGTTGATAGGACAAGAATGATGACTCCCTGTACGCCAAGCCCTGAAATGATAATTGCCTGTGAAATGTCGACAGTTCCCATGCATACAATCTCAATACCGATGAAGTACATCCAAAGGCTTGCGACAGTATATGCCAATGCTGATAATGCTGTCGCCTTTTTTGGATTTTCAACATCCTTTGTATAATCGGAAATCACAGGCAGCCATGAAATAGGCATTGCAATTGAGACTTCAAATATGTTCCAGAAGGTCAATGTCGCTGAGTTTGTTATAGGCATTAAATGATAATCATTCATTCCCAATAACTTGAGGGACAATATTGCAAGCAGCACTGTTAAAATTATCATTATTATGCTTGTTATTTTTGAGGTACGTCTGAGTCCTATGTAAACCCATATCGCAATAAGAACCGCCAGAATTATGCATGTGAGAGTAAAGGATATCGGTATATTCAATCCCATCAGTGCCTGTGCGCCCTGTGCATTCAATACCGCCACCCATGCAATGAGCTGCATCACATTTAGTGTTGCAAAAAACTTGGAACCGGGATTACCAAAAGTTGATTTGATTGATTCCATTGCATTGACTCTAAGGCGTGCCCCTATAAGGCCGACGAAATAAAGCATTATGCCTCCTATTGCATGTCCAAGTATCAATGGAACCCATATTGAATTAATCGGTGCTGCAGATCCGATTTGTATGCCTGCCTGAATTTCAGAAACTGAAATTGCAACACCGAACCATATGACCATGTTGGTAAAAAGTCCTGTACGATTCTCCATATTTCTGCACTCAATAATAAAATTAATTTTTTAAATAATCTATTTATAAATAGAATTAGATAATATATAAAAATTTTTAGTACAAAACTGTACATTAGATTAATTTAACAGCAATTTTTTAAATACGGGTCTGTAAGGTTTTATATTATTGTGAAAGAATAATTCTAGTTTAAAAAACAGTTTTTAAATTATCCTGTGAACTTTAAACACAACAATACCTAAAATAATCTATTTTGAGTTGCTAATCATGAATTTTATTGATATGCGTAAATATGTAGCTGACAATCAAGATAAAAACTGTAATAATTATGTAAATGATTATTTCGAGATTATTGGAATCAACTGCTAAATTATATACTCCACTAATCCATAGGAATAATAAAAATACTGGCAATATATATTTGAGTATAAATACCCATGTTTTTCCAACTTTCAGCCTATTGTTCTCGTTCAACATAGGAATTACATTTTCAATATCATAGAAACATGTAAATATTATGCACTGAAGTATTATTAATAGGATAATCCAGAAATCTGTTAAAAATCCGTCAACAACTTTGATCAAATAACTGCTGATGGCTGTTGTGAAAAATAATGATAACATGCATCCGAATATTGATAGTAGGGTCACTGTTTTTTTACGTGACCAATCCATTTTGTGGCATAGTGAATTTATCAAAGGCTCGAGTTCAGCTATTGAAGAAGTTATTCCTGCAAACAGTATTGATATGAAAAGCATTGGCGCAAGCACATGTCCTATTGGGCCCATGGTCTCGAAAATCCTTGGAAGCACTATAAATACCAGTCCTGTTCCTTCGCTGACGAGTTGGGCTATTGGTGTTCCGGAGGTATAGGTCATGTATCCTAGAATGGAAAATATCCCAAATGCAGTAAACAGTTCAAATGCACAATTTGCAAAAACAACAACAAGAACGTTATCGGCCAATTTGGATCCTTCAGTATAGAAATATTCAACATATATACTCTAATAAAAATGGTAAATTAAATCTGTGGAACATGTAAATTATAGCCCATAAGTAGATTAAATGTAAAGAAGATACTTTTCTAATTAAATTTATTAAATATAATTGATTTAATTAATATTATAGTTTTGCAGGTGTTCATGATGGGTTTCATTGATAAGGTTAAAAAGGCATTGGGGTCTGGTAAAAAAGAAGACGAATCTCGAAATGATGAGAATATTGTAACTAATGATATAATTGACCAATCCCCACCAAATGAAAAAGTTAGAAATTTCAAATATTTAGATAATTTAATCCACAGTGAAGAAAAACATATTATTTTAGAATCTGATATAATTTTAGGTGATGATGAGAAGTCGGAATATTTGGAAGGTATAAAATTAGACATCGACGATTTGGTTATTGATGGGAACGGATTCACCATTGATGCACAGGGAAAAACAAGGATTTTTAATGTTTCAGGAAATGGAATTGTGCTAAAAAACCTTTTTTTGGAAAAGGGAAATGCGGGTGAAGGGGGCGCAATCTATAATGATGGTATTCTGAATATCATCAATTCTACTTTTTCAAATAATGTTGGAGAAGATAGGGGAATAATATATAACCGCAAAACAATCAATGTTTTCAATTCAAATTTTGCCAATAATAAATCAGAAAGGTGGGCGGGAGTAATTTACAGTGCAGAGGATTCAACAGTAAATATTAAAGATTCCGCATTTTCAAACAATTATGCACAATATTCCGCTGGTGCAATACTTATTAGGGATGGAGAAATGAGTATTGACAACACATTATTTGAAGATAATAATGCATCCGGTGATGGTGGAGGCGCAATTGAATCCCAATATTCAAATTTGGAAATAAAAAATTCGAAATTCATAAGCAACCATTCAAAAATAGGGGGAGCCATTGAATTGGAATATACAAATTCACAAATAGATGATTGTAAATTTTTTAATAATGATTCAGAGGAATCTGGGGGTTCAATTGGAAATGTATTTTCAAATCTTAAAGTTGCCAACTCCTTTTTTTTCAATAATGCAGCTTCAGGTGAGGGTGGAGCGATACTCAACAAGGGGTACATGGCCATTGAAAAAACGTCCTTTGAAAATAATAAATCTAATGGGGAATTCTCGGATGATATATTCAATGAAGATGAGTTACTTATTCATATGGAATTAAATTTTGACACTCAATTTAAAACAATTCATAACAAAAAGGGTGTTTATACAGCCAAATCATTATTCGAAAAGATACATAATGAGGGAAAAATCTATGAACCCCTTATAGAAAAAAATCAAAGCGATTTTAACTATTTGAATAATCTGATTGCTTGCGGAGATAAGGAAATAAAATTAGATAAGGACATCAAGCTAAATATTTTCAACGATGAACGTGACGTTTTTCTTGATGGAATAACCATTGATAAGGATAATCTGATAATTGATGGAAATGACCATACTATTGATGCATTAGGCAAATCACAGATATTTCGGATAACTGGTAAAAATGTTATAATTAAAAATATAAATTTTAAAAATTCCTATTCTAAAGCTGGAAATATTTTTTTATATGAAACTGCGGCAGTAGTAAACCAATCCAAAGGCAATTTAACCATAATCAATTCAACCTTTTCACATAATTCCGGTGTGGGCGTATTCAATGGGGAAGAATGTTCGTTATGTGTGAGATATTCTGTTTTTTCAGATAATTCCAAGGGAGCAATACTTAATGATAAAAATGGGGAGGTGGCGATTCATAATTCAAGATTATATGAAAATCACTCTTCTGCAATTCATAATAAAGGCAAACTGGATATCCATGATTGTGCATTATATCATAATTTTGGAAGAATGGGCACATCATTATATAATGAATGTCAATTGAATATTTTCAATTCCGAAGTATATGATAACCTTTCCGGATACTCATTATACAATAAAGGAACATTGAATATTGTTGAATCGGACATATATGACAATGCCTATGTTGCATATAATGAGGAAGGCAGTCTGCACATTCAGGATTCTAAGTTAAATAATAACAATGATGAAAAATACAACGGATTAGTGTTTGGTACAAGATATGGAACAATATGTAATAATGATGGAAATTCAACAATTGAAAATTGCCTTTTTTATGATAATGCAATTGGGAAGAATGCATTAATTTACAATAACACTGACAATGATTTCAAAATTGTTAACTGCGAATTTTCTAATAATAATGGAAAAGGAAAGCTATTTGACAATAACAGGGGGTCTATGAACATTTCCAATGCAATGCTTTTGAAAAATGATGTTGCTGAATGCATTATCAATGACGATTATATGGAAATTCATGGCACTGCTTTTGATGAAAACAAATTTAAATATTGTATATGTAACAGATCTCCGGAAAACTCCAATTTAGGCATTTTCTATGGAAAATTCCTAAGCAATAATATTGAAAAATCGTTAATGCACAATGAAGGAAGGTTCTACAACTTGGAAAAATGCACTTTTTCAAATAATCAGTTAAAAGATTCCAATTCCAATATTATTCATAACCTCTCCAATTTAACTTTAAAGAACTCAAAAATTGAAGATGAAGGGGAAATCATATTAAATGAGGGATATATTCTAATTAGAGAAATATCTAAAGAAATACTGGACAGCATTTATGGGTCTGGTAAAATTGATATTGATGAAGATATAATTCCTCCTGAAAAGAACTTCGATTTTGGACATTTGGATAAGTTGATACATGAAAACAGTGACATGGAAATTATTTTAGAAAATGATTTCTGTTTAGAAACCTATGAAAGTGATTATTATGAAGGCGGAGTAGAATTGGACATTGATGATTTGGTTATTGATGGGAATGGCCACGCCATTGATGGAAATAAAAAATCACGTATTTTTATAATCACCGGTAAGAATATCACCCTTAAAAATATCAAATTTAAGAATGGATTAATATCTGAAAGCCGATACAATCTTTTAAATAATCATGGAGGTGCAATACGAATCAACACCAATGACAAGTTAACAATCGAAAATTGTGAATTTAATGGCAATGTCTCGGAGAATAGTGCCGGAGCAATATATAATTCCAGAGGTGCTGATTTATACATCTATGATTCTGTCTTTTCAAGCAATGTTTCTGAAGAAAGTTCTGCTGCAATATTCAATATGTTTGGCAGTTTATATATGGAAGGTTCATTTCTATTCAATAATGTGGCCAATGCAAAATTCAGTAAGGGCGGTGCAATATATGGCGACAGCTGCAAATTAAGAATTTCCAATTCCTTTATTAGTGAAAATTCAGCAAAAGGCAGTGGTGGTGCAATCTATCATAAAGGCAGCTTATCAATTTGTGATTCTACAACTTTGTCCAAAAACACTTCATCTGAGGGTGGTGCAGTCAGTTGTAATGGCGATTTGATTATTTCAGATTCCATTCTGAGCGAAAATATTTCAGATGGCAGTGGCGGTGCAATAGAGCATAAAGGTGATTTGAAAATTTCTGGTTCAACATTCAAAGATAATAATGCAAAGTATGGTGGTGGTGCAATAGAGCATAAGGGCAATTTATCTATTTCAGGTTCAATATTCACAAAAAATAATTCAAATAATAACGACGGGGGTGCAATAGAGCATAAAGGTGATTTGTCCATTTCAGATTCCAGATTCAGTGAAAATTCAGCAAAAGGTAATGGTGGTGCAGTATTTAATGCGAATGGTCACACACAAATTAAAAATTCTTTATTTTCAACTAATAGTATTTGCCGCAGCATGGGTGTGAATTCAATCCCTTTAGGAGGGGGAGGAGCAATATTTGATGGTGGAGATAATTTGAATATACATGATTCAACTTTCACCCGCAATAAAGTATTTGGAAAATCATGTCGTGGTGGAGCGATATATTTGGGAGCTTTTAAAGATTCAGAAATTCTCAATTCGCTTTTCTGTGATAATGAGGTGTGCACACCAACAATTGAGAAACCGTGTTTTGGTGGGGCAGTATATAATGAACATGGTGATTTGGTTGTAAATAATTCGAAATTTTCTAACAATAAAGTTGAAGGGGAAGGAGGTGCAATTTATAATAACTTATCGGTTTCAGGACTCAAGACAACATATAATCCATTATTGAGAGTGAGCCACTCCACTTTTTCCAAAAATAGCGCCCATAGGGCAGGCGGAATATCATCCATAGATAAGAAATTAGAATTGGAGTCATGCACATTTGAAGATAACCTTCCTGATGATTATAATGACTAATCATCATGATTTTTTTAGGGCTTTGTCAATAATTCATAAATTTCTAATTTTGCTCATCTTTATCAGTTTGAACTGAATGTTTGTGTCTGAAACCTACGCCATACTCCATTATGAGAAACGGAATACCCATTATTAAAATCGCAATTAAATATGGGATAAGGAATGTTCCTCCACCGTTGGTGTAAACCACATAGCTGTAACGCCATATGTTCCCCAATCCGACGGCAGCACCTATCATGGATAAAAGAAAAGCTGTTCGTGAATTCCATTGACTTTGGTTTGTCATAATTCTTTTAGCCTCTAATCTTTTGAACAATCTTTTTTTTAATCATTTATAAGTTAAATTTTAAAAAAACAAGTAAAATAAAAAAAATAAAATAATAGCTTATGATTAAGCTATTAAAAAGTCGCCGATAACCTTTTCATCATTTGTTGAGATCAACACGATATGATTATTTTTTTCAAAATCAAACATGGTGATATCGCCATCTTTTATAATGTTACCAGTTACATTATTAATTGTACTTTCGTCTCCTCCCATAGCTTGTAAAGCTTGTTCAACAGTTAATCCGTTGGTAACGTTAACAACAAAGAGACTTACTCCAGTATTATCTTTTATATAAGATTGGGAACTAATTTCTGCACCCTCTTTTTTAAGTGGTTCCAACATTTTATCAGTGGTATTTGTAGGGTCTACCTCAAAACCATCAGGAATATTGAAATCAACTCCGTCAATTGTGACTGTTTCATTTTGAGCACCACCGAAAATATCGCTTAGGTCAAAAGCTGAAACTGCACCAATGCTTGTTGCAACAATTAACAATGCAAGTATTGCAATAATTTTTTTGTTCATTATACACCTCCAATAATTAATATATTTTTCACTTAGATATAGTTTTCTAAATGTTATTCAGTGAAAATGATATTAGTTAAACATTATTTTTTGATAATGCCCATTTAAAAAGGTAATACGGAATTCTTCTATAACTTAATGGGATATTGTCCAATTAACTGAAAAAATAGAATTGTGAATATTATAGGAGAAAACTCCCAAATCGTCACAAACTCTGATAAAAATCATTCTTATATTCAATTATTATAAATCAAATATTATAATCCTTTTTCTATTGTATAATTCCAGTTAAGCGCTTTAAATTAAAACATCTGCTTTAAACGGCAATAAAATATTAATATTAATACTTAAATATAATATAATAGTATATTTTGGAGATATTTATTATGAAAGTTTTAGGAATTAATACAAGTCCAAGAGAATTAAGTAATGTAAGAATCGCTTTGGAAGCTGCTTTGGATGCCGCTTCTGCAAAAGGTGCTGAAACTGAGATTGTTGATGTTAACAAATTAACAATCACACCATGTCAAGGCGACAACCACTGTAAAGAGCATGATTCCGAATGCGCCTTAAATGATGATATGCAAGACATCTATCAAAAAATTGAGGAAGCTGATGGAATCATCTTAGCAAGCCCAATATACTTCTGTGACGTGAACGCTCAGGCAAAACTAGTAATCGACAGATTATATTCTTATTTCATGAATCCTAAATATGCAGAATTGTTTTCAAATAAAAAGGTTTCAATAATTGCAACCCATGGTGCTGCTCCTTTTGAAGCATTTGAAGGTTCACTAAATACTCAAATGGCAGCTTTTGAAGTTTTAGGATTTAAAACAGGTGACATTATTAATTTAGATGACAATAATGTTCCTGGAGCTATCAACAATAAGGAAGAACAATTGCAAAAAGCAAGAGATCTCGGCGAAAACTTAATTTAAGTTTTCAATTTTTTTAATTATTTCAAGGTGATACTATGAGCAATATACATGCAGATTGTGAGAATTACAGTCCTAAAAAGGATTATTGTTTAAAATTCTTTGAAGAAAACGTATCAGAGAAGTATAAGGTTTGCAAAGAGTATAGTGAGTTCTCTGATAAGGAACTCAGCAGAAAATGGAGTAATTAACTAAAAACTGGAAATTTTGACATTAATTTCCACTGTCAGAATAGATAATGAAATGTGATAATTGCCTTGAATGTGTTAATGCCTGTACAATAGGGCATTAACTATGATTCACAGGTTAAAGTGTTTATGTTTTGCCTAGTTTTAATTATTTCACCAATATTCGCTTTAAACACTAATATATATTCCAGTTCCATATTGAACTAAAATTATATATATTAGGCATGCCTAAATATTATATGGTGAAAAGATGAAACTAACAAAAATAAGTTTAGCAATACTAATATTGATATGTGCTGTAGGAATGGTTGCTGCAGTAGAAATTTCAGACATAAAGGTTGCAGAGGGATTTGAAAATCTGGGTGCCGGCAACTACGCAAACGATGCAAACAACGTCAACATTGACATAATAAATGAAAAGGAAGTGAAACCGTTAAAGTCAATATTTGAAAACGACAGCGACGTCAAATACACAACCGTTCCGGGAAAAATAAACAACACATTCAATTACACAGATGGAGTCAACGAACAGGCAGGAATTGATGAACTTGTCAAAATCAATGACAAGGAGTAC
This sequence comes from Methanobrevibacter sp., assembly GCF_045130115.1. Lineage (GTDB taxonomy): Archaea > Methanobacteriota > Methanobacteria > Methanobacteriales > Methanobacteriaceae > Methanocatella. Next base: position 84,925 of record NZ_JBGUPC010000054.1, read on the forward strand.
GTAATCGAGTTTTATGCCTATAATGACGACAACGTTTCTATTGACAAGATCTATGATGCATTAGAAGAGTTCAACAAGTTAAACAACCTAACACCAATCGACCCATCAACACTCGAATAATGTGAAAATCATTATTCTTTTTTTTATTTTTTTAACCTTAAAAGAACAACTTTTTTAATTTCGTTTTGATTATTTCCTCTCAAAACATTCGCTTTAAACAATATCCTTTTTATGAGTGTTGATGCAGTAGGATTAGTAGCTAAACTGGGTGGTTTCCCGCCAGGGCTTATATCAATTTTCTCTTTACTCATTCCAGAGTCATGTCCCATCCTGATTTGAAATGGCTAAAAGCAAAATTTTTTTCTGTTGTGCAAATTACTGGAAATTATTTTTTACAATCCCTTTAAATAAGATACAAAACATATATGCTATTATAGAAAACTATTTAAATCATTGATAAAGGGGGATAAAATGCAAAGAAAAAAACGAATTTTGATATTGCTATTGCTGATAATTGGCATCTGTGCAGTGTCGACCGCAAGTGCGGCTGATGATGTTGATGTTTTATCTGCAGATGATGCAAATCTTGAAGAAACTTCAACTGAATTTGACGATATTGAAGAAAACATCTTGGAAAAGTCAAGCGAGGGGGAAAATTTAGCCGTATCAGAAGATAGTTCCATTTCAAGCATGGACACATCTGATGAAACATTATCAGTTGTATATTCAATCTGGTATACAATTGATTTACAGGATCACTATGAAATTTCATCCACTGAAGAAAAGACAATTTCATACTATATGGAACCTTGTACTTACAGTTCAGAATCTTTTCATTTTTATTTGCGTGTTGTGGATTTAAACGGAAATATAGTTTATAATAAGGAATTAAAAGGTACTGAAACAACTGCAAGGGATTATCATCCTTCCTTTGCAAAAAATACTTTTGCTCCGGGCACTTATGTTTTAGGGGCTGTGAATTATGATGACAATGTGGTTATGGACACTGCTGTTTTAAGAGTTAGCGGAACAGCAGTAATCAGCGCCAACAATTATAACTCATATTATAATTCCGGTGCAAAGATGACTGTCAAAATGACAGATCAGGCAACTGGAAATCCGATTACTTCCAGTTATATCACTGTTAAATTCACCAACAAAAAGACTAAAAAAACAGTAACTAAGACTTATCTTATGAATTCTAACGGTCAGGCTTCATTCACACCGCCTGTAGGTGCCGGAACCTGGACAGTCGAATATTCATCAGCTGATGCAGATATAAATGCAAATGTTGTTCAAAAGACAGCCACCATCAGAAAACCTGCTGTCAAAATCAAAGCATTTAAAGTCACAGAATATAAAGGTTTCAAAATCAAACTTAAAGCAAAAGTGACTAGCGGAGGTAAAAAGGTCAACGAAGGAAAAGTAACTTTCAAAATCAACGGGAAAAAATACACTGCTGCTGTTAAAAAAGGTATTGCCATCAAAAAAGTCAAATTAAATAAAGTGAAAACATATAAATACGCATCTAAATTCAAAGGCGCCAACTATAAGGATTCCAAAAAGGTCAAAGCTAAAGCCGTCATGAAAAAACGTGTTAAAACTAAAATCGTTATTAAAGACAAATCTGTTTATACAGGCCGCTCTAAAAAAGTTATCATCAAAGTTTTGACTAAAAGCGGCAAAAAAGTCAAAAACGGCAAGATTAAAATAAAATCTCTTGGTGAAACCACATATGGGCCAGTGAAAAATGGAAAAGCCATAGCATATGTTTCCGGTTTTAATATCATGAAACATTTCAAACGCTTTACCAAAAATGGTGAAACTTACAAAAAGGCAATAACTAACAAAGTTAAAATTAAATACATACCTAAATCACACAAATATAAGGCCAGCAAAAAAACCGTTAAAGTAACTTCCAAATTCAAATGCCCTTGTGGCAAAACAAGTACACATTACCATTATACATATGGATATTATTACGTCTATAAATATAAAATTGCTGTAGTATAGAGGATTTTAATTCCTCTTAACTTTTTTTTTAATTTTTGATGATATTTTAGTTTTGAATATTTGGTTAGAAAACATTCAATTTAAACCTAAGTATTATTTTTGATAATTGAATTTTATGATTTATATTAAAATAATCGACACCATCAGTATTGCAATAATTATTAATGAAATA
>NZ_JBGUPC010000055.1:0-41379 GCF_045130115.1 Methanobrevibacter sp.
AACTAATCCTAAGGATTCCAATTATCAAATAAAAATTAACAATAATGTAAAAATTATTGGAAGTAATGGATCATATATTGGAGATAGTACTCCTGATGGGGGAATATATCATGAAAGCAATAGTAGATACATAACATATATTCCAATTCTTGCTGAAGGTACTGCTATTGATATTATTTTGGAAAATATTACTTTCAAATGGATTCATACTTTTAAACAACCTGATAGTATTGTAATGCAGTTATGTAGTGGAGGTACTACTTTAATTAAAGGATGTACATTCGATACTATTGACACGGTAGTGGGTGCAGGTTCAGTTGTATATCTTAAAAAAGGGGAAGCAGTTTTAAAAAATTGCTCTTTTGTTAATTGTAATGTTCCTAAAGCTTGTGTTATGGTTTCAAGCAATCAGGAAATGATAATGAGAGATTGTTATTTTTACAATAATTATGGTTATGAGCATTCGACTTGTGGTATGAACTGGGGTACTCTTACCATGTATAATACTAAGTTTTACAAGAATCGTTCTGTTACATGGGCTGGTGGAATAACAACTTATGGTGAGGGTGTTACCAATATTTATAATTGTAATTTTACTGATAATGTTGCTGGATGGAATGGTGGAGCACTATATATTTATAACATAGCAAATATTTACAATACCACTTTTGAAGGCAATAACTGCACTACTAATAATGGTGGTGGTGCAATAGGTGCTTGTAAATATAGTGGAATTCCTAGAATTTATATTGATGGATGTTTGTTTAAAGATAACAATAACAATTGCTGGGGATTAGATGAGTTATCTACTACGGGTACTGGTCGTGGCGGTGCTATTTCATTTATGGATGAAGGTTCCTTAGAAGTTAGAAATACAGTATTTGTTGCTAATTCTGCGTCTATTGGTACTGCTATCTGTGCTCTTGAAATGCAGGGGTATGGTTCTCCTAATGTAATCATTGTAAATAATACTTTTATTAATCATACTCGCGCAGGGGATGTTTTAAATGTCCGTGTAATAGGTACAATTTTAAATATTGCTAATAATACTTATATTGGTAATTCTATTGAATTTTCCACTTTAAGTTTAAAAACTCTTAGTCAAGGTAATGATCAGGCTACATTACAGGTCACTACCAAATTGTCAAACCCAAGTTATTATGAATCAGACATTCTAGAAAAGACATGTTATGATGTTTATGTTAATGATGAGTATGTAAAGACAGTTAACACTACTAAGTTCACGGTTGATTTTGGTGATTTGGATATTTGTCGAGTCTATGTCATCCCAACTATCTCTAATTGCAAATCCAATGAAGTTACAATAACAAGTACTCGCGAGTATATTTTTGTATCACAAAATAAAGGTAATGACAATAACAATGGATTAACCCGGAATACTCCAGTTAAATCAATTAAAAAAGCATTAGAATTAGCAGTAAACTATAAAAATATAATATTGTTGGATGGACAATACAATGAATCTGATTTAACTATAAAGTATGATTTAACTTTAAAAGGTGAAAATGATGCAACATTAACAGGTGCTACTTCATTTTTAACTAATAATAATTTCGCATTGAAAAATCTGAAAATCACTAATTTAAGTGGAAATATTTTCATTAAAGGGAATAATTCAACTTTATCAGTTCAGAATTGTATTTTCAATCATAATAAAGTATCTGGACTTATTGAAGGGGATTCAATTGTAATTTCCAAGTCAATTTTTACAAATAATAATCTTATTGTTATGAATAATGGTTTTACCAGCATTCAAGACTCAATCTTATTAAACAATACTGAAGTTATTCAAGGTAGTTCTAATTATGTTTTGGATTATAACTGGTGGGGTAGCACTTTGGAAAATCAAATCAAACCAATTAATTTAAATATTGCCAACTGGTTAATACTAAAAGCATTATCTGATAAAAGTAAATTGGAAAATAATCAATTTGCAAATGTAGAATTTGCTTTTTACTTAAATATTACTAAATATTTGAGTTTACCAAAAATCAATTTAAATCTAAATCCAATTAATGGAATAACAAATGTTAATATTACTCCATTAAATTCAAAGGTCATATTTACTTTAACCAGTTTTGAAAATGCAACATTAATTGCTGGTTATAATGATATCAGAACCTCTCTTAGCTTTGAATTTTTAAAATCCAATCCAAATATCAGTATTAAAACATCTGATATATTGGTGGGTGAGGATTTAATTATTCAAATTACTGTTCCGCGTGATGCAACTGGTAATATGACATTAACTGTTGGAAATATCACTCAAGTTAAAGAAATCACAACTTCAAACATGAAATTTGTTTTCAGTAATTTAAGTGCAGATAATTACAATGTCATTGTCAATTATGAGGGCAATCAGAAGTATTCTTCACAAGTAAAAATAACTAATGTTACTATAAATAAGTATGATTCATTTGTTAAAGTCAATTTAAGTGAAATTGAAGTTGACAAAGACTTAATTATCACAATTTCAACAAATGATGATGCAACAGGTAATATTTCACTTTACATTAACAATAAAGTTGTAACCTTAGCATTAAATGAGTCTAAGGTAAATTACACTATCAAAAACATTAAACGTGGAGACTACATTATTACTGTAATTTATAATGGTAATGATAAATACTTGCAAAGCAGAGATTCCATTAAAATAGAGGTTGACAATATTGAAGCTAAAATGGATATTAAGGTGGATAACATTACTTATGGTGAAATAACAGTCATTGATGTTAATTTATATGACATTAATGCAACAGGTAATGTAACCGTAACTATTGATGGTGTATCAAATACTTCAAGTGTTACAGGAGGCAAAGCCCAAATCACAATAGCTAATCTGGATGCGGGAGTTAATAAAAACATCACTGTTTTCTATACTGGTGATGATACATACTTCAATAAAACAGAGGAATCTGTTTTTACAATTGCTAAAAGCAATTTAACATTTTCCATTAGTGCTAGTGATATTATGATTGGTCAAGATGCTGTTATCAAAATCATTGTTCCAGCAAAAACAACAGGTACTTTCACCATCGGTGAGGATACAATCACAATACCAATTTCAGGAAATATTGAATATGTCATGGAAGATTTGGAAATTGGAGAATACACATTCACTGCAATTTATGAAGGAAATAATTACTTTACAGTTTCCAATACAACTGAATTTAAAGTTTGTGAATATCAATCCCCTCAATGGGCAGATAATGGAGCAAACACACAAAACACTCATCAGACAATTTATGAATCACAAACTAATGGTGAAATCATCTGGAGTGTTCAAATTGATGGGGAAATTGCAGGAGATTTAACCATCGACAGTAATGGCAACATTTACATTGCAACTAAGGATAATATTTATTCATTCACTCCAGATGGTGTGTTGAATTATGTATTTGTTCCGGATACTCGTGAAAGCAGTTTTTCAGGAACATGTATTGGTCGTGATGTTGTAATTGCACCTAAATCCGGTGACACATTGTATTTCATTAACCAAAGCAGCGGTGAAAAGTATGGCTCTTCCAACTTGTATCAGGGATCAAGTGTCTATGCTCCGGTAATTGATTCCAATGCAAATATTTATATTGTAAGTGAATATCAAACAAAAACGGGAACTTATAATCTTGTTAAGATTCCATATAGGTTATGGGAAGGTGGAGGAAATCCAACCTTGATTGACCTTGGCAAATATACTCCTCTGGCTTCACCAACATTAAACGAAAATGTTATTGTCGTTTTAAGTGAGGGCAGGCTTAGAATAATTGATGCCAAAACATTAAGATCAAATTCCATTATCACTGGTGATTTTAAAAATGTCCGACCGGTGGTTGGTGAGGATAATAGTATTTATGCTGTTTTAGGTGATGTGATTGTTGCATATAATCCTCAGGGCACTCAATTGTGGAAAACCAGGATAACTGGTGGTGCCGGCAATCAATTGTTTTCAGATTCTGAGTTCCTATATGCTACAAATTCCAAAGGCAACCTTTACAAGTATGATTTGGTAAATAACGGTAAAGAATATCTGGTTTCCAATTTAAACGTTACTTCTGGTGTTTTAATTGGTTTAAATACTACTTTATACTTTGGCTGTGATAATCTCTTTTATGAAATCACATCAGAAGGTAATGTTTTATGGAAATCAGATTTGAAATCCAAAATCATAGGCTCTCCAGTTATGGATAAGAATGGTGTTATCTATGTAACTTCTGAGGATAATAAAGTCTTTGCATTATCTAAGAGTACTTTGAAAAATCCTTCTTTGGATGTTAAAGTATCAAGCAGCACTCAAGGTAAAGATACTCTCATCACTATCAAATTGGATGGCCAGGCAACAGGCAATGTTTCATTTGCTGTTAATGGAGTTACTTATAATGAGGCAATTGCAGAGGGGGTTATAGTTAAAGTTATTCCTAATTTGCCTGCAGGCAGTTATAATGTTAATGTTACTTATAGTGGTGATTTGAGGTTTAATAAAACCAGTAGTGTTGTCAGCTTCACAGTTAAGCCTGCCCTAACTGTTTTAAAAGGAAATGACATTACTGTTTTATACACTAGCAATTCCTACTATAAACTAAAACTTACACAAGACAATATTCCACTTTCAGGTAAAACAGTTAAGATTAACTTCAATGGAGCCAACTATAATGTCAAAACCAACAGCAATGGTATTGCAAGCTTTAAGATAGCTGCCAAACCTGGAAAATACACAATAAAAGCATCATACAATGGTAAAGTAACCAAAAATACCGTGACTGTTAAAAGCATTGTAAATGCCAAAAACATCAATGCTAAAAAGTCAGCTAAAACTGTTAAAATCAAAGTTACTTTAAGTAAAGTTAACAAAAAGTACCTGAAAAACAAGGTCATAACCTTGAAGTTCAACAAGAAAACCTTCAAGGCTAAAACCAACAGTAAAGGCGTTGTGACATTTACCATTAAAAACAGCATATATAAAAAACTTAAAGCAGGTAAAAAGTACACGTACCAAGTGATTTACGGTAAAGACAAGGTGAAAAAGACTATAAAATTTAAATAGAGGATTTCACTCCTCTATTATTTTAATATTATCATGTTTATTTAATCATTTAAAAGTTTAGGAGGTGATTTGGTAATCTGGAAGAAATTGATCTTAGGATTGGTGTTATTGTTGGCATTATCTTCGGTTCATGCAAGCGATATTGGTGTGGCTGATGATTCTCAAGAGAGTATCAGTGTTGATAATCTGGCTCTTGAGGATATTTCAGATGATTCTCAGGCAGATGTCAATGTCAGTGATTCTGTTCTTGAAGTTCCACATATTCCCGATGTGCCTGATGAACCGGATGTAAATCAAAATAAGACAATCTATATTACTCCTGAAAATATCGCCACATATTTCAAAGACAGTAATCTGGAAGATGATTATGACAATATGGATTTTGTCTTTGAGGGCACTTTCAGTAATCTAGGTAAGTTGTCAATCAATGCTCAAAATATCACTATTAAAGGTGATGGGGCGGTTTTCAAAAACACAGTTTTTGATATCTGCAGAGATAATGTTTCAATGTCAAATCTTAAGTTTGATTTGGATTGTGATTTAAGCGATAATGATGGTGCGGTAATAATATTCAATACTAATAATATATATCTGGATAATCTTGACATCAACTATAATGTGCCTTATAATTGTGAGGCTTATGCGATTTGCGGTGTTGGCGACAGGATGTCTTCAAGGAACTTGAGACTGACTAACTCTAAAATCAACTTTGAAGGCCACAACAATGACATTAATGTTTATAATTGTGCCATAAAAGTAATCAACTATGAGGATTCTTTAATGGAAAACAACACAATCACAACATCCTTGCCTTTAAAGGATGTTAATCATGGTGCTCATGGCACTAGCCTGGATTCAGACTTTGTACTTTCAGTAGGTGTTGAAAACTGCAATAAATTAAGGTTCATAAACAATACTATTATTTCAGAGGTTAATTACAGACAAGATTCATTGTATCCTACTTTAGATGGTTTACTGATCAGTAAGTGTGATAATGCACTGATAGCTAATAACTCTATTCATATGAGTGATTTTATCACATATCCTGGTCTTGACAATTATTTATACGGAATGGATATTTATAATTTAAATAATCTAACTGTAGTAAATAATGATATCTCGATTGTAACGACCGGTGGAAGGCTGGCTGCAGGAACTGCATATCCTATTCAGATTTCAGGACCAATTAGTAAGGTGAACATTACAAGAAATGATTTGTATTCATTTTCCAACGGTCCAAACATTGGGATTTACTCTCAAAACTACTATGGAAATACGGAATTGTCAATAACCTATAATCGCATTAACGTTACAGGTCTTGCAGGAACTCATGAATGGGCTTTGGTTGCAGGTGTGGAAACCCAGGATTCCAATTCAACTGTTGAAAACAATATCATTGAAGTGCACAGTGTCGGTCCGGTAAACATTGACGATAATATTTATGGAGTAAGTTACCGCCAGTCCACAGACGGCGACCATACCTACAGTATACAGAATAATACTGTATTCAGTGACGGTTACAAGTCTGTGTATCTGTTGGATTCCAAGGATTCGACTGTGGCGAATAATCTTTTAGTCTCTTATAATGAAAATGCAAAAAACGGCTATGACGGTTTTAGTTATGGTGATTTGTCAAGACATGACAATATCAATTTTCAAAACAATCAGGTCATAAGGGCTTTTGATTACTTTGCAAATCTGAACAATAATCTGGACAATGGTGAGGAATATTCTTATATTACTCCTGTTAATAATAAGGGTATTTCAAATGTTATTGATGGATCAGGCATTAATCCTGTAAGCAATAACAACAAACCGGTTTATAATCCAATAATTCCAGGTACATCTTCACAGAATAGTGAAATGTATACTCAAACAATTATTGATAATCCAACAGGACATAGTGATGGTGATAGAAAAATTAATGAGGATAAAGGCAGTAGCAATAACAATAATGGTGCTGACAATGGAATTTCCCATGATAATGGTAATTCCAACTCATATAGTAATTCATCATCACAGGCTACAACTGCTGTTTCATCAGATATAGTGTCTAACAATACTGATGCAACTCCATCTGATGCAGGCACTCAATCATTAGTCGGAGGGTCACAATCTGGTGGTGGGTCTTCAGGTGTTTCTAAAAAAGCATATGAAATTGAAGATTTAACCAAAAGTGAGTTTATACCTTCAATATTTTATGTGATTGCTGCATTGATTTTAATAATTGCGGGATATAAACGTAAAAATTCAAATTTCGATTAGTCAAAAAATTTGACTAATCATACTTCTTTTTTTCAATATTTTTATATATCATCTTTAACATAATTTAAAATATTGGCGATAAATTTTGAGGTGTTAAAGATTTTCAAAAAAACAATACTAATAATCCTCATATTCACAGTATTATTAAGCATTTCAGCAGTAAGTGCTGAAGTGAATGATACGATGGAATTGGAGGATATAAATCATGATTCATCAATTTATATTGATAATCAAGCAGGTAATGATTTAAATACCGGTAACATTACAAGTCCTGTTAAATCAATTAGTCAGGCAGTTGATAATGCAGATAACGGTTCAGATATCTATTTAACAAGCGACACATATGCCGGTGATAAAAACACAAGAGTAATCATTGATAAATCAGTAAATTTCATTGGAAACAACACGGTTGTTGATGGTGAATGCAAAAACTATTTGTTTACAGTTACAGGTAATGCTAAGGTCACTTTTAAAAATATGGTCTTTGTTAATGCATATAAGTCTCCTGAATCTTACGGTATTAATTATCCTGACTCAGTTTACGGATCTGCTCTTGAAATCAGAAGCGGTGAAGTCATACTTGACAACTGCACATTCCAATACAATGTCCTGGACTACAGCAACAACAATAAAAACATTTATGGAGGTGCAATAAGTAACAGTGGTACTTTAACAGTAATAGACTCAAAATTCATCTCAAATATCGCTCATTCCACTTCAGGATTGTTCTCCTATGGTGGAAGTATCTACAACAACGGAAAACTAATAATCAATCATTCAGAATTTTTAAAATCTTTGAGTGATGATTTTTCATATGGTGGTGTAATTGCCAACAATGGTGATTTGACAATTGATAACACTTTAATTGCCAATTCCCGCTCTTCACAGGAATCACGAGGAGGAGTAATATATAATACAGGCAACTTCAAATTAATCCGATCCATAGTTGAGGATAATGTTGTCTCCAAAGCTAATTTCCAATATATTTATGGTGCCATTTATAATGCAGGAACCTTCACAGCATATAGCAACATTTTTAGAAACAACACTGGCGTGTATTCAATTCCAAGTAGAGGTTCACCAACAATCTACAGTACAGGTGAATTGAATTTAACTTATAATCTCTTTTTGGGAAATGCTCCTTTTGAAGGAGTGTCAAAGGATGTTTATATCTCCAGCGGTGAAATCATATCATTGGACAACAACTGGTGGGGCTCAAATGAAAACCCATATGCCACAGGTGCCTTAAATTTAGATGAGAAGGTAAATTCATGGCTGGTTTTAAACATCACACCACAATATTCTGCTTTAAACATTGGCAAATCAAGTGATATTCAAATTAATTGGATAACTAATACACATGCAACTTTGAATTTGGATTTAGTGCCTGAAACAGATATTAAAATCAATGAGGAGAATTATACTTTCGCTAATCAGCTTACCTATACTTTCAGTGACACTCACGTTAAAGGATTGTATTTTGTTCCTGTTGTTTTGAATGATTTTTCCAAAATCGTTGAGGTTGATGTGGGAAAAATCAAAACAAACATTGATGTTAATGTAAACAGTAATTTAAGTTATATGGATGATTTAATTATTGATGTTAGTGTTAGGGGTGAGGATAATCTGAATCCTGACGGTGTAGTGCTGATTTTTATTAGTGGTAATGTATATAATATTACACTCATAAATGGTCATGCAAATTATACAATACACGGTTTAAATCCTGGAAGTTACAACCTTGAAGTATCATATAATGGATCAAGTAATTATTTTAAATCATACTATTCATCAAAAGTCACTGTTAATAAACGAAGCGTATACATGAACTTAACCATTCCTGAGTTTTTCATAGATCAAAGTTATTATCTCAATGTCAATTTAGATCCTGCGGGTTCCAAGTCAACTGCAGTGCTATACATTAACGGCATAAGAAAAAAGGTAATATACTTATATGATAATCAGGAAAATAGGATAGCTTTAACAGGTTTTGGTGAAGGTGAATACAACATTACAGTATCTTATGTGGAAAACGCCTATTTCAAAAGCACTAATGTCAGTGGTGTTTTAAAAATCAAGAAATACAAACCGGTATTTAATATCACAGCGCCGGACATTATGTTAGGTGAAACTCAAACCGTTAAAATCACAGTTAATCCGGATGATTTAAGAGGAGAAGCTATATTAAATATTAACGGCAATAATTATCTGATATTTTTAAATGACACTACTACAAACATTACCATACCTAACCTTAGGGCAGGGGATTATAATCTGAAGCTGGTTTTTGACGGTGATGCCAAGTTTTCAAAAGCCGTTTCAAGCCATTCTTTTAGTGTATTGAAATATCCGACAACATTAAATGTAAAAGTGAATTATAATGAAATCACTTTTAAAGGAAACATCCTTGTCAAAACTGGTAATAAGAACTGTACTGGTGAAGTCAGTGTTTATATTAATTATAAGGTTTATCGCTTGAATCTCACCAATGGTGAGGCTAATTTCCCGGTCAATTACGATAAGGGAACTAATTATATTTATGTCTATTATGAGGGTGATGATTACTGGGCGGATGCTGGCTGGAACACTACAATTGGTGTTGCTGATGAATTTATACTGATGAGTGAAAACGTAAGTTCATATGAACATAATGACTTTAACTACACATTCAGACTGATTGAACCAAGCGGCGTGCCATTGCCGTCAAGAGTTGTAACAATAAACTTCAAAAACATATTGTATAACGTCACTACCGATGATGACGGTTATGGATACATTAAGCTAAACTTAAATGAAGGCAATTATACAATCACTGCAAGTTATAAAAATCAAACAATAACCAATAGTCTGGAAGTTAAAAAGATCTTGTTTAATCTCACTGCTACTAATGAGACTTATGGTACTCCTTTGGTTTTTACTGCAAGTTTTGATAAAAACGTCAAAGGATGTGTTAATTTTACAGTTGATGGTGTTTTCAGTGAAATTGTTAATATAAGTGATGGAAAAGCACAAATAACTGTTTCTTATATTGATGCTGATGATTATTGTTTAAATGCATTTTATACTAATGACTATTTCAACTCAACAGTCAAATCAGTTATGTTTAAGGTTGATAAGGCTGATTCAATTTTTGATTTGGCGGTCAGTAATGTAATTTCTGGTGAGGATGCAAACATTACATTGACGCTGTCTGATAACACTTATGGTAATGTAATATTTATTTTGGATGGGCAGTCAACTGTTGTTGAAATTGAAAATAATCAGGCGGTTTTATTTGTACCTAATATCGGTGGAGCAAACCACATTATCAATATTACATATGATGGTGATAGAAATTATAATCCGAATTCTTTAAATTCCACTTTTTATATCAAGGATTTAAGAAGCGAGGTAATTCTGGAATTGGCTAATATAACTTATGGTGATGCTTTCAATGTCTCTGCTAAACTGGACAGCAACGCAACAGGAAACGTGACATTTACAATTGGAGACATCACAAAAACAATAGAAATTGCTGACGGTGAGGCACTATTGTCATTGGATAATTTAAATGCTGGCATTTACAATCTGACTGTCATTTATAATGGGGATACATATTATATCAGTTCTTCTAATTCCACCAGCTTTAAAGTATCCAAAGCGGATTCTGAAATTTTCATACAGGCGGATGCTGCACTTGGTGAAAACGTTTTGATTTATGCCTATCTCTCGCCTAAAGCATCAGGTCATGTTACATTCAGCATGCCTGGATATTACACTTCAAGGGATAAGGAAATTGATGAGGCAATAGCATTGTGGTACATTTCACCATTGGATACTGGAGTATACACAGTTAAGGCATATTATCCGGGGGATAACAATTACAATCCGTCAAATACAACTTACATAATCAATATCTCTCAAAAGAAAACCAGATTATCTGTTGAAATCAGGGATGTGGTGGTAAATGAGAGGGTTTCCATCAGTGTTAGATTAACTTCAAATGATGAGGGTTTGAATGGTACTGTAAGCGTTAAACTCAATTCTAGAGAATATAATGTGGTCATACGCAACGGCAAAGGCAATCTGGTCATTGGTAGACTTCCAATCGGAGTCTATTCATATGAGGCATTCTATAAAGGCAATGAAAATTACACATCTCAAAGCACAAGTGGTTCATTTAGGGTTGATGAGATAATTGATGTTGCTCTGATTTCACATAACATCACAATGTATTATAAAGGAAATCAGAAGCTAGAAGTCCTTTTAACCGATGCAAGCAACAACCCGTTGGAAAATCAAATCATCCATGTTAAACTAAACAATGAGGAATATCAGCTTACAACTGATGGTGAAGGCAAGGTTTATCTGAAGCTTAATTTAAATGTCGGAAACTACACAGCATCAATAAGGTATAATGGCTCTGAAAGGTATTGCTTTAAGGATTTGAATGTGTCCGTTGAAGTAAAATCAACCGTATCGGGCATTGACGTTACCAAACAGTATGGTACATCATCCCAATACTTTGCAGTATTCCTTGACTGTGAAGGTAAGGCAATAGGCAATTTCAAGGTAACTTTCAGGATTGGTGATAGGTCATTTACTGCAACAACTCTTCCTAACGGCATTTCAAGGCTGAACATCAACCTGAATCCCGGCAGGTATGTTATTGAGGCAATCAACCCAAAAACAGGTGAGATTGCATACAATTCAATTTTTATATTCAACAGATTGATGAATAATAATGATTTAACCCAGAACTATGGTGAAAACAAGTGTTTCAAGGTCAGAGCTTATACCTCAAGTGGCAAGGCTGTTGGGGCAGGTGTGAAAGTGACAATCACCATCGCCGGTAAAAAGTATAGTGTCAAAACCGATAAGAACGGTTACGCCTCTTTTAAAATAAATCTCAAGCCGGGAACATATGCTATAACAGCCAGCTATGGTGGTGTTTCTGTTAAAAATAAGGTTGTTGTCAAATCCATTATAAAAGCAAAAAACATCAATGTCAAAAAGTCATCAAAAAAGGTTAAAATCAAAGTTAGCTTGAGGAAAGTGAACGGCAAGTACCTTAAAAACAAGGTCGTGACCTTGAAGTTCAACAAGAAGACATTTAAGGTTAAAACCAACAGTAAAGGCGTTGCAGCATTTACAATTAAAAAAAGTGTCTACAAAAAGCTTAAAGCAGGTAAAAAATACACTTATAAAGTGACTTATGGCAAGGATACTATTAAAAGAACTATAAAGTTTAAAAGATAGTATCTGATTTCTTTTTCTGTTTCAGGTATCAATACAGTAACATAACTTATATATACTTGGTGGATAACTAGAATATTACGAAATGCATTTTACATTTGGATGCATATTTAATCAATCGAAAATAATTTAGAGGTTATGAAAATGTATTTTACTAGAGACCAGGATTTGATAGATGATTTTCACATAAAATCAGGTCATAGTGTTGGATCTAAAAAATCATACAAGACAACATTCAACAAATACACAACATTCCACAACATGAGTCTATGCGACCTGTTGGCAGAAGCAATAACCGAACAGGAAAACAACATTCCGGAAAACCGATTAAGCATATATGACAGGATAATCTCATTTAGAGACCATCTGATTAAAAACAATATAGGAAGCACAATACCAAACTCAATATCAAAAATCAAGACATTCTACCATTACAACAGGGTAAAGATACCTTTTATTCCGCCATTGAACAGTAAACATGTTGCCAGAAACGATGTAATAAGCTTTGATGATTTGCCGACCAAGGATGAACTGAGGCTAGCTTTAGAGTTTGCAGATGATAATCTGAAGCTCTGGATATTGGTGATGATTTCATCAGGTACAACTAGGTGTGAGGCCAAATTCATGACCAACCTGACATTCTTTGAAGGAACAAGGATGTATCACAAAAAAGACGATTTTAGAGATGCAATGAAATATCTGTCACGAAAAAACAATGTGGTATGCACCTGCAAGTTGCTTCGACAAAAGACCGATAAGCCCTACTACACATTCCTCAATCCCGAATGCGTGCAGAGGATTGCCAAAGTGAAGCTAAAGCAGGAGGACTTCGATTTGGAAAGTCCGCTTTTAAAGTATGAGTTAAACCATGTCAATTACAAGTTCAAAGTGCTCAATGACTATCTGGGCTTTGGAGAGATCGGCGGGTATGCAAGGCTTCGCCCCCACATGCTTCGTAAGTTCAACTCAACATACCTGAGTCAGGGAACCTTGGAAGGTGATCTCTTGGCTATGGACAGTATTGATTTGTTGCATGGCCGTGGAAAAAACAAGACAAGGGAAAGCTATTACAAGGACAATCCGGACTTTTTAAAGCTGGAGTATATTAAGGTTATGAGCAATGTATCGCTTTATCGAAGGTATGATTGGAAAATTGTAAATGGCAAGGTGAAGGTTATCTCAAAGCCTTTGTAATATTGGAAGATAAGTATTGCTTTAACATTGTAATTTTGTAAATATCCAGTAATATTTGCTTTATTTAATATATAAATACTTAAATACTTAATAAAACAAATAATTACTTAGATAATCATTCTATTGAATGATTCGGGATAATCTTTGAAGTTTTGTTCAAGCAATATATTTATTATAAATAAATTTAATATAATATATTACTTATTGTACTGGGTGATTTATGTGCATGATAGAATTAAAATAGCCAAGGAGTTTGCAGAAACCATCAAATCAGATGACATTAAATTAATAATGTTATTCGGTTCTGTAGCTCGTGGAGACGACAATGAAGAGTCAGACATCGATATCTTAATCGTATCTCCAATTGCAGATAAAATCAAACCGGAAATCCACAAAATCGCTATGGATATAATTTTAGAAAAAGATGAAGTTATATCCCCAAGATTAATGACAGAAGATGAATTCAAAAAAGTAGAAGATTATCCATTCTTAACTAACGTACTTAAAGAAGGTGTAGTAATTGGATAATCCAAAAGATGCAATCAATGTTGGAAAAAGTCAGTTAATCTCAAGTAAAATGTTATATGAAGGCGGACAATATAGGGACTCAGTCACCATGTCTTATTATGCAATGTATTCCTCTGCTCTGGCATTACTTCTTAAAAAGAGCATTTCCCCAAAAACCCATGAGGGAACCTTAAGACAACTTGCCAAGGAATACGTCAAAACAGGATTGCTTAGCAAGGAAACCTATGGATACCTTTATGATGCCCGTGAGACTAGAAACGATTCTAGTTATGGTTATTCAAAAACTTTTACAGAAGAAGACGCTGAAAAACTTATTTTACAGGCTGAAAAATTCATAAATGAAGTGGAAACTTTATTATGATTTTTTATTATTTTTTTCTTTTATTTTCAGATTTTTATTTACTCTTGTTTTTTTAGGATAATTGATGTTGTATTTTAAATAAAATAATTAATATATTATTTATTATGTTTCCAATTTTTTATCAAGGTGGTTGAATGGTTGACTGGGCTCAATTTAATGTAAAAAATGAAGGTAATGAATCTAAAGCTTTTGAGGAAATGATTTATCTTTTATTTTGTGAAAAATATGATAAAAAAGAAGGGATTTTTGGTTACTTCAATCAAAGGGGAATTGAAAAAAGACCTATTAAAGTGGATGATGAATGTATTGGTTTTCAAGCAAAGTTTTATGAAACAAAATTGTCAGACCATACTTCAGATTTAAAAGAATCAATTAGACTTGCAAAAAGAGATTATCCTGATTTATCTAAAATTGAATTTTATATAAATAAGGAATATGGCCAAGGCCGTAAAAATGGTGATAATAGACCTGATGAACAAATTAAAGTGGAAAATTATGCTAAATCAAAAGGTGTAAAAATTGAATGGTATTTAAAGAGCCGGTTTGATGTGATTCTATTTCAACCTGAAAACCAAAGAATTCATGATAAATTTTTTGGTAAGGAAAAATCGTTTTTGGATTATATTGAAGAGTTGATTATTTATTCAAATTCATTGTTTGAAAATATTAAAGACAATTTAACACTTAATGAGAATGTAATTAAAATTAATAGGGATTCATATATAAATGAAATTGATGAAAAAATATCTGAAAATGATTGTTTGTTGATAAATGGAACTCCTGGATGTGGCAAATCTGCTTTAGCAAAAGAATATTTAAAACAAAAGGATAGTCCTATTTTAATGTTCAAACCAGAGGATTTTGATGTAGATAATATTCAATTCTTTTTTAATAGATTTAATTTGTCTTTAAATGACTTTAGGGAGTTTTTCAATGATTTTGATGAAAAATTTATTTTAATAGATTCTGCTGAATTAATAGGTACTTTGAAAAATCAAATTGTTATTAATGAGTTTTTAAAATTGATGATTCAAGATTCTTGGAAAATTATTTTCACTTCTAGGATAAATTATTCTAATAGTTTAAAATTGAATCTAAAAGTAAATTTTAACTTTAAAGTCGATGAAATAAATGTAAAAGAATTGTCATTAAATGAGTTAAATAAATTATTTGAAGATAATAAATTAAAGTTACCAAATAATATTAAATTTAAAAAATCACTTCAAAATTTGTTTTATTTAAATGCATATTTATCTAATATTAGGAGTATTGATTTAAATAATGAAAATGAAATTAAAAATGTGTTATGGGATTTGATAATTAAAAAATCACATTATGAATATGGGAATGCCTCTAATAAAAGAGAGGAATGTTTTCTAAAGTTTATTGAAAAAAGATCCATTAATCCATACTTTAAATTTGAGATTGACAGTATTTGTCAGGAAATATTAAATGATTTTCAAAGGGAAGGTATTATTAGTAATATTTCGGATAAGTATTATTTTTGTCATGATATCTATGAAGATTGGGGTATGGATAGAATAATTAATAAAACTTTTAATGAATCTACAGGAGATTATGAAATATTTTTTAAACAAATCAATGATTCAATTAAATTTAAAGTAGGTTATAGAAAATGGTTACTGTATCGTTTAAATAATAATTATGAAAGTATTGTTGAATTTTTAGATTTTATTATCCTTGATGGGCAATGTGGGGAATCATGGATTGATGAAACTATCTTTACAGTCGTAATCTCAAATAAATTTGAATTACTTTTGAAAAAATATAAATTTCAAATAGTAAATAATGAGTATATCTTAAAAAGATTATTATATTGGTTGCAAACAATTTTTAGAAAAGAAAGTGATTCTGAGTTTTCAAAATTGGTAAAAGAACATACAAATAATATTATTTACAAACCTTATGGAGCTTATTGGAGTATTTTTATTTTATTTTTATATGATAATTTGGATAAATGGAACAAATCTCAAATCGAAATAATTGTACCTTATTTATTATACTGGAATCAACATTATTCTGAAGGAAATACTACCAGAAAATCTTCATTAATTGGATTAAAGTTTTATGAAAATTTGGAAGAAAATGAATACTACAATGTGGATAAACTTAAAAATGATTGTATTTCCATTATCCTTTTAGGTTCAAAAGAAATTAAAAAGGAACTTGAAGAAATTTTAAATAATGTATTATCAAATCATTGGAAAAAAAGTCGAAATCCTTATTATATGCTGTCTATGAGGATATTAAGTATGGAAAATTATGGGAATATATGTGAAATTTTACCTGATACCATATTAAATTTAGCGAATTTATTTTGGATTGATGATAATGAATCGGAATATTATTTTTCAGAATATGAAAGAAGTTTTTTGATAGATAAAAATATTACTTGGGAGTATGTTTATGCAAGTCCTTTAGAAACTCCTATTTTGTACTTATTAATGTATAATTCACAAAAAACTATAGATTTTATAATAAATTTTGTAAATAACTCCATTGGCCATCATGTTGAAAACTATCCTACTGAAAAGGATAATTCATATCGTATTAATGAAATTGAATTAGAAATTGATGGAATAAAAAATAAACAATACATCTCAAACTCTCTGTGGCAATGTTATAGGGGATCTGGTTCTCCAGTAATTCCTACATTGTTAAAAATCATTCACATGGCATTAGAGAAATTTTTGCTTAAAGAATGTGAAAATAATAATTTTGATGATGTTGAAATAATATTGAAGGAAATTTTACTCAAATCAAAGTCTGCATCATTAACTGCAGTTGTGAGTAGTATAGTATTAGCATATCCGGATAATTTCTTTGATATTGCATTAATTTTATTTAATACACTTGATTTATTTATATATGATACAATTAGATGGACTCAAGAATCTGAAGCTAAATTTTTATGTACAATTGCACCATTTAATAGACAGTTTTTGGTTCAAGAAAGATTGGATGCATGTAATCAAAAATTTCGTAAAATGAATTTGGAAGGTTTGATTATCACATATCAATATATTAGACGTGAAAACATTTCTGAAGATATTTTTAAAGATAGACTTGAATCTATACAAAAGTTAATTGATAATAATTTAGAAGAGTTAAATTCTAAAAATTTAGCTCAGGAAGATATTTTAAGGTATAGAAAAGTATTGTCTAGAATCGATCGAAGAAATCTTAAACCAATAAAGCAAGAAACTGATGAAGGTTTTCAAATATCTTTTGAGAATGTTAATGAGGATAAAGATTTAAAAAAAGATTCAGAAAATTCTTTCAAGGAGGTTAATGATATTTTTAAGTATGTTGATTTAAGTAATTGGGTTGATGCAAAAATAAATAATGAGCCTATCCCTGAAAATCTTTTAAAATATGATGAGGATATTAATAATGTTTTAGGGGAATTAAATCAATTTATAATTGATTTAAATGAAAATAACTTAAAATTGAATATTTATGTGGATAATCTTCCAGTAAGGGTTTCATTTTGTTTGTTGAAATTTTATTCTGATTCGTTAAAAGATGATGATAAAGAATTATGTAAAAATATCATCATGAATAATATATGTGTTCCGTTGTTTGACGAACATTATTTTTATCAAATTTCAGATAGATTGGATATTGGAACCGATGCTTTAGTTTACTTGTTTGATATATTTCCAAATGATAGATTAGAGTTTATGGTAATTTTATTGTTGATTTTATTAAATGATAATAAAATTGATGCAAGTAATTATTTTTCATCTTTTTCAGTTATTGCCTTGAGAAAATTATACATTCAACACTCAAATTGTGTTAACAGTATTTTATGTTGTTACTCTAAGTTTAAAAAAGATTTTGATGATATTTATATTAAAATAATACGAGAAAATAGGAATTCAAATATTCATAATCTTTTTGCATGGGCTGTAGAGAAATTTTTAGATAAATATGAAAATGAATTAGAACTCATTATGGATTATAATGAATTTGAGTTTGATAATTTAAATTTAATTTCATCAAATGTAATTTTTCAAACAATTCCTGAAAACTCAAATGATGAATTGCATTTGGAGTTGTTTAAGTTTGTTTCCCAACTTTTTGCAAATGATTTGTTTGATAAGGATTCTCATTTAGATAGTTCTAAATATTATTTTGTTAGATATGATTTTTTAATGAGATTCTGCAATGTAATCCTAATGAATAAATCGAATTTGAAGGAATATATTTCTCCCTTTTTAAATCAGTTTAGAATAAGTGAAGGTGCATATGAATTATTTAATTCATTTGTAAGTGTTGTTAGAGATGATGTTATTGTTGAATTCTGGGATATTTGGTGGATGTTTTTAGAAAAGATATTGGAGAATCATGAAAATAAGGGGAAATATTATTTAGAAAAGGTATTGACCAAATTTGTTATAAATTATCAACTAGAAAATGATTTTGAGTTGAGTGAGGATATTGTTGAGATAGAAAAACAGTTTTACAGGAGAGTTTGCAAAGAACTTGGAGAGTATGAGTTTATTTTAAATTCCATTTCTAAAATAGTAATTAAAGATAAGTTCATTTTATCAGGGTTAACTTGGATAAAAATCATATTGGGTAAAAGTGATTTTAATAATGTAGAAAAAGGAACAATTAGTAACTTGGAGCATTTTGTTAAAAAATATGTTAGTTTAAATTCACAAAATATAATGAAAGATATTAAAATTCAGAATGATCTTTCCTTAATTTTAGATTTTTTAATTAAAAATGGTTCCAATGATGCATTTAGATTAAATGAATGGTTGGTGTCATTAAAATAAGTAATTTTGATAAATTTGATAAATATTATAATATTTTTCAATTGATTGTTACAAAAGAGTTTTAAATTATAAATCTCAAAAAGAATCTTGATTGTTATGTTTTCAATAGATTCCACAATTATTGCAGCATTAGTAGGTGCTTTTTCAGCATGGGCTTTGACGTATTTCACAGAAGAATATAAAATTTATAAGAAAAAGAAAGGAGCATCAATTATTCTAAAATCTGAAATTGAATTGAATCTTACCAATATAAAAAACTTTAAAAAATCATATTTGAATGTTACTACAAAAGAATTGTATGATTCAGGGACTTTAGAAGATATATCAAATTTTTATTATTATTTAACCAAGTTTCCCATAATAAATCATGAAAATTGGGATAGGTTAATAAACTTTGTACCTGATGTTTATGATGATTTTCAAATCAAAAAAGTCATTGAATTTAATAGTAAATTAGATAATTTATTTGATGAATGTAAAAGATTATCTGAAAAGGGAATGCCTAAAGTTACTTATAGTGCATTTTTGTTATATGAATTGGAACCTGAAGATTATGAAATTACTATCGGAGCTTTTGAATCTTTTGAAAATCAAATCAGGAATACTATTGAATGTGGTGAGGACTTATTAAAATCAATAAGTTGATATGATTAATAATTTTCTTTTATTTTTTTAGAAATTGGGTTCTATGGACATGTGATTTAAGAACAAAAATTAAAAATTTCTGCATGAATTTTGAATAGTTTTAATAAGTTTGCAATAAATATATTAGCTATTATATATAAATAATATAATATGTCAGATAATAAAAAAGATAATATTAGTTGGACAAGCTTTTGTCAGGCCATGAACTCCATATGTTACTGGTTGATTCAAAATAAAAAGAAATACAAAAAACGTGACTTTTATCAGATACTAACATTGAAAGGCAGCTGCACAGATATAGAAAAGAAAGCAAAGAAATTAGGAAACGATAAGCTGGTGTCAATGTATACAATGGCATTAATTAAAGACAACAAGTCTTTGGATTTCCTTCCAAACTATGTAATACTAAAGAATGGAGAGAAGATTGATAAGGCTGAATATGTTGACATGGCCATAAGGACAGAAGCATACATTAGAGCAAATGGAAGACTTCCAGCTATTGTATACAGGATGTCTAAACTTCCTGATTATAATGATTCCACAATGAAGCTATTTATCAATGTATTTGACTTCAAAGGAAATACAATAGATGAAGCATTAGCTATTATATCAAAGAAGAAATTATACAGCAAATATTTCGATTCACAAAAAACAGATAAGAAAACCATTAATGATGCTAAATCAGGTAAAGGTTCCAATTGTGTAGACTGGGGACAAGTGTATTACAGAATAGCTAAATCATTAGGCTATGACGTGCAGTTTGTCCATGTTAAATGCCGTGTAAGTGGTACTGGTCATATCAGATTAAGACTCAAGCATAAAAAACATACTGGAGGAAACTGGATTAACAGAGATCCGGCTGCGGTGGCAGATACAACTTCAGGTAATGTTAGATCCATCTGGTGCGATGATGGTTACCTTATAGCTTATGATCCATCATGGATATTCACAGATTTATATTCAAGTTAACAGTTAATGTTAACTTATTTTATTTTTACATTAACGATTAGCTTTAGTTATTTCAAACAAAGTTTTTAAAACTGTTAAATAGAATATACGGAATTTAAACTAATTTATCTTATGAATTTTTTTTAAAATGATTACTAATCAAATGCTCTCACATTTTCTTTAAATACCTTCCATAAAAGAAATATTAATTACCCACTCATGGGAGGTGCATATAAAAATGATTCATAAAACCGACAGTAGTTTATTAAATTGGATTTATAAGTATGTAGTTGACTTTACTCTTGAAAACGACAAGTCAGGATTGACCTGGGAGAGTACAAATAAGGAAGCGTTAAGTTTCATGAGCCGCATTCCCAAAAAAGAAAAAGTTCAAAAATACGGAGTATATGCAGCCAAAAGCTATCTGTTTTCAGTGATTGAATTCGATGATCTTAAAGAGGGTCTCGAAAATGGATTAATCTCTGAAAAAACATGCAAGATGATTTACACATGGAACAGTGAGGTCGGACGTGAAAACTGGGATATGGATGATGTTATGCATGCATTATATCCTGCATTCGGAAGACACATAAGCCGAAATTTCTTTTATGCTGCAATTAAAGAGTTAGTGGATCTTGGAGTTATTGAATGTGTCAATCCCAAAGAAGTACATGGCAGAATGTATATAATAACCGAAAAGGGTGAAAGAGTACTTGGACTGCGATAATTCACTATTTAAACTGAAATAACATTAACACTCACCATCAACTATTCAAAAACCACATCCAGAAACCATTGCATATATACGCCAGTTCAAAAAGCAAAACCAAAACCAAAAACGTCGCCGTTAATGTCAGAACCATTCCATTAAATCGAAAGTAAAATGCTAGCTATTGATTATATTAATCATATCTTAATGGAAACAATAAATTTGTATTATAGTGTACTTAACATAAATTGTTAGTTTTGGCTCTTTTCAAAAATGTTTTTACAAAGACTTTATGGAGCTGAAAAACTATGAAAAACAATGAACTTTTAAAAGCAATATCTGTAACCTACAACCATTCACCGGGCACACAAAGACTGTATGTCTATGCACTGGAGAAATACTCCACTTATTTTGAAATGGACTTGGATGAACTTTTAACTGAAGCGGAAAGCGAGGAAAACAAAGGGGTTAAATGGAAACATCGCAGAATCAAAACCCGACTTCTTGAATTCAGACAATACCTTTTGGAAAACTATGCTTTAAACACTGTTAAATTAGTTATGATTAATGTCATCAAGTTCTACAAGTTCTATGATGTGGAAATCTATGAACTGCCCAAAATCAATGAAAAATCTGTCCAGAAACCTCAGCCGATTTATTTCAGCGATCTGCCGGATAAGGAAATCATCAGAAAGGCCTTGGGCATTGCAAGTCCAGTCATGAAGGCAGCAATACTTTTTATTGCATCCAGCGGTTGTGCAAGAGCAGAAACACTAAGTTTAACAATACAGGATTACATCGATGCACTGTCAGAATACCTTCCACGAAGAGATATGAATATCTTTGAGGTTATTGATTTGATTGAGGATGATGAGACAGTCATTCCCACTTTCAACATTCGCAGAAAAAAGACCAACAAGTATTATACTACTTACTGCAGTCCAGAGGCAGTAAAAGCGATAAACGCACATATATTATCACGTAGCGATAAGGTAACCAACGAATCCAAACTCTTTAAGATGGGCGTCAACTATTTCACCCTCAGTTTTCAAAGAATCAATGATGATTTGGGTCTTGGAAAAATCGGACCCTACAACAGATTCCGAAGCCATATGCTTAGGAAATTCCACGCATCTGCACTATATAATGACGGCATGAGTCTCGATGACGTCAATGATCTACAAGGTAAAGCCAAAAACAAGACAGATCAGGCATACTTCATGATAAACCCTGAAGATTTGAAATACCAGTATATCGAACATTTGTCTGCTGTAACCATCAGCACTGAAGTCAAAAAGCTGCATGTCAAATCGCCTGAGTTTGTAAAAATAGAAAATGAGAAAAACGAACTGATGCTGGAGTTGGACAGGCTTAAGTTTGACATTGACAGTCTTAAAAGCAGGATCGGGAAATAAATATTTCCCATGCTATTTTTTTTATAAGTAGATTCTTCTTATTCCATTGATTTTGTCAAAGTCAGAATCGAATGACACTACAAGGGAAACATTGTTGTCCATCATTGTCTTTAGGATTGTGCAATCGGAATAGTTAACGCTTAGATTATAATACTTAAATAACTTAAAGCTTTCATCATAATCATCATCTGTTAGGAAAACAACCTTATCCAAGCCAAGTAATGCATCCATTATCTCATCAAGTTCAAGTTTATGATTGTTCTTTTTCAGGCTGTTGAGTACCTCAACCAGCACGGTATTGTTTATCAGTTTTCTTTCCCTGTCGATGACCGGCCTTAGCTGATGCGCCTTTTCGTGATAGTCATCGTTATCAATCATCAATCCGATTAAATATGTGCTGTCTAAAAATATCATGTTTTACCTGTAGCTGTTTTTCTTTAACTCAACGCTGTTTGTCGGCACATCAGAGTGCAAGACCCCATCCAACTTTTCCAGGTTCTTGTCTCCTTCAGGTTTGTCAAATGACAGCATTGCTTCAATGTCGCTGATGCTCATCATATTGCTTGGGGTGTCATCTTCTTTAAGGCCTTTTAGAATATACCTGTTTGCCAAATCAAATTGAGTTATTCCTGTTTCAGCACTTCTTAATTTCAGAAGTTGCTTAACCTCTTCATTAATCCTAATTGTTGTTGCCATTCAAAATCACATCCGAAAATCTAATGTATATTTGTATACTAATATATTTCTATAGTAATATATTAATCTTTTGGAAAAATAAAAGATAGGGAAAATAGTTGTGTTAATCTACATTGACTTGTGAAAAAAGTTACAGTTTAAAAATAATATTAAAATAATTATAATTGTGATTAATTAAAAAATAAATTATATGATTAAGTGTTAAAATAATTAATCATGAAAATAAAATAAATAAAAGGTTGAAGTCACGCCTCAACCATAATTAATTTTCCCGTTGCCGGATCCTTATACACCTTACCCATTTCAGTGTAACCCTGACCTGAAGAGTTACTGGTATCAGGTGCTTGGTCTAACTGTTGACCCTGATCGATTTCAGTGGTCTGCTGTGACTGCTGGATAGGATTATCATCAGTTATCATCGCCTGCATATTCCAGGAAATAATAACAAACACAAGAAATCCAACAGCAATTACAAGCATCGCATCCACCAAATTGGAAGTACCGGCCATAGGGTCTTCTTCTACTCTTTGACGTCTTGCACTTTTTCTTCTAACCATAACACATCAATCCATATAATCCAATACAGCATCAGACAGTGCATCCAAATCAGCAAGGTATCTGTCATACCAGGACTTTCTGATTTTACCTAAAACGTAGCACAGTGCACCTGAACCGATACCGACAATAGTAGTGTTAAACGCCAATGTAAGAGAAGTTGCAAGAGTGTTGATATCCCCCGCACCTAGTGCGGCAAGTCCCGGACCCATTGGAATCAATGTTCCCATCAAACCCAGTGTCGGGCCGATTCTTGTAATGATATCAGTTTTGTTTAAGTTCTTGTCAATGCGTTCTTCTTCCATTTCAACTAATCGTCTTGCTGCCGCTTCACGTGAAGACTTTTTCATTGAATGAGTGTCTGAAATTTTAGTTAAAATCCTTTTTTGCAAATCAGGAATATCAGACTGACTGACAATAACCTGCAAATGCTCGATTGAAGTTGCATTACTGATTTTAAAAATCAAATCATAAATATCTCCAACCTTAACCTTCTTGTTTTTAAAATACTCAGCTATTATTTCACCTAAAAGGAATAGTGAAGCCACTACAATGATTAAAAGAATAATTAAAACAGGTACTGTTAGACTTTGTGAGATAACATCCATTGCAGAAGAAATTAAAGTATCACCAGGAAAAGAAACCAAACATATACACCTCCACAATTTGTTTATTTTAAATGAGAAAAAAGAGAAACAAAAAAGAATTTTGTTTCTTAAAATTTCCCATAACGTGTTTAAAAAGTTTTATTTTAAAACCTTTTTCCCTTTGTTTTATTTTCACATCATTTTTTAAACCAAACAAAATGTTCAGCTCATTTTATTATTAATTGAGGAGAAAAAACCATTTAAAAAAATGTCCATGTAAAATTCAACAGTCAGATTCCCACAAGTTGTGAGAATCTGGGAAAGTAAAATTTTTTACTTTCTCTTTACGCTTAAATTTCATCACCATCCTTTTTACCCCTTCTATATCCATAACCTAAAATTATGAAGATAGAGAATAAAATGACAGCTTGTACAGATTGCCAATTGTTTTCCTTAATATTAATTACTTTTGAAACTTCATATGCGTTTACAGATTCTTCAGATGAACCACCAGACTCAGAACCACCTTCAACAGTATCAGAATCACCTTCGGCTGCAGCTTCCACACCTACAGATGGGGAAGTGCCTCCAGTGGTTTGGATGAGATTGTTTGCATTACCTTCAATTTCACCTTCACGGCCGTTAATGTTGGAACCGCCATGACCGCTGGAGCCATGACCATTACCTGAACCCTGACCGTTACCGGTGCCTGTTCCTTGACCATTACCATTGCCGTTACCATCACCATTTCCATTTCCACTGCCATTACCATTTCCATTGCCCTGAGAATTTCTTCTCTCAAACTCTTTAATAGCATCAGCAATGCTCGGGATGACTGGGTCAGGATTATTGATAGCTTCACCAGCTTCATAACCAGAATCTTTATCTTTATTTGATGAAGAATAACCTTCTGTAATTGGAATATCAAATGCAACAGATTTTTGAACCTCAGCAGATATTTTAGCAACAACTGTAGTTATAGCAGAAGACGTATCGAATGTTGCAACGGCTTCACTGTCTTTAAACTTAACAGTCTGTGAAAAGCCACCAGCAATAAAAGTGACATCAAACTCAGGAATATTGGATAAATAATGACCATCCAAACGATTAATTAATCTTAATCTGAAAGATGAATCACCGACACGATCAACAACAAGGTCAACCTTGCCTTCACGATAAGATGTTGCACCACCTTTTCCATGGTAACTGTCAGAACCATCCAACAAATTGTAACCATATCCTTCACAACTACCATCAATATATCCCTGATACTTTCTAGCTTCCCATGCACGATGCTGAAGCTTGATTATAACATTATCGATTATAATAGTGTTTCCTTCATGTACATTGCTTGCACCATGTGAAATCTGAATACCATTATAACAATGATTAAAGAACTGATCAGGTGGAAAATGATACTCATAAACATAATCGGCCAAATTATAAATTGCAACTTCTGATTTAAAACTCTGCAAGTCACCATCATGTGAATGTAAGTTTTCAATGGTGTTTTCTATTATGGATACATTTTGAGTATAACCCATAAAGTTAACTCCATTATAGCAGCCATCAATCAGGTTATGAGTGATGTTCACATTGGAATATCTGTTTGATAAAAGAATCGCATCACCAACACCCTCATAAAAAGTGTTATTGTCAACAATAACACCATCAGTATTGTGATACAGCCTCAAACCAAAATAACCATAATTAATAACATTATTACAGACTGAAGTATTTTTAGAATTATCAATCAAAATATTGTTGGCTCTACTGTCTTTTGAAGCAACTGTATTAGTGAAAGTAGTTTTTCCATACTTATCTGTTATAAATGTTGCAGTAGACATCTTATAAGGGTCAAGACCATTATTTTCAATTAATGAATTTGAAATAACAGTATTCTCTGATTTATAAACCCAAATACCATCACTATAACAATTTTCAACATCAACACGATTCAAAATAGTGTTCATTGAATTATCAACTAAAATACCTTCATTTGAACTATTAACTGTAGTGTCTTGAATAAAGGTGCCAATACTATTTAAAACATTAATTCCAGTGGAATTAACTGCTTCAACAATTGTGTTTCGAATAGTAACATTTGAAGTATCTTTGATTAAAATGCCTTCAGCATTCGTGTTTTCAATTACAAAACCATTTAAAGAAGAACCATTTGCCAAATCAGTAAATGTTAGAACTGGTTGAACACCATTACCAATAAGTTTAGTGTTATTTGTAGTGATGATGTTTAATGGTTTGTTAACTGTGAAATTAGCTCCATAAAGCTCATCATAATCAAAGACAAATTTACTACCTTCTTCAGCATTATCCAACAGTTCCTGGATTTTCTGAATCAAAGTAGAATTAACCTTATCATTAACATTAATGGCATCACTAATAATGAAGCTGATTGAAGTGACATTACCAACATTACCGGATTCATCAACAGCAACCATACTTAAAATGCAATCAGATTCAACCGCAAACTCTTCATGGTAAACTCTTTTTGTTGAGCTATTAACCGGATTGGAACCGTCAACAGTATAATAAATTGTTACATTGCTTGTATCATCACTAGCATTTAAACTAACAAATTGAGTGGAACTGAAAATTCCCCCATCTGTTTGAGTATTGTTAATATAAGCAACAACATCACTAGGCGGAGTGATATCCTGTTTGATTACAGTGATTGTTGTGTTTCTTGCAAGATTCATGCCTTCATGTTCAACAATCAAAACAACACGATACTTACCAGAATTATTATATGCATGTATTGGATTCTGCTCAAGAGAATATGAACCGTCACCAAAATCCCAGAAATAACTATTATTTCCTTTTACAGACAAATCAGTGAACTGGACAGTTGTTTCAGTATTGTTTACATGTTCCCACTTAAATTGGGCTGCAACATCATTAAAAGCAAAAATACCCTGATTTGTAGTAACAATCAAAGTACCATCATTAGACAATGTTGGACTTGATAAACTAGAAGGATTACCATACTTGCCAGTTAACGTATAATTCCACAACTGCTCACCATCCAAATTAAAAGCATAAACAATATTATCCTGAGTCAAATAGATAACTTCATTTCCACTAATCAATGGTGAACTTGAAGAATAAAATGCATAGTTAATATTTTTACTCCACAAAATAGCCCCATTAGAAGCATTAACTGCCACCAATCTATCTTCACTACCAATATACAATATCCCTTTATAATAAGTAGGAGTACCTGAAACAGTAATTTTATCTAATAAATTACATTTCCATTTCAATGTTCCATTAGGATAATATGCTCGAATAAAATATTGAACAATATTTTCAAGATAATTAGTAGCGTAATGTGGTTGATTACATACATAAATTATACCATTCTCATCAATACTGACAGAAACTTTAGACTGCCTCAAAACATCATCAATGCCATGAGCCATCAATAAATTCTGTTTATATTTTAAGGTTCCATCAGGATTCACGGCTATAAATTCATGACTTTCAGAAACTAAATAAATAGTACTATCCGAACCAATTGCAGGAGTGGATCCGCTAATTAAAGGAATACTGCAATTCCAAATTAAAGTTCCATTCTTTAAAGAATAAATGTTAGATGAAATATCACTACTGGTTATTGCATATACACTACCATCATTAGCAATTTTTATACTAGAACCAGTATTATAATCACCTAAAACATATTTCCAAAGCAAACTTCCATTAGGTGAAATACAATAAACTGTACTATTCATCCAATTACTAAAGTAAATATTCCCATCCAAGCCTATTGCTGGTGTGGAAATGATTTTACTTGTGGTACCATATCTCCAAATAACTAATCCTTGGTTATTTAAGCAGTATAAATAACCATCATCCCCTCCAATATAAATATGGCCTTTATTATCAATTACAGCCGAACCGGAACTAATTATATCACTAGACCATCTAGTTAAATTAGTATTAGGACCAATATAATCACTAACTCCAGAATTGTTAATATTTCCCTGATATTGACTCCAAATTGAATTTGAAGTTTGATTAACCTCACAATTCTTTAGATAATTAACAGCAAAAGAATCTGTGTAAGTATTTATTGTAACAGCCCCGTATACAGGATAATTTCCAGAATATCTTTCAATGCAACAGAATAAAAATTTTGTAGATTCATTTACATAAAATACATGTGAATATTTCACACGATTAGAATTGGATTTATCATCCGGAGCACTGCCATCTATAGTATAATAAATTTCACCATTGGGCAAACATTCAATGAATACATCTGAAAAAATTGCTTCACTAACCAGTAAAAGATTAGTTGTTCCATATGAAAATAGTGGTCGATTACCCATTTTATCAATAGCAGTATAATGAACTGTAGTTGAATTATCAATTGTGAATGGTTCTTTATACATTAAACGGGTATTACTATAACATGGATTACTGCCATCCAAAGTATAAAATATAACTGCTTCAGAATCATCACACTCAATAATAACTTCGATTTCATCATCAAAAGATGTTGTTGGAGTGATATAGGTAATAACTGGAGCAACATTATCGGTATCAATGAAAAGTTGATAATTCTCATTATCAAACTTAATATTCATCTGACTAACATCACCAGTCAAATAACCCCAAGTAAAAAGCAATTCTTTAAAACCATCTTCAAGAAAAATATTAAAATCCACATCATTAAAAGTAAAAGTGTAATTCTTATTCCAAAGATGTCCTAAACTACTTGTATCTTCACCTAAATTATTATGTGTCAAATCAATAGTTAAATTGTAATAAGTAACTCCACCAATCCATTTATCAACAGATAAATTATGTTGAGTAACATTTAAAATTAGCCAAGGTTTCATTTTTGAACTAGATTCATTAACAAAATAAACATCATAATACTCATTAGGTATTATCAAACTACAATAATAAGAAGGATTATTAGTTCCCCACCAATTATTGGAATAATCAACATTTTCATTAGCAATTAAAGAAAAGTTATTATTGCAATAAATATTATTAAAATGGATATCTGCATTACCAAATGCTTTAATACCAACATCATTTTCCTCAATAAGATTTCTAGTTAGATTTAACTGACCATTATCCTGTTGTATTGCTATATTACAAGAAGAAAAATTACAATAACTGATTTTGGAATTTCCACAATCTTGACTATACGCAACATCACAAGAAGAGAAATTACAATTGATGATGTTAGTTGTTCCTTGATTTTGTTTGATGGCGACATCACAAGAAGAAAAATTAGAATTATTGATTATTGATTTTCCACCATTAACAATAATACTTCCGTTTGAAATATTACACTTTAAAATATTTGCATTGGATTGTAAAACAGTTAAAAAAGAATTAACAAAAATATTATTTTCAAAAAATATATTTCCTTCATCCAAAATCATATTTTTATTAGTAATATTTGAGTTTTGAATTGTTAAACTGGAATCGTCACTTGTTTTCAAAATAATTTCACAATCCCTCATCAAAATATTATTAATAACAACTTGTGATTCATTAATGACATTAATTGCTGGTTTAGAACTGTTTTTAGGATTAATTGAAGCATTAATGAAATTCAAGGTTACAGATTTATCAATGATTAAATTTTCAAAATGATTATCCGTGAAATAATTACTAAAAATAGCAATTATATCCCCATCAGTTGCAACATCAATTGCATCTTGTATGGATGAAAATTCCATATCAGTATTTTGAATCTTACAAACAGAAACAGGTAATGAAAAACTATAACTACTTTCCATATCATTATTAGAAACCGTTAATGTGATTATATAACTATTTGCTTTGAAAGTATGTGTTGGATTTTGATTATCACTATAATTTCCATTACCAAAATCCCATAAATACTTATTAATCACACCCTGAGACAAATCAGTGAAATTAATTCTGATTTTACCATCAGAAATCTCATAGGAACCAATAGTGAAATTAGCAACAATATTATTGTTGTAGATAATATTGAAGTAATCTATATATCCTAATCCATAGCTTTGAGTAATATTGAGTGTATGGTAACCTGTGAAGTTAGCTAAATCTAATCTCACTTCTTTCCATTGTTTCTTACCTAATCCAATATTATTTTGAATATTATAATTATCTAAAAACACATCATCAATATAAATATCAATTGTTGCATTTTCTGTATTAGACATATACCAGAAAGAAACTGAATCGATTGTATCGAAATTAATAAATTGAGAAATGTGACCATCAGCAGATAAACTAACGAATTTAGTTCCACTTTTGGAGTTAAAAAAGAACTCAGTTATACTCACACCATAACCATCCCATCCATTTAAACCTTCTTCAAAATCAGGATTAACAATCGGACTATTAACCACATAATCAGAACCCTCATCTAATAAACAATTAGGTGAATCCTCTGGACTAGATAATTGTGGATTATCCTCAACTACAACAGTATTGTTAAAATCTGTTGTTGGATTGGCTAAGATTGGTGATTGTTCATCATTATCATAAGAATCATCCATAAGCACTGTTTCATCTAAAACATCAGTATTTGTAATACTTGTTGTATTGTCTTGAGTATTAGCTGAAACCCCACCTATAGATACAAAAGCAATTAATATCAATAAAAATATTAAATACTTTTTTTCATTGTTTATCATTCTCTATTTCTCCTTTTCACGTAACGAAATTGAAAAAAGAAAAAATATCATATTTTTTGGAGTACTTAGGACTCAAACCTAAAAATATTATTTGTGTACTCCATCTAACTATTAAAAAAATAAAAAAGAAAAAAAGAGAATGAATAAATACGTGTTTCAAATAATTTATTCTCTCTTTTTTTATTTAATAGTCATTTTTCCTTTTTTAGTTATTGCTTTGTATGCTTTATCACCTGCGAATTTTACAGTGTAGGTGAAAGTACCTTTTTTAGTTAATTTGGTAACTTTAATTGTTGCTACACCTTTACTGTTGGTTTTAGCTGTGTAAGTTTTACCATTAACTTTTAAAGTAATCTTTTTACTTTTAAGTACGGTGCTACCTGATTTTAAAGTGATTTTAACCTTTTTGGTTTTTACTTTAGCTTTGAAAGATTTTTTAGGAGCTGTAATCTTGGTAGCTTTTTTACTTACAACGACTTTACTTGTACTGATGGATGATTTGTATGTGTCATCACCTGCAAAGGTTACTGTAGCATAGTATGTACCTGCACTTGAATATATAACTGGTATTTTAGCAACACCGTTTTCATCAGTTGTGCCTTCTTTAACTACGCCATTAATGATGACTTTAACTGTTTTGTTTGCTAAAGCTGTGCCGTTAGCTTTGAGAGTTACTTGGATGTTTCCATTAGTTAATGCTTTAATATTTAAATTGTTTGCAGTAACTGTTGTGGAAATTAACTCAGCAGATAAAGTTTGGATTTGCTTTTGAGCATCACTTAACTGTGTGGTTAAGTTATCTGCTTTTTGATTAGCATCTGCAAGATCTTCGGCCAATTTAGTGGCATTAGCCTGAGTTTCATTTAACTGAGTAGTTAAATTCTCAACTTTCTTATTAGCATCATCAAGTTCACTAGCTAACTGACTAGCATTAGCCTGAGCATCAGCTAATTGTGTTTCTAACTCTTTAATCCTGTCTTCGACTTTAAATACGTTTACATCCAATGTGTAGTCTTGACCATTAATTGTAAATATTGCTTCATCTGATGTTAATGTAGATGTTGTTAATGTGAACTCCCCAATACTATTTTCAACATTGACTGCACTAGCTTTTCCTAGTTCAGTGGAAACAGGTAAACTAAATTTAGGTAAAACACCTAAAGCACTTATGTTTTCACCTTTACTGTTAAGTGTTAAATCAACACCGATAGTATAGTTTTGTGCGCTGGACAATGTTGTTTCGTTACAGTTGAGAGTTAATACTAACCAAGCAGGCTGTTCAGCATTTGGAGCATAAACATCAACATATTCATCAGAAGGAACTGTACTGAATGATGGCATCATAACTCCAAACCAGTTATTGGAAGCATCAACAGTACCCACGTAAGCTAGTGAAACCTTATTGTTATTGTAGATAACATTGAAGTTAATGTTAGCTGTACCGTTAGTAACGTTTACACCAATGTTGTTGTCAGTGATTATGTTACTGGTAATATTTGTTTCTCCTTCAGTTTGTGTGATTGCTACATCATTTCCTGATAAAACATTATTGTTAATTTTGGATTTACCACCATTAACTTTAATTCCGCCATTAGCAATATTATTGTTAGCAATAACAGCATTAGCATTTGTAACAGTTATGAAACTGCCATTAAATTCATTGCCATCAAGTGCAATATTACCTGCATTTAAAGTGATATTAGTATCTGCAATGTTGGATCCTGTGATAGTTAATTTAGATGAATCATCAGTACTGAAACTATTAGCGCCAGCAATATTATTTACAGTAACTTTTGCACCATTATTAACATTAATATTTCCATTTAACTTATTGCCATTAAAGTTTAAAGTTAAATTTTTATCAATAGTTAAATCTTCAGTCGAATCATTTGGAATTTCAATAGTTGCACCATCAGTTGCATTATTAATTGCATCTTGGATACTATCATACATTTTTCCATCAATTGTTGGGAAATTTAATGATAAAGTATGTGTTTGATTAACAAAATTTTCCCCATTATAAACAGTTAAAGAAACATTATGATTTCCTGGTTTAAAAATATGGGTTGGATTTATAAGATTACTAGTAGTATTGTCATCAAAACTCCATAATATTTTGTTAATTGAACCAATTGCGGTATTTATAAAGTTAACTGTTACATTTTCTCCGTCAACATTAGTATTATATGTGAAATCTGAAACTATTTCATTATTATAAACTACTGCAAAATCATCTAAATATAATCTTAAAGGAGTGAATTGACCACCAGTGGACAGTTCAAATAAATTAATACCCTGAATATCATGAGTATCAATTGTTACTTCTTGCCAACATGATTCATCAGCAGTAGGGACATTTTCAATAATATTTCCTCCAATTAATGTAGTAAGGTTGTAATTAAACCAATTTAAACTTGCATCTAAAGCATAATATTTAAAAGTAACTTTATCAATATAATCAAAGTTTAGGTATTGAGAAACCCAAAATCCATAATAATTACCTGACAAAAGTAATGATCTAGTACCATTAAATATAGATATTTGACCATCTGGACGTTTGCCGCCATGTGCAGCACCACCAGTTACATTCCAACCATACACATCAGCATAAGTATCTAACTTTCCTTGTTCAAAATCGGAGTTAATGAAAGGATTAACAACAAAATTAATATTGGAAAAATTAACTATATTATTGGAAGAAGAATAATTTTCATTTCCTGTGAAATTAACTGAAACAGAAAAATTACCAGTTAAAGCACTGAAAATAATTTGACCATTAATATCAGTAGATTCATTAATAATTTCATTGTTATCAACCCTATAATTCATAGTAACATTTGGAATAACTTTGTCATTTTCATCTTTTAGAGAAATAACAACAAAACCGGTATTTAGATAAACTACTGAAATAGTTGTATTAACTGGATCGGTTTCTTCATCGGTAGGTTCATTAGTATTTACTGTAAAGTCATCTATTCTTAGTTGAAGTTTTTCATTATTAACTAATTTAAATACATGTTCTCCAGTTAAAGAGGAAGTATCTACAGTAAATTGTTTCCACACTCCATCACCAATACCTTCATCATCAGTAATAGTTTTTAAAACTACATCATCAGAAAGAATGTTAAAATTAACTTTATTTTGTGCAGAAGATGCCCAAAAACTAATACTATAAATAGAATCAAAATTCAAAGTTTGACTAATATATTTATTCGCTTTAGTAGTTTGCAAACCCTGAGAACCTGAATGAGCAGCAGTTGAAGCAACAGTAAAATCACTATCCCAACCATCCTTACCATTCTCAAAATCAGGATTAACAATACTGCTAGAATCATCGACTCCAATAGGTTCATCTGAAACACTATTTAATTCAATATTTTCATCATTAATTAAATTATATTCCAAATCATCTTGCAAATAAGATTCTGTTAAAGTTAAATCATCAACATCGCTTAAATTTGGATTATCTAAAATTGATTCGTTATTTTCTGCATAAGCAGAATTCATTATAATTAATAATAAAAAAATTAAAAAAAATAATGTTGAAATTTTAAGTTTCATTTGAATCAATTTAATTAGTTTAAGGATATCTAACTAATCCGGTGTTATTTATATCCTCTGTAATCTCATAATAAAATGCGGAACTTGTATAACCATAAAATGTATTATTAATTAAGCTAATAATCGCATCATCATCAACATCAAAATTATTACCTGCTAAAATTGCAAAAGTAGTGTTTGAAGTAGAATTAACAGTATTATTTAACATTTTAAAACTGATAACATCAGGGTGATTCATACTAATTCCAGTTGTTACACCAACAATTGTATTATAATTTAATTCCACATCTAATCTACCATTAGTAGCTGCTTTTTTACCAGCAAATTCTATACCAACACCAGATCCAGTTATATCATTATTAGAAATTACTCCTTTATAATTTCCACCAAAGAACATTCCATATTGTCCTCCAGTAATTTTATTTCCTGAAACGTTTGATGCTACAAAATTAGCCCATGTAGTATCATTCATTGTATCAAAGTTTACTAATGAAATTCCATCTCTTGTAAATCCAGAGATATTATTATCAGTTATTGTTAAATTTTCATGTATTTGGAAAATGTTAATTCCATCTTTTCCACCAGTGATTGTGTTGTTTGTGTAAACAGAATCATATACGTGGTGTCCATAAATTGCTGCTGCACCTGAGTCTACATTTATTATAAAGTCTTTAATTACTATATTGTGTGAATTTGTTACTGTGAATATGTCATGTGTTCCATCACCATTTAATGTTGCTCCATTACCCCATAATTCAACATTAACATTACCGGTTAAATCTAAAGCAATATTACTATAGGTTTGGTTAGCAAAATTAATTATAACTTTATTTGAAGAACTTCCAGTGTCAATTAAGTTATCAATAGCACTAGAACTATATGAATTATTGATACTATAAGTAGTTGTAAGTCTTGTTGGCTCTACTACTTTTTCGCTTTCAACCGCATCATCTACTGGATCATCGTCAACATCGACTTCGTCGATGACAACCTCCTCAGTAGGTACATCAATGTCAGCTGTTACATTTTCTTCTGCAGATACTGAACCCACTGCGAAAATGACAAGGACTAACATTGCCAAAATTAGAGTAAATCTTTTATTTAGCATAGGAATTCCTCTTTTTAAATAATAATTTTTATTAAGAATGAATACCATAAAAAAGAAGTAGAGGTTTAATATAAAATTATATTTTAATTAACTTTCTAACTTTA
Organism: Methanobrevibacter sp.; assembly: GCF_045130115.1. Lineage (GTDB taxonomy): Archaea > Methanobacteriota > Methanobacteria > Methanobacteriales > Methanobacteriaceae > Methanocatella. Next base: position 36,453 of record NZ_JBGUPC010000055.1, read on the forward strand.
ATTATGAATTATCAATTCATTTCGGATTTTTTTACATAATTAAGGAGGAAAATTATAAAATGTCTGCTAACATTTTTAAATTAAATTTTTTTTATATTTTACCTCTTAACTTATTTTCTTATCGATATTAAATATTTCTTAATGGATGTGAAAATTTCTGCACATCATTTATTATATAACTCGAATTGCATATTTAAAATATTCGCTTTAATTTTTCATCTGAGAGCTTAAAATTCAGCATACTGCAAATGAACACTTTCGGGGGAGGGCGTTCATAAAGTGCTTAAATGACTTTTTAATCACTAAATAAATGAATATAATTTTAAAAATTAAATAAAAATTGAACAAAGTAATATCAAAAAATAACAATAACCATTTAAAATACACCAACACTAACATATAAAAATATAAAAAAGATTATAATAAGTTTTATATTGAACAATTAAACTAATATATTAACTGTAGGCAAGAGAAAATGTCACCTCGATATGAATTTGCAAAACGAGAACAGGCCTAACATTACTTATCGATATTAAAAATCTCTTAATATAAAAATTATTCGGAGATTATATAAAATGAAAATAAAAACAATCGGCATACTTGTCATACTTGTGATATTAACAATTTCATTAAGTGCAGTTTCAGCCGAAAACCAGACAGATGTATTAACATCAGACATTGATGTAAATGGAACAGACACTGTCTCCATTCAAAACGCAATCAACAAAGCAAATGATGGAGATACAGTAAACTTAGGAGAAAACAAAGAATACTCGATTAACGAGACAATTTCAATAAACAAAAATATCAACATTGTTGCAAATAATGTGAGCATTAACAGCATTAATCAGAATCATGTTGTTGAAATCAGATATACCGATAGCGTATCAGTCAGCGGTATCACTTTCAATAACTTAAATCCTTTACCGGATTATGGTGGAACAATTCAGGGCCTTGCAATCTATTCACAGGCAAACAATAACCTGTTAATCACTGACTGCAAGTTCATTAACTACTCTTCTGGAACCTACCTTTCAAGTACAGATTCATCAACAATTAAAAACTGCTACTTTACAGGTACAACCACAGCGGTAAAAGCAGGAACAGAAGCCGGTACAAAGGCAATCAACCTGATGGGATCAAAAGGTATCCGAATCATCAACAACACCTTTGAAGGTCAAGTACTGGATGGCGTGAGCATTGCATCAACATCAGGCAACGTCCTTGTTGAAAACAACACCTTCATAAACAACACATACGCAATCTTCTACGGTGGCGCCTCAACTGAAGGAAGCAAAATCAGAAACAACCGCTTCATTACCTGCGGTTACATCAACACTACCTGGTACAGCAGCTACCTAAGCCAAACATTCCGGGTATACTATGATGATTTGCCGTTCATCAGCCTTCAGAAGGCATCGGACAATCTTGAAATCATCGGAAACACTTTTACAGTGCAGGACAACAATATTGTCATCTTATCTGAAGCTGAAAACAAGGAGCATGGTTATCCTTCAAGCATCGGAGCAATAAACATTACAAACAACACAGTCCTTAAAGCAAATGACAATGTGAACGCAAAAAGCGTGACATTCTACTATCTCAAAGTCCTTGAAAGCCTTTCACTCTCACCGATTGGAGATATCGTCATCAAAAACAACAATTTCACTGACATCAGTGACATTGACACTTTCCATCTGGAGTTTGCATCCATCAAAAGCGGCGATAACTCAATACTCATACCAAAAGCAAAAACCGATACTTACATGACAGTCACATATGTAAAGGACGGCCGTGTAATCATTGCATTATTTGACATTAATGACAAGGAAATCATCGGCGAGAAAATCACCTACCGCGTAAACGGCGGAGATGAAATAACTGATGAAACAGACATGTACGGTCACATATACATTAACGGCTTAAGCGGTGAAAATAAGATTGCCGCCAAATTTCAAGGAAGCGACAGATACATTAAAAGTGATCTGCAGACCACCATTCAGGCAAGTCCAACACAAACAGCCACCGGCATTTCTGCAGGTGCTTTAACTGTTAATGCAATCAGTGCCAAAGGCAGTGCATATAAGTTTACACTTAAGGATGCAACAGGTAAAGTTTTAGCAAGTAAAAGCGTAAGCATAAGTTTCAACGGCAAAATCTATACTGCAACCAGTGACGGCAATGGAATTGTAAGCTTTAGCCTGCCGACAAATGTGGCCGGAAAATATGCTGTAACAATGGCATTTACCGGTGATTCAAGTTATAAAGGCAGTGTGGCAACTTCCACTATAAACATTGTAAAACAGACAACCAAACTTACTGTAGCTAAAAAGACCTTTAAAAAGTCAGCAACAAAAAAAGTGACTGCTGTTTTAAAGGACAATGCAGGTAAAGTCTTAAGCGGTAAAAAAGTCACCATGAAGGTTAACGGTAAAACCTATACTGCAAAAACAAACAGTAAAGGTGTTGCAACCTTTAAGGTTAAACTGACCAAAAAGGGAACCTTTAAGGCAACAACCAAGTTTGCAGGGGATGCATACTACACTGCAAAGACAACAAGTTCAAAAATCATAGTAAAATAGTTTTTAATACTATTTTACTTTTCTTTTTTAAAACGTAATCCCTCAAAAATAATTTTGCCCTATTTTAATTAAAAATAGGAGTAATTAAAATAGTAAGTTAAGGATAATCTATGAGAAATATTAATCATAGAATTAATTTAAATATCCCTCATGTAATCCCTCAAAAAGTGGTGAAATCCCTCATTTTTCTAATAATCTATTGATGTATAATAGACTCTCCTATTCTTAACAAAGCGTTTAATCAAATTGTTTTCAATCAGTATTGTGAAATCTCTCTCAGCAGTGGCTCTTGATTTACCATATAATCTTTGATGATCATCATATGATAAAACCATATTGTCATTAGTGATTTTTGTTAAAATATCAATTTGACGTGCATTTAATCCAAAATCTTTCAAGTTAACAATACTGTCAGTACCTGAAGATAATTCTTGCCCATCCTTTCGTTTAAACACTACCTTAAACGAATCATTACCTTCACTGAATTGAGGTTCATCCAACCCAAATTTAAGCATTTCATCAGTCATCTGAGATATTCCACGGCCGATGTGCTCCATGTAATTTGTCTTATAGAAAATTTCACATATCCTTTCGTTTCTATGGGCAATACCCTCGTCCTTTTTAATGTCTTCAATCGTTAATGGATATTTGAGTTTGCCCGGACTTATTATTTCTATGCGGTCATCGAAGATGTAGAATTCGATAAAGCTTGATGTTCGCTCATAGTTTCTGTGTGCCAGTGCATTGATGAATCCTTCACGAACCGCTTTTATCGGATACTCATCGACATTTACACGATTGAATCCGTCAATGTAAAATCCTGAATTCGTATGCCTTCTGAAGAATTTTTCAAATTCCTTAATGCATTTTAAAAGGGAGGCATGCAGGTCTATCCTGTCTATTGCATCAAATTTTGTGATTCCTTTAAATCTCACCATTTTAATTTCATGAGACAGGAATTTGTTAACGTCATTGGCAAAGAACAGTGCCCCTGCATTGTTTAGATGAAATTCGCCGTTTACCACTTCACCTGCACCGATTCTCTCAAGAGGAAATGACTTATCGCTCATGTCTTTTAGTTTATTGTAGGAATCATCATCCTTTAACAAATCAAAAAACAAATCATAGGCTTCACTGTCAACATCATCAATTGAGGAGTTTAATATAAGCTTTTTGTCAAAGTTGTCATTTTCCTTTTGACCCATTTCAATGAATTTGACAAGACTCTTTTTGATTTCATCAATTAACTCAGTTTCATCATCAAAAAATGAGTAGGTGTTGTCATCCCGGATTTTTAAGATGAATTTTTCGCTTTCTTCATCCCTTTTATCAGTGTTTTTTATATAGAAAAAGGAGTTTTGGTTGGATGCATGAAATTCATCGTATTCCTCTTCGGTTGCGGATAATCCGGATTCTTTGATTGTTCCGTACTCCGATCCGATCAGTCCAATATAGATATCTGATTTTCTGACCGCTTCAAGATAAGTGTTTACTGGAGACTGTCCGAAGGATGGTGATTCTTCAAATATGAATGGTTTAAAAAATGATTTTAAAAAGAAGTCTTTTTCAAATTCTTCATATATCAATTGTCGATATTCTGCGAATTCTGTTTGATTGCTGCTGATAAAAACCTTAAACATTAAATAACAACTCCGACTTATTTTTTTAAGATGCGACCGACTGGAATATTATATATTAATATATACTACCAATTATATAAAATTTTTGATTAATCTCAAAGCAAATGACCTTAATTTAAAAAATTAGGATAATTACACTTAAATATAATGAAATAAAGTCAATATTGAACTCTAAATAATTAAATATGGGTATTGAAAAAATTAACGGCAAACTCACTATATCCAACACGACCCCAAAGTTTAACATGAATATTCAAAATAAAATTATATGACAAACATTTTGAAAAAAGCCAAAAAGTATACTATAATCCAAACATATTTGGAAACATAGACAAAAAAATAATCCGAAATCAGCATTGATGATTAACTAATACTTATCATCTGCTCTCTCGCACTTTCTTTAAATATGTTTAAAGTAAGATTAATTATTGCCACTCAAAAATATTTGGGTGGTTTCATTTGGTAATGGCTAGTTGAATTATTATGGAGGTCAGCTCGTTGTTCAACTTTTTTTCTAAAAAAAACTCCATATTAATTCAACTAAATCTATTTAGGCCTTTAATTCTTATTTTTGAAATCTTAAACATTTATACTGAAAACATGCTGGCCATGAATTTTATAATGATAATTTTATATAATTGAAATAATAAAATATTATATTAATTATTATATACAGGTTGTAATAGCTATGGCCAATATAAATAA
>NZ_JBGUPC010000056.1:0-3053 GCF_045130115.1 Methanobrevibacter sp.
GACATTTTAATGTTACTTGATACAATTAGAGAAGCTAAAGAAATTAGAACTCCTTAAGAAGGTGTAAAAGCATGAGAACTTGTTCATTCTGTAATAAAGAAATAGAAGAAGGTACAGGAAAAATGTACGTTAAAAGAGACGGTTCAATTTATTTCTTTTGTAGCAGCAAATGCGAAAAAAATATGATTAAACTCGGAAGAGTTCCAAGAAAAGTTAAATGGGTTAAACAATGATTCAAAAAAGTTTTGTAATGATGAAACCAGACGCTGTTCAAAGACGTCTCATGGGTAAAATATTATCCCGTTTTGAAGATAAAGGTCTTCAAATCGTAGCATGTAAATTAATTCAAATTGATGAAGATTTAGCAAAAACTCATTATGGAGAACACGCTGAAAAACCATTTTTCCCAAGTTTAGTTGAATACATTACTTCTTCACCATGCCTTGCTATGGTAATTCAAGGAGAAGAAGCAATTACTACTATTAGAAAAATTGTTGGAGCAACCAATCCTTTAGAAGCAGATCTTGGAACTATTAGAGGAGACTTTGGTATGGATACCGGAAGAAACATTATTCATGCATCAGATGCTCCTGAATCTGCAGAAAGAGAAATTGGCCTTTTCTTTAATGAAGATGAAATTTGCGATTATCAGATTATTGATAATGATTTAATTTATGAATAAATTTAGATTTTAAAAGTTTTATTATTAAAGAAGATATTATGAAAATCAGATCCCCAATTGTATCAGTTTTAGGACATGTAGACCACGGAAAAACTACATTATTAGATTATATTAGAGGTAGTGCTATTGCCGATAAAGAGGCAGGTGGTATTACACAACATATTGGTGCTACAGAAATCCCAAATGATACTATTGAAGAAATCTGTGGGAATTTTATATCACGATTAACTATCAAAGATTTAATACCAGGATTGTTCTTCATTGATACTCCGGGTCACGCTGCATTTACCAGTTTAAGAAAACGTGGTGGTGCTTTAGCGGATTTAGCTGTTTTAATTCTTGATATTAATGAAGGTTTTAAACCTCAAACATATGAAGCAATAAATATTCTCAAAATGTATAAAACTCCTTTCATTGTTGTTGCAAACAAGATTGATATGATTTTTGGTTGGGAAACACATGAAGGTGCTTCTTTTAAGGAATCTTTCAATCAGCAAGCTCCAAGTGTACAGCAAGATTTAGACACCAAGGTCTATGAGATTGTCGGTACTCTTCACAAGGAAGGATTCCAGTCTGAAAGATTTGACAGAATCAGTAATTTCGCTTCACAAATCAGTATTATTCCGATTAGTGCTAGGTCAGGTGAAGGAATTATTGAAGTTTTAGCAATGCTTTTGGGTCTTGCTCAAGAATATTTAACCGAGCAGCTTGAAATTAATGAAGATGCTCCTGCTAAAGGAACAGTATTGGAGATTAAGGAAGAAGTGGGATTAGGTCTCACTATTGATAGCATTATTTATGATGGTGTTTTGCGAACTAATGATGAAATAGCTTTGATGACCTCTTCAAATGAGGTTCTGACAACTAAAATCAGATCTATTTTAAGGCCGCTTCCACTCGAGGAAATGAGGGATTCTAAAAAGAAATTCCAAAAGTTCGATGAAGTGGTTGCAGCAGCAGGTATCAAAATAGCTGCTCCAAATTTAGATGATGTAATTTCAGGTTCTCCATTAAGGGTATTGAATGATAATGAGGATGTGGAAGAAGAGATCTTAAAGGAAATCGAGGATATTACAATCAGCACCGATGATGAAGGTGTTCTGGTTAAGGCAGATACTTTAGGTTCTCTTGAAGCTATTGTCAAGTTGCTCAAGGAATTGGACATTCCTATTCGTGAAGCCGATATTGGTGATGTAAATCGTAGAGATATAATTAATTCATCTATTGCTTTAAATGAAGATGATGCACATGGTGCAATCATTGCTTTTAATGTTAATGTCAATCCTAATTCCCAGGAAGACTTGGATAATTCAGATGTCAAGCTGTTCAAGGGCGATGTAATCTACCAGATTATTGAAGACTATGAAGCCTGGATTGATGAAATGGAACAAGCCAAGAAAAAGGCATTTTATGACGCCATTATTAAACCTGCAAAATTCATGTCTTTGCCTAAGCTAGTTTTCCGTCAGAGCAAACCTGCCATTATTGGAATTGAATCCATTAGTGGTACAGTCAAACAAGGTCAAACATTAATCAATAAGAATGGCGAATATGTTGGTGTTATAGCAAGTATGGAAGATAAGGGTGAAACATTACCTTCTATCCCTAGAGGCCAAAGGGTTGCTATGGCTATTAAAGATGCTATTGTCGGAAAGCATTTTGATGAAGGCGATGAATTATATGTTGATGTTCCAGAAAAGCATTACAAGTTCATTGAAAGAGAGTTTAAGGATAAGTTAACAGAAGATGAATTTGAAACTTTATATGAATTTGTCGAAATTAAACGTAAACAAGATCCAGATTGGGGTAAATTTGGTCTTTTTGAATAATAAATTTATTGTTATAAAAATTATGGAGGAATACCATGGCATTCAAAATTGTTGTGTCTCAAAAAGCTGAAACTCATCAAATGGAAGTCGAAGATACTAAAGCACTTAACGGTTTAGTCATCGGTGATGAATTTGATGGTGCTATTGTTGGTTTAGATGGTTACACTTTAAAAATAACCGGTGGTAGTGATAAAAACGGTTTTACCATGAAAAAAGATGTTTCAGGTACCAGAAGAATAAAAAGTTTATTAACTGGAGGTACCGGTTATCATCCTAAAGCAGATGGTGTTAAAAGAAGAAAAACCGTTAGAGGAAACACTATTGCTGATGATATAGTACAAATCAACACTGTAGTTACTGAAGCTGGAAGCAAATCAATAGCTGAAATTCTTGGTGCTGGTGAAGAAGAGGAAGAATAGTTCTACTATTTTTCTCATTACTTTAAATTATAATATAAAAGGTGGTTATCTGTGAACGTACAGTCAGATGTTAACATAGGTTTAGTTGGTCACGTAGACCATGGTAAGACTACTCTTACTAAA
>NZ_JBGUPC010000057.1:0-15267 GCF_045130115.1 Methanobrevibacter sp.
CTCGAACCTGTGACCAATCGGTTAACAGCCGAACGCTCTACCTACTGAGCTACGATGGCATGAGACACCCATCCAACTTAACCAAATATTGCCCATGATTAAAAATCAAAAGACTTTAAACAGTAATAATAACTATGCAAGACATAGTATATAAATGTTTTGATTATTTCAATTTTTTCATGAAAAATCAAAGTACACCATTAATTTTAATTGTTACTATTATATAAACTTTAAGGACAAATATACTATCATGGATTCTAACATATTTGACCTAATTGAAAAAGCTAACGAAAGCACTTTAAAAAACCATGGCGATTTGATTACTCTTGAGCGAGCAGTATTCCTCTCATGGTGGTGCGATAAGGGAGATTGTGCTTTCTGCTACATGTCCACACAAAAGGACAAAATCAAAGATCCTAAAAAAGCAAGGAGAAATGTCTCAAACATCTATGCAGAGGCCGAAATGTGCAGACGTCTTGACTGGAACATCGAATTTTTATCCGGAGGATACGAATCATTTACCACCCAGGAAATCAAAGACATTGCAACAACAATCAAAGACATAACCGGCGACGGGGTTTGGTTGAATACCGGAATCACTGATGATCTGGCAGAGTTTGAATCAGAAATTAAAGGAATAACCGGTGCGGTGGAGGTTGCCAATCCATCAATACACAACAGAGTCTGCCCATCAAAAAAGTTAGAAGACATCAGCAATATGCTGGACGTTGCAGGCGATTTGGGATTCAAAAAGGCAATAACCATAATTTTAGGCCTTGGTGAAACACTAGATGATGTAAGTTACGTTATCGATTACATCAAAGAACACAAAATTGACAGAGTGATCTTCTATTCCCTCAATCCCCACAAAGAAACCGTCTATGCCAACTCTTCCCAACCTGCTTCACTTTACTATGCACAGGTTGTGGCCCAGGTAAGACTGGCTTTTCCTGATATTGAAATAATCTGCGGAACATGGATTGACAATCTGGCAAACATAGGAATATTGATTCTAAGCGGAGCCAATGGAATAACCAAATTCCCATTATTCAAAATGTTCGGCACAAAATATGGAAAAAGGGTCGAAGAGGAAGTCAAATGGGCAGGAAGACGATTAAAAGGTACATTTACTGATAAAACACAGTTAGGTCCTGAAAAAAGTGAAGTTTCACCGGATTTGGACAGATTCATCAAACGATATGTTAAAGAGTCTTTAAAAAATAAATATTAATTATTATAATATAATATTACTATGATAAAAAATTAAACAAGGTGTAATAATGACATTGAAAGTAGGCGTTATTGGTGCGGGTTCTCTTGGTACTGCACTTTCACAGACCATAAGTGAGAATGTTGACCAATTGTTATTACATGTAAGAAAGCAAGAGTTATGTGATGATATTAACAATACAGGATACAATACACACTATTACCCTAACCGCAAACTAAACGACAACATTAAAGCAACAACAGACATGAATGATTTAGTGGATTGTGAAATCATATTTTTAGCAATTCCATCTTCTGCATTTAGACCAACACTAAAAAGCTTAAAAGAAGTAATTTCAAATGATACAATACTCGTTACAACTGCAAAGGGAATTGAATACCCTTCCCTAAATACAATGGGAGATTTGATATCTGAATATTTTGACAAGAATTACGTTGTATTATCAGGCCCAAACTTTGCATCTGAAATAATGATGCAGCAACCTACCCTCACAAACATCGCATCAAGAAACCCTGAAAATTCAAAAAAGGTTAAGGAAGTCCTTACCACCAAGCACTTTAAAGTCAAAATCATCGATGACATAAGAGGCATTGAACTCTGCGGTGTTTTGAAAAATATCAATGCCATTGCCAATGGAATATGTGAAGGAATGAAGATTAATGAAAATGCAAGATACGGCATATTAACAAAAAGTTTTGAAGACACCATAAGAATAATTGAAGCCTTTGGAGGAGTTTCAAGTACAGCACATGAATATTGCGGATTTGGAGATTTGATTTTGACTTCAACTTCAACCGAAAGTAGGAACCATACTCTCGGAATATTATACGGCCAGAGATTGATTATTGATGAAGCTGCCAGCGGCATCGTATTTGAAGGAAAAAATTCCATAAGGGCAGTCAAGGACATCTGCAAAAATAAGGACATCGACAGCTATATTGTAGATTTCGTTTATGACGTTATTATTGAAAGAATGAATCCAGTTAAAGCATTTAATATATTATGGAAAAAAATAGAATAGGTGAAAACATGATCGGAGTAATTTTATCAGCAGGAATGGGCACAAGACTGATGCCCCTAACAAAAGACATTCCAAAACCATTGCTTGAAGTGAACGGAATGACTTTGCTTGAGAGAATGATGAAAAACCTTATGAACGAAAACATTAAGGAATTCATCGTGATTGTAGGATACAATAAGGAAAAGGTAATTGATTTAGCGCCTAAACTAGAAGAGAAATATTCCATCAAGATAAACATCCTGGAAAACGAAAAATATGACGTTACAAACACTTCAGTTTCCACATATATCGCAAGCAAATACATTGAAGAAAACCAGGAGGATGATTTCATATTAATTAATGGAGACAATGTCGTTGATCCTGAAATCATCACAAGAATTGCCGAAAGGGAAAATACCAGTTTGATTGTAGACAATTTCAAAGAACTGAATGAAGAATCATTTAAAATAATCATTGAAAATGAAACCTTCAATGAGGACAAGACCATTGCAAATGGAAGCATCAAGGAAATCGGAAAATGGATTGATATTGACAGTTCCACTGGAGAGTTCATTGGCGTTTCAAAAGTATCTAAAAAAGACCTGTCCAAATTTAATGAACTTCTTGAAGACCTGATGGAAGATGATAAGCAAAACTACTACGACTTTGCATATAAACCATTAAGTGAAATCACACCAATCGATTACGTTTTAACCAACGGACTTAAATGGACCGAGATTGATGACCATAACGACTGGAATCAAGCTCAAAAATTAATTGATGAATTTGAAAATTAATCCATCAATTTTTATTTCTTTTTTTATTTTTCAAAATCATTGAAAAGTACCTGATTTTCAACAATATTTATAAATTGATTTAAACAAATATAATGATAATATAAAAAATTATCCTAAATGGGAGGAATTATTATTAGTGACGATGTCGATATGATGTGTGGACTTGAAATCCACGTACAATTAGAAACCGAATCAAAATTATTCTGTGATTGTCCTACAAACTATCAGGACGCACCTATTAACACAAATATTTGTCCAGTGTGTCTCAATCAGCCAGGAGCAAAACCACATCCTACAAATGAGAAAGCTCTGGAAAATGCATTGATGATTGCTTTAATGCTAAACTGTGAAATTGATCAAGACGTAATTTACTTTATGAGAAAACATTACGATTACCCTGACTTGCCATCCGGTTATCAAAGAACTTCAGTCCCTATCGGAATTAACGGCGAATTGAATGGCGTTAGAATTAGAGAAATACATGCTGAAGAGGACCCAGGTCAATTTAAACCTGATAGAGGTACTGTAAACTTCAACCGTTCTGGAATTCCTTTAGTCGAAATTGTAACAGAACCGGATATAAAATCTCCGGAAGAAGCAAGAAACTTTTTAAAAGAGCTAATCCGTGTTATACAATATAGTGGAGGTGGCCGTGGCGAAGGTACCATGAGAGCCGACGTAAACATCTCCATCAATGGAGGAAACAGGGTTGAAATGAAAAACATCAACTCCATCAAAGGTGCATACAAAGCATTGAAATTTGAATTAATCAGACAGAAAAACCTTGAAAAAAGAGGGGTTGAAGTTAAGCAGGAAACCCGTGCATACCTGGAATCTCAAATGATTACAGTAGGTATGAGGATGAAAGAGGATGCTGATGACTACAGATTCATCACAGACCCTGACTTGCCTCCGATGAAAATTTCCGATGAAACAATTCAAAGAATCTTAGACACAATGCCTGAAGCTCCACATAATAAAGTTAAAAGATTTGTTGAAGAATATGGCATTGATGAAGAATCCGCTAAAGTATTAACTTCAGAATTGGATTTGGCTATCGCATATGAGGAAGTCGCAAAAGAAGTCGATTCCAAATTTGCTGCAAAAGTAATGAGAGATGAACTTAAAAGAGTATTGTCCTACAACAAATTAGACTATGCTGACAGTGGAATTACTTCCCAAGATTTAATTGAATTCCTAAACATGCTTCAAAATAAAGAAATAACTGCAAAAGCAGGACATAAGATTATCGAACAAATGCCTAATAATGAAAAATCCCCTAAAGAAATTGCTGAAGAATTAGGATTATTAGGTGTTGTTAAAGATGATGAAGTATTGGCTGCAGTAAAACAGGCAATTGAAGAAAATCCTAAAGCGGTTGATGACTATTTAGCGGGCCAGAAAGCTTCCTTAAACTTCTTAGTCGGACAAGTAATGAGATTAACCCGTGGAAAAGCAGACCCAGGAGAAACCGTTAAACTTTTAAAAGAAAATATAGAATAGGAGGAAACTAAAAATGGGAAAGAAATCTTTTGTTAAAGATTATATGACTAAAGATGTTATCAGTGTTTCTCCAGATACTAAAACCGAAGATATTATAAAGTTAATGCAGAAAAGTCATCACAACAGTTATCCTGTAGTGGAAGATGGAAAGCTAGTCGGAATGGTAACTGCATTCGACATCGTGTCTAAGGAAAGATCCGAAACAGTTGCCGGATTAATGAGTACCAAATTAGTTGTCGCTAATAAAAACCTATCAATCAATGACGCTTCTAGAGTAATGTTTAGAAGAGGGATTTCAAGAATGCCTGTTGTAGATATTGATGGAACATTAGTTGGAATCATCACAAATACAGACATGGTCCGTTCACACATCGAAAGATCAACTCCCAACAAAGTGGAATACTTCAAAAAGACAATGGAACAACTTTACGGAATCAAAACAACATTAAGACATATGCCTGTTGAAACCAAAAAGTTAAGGCCTACACAAGATAGGGTTTATGCTGATGAACTCGAAGGAAGAGCTTATGAGTTAGAAAAAGGATTGGCAGAACCTGCAATTGTTGTTAAAACCGGCGACAGATGGATTTTAGTTGATGGACACCACAGAGCCGTAGCTTCAGCTCAAAAAGGCTATGAAACTGTTGATTCATATGTTGTTGATTTAGGAAAAGACATCAAATTAGGTATGGAAAAAACTGCAGACAAAGCAGGAATATATACTTTTGACGATATTGAAATCATTGATGACGATAAGCATCCATTGATTGCACTTACCGAAAGCATGCAGAAACAAGAATCCAAAGGTGACAATTAATGGATAATGATAAGATTATAAGAGAAGTTTACGAGGTTCTAGAATCAAGAAGGGACAATCCGATTGATTCATACACTTCCAACATCATGAGGGATAGCGACAAAAAAGCAGAAGATAAAATACTTGAAAAGATAGCTGAGGAATCAGGAGAAGTATTGATAGCTTCCAAAAATGATGAAAATCTCGTATATGAATCAGTTGATTTGATTTTCCACACATTATTGCTTTTGGTCTATAAAGGTGTGGAAATCGATGAGATATTCGAAGAATTTGCCAGAAGACGCAAATAGTAAAAATTATATTAATTGATTTAAACATAAATTTTAGTTAATTGAAAAATATTGGTTATAAGAATGTTTGATACACTTTCAGAAAAAAAATTTCTACTAACAGAGTTGGTTAAAAAGAATCTGACTTCAAAATACAAAGATTCAGTTCTTGGAATTTTATGGAGTTTTTTCAATCCGCTTTTGACAATGTTAGTTTTCACAGCAATATTTTCCATGTTATTTGGACACAACATTAAAAATTATCCTGTATACTATCTGGCGGGAAGATTAGCATTTGATTTCTACAATCATGGAACTAAAGGAGCCATGAATTCAATCAGAAAGAATGCAAATATCTTAAAAAAGATTTATGTTCCAAAAAGTATGTTTGCTGTGAGTGCCATTTGTTATGAATTCGTTAACTTCCTAATTTCATTTGCGATATTATTTGGAGTTATGATAATCACAGGCGCTCCATTCCATCCGACATTAGTGTTCTCAATCATACCAATAGTCCTATTGGTTGTGCTCGTGTTTGGAGTAGGTTTAATTTTATCTGTTTGTAATACTTATTTCACCGATATAGGATATTTATACAATGTATTTACACTAGTGCTGTTATATGCATCCGCAATGTTTTATCCAATAGAGATTGTTCCGTCACAGGTACAGTTTCTATTTACTTTAAACCCTGTTTATTGTGCAATGTCCTGTTTTAGGCAATGCGTATATGGAACAATTCCAGATATCTCAATGATATTGTATTTGGGTGTTTTTGCATTTACAACATTAGGAATTGGTATATTATTATTTAATATTTATGATAAAAAATTAGCTTTAGAGTTATAGGTGTTATTATGGGCATAATGGGAAGAATAAGAAAACTGATTGGTGGATCCTCAAGTGATGCTTATAATAAACAGCTTGATGACAACATTGCAGTTAAGGTAGAGCACGTATCCATGGAATTTAAAATCACCAAGGACAAAATCGATACTTTAAAGGAATATGTCATCAGAACAATAAAACGCAATAAAAAAGACAAGGAAAAGATTAGAATTTTGAATGACATTTCATTTGATGTATATAAGGGAGACAAACTCGGAATTTTAGGATTTAACGGTGCCGGAAAAAGTACTCTCTTAAAGATATTGGCCGGAATCTATGAACCGACCTATGGAAAAATTACAATAAACGGAAAAGTAGCTCCATTATTGGAGTTGAGTGCCGGTTTTGATAAAAACTATACCGGAAAAAATAACATTTACCTGAACGGCGCTTTCTTAAGTATGGACAAGAAGTTTCTTGACGAAAAATTTGACGAAATCGTTGAATTTTCAGAACTTGGAGACTTCATTAACTACCCGGTTAAAAATTACTCCTCCGGTATGAGAGCAAAATTGGGTTTTTCAATAGCCACTTTAATCGAGCCTGATATTCTAATTGTTGATGAAATTTTATCTGTTGGAGACATAAAATTTAGGAAGAAGAGTTCCGAAAAGATTAATGAACTTATGGCGGAAGGCGTTACAGTATTGCTCGTTTCACATTCCATAAATCAAATAAGAAAAATCTGTGACAAATGTATTTGGATTGACAATGGACAGATTATCATGGAAGGTCCATCAGATGAAGTTTGTGATGCATATGTCAAAAACGCAAAAGGTAAAACTAGCAAGAAATGACCTCGAGGTAAAAATATGGATAAACGATGGATTGGAATTATATTAATATTAATTGCAGGATTAAGTTGTATGTTCGTTATTGTCATCAATTCCTCAAGCGTAGGAAGTGCAGTCAGCGTAATAGAAGACGTTACAATAACTATACCCCCAGGATACATTACCTCTGATGACGGTCAGAATTTCTGCCAGATGGTTAATCAAAAAACCGGTGAAAACATTCGTATTAAATGCATAGATGGAAAAACTTCACACGTTGCCCAATACAACAAACAATTGAACACATTTAAAACACAGGACGAAATTGTAATCCACAAAAACTTTACAAACAAGACTGTAAGTATAATCGACTATGAAAACATAACATCAGATGAGGGCAATAAAAGCTATATGTACTTTGATAAATGCGACCATACCTTCTCAATGAAAATGAAAGGATTTGCTGATGATAAAAGCAGAGACCAAGTGTATGATTTCATCGTCAGCCACTTGAAATATGATTTCAAACAAAGAACATGATGGCTTGAAGTCAATCTTTTAAACAATATTGCATGTTGTACATTCCTCTTTCAAAATTGAGGAATTTAACACTTTTTTTATTGAATTGCTTAAATCCAATTCTTTCATAAAGCTTTTTTGCACCGGGATTTCTAAAATCAGCATCGAGGGTTACCCGTTTATAATTTTTGGATTTTGCATACTCTATTACATCACAGACAACCTTTCTTCCAATTCCCTGACCCCTCAGTCTGGAATCAATGGCAAGTTCTGCCAGATAAAGGTCATCATCTTCAATATCCGCCAATGCAAAATGGTCCAAAATATCCACTATCAGCAGTCTGGGGGACTTCAAATAAAACCTATGTGAAACCTCAGAATCATAAATCATCAAAATACCTATGATTTCACCATCATCATCCAGAATCACTTTAAAAAAATCGCCCAATTCCCTTTTGGGCAAATCCTTGGCAATGGTCTTAACGGCACTTTCCTCATCTTTAAAAAGCATGTCAAATGTTCTGAAGTCCACATCATAGACCAATTTTGCTACTTTATTCAAATCATGTACTTCCGGTTCAAAGGTTTCATATCTCATTTAATCACTATTAACAATTGTAAGGGCAAATACTCCTGCTCCAAATCCGTTATCTATATTGACAACGGCAATACCTGGGGCACATGATTGAAGCATTGCATCAAGCGCAACTCTTCCTCCTTCCCCGACGCCGTATCCCACAGATGTCGGAACTGCAATTACAGGCACGTCCACAAGACCTGCGACAACTGACGGTAGAGCGCCCTCCATTCCTGCACATACTATGAATGCCCTGACCCCTTCGCTTACCATATGGGCAATTTGGGGAAAGAGCCTGTGAATTCCGGCAACTCCAATATCATAGGAGGTAATCGCTTCGCATCCCCCTTCCTCAACAATGACACGTGCCTCTTCGGCAATGTTGATGTCTGAAGTTCCCGCAGTTATTATTCCAATTTTGGCAATCGGATCCTGTTTAGTGATTTCCTGTCTTATAATCAGTATTTGAGCCCTTCTGTTATAATCGAGAATGTATGAATTTTCGCCTAAATCTTCAATGATTCTTTCGTAACGTTCATGAGCCAATTTTGTAATTATCAAATCCTGACTGCTTTTTTCAAGATAATTTCTGATGATTGTAATCAAGTCCTCATAGTCCTTGCTTGGTGAGAACACAGCTTCTGGAAAGCCGGTTCTTTCTGTTCTCTTAATGTCAAATTGGGCAACCTGGTCGAACTCCAATATGTTATCAGCCTTGAGAAGTCTTTCGGCGTCATCTATATTGAGCTCCCCACTTACCAATCTTTCAAGAATATCTTTCATAATATAATATTTAGGATAAAATTATATAAAATTTAACTTACAATATTATAATTTAATGAAAGCTTTAATGATTTTAACTCAAGGAATTGTCCAAGGCGTAGGATTCAGGCCATATGTATATAGGCTGGCGGTAGATTTAGACCTCAAAGGATATGTTAGAAACCTTGGAAACGTAGTTGAAATCGTTATTGAAGGAGAAAAAACCTCTGATTTTGTTGACAGACTACCTAAGGAACTGCCTCCAATAGCCAAAATAGATTCCATGGAAGTCACTGAAATCGAAATTGAAAACCATACTGATTTTGAAATCATTGAAAGCGGAGACACATACTCCGGAGTCAGCGTGATTCCACCGGACATTGCAATCTGTGACAAATGCCTTGAAGAAATCAGGAACCCTCAGGACAGACGCTATAAATATCCGTTCAATGCATGCACTGACTGCGGACCAAGGTTTACAGTAATAGAAAGCGTTCCTTATGACCGCATTAGAACTTCAATGGAGGATTTCCCATTATGCGACGACTGCCTTGTCGAGTACAAACAGCCATTGGACAGGCGTTATCATGGAGAGGCAATCTGCTGCAGCGACTGCGGACCTCAAATGGAGATATATGAAGGAAATGTAAAATTGGATGTGGAAAATCCTATTAGAAAAGGTGCTGAAATCCTGAAGAATGGAAAAATACTGGCAATAAAGGGAATAGGCGGAACACACCTTGTCGTTGATGCATACAATGATGATGCAATCAAGGAGCTGAGGTCAAGGCTCAACAGACCAAATCAGGCATTTGCAGTAATGTGCAGGGATTTGGAAAGCCTTGAAAAATATGCTCTCTTAAGCGAAAAGGAAATAGAAACAATAACATCCAACAAAAGGCCAATTGTTATCCTAAAGAAAAATGAAGGATACAGGTTCCCTGAAAGCCTGTCACCAGGCCTTCATAACATTGGAGTGATGCTTCCATACTCACCGATGCACTATTTACTGTTTGATGAAAGCGACATCGACACATATGTCATGACCTCCGCCAACATTCCGGGCGAACCGATGATGATTGAAAACGATGAAATCATCAATGGAGTCAATGACTATTCTCTGGTTCACAACCGAAGGATACTGAACAGATGCGACGATTCAGTAATCAGATTCCGAAACAACGAGCTTTCTTTCATCAGGCGCTCAAGGGGATACACCCCCGAACCATATACAATAGGATATGATGTCAATGACCTCAACGTATTGGCATTGGGCCCCGAACTTGACGTGACATTCTCAATAGCAAAGGGAGACAAGGTATACCCTTCACAGCACATCGGAAATACCAACAAGCCTAAAACACTGATGTTTTTAAGAAAAGCCATTGAAAACATGGAAAGGATTACAAAAATCAATGAGTTCGACATCATCGCATGTGACATGCACCCTCATTTCTTTACAACACGCCTGGCACATGAACTGGGTGAAAAGTATGGTGCAGAAGTCCTGCCGGTCCAGCATCATCATGCACACACCGTAGCACTTGCAAATGACCATGGAATCGATGAGATGATTAGCATATCAGCCGACGGAGTGGGCTACGGCAGCGACGGAACAAGCTGGGGTGGAGAAATCCTATACACAGACATCAATTCATTTGAAAGGATGGCCCATCTTGAACCTCAACTTATGCCCGGAGGAGATGTTGCGACAAGATATCCCGCAAGAATGCTTGCAAGCATCCTAAAAGACGACAATCTGATTGGAAACTACCTAGATTACTTCAAATATGGGGAAATTGAAATTAAAAATATCAAAAAACAGATTGATGCAGGAATAAACGTTGGAATCACCACAAGTACAGGCAGGATCCTTGACTCAATGGCAGTTGCTCTGGAAATATGTCATGAGCGCACCTATGAAGGAGAATGCTCAATGAAGCTTGAATCAGCAGCATATTACTCTACAAAAGAGCTGGAAATTCCTGTAGTCATTGAAGGCAATCAGTTGAACACCACTGAAATCTTGCGTGAAGTCGTGAGACTATATCAGAATGGCGAGAAAAAGGCAGATGTTGCAGCGGCAGGACAAATTGCAGTTGCAAGCGGATTAAGTGAACTTGCCATTAAATCCGCCGATAAAAAGAAAATTATGGATATTGGAGCTACAGGAGGAGTGTTCTACAACGAAGCCATAACCGATTGCGTCAAGAATTATGTTGAAGGAAATGGCTATAACTTCATACAGCACCTCAATACCTGTGCCGGAGACGGATCCGTTTCACTGGGCCAAAGCATTGTGGCTAAAAAAAAAGTAAAAAAAGTGTTTGAAATTTAATTCAAACAAAACTATCTATTTTTCATGGTCCTTTCAAGGATATATTCTGCTCTTTCCAAAAGGTTACCATATAATCTTATTTGGTTTCTCAACTCATCTATTGCTTCGAGTTGTCCATCGTCGATTCTCTTTTCGATATCCAATAGTTTGGACCATTCGTCTCCTGATGGCAGCTGCAATGTATTGAGCATGTCGTCTGTAAACTGCACATCAAAGTTATTTCTGTTGATTGTAATGTGGATGTTGACTTCGTTCTGTAAATCGTAGTATTTACGCGGACGGCCTCTTAAAATCTTTTTGTAAGAAGAATTTAGGATACCTATATCTTCCATTGCACGCAAGTGTGCTATAATGGCTTTCTGTCCAATGTCAAGTTCATTGGAAATTTCACTAACAAACATAGGTTCTTCCCTTAAAAGATTTATAATGTCTCTTCTAGTCTTACAACCCATTACATCAAGGATATCCTCTACATCAATGTCATCTGAAGGCCCATTGTAGTTGGTTCTCAATTCAATATGACCTTTAGGTGAATTAGCATTTCTGCGAGGTTTTTCGTTTTTCTCAATGTTGTTTGTATTAGTCATGTTTATACCTTATGTATCGAAACCTTTATATAACTTTTTGTTACTATAATAATGTAAGAGAAAGATAACTTTTGGTTACTTTAATATTTGGTTCAGAAAAACTTAAAGTAATAACTCTTAAATGATGAACCATTTTCCTATATGTCCATAAATTCCCAAAAACTGAATATTAAAGACCAAAAAGAGAAATTCTCGGTATAGAGTTATTACATAGGTTTTTCAAAAAACCTAGAAAAGGTGTAACTATGACTGATGAAAATAAAAGCGAAGCTGAAGTAGAAACTCAAGATTTGGAAGAGAAATATGAAGCACTTCTTGAAGAAAAAAATCAGGAGATAGAAAAGCTTCAAAAAGATCTTGAAAAATCCGAAAGTGAAACCCAGGAATACATCTCACTCTCACAAAGACTTCAAGCTGATTTCGAAAATTTCAAAAAGATAACTGACAAGAGAAATCAGGAGCTAGTAAAATTCGCAAATGAAAATGTTATAAAAGATTTCTTAGACTGTTATGAAGACTTCGGCAGAGCTTTAGAAACCGAAAACGATGAAGATTTAAGAAATGGTATTGAATTGATCTACAATAAGTTTAGTGATGTATTAGCAAAAGAAGGAGTAAGCGAAATTCCTGCAAAAGGAGAAAAGTTCGATTTGAACAAACATGAAGCATTAATGGTTCAGGACTCCCCTGATGTCGAAAACGGATACATCATTGAAGAGTTGATGAAAGGATACATGTACAAGGACAAAGTCCTCAAATACTCAAAAGTTATAGTTTGTAAAAAATAACGTTTATTAAATAATAATATATTAAAAAAATAAGGTGATAATTATGTCTGATACTAAAAAAGAAAAAATTATTGGAATTGACTTAGGTACTAGTAACTCTGCAGCATCTGTACTCGTCGGTGGTAAACCTACCGTTATTCCAAGTGCAGAAGGTGCAAGCCAATACGGTAAAGCATTCCCAAGTTATGTTGCATTCACTGAAGACGGTCAACAATTAGTTGGTGAACCAGCAAGAAGACAAGCTGTAACTAACCCAGAAAACACCATCAGTGCAATCAAAAGAAAAATGGGTACCGATTACAAAGTAACTATCCAAGGCAAACAATACACTCCACAAGAAATCTCTGCAAAAATCTTGCAAAAGATTAAAAAAGATGCAGAATCCTTCTTAGGAGAACCTATTGAAAAGGCAGTTATTACCGTACCTGCTTACTTTGACGACAACCAAAGAACTGCAACCAAAGACGCAGGAACCATTGCAGGTCTTGATGTAGTAAGACTTGTAAACGAACCAACTGCAGCAAGTTTAGCTTATGGTATCGACAAGCAAGATGACGATGATGACGTTAACATTTTAGTATTCGATTTAGGTGGAGGTACCTTAGACGTAACCATTATGGAATTTGGTGGAGGAGTATTTGAAGTACAATCCACTAGTGGGGACACCCAACTCGGTGGTACCGACATGGACAATGCTTTAATGAACTACTTAGCAAGTGAATTCAAAGCTGAAACCGGAATTGACTTAATGAACGATGACCAAGCAGTTCAAAGATTAAGAGAAGCAGCTGAAAAAGCAAAAATCGAATTGTCCACTACCTTAACAAGTGAAGTAAACTTACCATTCATTTGCATGGGTGCTGACGGTAAACCTCACAACTTAATCAACAATTTAACCAGAGCAAAATTAGAAGAATTAGTAGATCCTATCGTAAACAAATGTGGTCAACCTATCAAACAAGCATTAGATGATGCAAAAATGACCAAAAATGACATTGACAAAATCATCCTTGTTGGTGGACCTACCAGAATGCCAATCGTACAAAAATTCGTGGAAAACTTCATTGGCAAACCTGTAGAAAGAGGAATTGACCCAATGGAATGTGTAGCAATGGGTGCAGCTATCCAAGGTGGAGTACTCGCTGGAGAAATTAAAGACTTAGTTCTCTTAGACGTTACCCCATTATCCTTAGGTATTGAAACCTTAGGTGGAGTATCAACTACCCTTATTGAAAGAAACACTACAATTCCTGCTAAAAAATCTCAAATCTTCTCAACTGCAGCTGACAACCAACCTTCTGTAGACATTCACGTAGTTCAAGGAGAAAGAAAAATGGCAGCAGACAACACCACTCTTGGAAGATTCCAATTAGTAGGAATACCTCCTGCACCAAGAGGAATGCCTCAAATTGAAGTAACCTTCGATATCGATGCAAATGGTATTATCAATGTTACCGCACAAGACAAAGGAACCGGTAAGGAACAATCCATTACCATCACTTCTTCTACCAAATTGACTGATGAAGAAATCGAAAAAGCAGTTAAAGAAGCTGAAATGAACGCTGAAGCAGACAAGAAGAAACAAGAGGAAATTGAAGTTAGAAACAATGCGGACTCAATGATCTACACTGCAGAAAAAACCATCAATGAGGAAGAAATCAAAGACAAAGTCTCTGATGACGAAAGATCCAACATTGAAAAATTAGTTGCAGAACTTAGAGAATTAATCAGCGGAGATGACATTGTAGCAATCAAAGAGAAAACCGATGAACTTACCAAAGTAGTTCAAGACATCGGTGCTAGAATCTACCAAGAAGCTGCAGCAGCTCAACAAGCAGCACAAGGTGCAGCTGGAGCAACTGGTGCTGATCCTAACGCAGGAGCAGGCCCACAAGATGACGATGACGGCACTATTGATGCTGAATTCGAAGAGAAAAAATAATTTGAATCAAAATTAGCAGTAGATTAAAAAAATTATTAAAATATTTTAATAATAACTTTTAATCTATTTATTTTTTGATTTGTCATATTTACTTATAACCTCTCAAAAAATAGAAATAATAAATTGAATTCTTTTAGACATTCCTCCTTGATTTTTCTTAGCCACTTACAACCTTTTAATGTCTAAAGAATTCTTTTTATTAAAAAATTATTATATTGAGAATAAATGAAAGAATCAAAAACTAGTGCAAATTAAATTAAGTTTAAATATTAAAATTAACTAATAATTAATTTAGTAACTTATCATTAGTTAAAATTTAATTAAATTATTTTATTTTAAGAAAAAATTACTGAGAAAAATTGCTGATTAAGTAATGATTAGGTAATTTAATTAAATTTTAATTAATAGTTCAATACTATTTTTAAAATAATATGACTCATTAAAAAAAATCATGAATTCTTAAATAATCAATTACA
>NZ_JBGUPC010000058.1:0-55419 GCF_045130115.1 Methanobrevibacter sp.
TTTAAAAGTCAAATTAGCAGTTCCGGTCCATAATAAAACACAAACTTTTGGAATGAATAGAATCACAACTAATTTAAATGGTATTCCTGCTATTGAATCTGAACTGGTTACAGCATAACATTATTCATTACATCTTAACAACCTGATTTTATAATTATTTAGAAAATAAATTTGTATCAGAGTTGCAATGCTTGAAATCGATAAGTATCTGAACTTTTTATAAGTTTTATACGAATTGTTCGTATTTTTCATCGAAAATACGCATATGAAGAGTTTTTAGTTGAAGAAATACTTAAAAATAATAAAACAAGGATGAGAATCCTTGTGTTCATTGTATTTTTCTAATTTTTTGTTTTCTTCATCATGTACATGTCATTGTTTTCATAAGAGTCATTACTTAAAAAAACATGGTGAAAGTTGAGAATATAAGAACGGTTGGCCTAACAATCAATGGTCGAATAAGATTACATATTTATACTAAAAGAAATATTATAATAATATAGTTAAAATCCATTGCCTGGATTACTTTTTCAGATAGTTCTTTTAGACGTGTATCCGAGTGGTCAAAGGAGTAAGATTCAGGGTCTTATGCATTAGTTGCTACGTGGGTTCGAATCCCACCGCGTCTATTTCTTGTTTTTTTAACTTTTTAAGAGTACATTGAACCTTAAATACTTTATATGAACTGTTTTATTGTTGTAAATTTTTGTTGTCATATTTAAAGTGATATTAAAAATCCTCTATTTGATTCTAATTACAATATTGTTTAAACCCAGTATTTGGGAATAATCAATTTTTTGCGAAATATTGTTTAGAATGGCGATATTGGATGCCATATCTTCATCTTCCATTACATTTACGCATTCGCCCGAATATTTAATTGAAATTAGAATATACTCTCCATTATCCCTAATAATTACATCAATTAGATCTATATTCTCGTTAATGTTGATGATATGGACAATCATATCCTCAATCACCATACTTACAAGAACGGATAATCTGTCGTCGTTAAAGGATTCCTGAATGTTTTCAGATAATTTGACCGCATCCTCAACATTTCCATCAAGGGTGAATTCAAACACTGTTGCGTTTTCATGTTTTTTAATCAGGAAAAATCCGGAATAGTCATTATTGCTTTTGCGGGCCATGATTTTGGAATATATGAAAATAAACAATAAGGTTGCAAATTCAGATACAACAAGAGAAACCCAAAATCCTTCCGCTCCCCATAAATAAGCAAAAAGGTATGCAAACAGTACAGGGAAAATCAATCCTTGAATGAGAGTAACTATATTTGCCAATTTATTGTATTGAACAGACTCTGCATAGAACATGTACAGGCTATTGACTGCAAATGCAATGAAGCTAATGGAGAATATCCTTATCACGTTAATTATTGTTGGAATATCGGCAGGGTTATTTACATTGAATATGAACAATATTATTTGTGGGAATAAAATGAATAGTGCTGAAAAGAATACTCCAAATACCATTACAATTTTAAGGGATCTCCGGGTTACATAATCCACACCGGTGAAATCCTCTTCTTTATAATAGACGGCAGCAATCGGTAAAATTGATTGAACAGTACCTAAAATAAAAATATCCACCAGATACAATGTGTTATAGCACATATTGAATGCGGATAAACCTAACTCTCCTAAAATTCCAACAATTAAAGCGTTTAAAAATACCAGTCTTATTGTGGTATATAATGGAATTGAGGAAACAGATGAACCTGATTTACAGATATCCACAGCATAGCCAATTATTTCAGATGATTTGACCTTGATGAACTTCAATGTCCTGTTTGATTTGAAGAAGTATAATGTAATGTAAATTGCTGAGACAATATGGCCGATGGTTGTTGCCATTGCAGCTCCGGAAATGCCCAAATTCAAGAATTTCATTAAAATAACATCCAGAATGATATTAACCACATTGCAAATTAAAAATGCCCTAAATTGCATATTAATAAAGCCATCAGTTTTGATAAAATATGCCAAACATACCATATAACATTCAAATACTATTCCAAGTGCATAGTAGTAGAAATACTGGGTGACAAAGGGTTTTAATTGGTCGGTGTGACATAACAATTGGACATATTGGCCCTGAAATATCATAGTTGACAGCGTCATAATCAGCCCGACAATTATAATTCCAATAATCGAAATCGTGAAATATGCATTTCCTTTCTTCTCATTAAATTCTGCTTTTGCCATCGTGCATAAGATGCTGCCTCCCAAACCGATTAGCCAGTAGATAACATTAATAAAAGCAACAAAAGGCTCAATGCTTTGAACAACAGACAAGTACAGGGATCCCATAAACATGCTGATGAAGAACGCGTCAACAAGCACGGCAAAATTGCCGGCTATTGAAGCCATCAATGTCGGGAAAAACAATTCCCTGAACTTCCTGTTCAACAAGTCAAAATTTCGCTCGTATGTCATAATATCCAGTTTTATACTCTTGATGCAATAATCATTCTATTTAATTTATGCAGAGGCATTTCTATTTTAAAATCCAACACTTTAACTAGTGCTTCTGCACCTAATCTGGAATTAGGCATATTGTCGTAGGTTGTTTTTGGAATAAAAACTAATCCGCCAAATTTGACCTTATCCAATATATTTAAGAATAATCGTGCAATTTCATCATCTTTTTTATCGACAAGGCTTCTGTTCAGGTTTATTACCACACAGTTGAATTTTCCTTTGACATCGTCTAAGTCTTCTTCTGTGACCTGGGATAAATCTAAATCATCATATATGTTTTCAGTGACTAAAAGACATGTTCCGCAAGGTCTTATGTCATTTATCAATGAAGAGATATCATTTTTAATTTTTTCTTCATCAATATCTACATTTTCATGCAATTCCTCACTTAAAACCAATTGGAAAGCTCGTTTTTCAACATCCCTTAAAAAGTCTACATCCTTTTGAACTTGAAGCGGATCTTCATGAACTAGAAAAACAGTTCCTCCTACGGTTTCCAAATCCTGGGTTTTGTGGAATATTTGAGGTTTTTTAATCGAAACGTCTGTTTTATAGAAACTTTTTAAATTAATTCCTAAAGAATCCATGGGGGATGATTTGGCGATTAAATCTTTTGGTACAATGAAATTTTTTACAACTCCCTGGGCAAATGGATGATAGCCTTTCAAACGTTCCAGATTAAATTTTTCGGGATTCAGATAGCAATCAAGTGAACTGTCGGTTTCATGCTGGCCTGAAATCATATCCAGGAATTCTGCATCCATACTGCTTCCATGGGGTCGGCAATTCACTTCAATCAAGACAGGCCCTTTTTCATCAACCATATATTCGCCATGGACTGGTCCATATTTGATTCCTAAGGCATCAGCAACATCAAATGCATACTCAACAAGTTCTGCCTCACCGATTCCCAATTCGCTAACAGTTATATCATAATCATATATATTTCCGCCTTCGGAGGTTTTAATCTTATTGTATTTCCAAACTAAGGTTACTCGATGAACCCCATTGCATGAAACAGTATCAACAACATATTCCTGCCCTTTGATGCGTTCCTGAATGACGAGTTCTGTCAATTCATTTCCATAAACGCCTGTTAAATTGAATACCTCTTTTACCGCATCAATCATTTCATGTCTGTCTGAGCACAGCCTCACACCTACAGATGCCGCACTGTATATGGGTTTTACTACAACTTCCTTTAGGTTTTCTTTATCATAATATTCAATAGCCTCATCCAAGGACCTGACAACCTGCCCCTTGATTGAACGCAGATTGTTTTTGGCCAATCTGTTTTGCATTTCGTTTTTTAAAGTTATTGCATCAATATTTTCTATGGGATTGCATAACAGATTCAAGTCATTTGCCAATTTTGTGGCCAGTATCACCCCATCCTCGGTACCGGGGACAATAACTGCCGGATCAAATTTTCTAACCATCTCAAGCGTTTCTTCATATGAGTCTTTCTCATATATCAAATCAAAGTCATTTTCAATCAATTCATATTCCCTTTTCACTTCTTCCTGATAAATCAATGCATCTTCGGAATCTCCAAAAGGCTTCATTTCTAAAACGATTGGATTGCAATTTCTATCGATAATGTCTTGAACATAATTTTTGCCTGTAGACATGCACTGAACAATAATAATATTTCTCATGAAAAAACACCTATCAAGTATATTATAATATATTTTTGTCTTTCGATATATTTATAATGTAATTTGTTTTTTTAATTGAAAAAATTCATAATTTCATGTTAAATGCAATGTTAAAAAGAGAATTTAGGTTAGTGTTGAATCGTAGGTATCACAATTCTTTTATGAGTTTTATAGCAGTATTTCTTCATATCCTTTTCTTATTTCTTCTTTAAACTCATCATCTCTTAAATCGCCTTCCAGTTCATATAATCCGAAAATTACCATTTCATATAAAATTTTATTCATTTTTTTGCCTTTTTCGGTAAGGTAATATTCAGTGTTTCTTTTTGAATCGTCGTCGATGACTTTTTTAGAAATCAGTTCCTGATTTTCCAGGTATTTTAAAGTGTCAGACAAAACGACATTACTTAATGTTGGCTTGTCTTCCTTAAATTCATTGAAATGCTTTTTACCTGCAAACAAGTCCTTCATTATTCCAAAAACCCATTTTCTTGAAAGCAAATCATTAACACAATTTATCTAAATGATGCAAGAATGCCATGACCTCTTCAAGGTCGTGGATGAATTGCAAGTTGAGTATACTTTTATTTTATTAACTTTTAAATAGTTATTTTGTTATAATACTAATTATGAGTAGTAATTTAAATAGGAATCAACATTCAGTATACATATTAACTTATCATTTAGTGTTGGTAATTAAATATCGTAGAAAGGTGATTAATGAAGATATTTTTGATTCATTAATGGTTGTTTTTGAGAATGTTGGTTTTAATTATGGTATTGTGGTTAAAGAAGCGAATTGGGAGGTTGATCATATTCATATTTTATTTGAAGCCAAACCAAGTACTGATTTGGTTAAATTTATTAATTCTTATAAAAGTGCAAGTAGTAGAATAATAAAAAAGCAATTTCCTGTTATAAAAAAGAGTTTATGGAAAAGTGCTTTCTGGAAAACAGGTTATTTTATTACAACAACTGGTGGGGCAAATATTGAAACTATTCGCCAATATATAGAAAGACAACGAGAAAAATAATAAATATATTAATAAATTTCATGACTAATATTACTTTTCAAATGCTCTCTCTCATTTTCTTTATATATGGGTTGTTTACTAATATATTAAACATGTCAAGTTTAATTGGTGAAAATAATTGTTATGGGGGAGATCAAGAGGTAACTGAGTCGGTTAAGGTTAGATTATATCCTACTGATAAACAAAAATGTAAAATTAATCAAAATATTGGCAATAGGGGTTTTATTTGGAACAAAATGCTTGGAAAAATCAAACATGAAAATGTGAAACCCACAATGAAAAACTTAAATAATATCCTCAAGGAACTACAAATTGATTATCCATTTCTTAAAGATAGTGAATCTTCTAGTAGACAGCAGGTTTTCATTGATCTTATACGAGCATATAATAAACATAAGAAAGAAGGTGCTGGATTTCCTAAATTTAAATCCAGAAAAAATCCAAATAGTTCATTCAGGATACAGGCAAACAACAATAACATCAGGTTAAATGTGCGAAAAAACAGAATACATGTGCCAACAATCGGTAAAATTAAATTCAGAACAAGCAAAGAATATAAACAAAAGATACATGAATCCGAAATCAACAATATGACAATCAAATATGAAAACGGCATATACTATGGAATACTAAACATTAACACCAAACATACTCCAATGAAACACTGTTTTGAAGCAATAGGCATAGACATAGGCATTAAAAGACCATTAACATGCAGTGACGGTCTAAAAATAGAAGAACTAGACCTAACAAAGGAAGAAAAAAACATTAAATACTACCAACGCGAAATGGACAAAAAAGAATATGGTAGCAATCATTTTCTAATTGCTCAACAAAAATACTGGAAAGCAGTAAACAAAAAAATCAACAAAAAGAATGATTATTATCACAAAATCACAAACGATATTGTAAAAAACAATCAGGTAATAGCAATAGAAACGTTAAATATTAAAGGATGGTTTAAAAATAGTCGATGGGCTCCTAAATTGCAGAGAATAGCATTATATGAGATAATAAGACAACTGAAATACAAATCCAAACGAAATAAACGTGAAATAATTCAGGTGGGAAGATTTTTTCCTTCAAGCCAAAAATGCAGCAACTGCGGATACCAATACTATGATTTAGAATTAGGTGAAGAAGACTGGATTTGTCCTGAATGTGGCAAACATCATGACAGAGACTTAAATGCTAGTATTAATATAAAAAATGAAGGATTAAGATTAATCCTAGAGGAAATAATAAAGACAATCTTTGTAAGGGATTGTCATGGCCTGCGGTGCGCGGGTATCGGCTCGACAATATTAACATTTCACTCCAGTAAGAATATGTTAATTAATCGAGAATCCCCAACTTCTTAAAAGTTGGTGGAAGTTCAAGAGATTATGGATCTGGCCAAAGCTGGTAAAATAACAGTTCAAGCTCAAAAATATCCATTCAGTAAAGTTCTTGAAGCGCTTGATGACTTAAGAAATGGAAGAGTTGAAGGTAGGGCCGTTATTACATTTGAAGAATTTGACGAATAACTTTAAAGGACTTTCAATGTCCTTTTTTTATTTTTTTTCGGCCAAAATCATAAATTAAATCGAAGTTAATATAATTGACATCATAACTTTTTAGGTCCATCAGATCGAATTTTTTGTTAAAGTTTTAGTGGTAAATAAAATAAGCATGCGAACTATATTGTTCGTAATATACGAACTATTTTGTTCACTTTAAACGAACAGTTCGTATTCTTTTTAGCTTTACTATTATAAAATGTTCATATTTATTGTTATTTTATTAAACACCCGTTTCATTTTCATTTTATAGTTACCTTTATTAAGCAATAATTTTAGATTATATTATAAGCAATGGAGGATTGCCAAATGAACGAACAAAAACCAATACAAATATTCTCAAATCTGAACGATAACGTTGGTGTCAATGTTGTAAAAAGTCCTGTAAAGCTAACAATTCTAGAAATGCTGAGAGACACTGAAATGGAATTTGATGAAATAGTCAATAACACCGGAAAATCAAAATCAACCGTTTCAGTTCATTTAAAAAGCTTAAGGGAAAGTGGAGTAATCTCCTATAGGTTACATCCAAAGGATAACAGAAAAAAGATATTCTACATAAACTCAAAATACCTCGGTTCAGTCAACATAACCGAACCTAAGGAGATTGAGGAAACCCAATCAGACTATATAATTAAAAACATCATCCAAAATGATGAGGAATTCTCAACATTACTGTTCCACACATTAAAGGCAATGCTCATCCAGGAAGGAGTAAACATAGATCCAATCCTCCAGGCAACCGGAAACAGCATAGGAAAGTCAATTTTTGGCATGCTATATGATGACGACTTGGATGTTTTCATGGAAAACATTGCTAATTACTGGCAAAGAAAAGGCCTTGGAAAATTAACTTTCAATGTCGGCCAAATAATCAAGGTCACTACATATGACTGTTTCGAATGTAAATTGCTCCCAAGGACAGGCAAGCCTGCATGCTTTTTGGACACTGGAATATTAGAAGGGCTATTCAGCGAATTCTTTAATTTGCCAGTTAGCGTAATCGAAATCCAGTGCTATACAATGGGTGATGAAAAGTGTGTGTTTGAGATAGAACCTCAACACATCAAAGCATACTAATCATCGCTGAATTTAATGATGGTGGTTGTCAGGTAAGGCTTTTCATTAGAAAATCCTTCAATTATTTTTTCATTTTCACGTGTACAGTTTTGAACGGAATAGATTTCCTTAGGTCTGTTTTTTTCTTCGATTGTTGATTCCAGCTTGGAAGTGTTTCTTGACGCTTTCATAAGAACAATGGAATCGCTATATTCAAGGACTTCTTCTAACCTGTCGTCAATTTTAGGAACAATAGTCAAAATATCGTTTTGCTCTACCAGTGCCTTGTTTCTTGCAGCTGCACAGGCGGTAAATGAGGTAATTCCAGGTATTGTTTCAATTTCATATCTGTCAATAAGTTTCTTTTGCACATATGAGTATGTGCTGAATATTGAAGTGTCTCCAAGGGTTATGAATGCAACGTCCCTTCCGCTGTCAAGATACTGTGCGATCATTTCTGAAGCGCTGGTCCATATCTTTTCAAGCTCTTTTTTATCTTCAATCATTGGAAAAATAGGTTCGACTAGCATCAATCTTTTATAATCTTTTCTCTCTTCAAGTATTGGCTTGACAATGGATAATGCAATACTTTCCTTTTCTTTTGATGATTTTGGTGAGAATACTACCGGAACAGTTTTTAAAACTTTAGCGGCTTTCAAGGTTAATAATTCAGTATCTCCAGGTCCCACACCAATTCCAATCAATTTTCCTTTTTTAACCATATAATCACTTTAACATTTTAAATACAATTTTGCAAAATACTTGTCTACTACTTATTTATAGTACTACTTTACTAATATATTTTTGATGTCAAATTCTATGTTTTGTCCAAATTGTGGAATGTTAAAAAGTAATTGCGTTTGTGGAAAATACACCAATGAAAAACCTAAGGGTCCAACTAACCTCTTTAGTTTTTCTAAGCCTAGAAAATCATCCATTTTGGATGATGAGATTCCTGAGGTGTATTCGGTTGACGATTATCAGCAGGATGAAGGAACCGCAGCGTACCTTAAAGAAATCTATCCTCACATTGACGATGAGATAATAGTCAATTTCCCATTCGAACAGCCAAGACTTGGACAATTGGAAATCATACAGGATATTAACGATGCAATCAAAAAGGGATATAAATATATCATTTTGGAAGCCGGAACAGGAACAGGCAAATCCGCAATAGCTACAACCCTTGCAAAAATGTATGAATCAGCTTACATATTGACCATGACAAAGCAGCTTCAGTCCCAGTATTCCAATGAATTTGCTTTCCCGCTGGTTAAGGGAAGGGGAAATTTTGCGTGTTTGCACGGCAATTTGGAGACAACATGTGATATGGGGGACTGCAAGACCGCTCCAACATCCAGCAAGTTTTTCTGCCCTTATGGGGTTGCCAAGAATCCGACTTTGGATGCGGAGCTCGCCTTTGAAGATTCATTTGGGGGAACAGTATTTTACCAGTCAGAAGCCCACTGTCATTACTGGAATCAGAAGGCCAATGCCATAAACTCCCCGATAACACTGATGAATTACGATTATGCGATTGTCGAGCTGAATTATGTTAAGCATTTCGGAACAAGGTCCCTTCTGATTTTAGACGAAGCCCACAACATCGAAAACAAGCTGATGTCTACAATGGAGCTGACACTGTATAACCGGTCTCTTGAAAAGGACATTAACAAGACAATGTCAGAATCACTTTTAAAAGACGGCGAAATTGAAGATTGGATAATGGAAATCGATGCAATCAGGGAATCCTACGAAGAAATAGAGTTAAAGGATTTGAGCAAAAACAAGGCAGACAGAATCAGATCAACAATTGCCCGCCTCAAGACCCTCAAGAACAACCTTGAAAAGGAACCTAAAAATTGGGTAATCGACACTGACGAAACAAGCGTCTGCTTCAAGCCGCTGAGGGTTCACCATTATGCCAAAAGCAACCTGTTGAAATATGGGGATGTCGTCATATTTATGAGTGCAACAATCCTGTCCCACAAGATGTTTTCCAAATGGCTGGGCCTCAATCCAAATGAGGTCTATCATATAAAGGTTGACAGTCCATTTACAAAGGAAAAAAGGCCAATAATTCTTAATCTGGCAGGAAAAATGTCTGCAAACAGGATAAAAAATACCGCTCCGAAGACAATTCCAATATTGCAGGAAATCCTAAAGAAACATGAAGGCGACAAGGGATTAATTCATACCCACAGCTATAAATGCCAACAGTACATTACCAACAATCTCTATAATTCCAGGCTGGTTTCACATACCTCTCAAAACAGGGAGCAGGTATTGAACTTTTTTGAAAAGGATGACAATCCATTGGTTCTGGTATCTCCATCAATGAGTGAAGGTGTGGACTTGCCGTATGACAAGTGCAGATTTCAGGTAATCTATAAGATACCATTCCCATATCTCGGAGATAAGCAGGTCAATATGCGCATGAAACGGGATAAGAAATGGTATGCATATAAGACTGTCATGACACTGATGCAGGCTTACGGACGTGGTATGAGAGCGGAAGATGATTCATGCTACACATACATAATTGACAGTGACATCAACATGCTGTTTAAAAGTCCAATGTACAGGTCATTGATTCCTGACTTTTTTAAGGAAGCAGTTGTTCGCGTTAAAAAATAAGCGGACCTGGAGGGATTTGAACCCTCGATCTTGGGATCCGAAGTCCCACGTCATTCCTAACTAGACCACAGGCCCTGCATTAGAAATATTATTTTTTTTATTCTTCTCTTTCTTTTGTATCGAGTGATATTATTTCTACATCTTCGATATCTTCGACTTCAGCAAAAATGTCGTCAATTGATTCGCTTTCAAGTTTTGCATGCTCATATTCAATTTCTTCAATTTCCTCTTCAGTCAAAGTTTTTTTAGCAGGAGGCAAATCATCGATATTATCTTTGAATTTAACTTGTTTGCTAGAGGCGGTAGGTTTTTTGAGAGAAGTTTTCAAATCATTCACGTCAAATTCGCCTATTTTGTAAGAGTCTTTGTCTAGGGGAATTTTACTTTTTGGTATTGGTTTTTGTGACGGTTCTGCATTTTGTGTGGTATTGTCATCTTTTTCGGATTTCTTATCATTATCTATAGTATTTATACTGCTTGTAATATTTTCAAAAGGATTTTTAACATTAAATAATTTGTATATTCCGAAAATAAGTAAAAATAATCCTAATATTAAGAAAATAACAAACATGAAACTACTTTCACCGGCAACAACATTGTCTATGACTCTATCACTGCGTGATTGAAATATGACTACTGATATGATGATAAAGATAACTCCTAGAATGCAGCCTATGATGGCCAAAATAGGTTTGCCTCTAATCTTTGCATGGAGGACGTTGTCAAAGTTTTCACTAATCTCTCCAACCAAATCTTCTTCAAACTCATCATTTTCATCGTTATTGTCTGTATCGACGCTTTTTGGAGTTTTAATTACATAATCTTCATTTATTGGGGTTTCTTCTAAATTAAGAGCATCGTTGTATTCATCATCAGGGCGATATATGAATTCGTCATCTATTTCCGGATTTTCAAAGTCATCTTTAGGTTCATTAAGATAATCGATTAATTCACTGTCCTCTTCCATTTGCTCTAATGATTCGTCAGTGACGTTATCAATCATGTCTTTTAAATCGGAAATCCTATGCTCTTTTTCTTTAGAATCTTTCATGAGAAAACCTCTTAGTCGTACGCTCTCCAGGTATGTTTACATTTTGTGCATGTAAAAATACGGGTAGGAGCCTCATCTGCACTACGAGTTTGTAACATTTTATAAGTAGCTTTATCGTGTCCACATTCAGGACAGGTTTCATTAGTAACTGGGCCGACGTCTACATCTTCTCCAAGCATTTTAACGGTTTCTTCTGCTTTAACATCTTCTGAAACCTTGTATTCTTTAGCATCATCTAACTCATTTGAGTATCCGCATTTATTGCATTTTAAAATGCCGTTGTTTGGAAGCATCATGGCCCCACATTCAGGACAAAATTCCATTTAATCTCCTCAATTAATTATATGTAAATAATATTTTTCTTAATCTATTTAAATATAACCTTAAAAGCTCATTTTATTGACTTTTTTTAAACAATCATTAATAATTTGTCTGTGGTCAAAGGCAATATCCATTTCGCTGATTTCATCATATGAAAAGACACCGATTTCTTTTGCATCACTGTCCGCTTTTCTAGCGTTCAAATCACCTTTTGCTGTAAATGCAACAGTAACCGTATGTCTCCTTGGGTCTCTGTCAGGATTGGAATAAACATTGACCAAATCAATCAGTTCAACGTCTATGCTGGTTTCTTCTTTGGCTTCTCGAATTGCTGCGGTCTCTACACTTTCACCATATTCGACAAATCCTCCCGGAAGCGCCCAACAATCCTTATATGGGTCATTCAATCTTTTGATTAAAATAAAATTAAAATCCTCATCAAAAATAAATATGTCGGCTGTTAGGGAGGGGGTTTTATATTTTGACATTAAACCACATTAAAAAATAAAGTTTTGAAGCTATAAAGCTTCATCAATAAGTTGTTTAAAATCAGAACTTTCTTTTTGTAATTCTTCTGCTGCTTTTTTCAATACGCTTCTAGGTCTTTTTCCTCTTTTTGTTTTAATGGTCATTTGTGGCTTTCCAGTAAGAGGGTGGTCGATATTGTATACAGCATATTCAACATCTGGATCTTGCATTAAGACATGTCTTAAAGCATTAAAAACTCCATGACTTTCATCTTCAACTTCAAAAGTGAGTTCTAAAGTTTTATCCTCAATAATTTTAAAATTTTCCATTTTATCAACCTTAATTAATCATTAACATAGTTTTTAGAGACTTTACGTCTTTCTTTTTTGTTACAAGTATTGCACTGAAGCTCATTATCTTTTTGTGTGGTGTGCATGAAATCTCTACAGCGGGTACACATTGCCTTTAGGACTCCACAATCTTCGTCAACTGTTCCTAAATCAACATTGTCTCCAGTTATCTTAACAACTTTTGCTTGGACGATGTCTCCAATTCTAAAAGCATCAGACAATTTTTCCAAATAATCTTTTTTAGCTTGTGAGATGTGTATGGCTCCCATATATGGTAAGGCCAATGGTCTGCCATTGTCTTTCATACATTCGATTTTCACGTTTGCCCTTTGGGGTTTGATATCAGTTATTTGGCCATAAACGGTATCTCCCACTTTCAAAAGAGCTGGTTTTGCATCTGACACAACAGAAATAACCTTCATTTTTTGATTAATTTTAACATTTCCAAGTACTGCTGATTTGATGTCGCCATCATCGTCATAAGTACCTTCCCCTGGCAGATATTGTTCGATTATTCCTAATTTATCTCCAGGCATTACTATTTTTTCGTCTTCTATACTCATATTAAAATCACCAAAAATATAAAAATTTCTTTAATATAATAATTTTATTGATGTTAATATTTAAAAGTATTCATATATGGAGTTTAGTATAATTGTATCAACTATACAATATCCAAGAAATAGTCTAAAAATAAATGTTGGGAGTTTCAGTTCACTCCCAAAAAATTAACTAAAATGTTTATTTAATGATTATTTTTTTACTTGCACTGGATGATTTGTAATAACCGTTTCCTGCAAATTTGACTTTTGCTGTGTATTTGCCTTTTTTAGTTAATTTTTTAATTTTAAAAATAGCTTTACCTTTAGAATTGGTTTTAGCAGTGTAAGTTTTACCTTTTATTTTTAAGGTAACTTTAGCTTTTTTAATGGCTTTACCTTTATTATTTTTTAAAATAATAGCATATTTTTTTGTTTTGACTTTAGCTTTGAAGGTTTTCTTTTTAGCAGTCAATTTGGAAGCTGCTTTTGTGATTTGTATTTTATTTTTTCCAATCACATTATTATATTCAGTATAGATATAATGTGTGCCCGCTGCCAGATTCAGTGAGATAGTTGCATAACCATTCTCATCTGTCCTTCCAACATAATCCTTGTTATCCACCGTAAATATCACAGTTTGCTGCGCTACAGGATTATCTCCATCAAGGACTTTTATTTTAAAGGTAGTTGCTCCGGAATAAACCTGCTTTATATCTTTGGCTTCAAAGGTAATTTTTGAAGTTTTTCCTCCGATCATATCTAAAATAGCAGATATATTGAATGAACCGGTTCCATTACCTGTCATGTTCATTATTTTGGTTAAATTGAAACTTGTTCCGTTACCAAAGGTCATATTACTATTCAATAGGTCTGATATATTGAAGGATGAACCATTTCCTAAGTTTATAGTACTGCCATTCAATAAGCTTCCTAAATCAATAGTTGTACCGTTACCGAAATTAAATGTAATGTTTGAAAAATCAAATTTAGTACCATTGCCTCCAGTTCCGAATGAAAAGGTACCTTCACCTAAACTGGAATCTGCGCCACTATCATCAACGGATAAAACTGGTTCGTCAATAGTGTCTACATTTTCTTCTAAAACAACATCATTTTCAACAGCCATATTTTCTTCAACATTATCTATAGATTGAACATTATCCATATCTTCAGTGATTTCAACAACATCTGTTAAATTATCTGCAGCACTTGATGCACTGATGATACACAATGAAATTAAAATCATTAAAATTATAAATAAACTTTGTTTTATTTTCATTTTTTCTCCTCCTATATTGAATACATATTATTTATATTGGCATATATATAAATATTTTTGAAATTTTCTATTTTTCTCTTAAAAAAATTAAATACATAATTAAAAAATAACATTTTAAAGAATAATTATACAAATTGATATAATAAAATAAGTAATTTTAAATAAATTTTAAAATAAAAGAAAAATTTTAGAGTTTGTCCATTACTCTCTAAAAATTAAAACATTTTAATAATAACACAGGGTTTTTTCCAATTATGCATATCTTTCATGGAATAAAATCTCATCCAACTGATAGTTTTCCCATTCACGCTTGTTCAGTACAATTTCCAATTCTTGTGGTGTTAATAATGGTTTTTTATACATTTGAGAATCGTCAATAGCTATTCTTGGACATGCGCTTACAACAAATGCGTCCAATTCAAGATATGGAAGCAATGCATCGGGGGTGACATTGTCCATCAGTATGATATAGCTTTCCATGTTTGCATCTTCAAGAATCTTTTTGATTTCCTTTGCAAGCATCATTCTGTATTGTCCTTCTTTTGAGGATACAAGAATGCCCCATTTTTTGGCTGAACGTGCTTTTGTAATTCTTGCAAAGCGTATTCTTAAAATCCTGTCTGCAAATTCATCCATGCTTCTTATTTCTGAGTTGTATGGGTCCAAAGCTATTACAGGCGCTTTTGAAAACATCTTGATTCCCAATGGATGGAAATTTCCGCTGCCGATAAAGAGTATAACATCAACTTCCAGGTCCTTGATTGATGAGAAATTACAGCCCAAAACCTGTCCCTTTCTTGTTGAGGGGGATGATCCAAGAATAACTTCCTTGCCGTTGTCCTCCAGGAAATCCCTTGTCTCATTTAGAAGGTGCAGGTGTTGTGTTGTTGTTACGAGCCCGATTCTTGAGTAGTCCTTCAATGTTTCCAGGCATTTTTCGAGGTCCTTTTTGATGTCGATTTTTGAGTATGCCTCAATGAACAGTGTGGGCACTTCATATTTCAATGGAAGTGGTGTATGGCCGTAGTGAACAATCAAATCCACAGAACCCTTCATTTTCCAGTCGCTGACATCGCATGCTCCAAAGCATGGATCTCCTGAGATTACGACAATGGCATCAGTTTCTGCTTCAATTGCTCTGGCTATTTTTGTCGCCTGTGTTTTAAGACCCTCAGGAAACTGCAATCCTACCGTTTTGGCATCGATTGAGTTGATTTTTCGGATTACCTTGTCCAGGTCCATTTCATACATTGACATTTTAATCTTCGATTGTGCTTTCAATGACTACTTTGCCGTCAATGACGTCCAATTTAACGATAGACAGCACGTCAACTCCGGTTTCTTTTTTGACGATTTTTTTGCCTTCTCCCTTGTCGATGATGGCAACTACGGATTTCAAGTCAAGGCCCATATCGGTTAATGTCCTAATCAGTGCCACCAGTGTTCCGCCGGTACTTACGACATCGTCAATGAGCAGAATCTTTTCGCCTTCATGTAAGTCATTGACATACAGGTTTGATGAGCCGTAACCGGTTTTCTGATAAACTTCAGTTTCGCCGGGAAGGCCATATTGTCTTTTACGGATTACTACAAAAGGGATGTCTGTTGCAAGGGACAATGCGGTTGCCAGGTGAATTCCCATAGCTTCAACCGCAACTATCTTATCAATATTTAAGTCTGCATACTTATGAACAGCAAGAGCTAATTCTCTAAGCATTAAAGGGTCCATTGCAGGAACACCATCACTTATAGGATTTACAAAGTAATTGTAATCTCCTTTCTTAACAATTGGGGATGCTTCCAATGATTTTATTACTTCTTCTAACATAGTACTCACACGAAAATTATTAAAACTTGTTAAATATAAATATATCTTAATATAATAATTAACTTTTCTAAAGATGTGATTACTATGCTTGGAAACTTAGGTGAAAATCTTACTAATACGATGAAGAAATTAGTAGGAATGTCAGTCATTGATAAGAAAACAATAAAGGAAGTTGTAAAGGACATACAACGTGCATTAATTCAATCTGACGTTAATATTAAATTAGTTTTAGATTTATCAAAGAAAATAGAGGAAAGGGCTCTTGAAGAGGAACCTCCAAAGGGTATCACTCCAAGGGAGCATGTCATTACAATTATCTATGAAGAGATGGTCAACCTTCTGGGCAGCGAAGCCGCAGGCCTTGACATCAACGACAGGCCGTATAAGATTCTGTTTTTAGGTTTGCAGGGTTCAGGTAAGACCACCACAATAGGCAAGTTGTGCAGGTATCTGCAGAAAAGGGGTTTCAACCCGGCTGTCGTATGTACAGACACATGGAGGCCGGCAGCTTATGAGCAGTTAAGGCAGCTTACCGAAGAGATGGATGTGCCTCTTTATGGAGATCCAAACAACAAGGATGCCCTGGACTTGGCCAAAAAGGGTCTGCAGGAATTCAAGAACCGTAAGGTCATCATTTTCGATACCGCAGGAAGGCACAAGGATGAGGCTGACCTCATTGCCGAGATGGATGAGCTGGACAACATCATCAATCCTAACGAAGCCATTCTTGTGATTGACGGAACAATCGGTCAGCAAGCGGGCGAGCAGGCAAAGGCATTTTCACAGGCAACCGACATCGGTTCAATCATCATTACAAAACTGGACGGTTCAGCAAAAGGTGGGGGTGCAATGTCAGCGGTTGCAGAAACCGGCGCTCCAATCAAGTTCATCGGTACAGGTGAACGTGTCGACGACTTTGAACCATTCGACCCTGAAAGGTTCATTTCAAGGCTGCTTGGTATGGGAGACATAAAGTCCCTTATCGAAAAGGCTGAAGAAAACATTGATGAGGACATTGCAGAAAAGACCATGAACAACATGCTCACCGGTAAGTTCACATTGATGGACATGAAAAACCAGTTTGAGATGATGAACAGCATGGGTCCGATGCAGCAGGTGCTCAATATGATTCCCGGTATGGGAAACAAGATTACAAAAGAAGCTTCCAAAATGACCGAGGACAAGCTTGAATCCTATAAAATCATGATGTCTTCAATGACTGAAGAGGAAATGCTGAATCCGAAAATCATAAAGCAGTCAAGAATTCAAAGGATTGCCCGTGGATCCGGTCATCAGGAAAGTGATGTCAAGGAACTGCTTAAGTATTACAACAACACCAAAAAGACAATGAAAGGAATTGGAAAACGTGGAGGACGTCTTAGAGGCGGAGCCATGAACCGTATGATGGGCCAATTCATGCAGAGATAACATGAGATTAGCTGAAGATATTCTAAACCTGGCAGACGGAAAGATCTGCAAACATTGTCTTGGACGCAAGCTATCCAAAACCATAGAAGGCTCCAACAACATCGAACGTGCCGACAAGGTATGTGAGGAGCTGGGCATTGATTTGGATGGTGTC
Organism: Methanobrevibacter sp.; assembly: GCF_045130115.1. Taxonomy (GTDB): domain Archaea; phylum Methanobacteriota; class Methanobacteria; order Methanobacteriales; family Methanobacteriaceae; genus Methanocatella. The sequence goes on from NZ_JBGUPC010000058.1 coordinate 17,873, forward strand.
GACTGCGTGATTTGCAATAACATTTTTGATAAGCTTGATGATGATTTATATGATAAAATCGATGCCAAAATCAACCAGCTGGGCATCGAATTCAATACCTTTTTAGTAGGCTCACAGATTCCAAAAGATATCCAAAAGCGTGACGAGGAAATGTTTGAGGAATTTGATTTAGGTGTTGAAACCATCAAAAAGGAAGTCAACCGACTCATAGGCCTTGGAATTTGGGAAAGGTATGACAAGGAAGCCGAATTTGAAAGGCAGGACATTGTTTTTAACATTGATTTGAGAAACGAACCTAAAGTGAGAATCCAGATTAATCCATTATATATTGAGGGAAAATACAATAAATATAAGCGAGGTATCCCTCAAACCAAATGGCCATGCACCAAATGTAAGGGCAGAGGCTGTGAAGAGTGCAACGGAACAGGTAAACAGTATCCCGAATCCGTTGAAGAGTTAATTTCCGAGCATTTCTTAAAGTTAACCAAAGGAAAAGAGGCAAAATTCCATGGAGCCGGTCGTGAAGACATCGACGTGCTGATGCTTGGTTCCGGCAGGCCGTTTGTCCTCGAGATAAAGGAGCCGAGAATCAGAAATCTGGATTTGGCGAAATTGGAGGATGAAATCAATAAGGTCAATGAATGCAAAACAGCATATCATGGCTTAAAGCTCTGTGAAAGGGGCCGTAAAGCTGAAATAAAACAGTCTTCTCCTGATACCTACAAGATTTATGAAGCAATTGTCGAGTGTGACGAGGCATTTGATGAGGATAAATTGGAAGAGCTGACAAAATTAAATGAAATTCACCAGCAAACCCCATTAAGGGTTTTGAGAAGACGGACTGACATGGTTCGTGTAAAACATGTATTGGACTTATCATATGAGGTAATAGATGAAAAGTCATTTACCATGAGGATAAAAACCGAAGGCGGATTGTACATCAAGGAACTGATTTCCGGCGATGAAGGAAGAAGCAATCCCAATGTAAGTGAAATTTTAGGCGTAAATGCAGTTTGCGCCCAATTGGATGTAATCGAAGTAAGCGAGAAATGATAATATGGCAGAGGAATTTACACATTTGACAGACAGTGGAGTGCATATGGTTGAAGTCGGGGCAAAACCTGATCAAAAAAGAAGGGCAATAGCCAGCGGAAGCATATTCCTTGACAAGAATACAATCAGTCTGATTCAGAATGAGGAAATCAAAAAGGGAAATGTTCTGACAACCGCTCAAATCGCAGGGATTCAGGCTGTAAAAAGCACATCTTCAATAATACCCCTTTGCCACCCATTGGCATTGACAGGCATAGAACTTGATTTTGAGGTAAAGGAAGATGAAATCATAGCAACATGTGCAGTTAATACTTTAGGCAAAACCGGTGTTGAAATGGAAGCAATCACTGGTGTCAGCGTTGCACTTTTAACCGTATGGGATATGGTAAAGGCCGTTGAGAAGGATGAGGACGGACAATATCCTGATACCAGAATAAGCGATATTAAGGTTATAAAGAAGGAAAAAATTTAAACTTTATATATGATGAAAAAAATAAGTATATTCATTATTTTTATCAATTAACTTAATGGAGAATTATTATGGCAAAAAAAGATAACAAGATTACAATGCCTCAAACCGGTGCAGGTTTGGTAAGATACTTTGATGAAGAAAGTTTAGGTCCAAAACTTTCACCTGAACACGTTATTGTTGCTACTATTATTTTAGCAATACTTTGTTTTGTTTTAAGATATTCTGCTTAAGAATATTCTTAAACAAATTCACTACTTTTTTTATAGATTTTTATGTTAACCAAAAGAATTATTCCTTGTCTTGATTGTGACCTGCAGGTTCCAGAAGGCCGTGTCGTTAAGGGCGTTGAATTTAAGCAAATCAAATATGCGGGAAACCCTGTAGATTTGGCTACACGTTACTATGAAGAGGGAGCAGATGAAGTTGTAGTTTTAGATATCACTGCTTCACATGAAAGAAGGGCCACAATGGCCGATGTTATTGACAGATTGACTGAAAACGTGTTCATGCCCATCTGTGTAGGCGGAGGAATCAGAAAGGTCGACGACTACATCAACATGCTTAAGGCAGGTGCGGACAAATGTTCAACCAACACTGCGGCCATTAAAAATCCGCAATTGCTCACCGAAGCCTCTAAAGTCGTTGGATCACAGGCTGTTGTAATAGGAATAGATGCCAAAAGGAGATATGTTGACCATCCGGATGATGCTCCGGACAAAACTGTTATTGAAACTGATAAGGGATTCTGTTGGTTTGATACAAGCATTTACGGCGGACGCGAGTTCACAGGCATTGATGCAATTCAGTGGGCAGTCGAATGTCAGGAACGTGGTGCCGGTGAAGTGCTGTTGACCAGTATGGACGGTGACGGAACCCAGAACGGATATGATATCGAGCTTAACAAGACAATCAATGATGCGGTCGACATTCCGGTCATTGCAAGCGGTGGTGTCGGCGAGCCTAAGCATATTTTGGAAGTATTTGAAAAAACTGATGTTTCAGCAGCACTGGCAGCAAGCATATTCCATTTCAACCAATACTCAATAGGCACAGTTAAGGAATACTTAAAAGAAAATAATGTAGCTGTTAGATTATGATTATCAAAGCTCCAATCGATTTAGAACTGACTCAATTTTCAGGCCAGACTTCCCAGCCCCCTTGGAAGCAGGTTGACGAATCCTTTAGGCAGGCTGTTTTGGTCGATGGCAAGCCTGTCATTTTTGATGTTAGGCAGTCCGGTGAGTTTTTGGATTTTAATTTCGATGGGGAGATTTCCCAGAGTGATGCCGTTTCCAAATTGAGCTACATTTATGATCTGGATTTTGATTTGAACAAATTCTATAAGTATCTGCACAACCATGCGGAACTTGCTGAAATGAGCGAATTCTGCAATGGCTTAAGACTTTTTTTAGCGCCAGACCCCTTTGAATGTGTCATATCATCAATCTGCTCTGCAAACAATTCCATCAAAAGATGGACAAAATCGATTTCTGACATGAAGGAAAAATGGGGAAATGAACATGACGGATACTATACTTTTCCTAAAAGTTCCGTGTTAGGAAATGTATTTTTGGATGATGAAGATGAATTTAATTCATCAGACATTGAAGATATTTGTAGTTGCAAAAATAATTTAAAGGAATGTGGAGTAGGATATAGGGCACCCTACATGAGAAAGGCGAGCGAACTCTTTACACATGAGATGGACCTGTCTGAAATTTTTAATATGAGTTATGACGAAGCCTTTGAAACAATCCTTGAGGTTCCAGGTGTCGGTCCGAAGGTAGCCGATTGCATATTGCTTTACGGATTCAACTTTAGGGAAGCATTTCCGTCTGATGTCTGGATTAAAAGGATAGTGTCCTATCTGTATTTTGACGGCAAGGACATAAGCGTTTCCAAGGTCAGAGAATTCGGAATGGAAGAATTTGGTGATAATGCAGGATATGTTCAACTGTATATGTTTCATTATGCCCGCAGGTCCGGACTGATGGCAAAACTAAAAAAATAAGAAAAGACTGAAGATTAGAGTGTATTGAAACCTAATCTCCATATGACACTAATTAATTTCTGATATACTTAATGATTAAATATGCTCCTAGGATTGCACTGAACAGGAATCCCACAAATCCGATTGCAGAAACGTCCCAAATTTTTGGACCCTTATCTGCTAGAATTGCAATGGAAGAACCTATGAGCAATGCAGATACTATTAATGAGATGGATAACTGGTTTTTCAAATCATCCAAACCGGTATGGTTCATATTTAATTCCAATTCACCTTTTTCGACTTTATCAAGAGTTCTGTTGAGTCTGTCAGGCAAATCTTTTAACAAGTGTTCGATTTCCACAATATAGTTAAATCCGCCACCTGCAAGATTTCCAGGTTCGAATTTTGATTTAATCATGTCTTTAGCGAATTTTTCAAGTTCGATGGTGAGATTGAAGTGTGGGTCTAATTTGTTTCCAGCTTCTTCAATGAGCAGTATTCCTCTTCCAATCATTACGAATTCGCTTGGAAGGATGATATTGTGTTTGATCATTACATTCATCAAGTTGTCGAATATTCCATCCATCTGATCTAATTCAACGCCGATGTAGGAGTTCAATAAATCATCCACATCCTCTTTAAACTCATCAGTGTTCTGTTCTGGAGTTATGATGTTCATATAGAGCAGTTGATTGATTAAATGATGTGAATTCCCACCCAATAAAAGCAATATCAATTGAGCGAAGTTTGACCTGAAAGTATCGTTTACCACTCCCATCATTCCGAAGTCAATGTAACAGAGCTTTGCATCGCGTGTTACAAACAGGTTTCCAGGGTGTGGGTCTGCATGGAAAAATCCGTCTATCAGAACTTGTTTTAAATATGATTGGGTTCCATACTGGGCGATTAAATTATTGTCGATGCCTTCAATTTCATTTTCTATCAAATCGGTTACTTCGTATCCGTCAATAAGCTCCATGTTTATGAGTTTGGAAGTACAGAGCTCAGGATAGACTTCAGGTATCTTAATGTAGTCGATCTCCTCAAAGTTTTTGGTAATCTTTCCTATATTTCTGACCTCTTCCATATAGTCCAATTCCTTGAAGATGGACCTTTCAAATTCCTTAGCCATTGCAGGTAAATTGTATGTCCTTGATTTTGTGACGTGATTGTCAACTGTTCCGGCCAGTCTGTTTAATATTTTTACATCCGGCACAATTATGTCATAGATGTTTGGCTTTTGAACCTTAACTGCAACTTCCATGCCAGTATCCTTTAATGTTGCCTTATAAACCTGACCGATTGATGCAGAACCAAGAGGCTCTTCATTGAATTCGGAGTACACTTCCTCCAGCGGTTGACCGAGTTCCTTTTCAATTACTTCCCTCATTTCGTCAAATGGGGTTACGGGAGTGTTGTCCCTGAGCATCTTCAAGTCATCAGCTATTTCATTACCGACCATATCGGGCCTTGTGGCCAGCAGTTGACCTAATTTGATGAATGCAGGACCCAATTCCTCCAATGCATATCTCAAATCTGAAACCTCAAAATTTTCATCAGGTTCGTTTTTAAGTAAGTTAGCCAAATGGTGCCTTTTTGCAACACCCATAATTTCATCAAAACGTTTCCTTGCAGCTTTTTTTTCTTCCTTAGACATATTATTGCTCCCAATTTTAAAAATATAAAAATGTTTTGAGTTTAAAAACTAAAACTTAACCGGTATTTCATAAAGTTAGTCTTTTTTTAAAATATGAAATAAACAATACATATTTATAAATTTAACATATAAATATATGTCGATTTTTAGATTATATTTATTATATTTGCTAAAATATTAAACAAATTGTCTAAAAACATAATTGTTTAATTTTTTTATAATTATTTTTTTACGAACATTTGATTTATATGAATATATCTATTTAATTTTTAATAATTTTTTTATTATTTTAAAAAATAGATTGTTTTGATTCTGTGGATAAGATAAGATTTGTTCAATTTATGCTAATATTGTTGAAAAATTTTGAAAAAAAATGTGAAATAGAGGTGATGGTCTCTTTTTTCAATGTTATTTTTGCAATGCTTTTTTGTTGGTTTTGCTTAGTTTTCGGATTCACCATAACTTCTCGGTTTTCTCCTCAAACCAGCCTTTCTTGGTTCCAACATAATACAGTCCCAATACTGAGATTAGGCTAACAAGGATGGTTGAAGTAAAATCGTAAGGGGTAATTACAGATGAGCTTACCTCAAATCCTAAAGCTACAGCATATGCACTCATTAAATTATTCACGCTGTGGAGTGCGGAAGAAACTTCCAAACCATTGCTGCGCCAAGCTAAAAATCCTAAAAGAATTCCTTGCACGAATACTCCAATTATTCCTAAAATGCTATAGGGATGCAGTGATGTAAATACTATGGATTGGAGAATAATCGCCAGAACCGGTATTTTAAACCATGATCCGAAGGTTTGCATAATTAAACCGCGCATTATGTATTCTTCACCAATACATTGTAAAGGTATTATGATTAGGCATATGACAAAAAAGGTCAATGTCAGTGTATTTGGACCTCTTTGCCCATATATCAGGGCATTTATAACTTCATAGATTATGTATACCGCCAATGGAATGGAAAGCGATTTGAAAAATAGTTTCCAATTCCAGCCTCCACGTGATGAAGAATAGGAAGAAAATGGCCTGTCCCGAACAATTTTGCTTGCAATATATAGTGAAGGAATAAAAATTACCACAGACAGATAGCCGATGTAGCTTCCAACTTCAGAATTCAATGATTCATATCCTTGTGTCACTAATGCGTGAATATTATCGAAACCGTAAGCCTGGCCAAAAATCACCAATATCAAAACTTGCAATAGAATGTATACAATTGTTCCGATTATGAATACGAGGATAGGCTTATACCATCTATATTTTTCAAAAGTTCTTGGAAATGTGATATATTCCGGAAATTTGTTTTCGCTCATAATTGTAGTTTGTCTTAAAAAATATTTAAAGTTCCTCCTGAATATATAATAGTGATGGAGAAGAAAAATTTACTCTTATTGATTTGTACGGTATTGTCATTTTTCACTGTTTTTGCGGTCAATGCAGTGACCATTGTAATTCCAACCATTGCAGCCGAATTTCACATGAGCAATATCGTTCAAAATTGGGTAACAATTATTTTTTTATTGGTTGTGGCAGTTCTATCGGTTCCGGCCGGCCAAATTTCAGGTAAATATGGCCTTAAGAGAGTCACAAACATAAGCATTATTCTGTTCATCATAATTTCCATTGCCAATGTGCTTGTAGCTTCACAGGAACAGTTCCTTGCCTGCAGGTTTATTTTGGGAATATCCCTGGCTTTCATCAATGTCACCTCGATGGCAATGATAGTGTCTGCGTTTCCCCCTGAGGAACGCGGAAAGGCATTGGGGATTAACATCACCGGAGTCTATGTGGGACTTTCTTTGTCTCCGGTATTGGGAGGAATCCTGAACTATAATCTGGGCTGGAGATCTGTCGTGCTTTTTGGCGTGCCCTTCCTGTTTGTGATTTTAGCGTTGCTCTTGACAAGAATCGATGAGGAATGGATTTCATTTGAGGGCATTCCATTGGACATCAAGGGATCATTGACCTATGGAATCGGAATGGTTCTCTTCATGTACGGCTTTACCATACTGAACACACAATTGGGAATGGCCTTGACCGTATTGGGAGTCATAATCCTGGCGATATTTGGATTAATCGAGCTTAGACAATCACATCCAGTATTCGACATAAGGTTCTTTAAGAATCACAAGTTCCTTTCAGCCAATTTTGCGTCACTGTGTGCATACCTTGCCACATATGCCGTTACAACAATTCTTAATTATCATCTGCAGTACATCAAGGGATTCGATTCACAGACTGCAGGAATGATACTGCTTGTGGCCCCGCTGTGTCAGGTGGTCCTGGCTCCGATTGCAGGAAGGCTGTCCGACAGGCTCGTGCCTCAAATACTGGCGGCAATCGGAATGGGGCTTGGAACTCTTTCGCTGTTTCTGTTCTCGTCTCTGGATGCTGCAACTCCAATGGAATTCTTGATGGTATCTATGGTAATTTATGGTGTAGGATTCGGACTCTTTTCACCGCCGAATACGAATGTCATAATGGGTTCCGTTCCGCCGAAGGATACATCAGTGGCATCAGCCGCCGTTGCAACAATGCGTACTGTCGGCCAGGCAATGAGTATGGGAATATTGACACTTGTGTTTGCGTTTATAATGGGTGATGTTCCGATAATCCAGCAGTATTATCCACTGCTGATTCAAAGCTGTCAGATAACCTGCATCATCTGTGTGGTGTTGTGCATTGCATCCGTATTCGCTTCATTTGTTGGAATCAGGGCGAAAACTTCAGAATAATTCGATGCTTGGCATTGAATGAGTACTTATGGGATGTGCAGCATATAATAACATAGTTATGGAAAGGAAATATCAATTCTTAAGGGATAAGTATTACGAGCTGCTCCTGCCTACATTGTTTATGGTGATGTCAGAAAAGATAGCGGTTGTTATAGATGTAGTCGTAATTGCACTGCTTATCGGAGGTTCACAACTATCCTCATTAAACTTAATGTCTCCTCTCCTTTATTTCACTGGCATATTCTATGTTCTTTTCGGTCAGGGAGGCAGTCTGCTGGCATTAAGGGCAAAATCGGATTTGGATGATGAAAAATCCAATTTTTATTTTACCGTTTCAATTATTGGAATCATCTTGATTTCATTGATTTATATTGCGGTGATATTCGTTTTTGCAGATAATATACTGCACTTGTTGCATGCCCCATCCGAAATATTTTACCAGGCGAAGAGTTATCTCTTTGCAATAATGTTTTTCTATCCTTTGAACTGTTTCATTATAGTTATTTCATATTTCCTTCGATCAGACGGATTTCCTAAATTGCCGTTCTATTCAGTCCTGATAGCTAATGTAACAAATATAATATTGGACTTTATATTTTTGAAAGGTTTCAATATGGGCATGGAAGGTGCCGCCCTGTCAACAGTTGTCGGATATGCTGTTGGTGTGGCTTATATATCAAGATACCTTTTCAGTAAAAGGCGTTCCTTTAAGTTTGTTTCACCCGCCAAGCTGAAAATAAGGAGGGTATTCAATTCCCTAAAAAACATAATGCTCAACACTCCTGAAGTTGTCGGAAAGATATTTTTTTCAATTCAGATGGCGGTCTTTACATATCTCTGCTCAACCTATTACGGTGCGGCCGGGCTTTTGGCGTTTCTTGTATATGACAACTCTGAAACTTTCGTCTACATCGTCCTTTCAGGAATCATGAAGGCATTGACTCCAATTGTGGCCGTGTTTTATAAGGAAATGGATTTTAAGGCTGTGAAATATATAATCAAAAAATCAATTAAGCACATCCTAATTGTCAGTGTCCCCATTTCTGCCCTTTTCTTTGTGTATCCGGAAATATTGATTAAACTATTTAACATTACAAATCCCCAATACATCCAAATCGTTACCTTAGCAATACGCATAACCTCATTTGGATTAGTTGGACGCTGCATGTCCTATCTCCTGGCCAATTATACCCAGGCCATCGAGCATAACAGGATTTCATTTACAATCACATTTTGTGAAGAGTTCCTGATTTCCATTGTTTCAGCATTAATCTTGACTCATTTCATTGGAGGGGTAGGAATATGGATTGCGATTCTATTGTCTGAAACAGTACCTCTTTTAATCTATCTAATTATGGCCAAACGCCTCCAGATGTCTCATGAAATCAAAAATCTGTTCTTGCTTAAGGATTCAAAACTGGTGAATTTCACATATGTCAAAGGGAATAATGAGTATTCTGATGAGCTTTTGGAAAAAATCGAAACAATATTCAAGGACTATGCTCCGCTCTTTTTCTCATCGGTGGAGGGCATATGCGAAAACATTTTCGAGCATGAGCCTTCAGTCGATCAGATTGATGTTACTGTAAGATTGGTGGACGGAAATGCAGTGGTCCTTTTCATCGATGACGGCGAGTTATACAATCCGTTCAATAATAAGAAGTTCTATGAATCTCAAACAATTAGAAAACTCAAGGAAAACAATTGTGAATTCGACTATACGAATGTTTTGGGATTCAACAAGTCATATGTTCGGTTCAATTACTAGTTTTAAAAAAAGAAGTTGAAAGATAAGGAATTATCTTTCTTCAATGGTGACTTTGTTCATCACGTCACCTTGTTGGATGGCATCAACAACGTCTTGGCCTTTGATTACTTGGCCGAATACGGTGTGAACGCCGTCTAAGTGTGGTTGTGGGCAGTGTGTAATGAAGAATTGGCTTCCTCCAGTGTCTTTACCTGCGTGTGCCATGGATAATGCACCGGTTCCGTGTTTGTGTGGGTTTCCTTCGGTTTCACATTTGATTGTGTAACCAGGTCCTCCGGTACCGTTACCGATAGGGCATCCTCCTTGGATTACAAAGTTTGGGATTACCCTGTGGAAGGTCAATCCGTCATAAAATCCTTCATTAATCAGTTTTTCAAAGTTAGCTACAGTACCTGGAGCTTCATTTGGAAATAGTTCGAGTTCAATATTTCCTTTATCAGTTTCGATAGTTGCGACTTTCATTTTATCACCTAATTTTTATATAATATTAATAATATAGTATTATTGATTAAAATATTTTATGGAGACTTTATATGAATACTCAAGAATTAATTAAGATTGAAGATGATTATTTCATAAACACTTTCACCAGACAGCCAATCGTACTTGACCACGGGGAAGGTGTTAAAGTATGGGATATCGACGGTAATGAATATGTGGACATGTTTGCAGGAATTGCAGTCAACTGTTTAGGTCACAATCATCCTAAACTTGTAAAGGCAATCCAGGACCAGGCAGAAAAGCTCATTCACATTTCAAGCATATACTACAACGAGCCTGCTTTAATCTATGCCAAAAGATTGGTCGACAAAACAGGTTTCGACAGAATATTTTACGCAAACAGCGGTGCTGAGGCAAATGAGGGAGCTATTAAGTTAGCTGTCAAATACACAGGAAAAAGTGAAGTTATCTCAACTGTAGAGTCATTCCACGGAAGGACCATAATGACACTTGCGGCAACAGGTCACGAACATTATCATGAACCATTCAAATGCATCTTGCCAAAAGGCTTCATCAATGTACCATACAATGATTTGGAAGCAATCAAGGAAGCAGTTACAGAAAACACTGCAGCAATCATTGTCGAACCTATCCAAGGTGAAGGTGGAGTCAACGTTCCTGATATTGAATACCTCAAGGGAATCGAAAAGATCTGTAAGGAAAACGACATAGTATTCATTGTCGATGAGGTACAAACAGGATTTGGAAGATGCGGAACACTTTTCGCTCATGAACTCTTTGACGTAAAACCTGACATCATGACAATGGCTAAAGGAATCGGTGGAGGAGTCCCAATGGGCGGAATCCTTGCAACCGAAAAGGTAGCTGCAGCATTCGTTCCAGGTGACCACGGAACAACATTCGGTGGCGGTCCATTGGTTGCAGCGGCAGCTAATGCGGTTCTTGATGCATTTGAAGAGGAAAATATCCTCGATAATGTCAATGAAGTCGGTGAATACTTCATATCCGAGCTTAAAAAATTGGATAAGGAAATAATCGCTGATGTGCGTGGTAAAGGTTTAATGGTAGGTATTGAATTGACCAAGCCTGGTGCAGAATATGTCGACAAATTAAGAGAAGCAGGATTTTTAATCAACTGCACTGCCGACAAGGTCTTAAGGTTTGTTCCACCATTGATAATTACAAAATCCGAAATTGACCAGTTTGTAAAAGCTTTAGATGAAATACTCTAAAGCTCATAATTTCTTTTTTCTAAAACTTTTTTAAAGGAACTTGACAGTTCCAGACTCTCTATTTTTTCAATTGAAGCCCACATGTATTCGGTGTGCTCTTCGCTTATTTCAACGCTGCCTTCAACATCATCCAGATACATCATCAGCTGCACTGTCCTTTTGTGGGAATAGTCGTTTTGCACAGCCTCACAGAAGTCCCCCACATTCACATCCAAGTTTGTCTCTTCTTTAATCTCTCGAACAAGTGCATCAGCGAAATGCTCTCCCTTTTCAACCTTTCCGCCGGGAAGCTCCCACATTTCAGGATCGGTCTTGCTTTTCGGATGCCTTTTGACAATCAGGATTTCACCTGAATCATTCCTGATGATGCCTCTAACAGTTAGTCCATATGATCTCATAATATTATTTTTACTTTTCTATTAAATAATTTAAACGGAAAATCGATTTCCTTCAATAATATTAAATAGTTTAGAGAATATATGTAAATACATAATGTAACTTTTTTAAGGAGTTTAGATTATGGACTTAAATATTAAAGTAAATGACAAAAACCACTTGGACATTGGTGGAGCCGATGCACTCGATGTTGCAGAAGAATTCGGAACTCCAACCTATGTGATTGATGAAAATAGGATAAGGGAAAACTACAATAAATTTTACTCAACTTTCTCAAAATATTATCCTGATTTTAAAGTATTTTACGCATGTAAAGCCAATACCAACCTTGCTGTAATGAAAATATTGGAAAGTGAAGGTTGCTGTATTGATGCTGTTTCCCCTGGTGAAGTCCACATCTCAAAAATGCTTGGATTTTCAGGTGACAGAATCCTCTTTACAGGTAACAACATAACCAATGATGAATTGAAATTCGTTCATTATGAAGGAGCAGTCCTCAATATAGATTCAGTCTCTGCACTTAACAGACTTGCCAAAATGGTTGATCCGGAAGGATTGAAAATATCATTCAGGGTAAACCCAATGGTTGGTGCAGGACACCACGACCACTGTATCACCGGTGGAGTGATGAGTAAATTCGGTATAATGGACAATGAGGCTGTTGAAGTATATGAAATGGCAAAAGAACTAGGTTTCGACCCAATCGGTATGCATTCCCATATCGGTTCAGGAATTCTTGACCCTGAACCATTCAAACTTGCCATCGAATCCACAATGGACATTGCAGGAAAAGTCCACCAGGAAGCTGGAATCGACTTTGAATTCGTTGACTTCGGAGGGGGCGTAGGCGTTCCATACACTCCAGAAGAAAAACTCCTTGACCTTGACAAATTCGCAGAAGTCAATGTCGGACTCTTCAAGGAAAAACTGGAGCAATATGATATGGGCAATCCTACAATGTATCTTGAACCTGGAAGATACCTTGTTGCTGATGCATGTGTCCTTTTGGTCACCGTCAACAGCGTAAAACAAAGCTACAGGAAATTCATAGGAGTCGACGCAGGTTTCCACACACTGCTCAGGCCTGCAATGTATGATTCATACCACCACATTGTCGATGCAAGCAAAATGGATGCTCCAATGACTCAGGAAGTGGATGTTGCAGGTAACGTATGCGAATCTGGAGACCTCTTTGCACGTGACAGGCCAATGCCTGATGTGGAAGAAGGTGATGTTTTAGGAATCCTCAATGCAGGCGCATACGGATTCACAATGTCATCCAACTACAACTCAAGACCATTGGCTTCAGAAGTTCTTGTAACTGATGGAAAATGCAATCTTGTTCGTGAAAGAGAAACCTTTGAAGACTTATACGACAAACAAAGAGTTCCACCACATTTAAAATAAGTTGATAGCATGGTAGATTTAAAAGGATTAAAATTTTCAAAAATGCACGGAATAGGCAATGACTTTCCAATAATCAACGAATTTGACGGCGAAGTCATTCCTGAAGCTGACAAACCTGAAGCATGCAGGATACTATGCCACAGAAACTTCGGTGTCGGAGGTGACGGTGTGCTTTTCGTCGAACCTTCCGAAGTTGCCGATATCGGATACAGAATGTTCAATCCTGACGGAAGCGAAGCCGAAATGTGCGGAAACGGTATCAGATGCTTTGGCGATTTCGTCTACAGAAAAGGCATCTTAAAACAGGAAAAAATGACCGTTGAGACAAGGGCAGGAATCAAGACCATCGAAATTACCCTTGATGGCGATGAACCTGTACTGTTCAAGGTTGATATGGGACTTTCAACATTCAAGACTCCCGAAATTCCTATGACCTCTGATGAGGAAGAGTTTTTAGATGGCGAATTGGATGTCCTTGACACCAAATTCAACCTTACTGCAATAAGTGTCGGAAACCCTCACGCAATAATCTTTGTAGATGATGTGGATGAAATTGACATCAACAAGTACGGTCCGGCCATTGAGGCACACGAGGTTTTCCCTGAAAAGATCAACGTGCACTTTGTAGAAGTCATCTCTAAAAATGAGGGTAAGATGATTACCTGGGAGAGAGGTGCTGGCGTTACACTTGCATGCGGTACCGGTGCAACCTCAACTGCAATTTCAGGTTTCAAACTGGGTTTGTTTGATGAAAACGTATTGCTCCACCTTCCTGGCGGAGACTTAAAATTCAATGTATACGAAAAGGATGATGCTTTGGGCGCTTTCATGGAAGGTCCTGCAGAACTCGTTTTCGATGGAGAATTCTAAATTCTCTATATTCCTTCTTTTTTCATTCTTAATATTCCAATTATTATGTCTATCACACCAAGCGCAATGACTATTCCCATCCATATGCTGATTCCACCTTTAACGAATGAGAACACCAATGCAAGAATTATCAGTGCCACACCTGTAAGTACTGACATTTTCCATTGTTCCATTATATCACCTTATATGCGTTTATTAATGTTATATCTTCAAAAAAGAAATGTTCTGATGCCTTTATTTCGGCTATAAAACCCATTTCATCAAATTTCTGCAGTGTCTCCTCGTTGCCAGAAAGCGAGGACTGTATCATCTGGACAATTCCTCCATCATTTAAATGATTTGACACTTCATTTAAAAAAATGTCAATGACTTTCCTGCCGTTTAGTCCACCATCGAATGCATAATTTATGGTGTCGTCAAGAACTTCCCCTTCTTCGGTAGGCAGATATGGAGTATTGAATAGAATTACATCAAACTTTCTGTTTTCGACAGGTTCGAACATGTTGCCGAAGAGAATCTCAATGCCTTCAATCTTATTGTCCTCGAAATTTTTTCGCGCAAGCTCGCATGCGTCAAAATTGATGTCTGTTACTGTAATGCTGTCGGTTAATTTTGAAGCGTACATCGCCACTATTCCTGATCCGGTTCCAATCTCCAGAACGCTTTGGCCTTGTTTGATTTCAAGATTGTCCGCCAGAAGATAGCTGTCTTCGGCAGGGATGTAGACATTGTCATGGGTATTGATTATAAAGTCAGGCATAAGTATCACTCAAAAAAAATAGGGTTTAACTTTTTGGATATGTATAAAATTTCTTCTGGGGTAAGCACGACCACTCTCTTTTTGAGGTATTCCACAAGTTTTTCATCTTCAATGGCGTTCAGTCTCTTTTTAAGGACTTTCTTATCTATATCGCTTATTATATGCCTCGAATCGATAAGGGCATTTTTAATCTTTTTGTTCCTGTGCTGGAACAGCGCCTTTGTAAACTTGGAATATGTCTTGAAGTCCTCGTCGCTTATGCTGTTTTCCTTTGGAGTCAGTTTGACAACGGTGGAGTCGATTTGAGGTTTGGGAATGAAGCTTTCGTTGCTTACATCAGTCAGTTTTTCCACTTCACATTTAAAATAAAGCATCGCTGAAAGTCGGGAATAGTCCTTGGTTCCTACTTCGCCGTTCATTCGGCTGGCGAATTCCTTTTGATACATCAAAACAGCGAGTTCAAAATCATAGTTGAGAAACTTAAAAGTAATCGGTGATGAGATTTGGTAAGGAAGGTTTGAGATGATTTTATTGAAAGGCGGAAAGTCCACCTTTAATGCATCATCATTTATAAGTTCTACGTTGTCGATTTTTTCGTCTTTAAGCCTTTGGGCAAGTATTTCGAAAATCTTTTTGTCCTGCTCAATGGCTATAACCTTCTTTGCTCGTTTGGCAAGTTCAATTGTAAGTGTTCCAATTCCGGTTCCAATTTCCAAAACAACATCGTCTTTGGATATGTCTCCAAAGTTAACAATCTGGTCCCTCTTGTTTTTGTCAATCAGGTAGTTCTGGCCGAGATTCTTGTTTAACTTTATCCCATGTTGGCTTAGAATGTCCTTAGTTGTTTTAGATAAGGATGGGGAATTTTCACTAGTCAATTTATCACTTATCTTCTTCTTGCAGATCTTGGAGGTTGTGTAAATAGGTAATATTTATTTTTGCCTCTTTTTGGTTTTGTAGTGTCCAGTTCCTGCTTTACTCTGTTGACAATCATTCCAGCAGGGTCGGCCAATGTAGGGAGTCTTTCTGAAATGTCTTCAAAGCTTTCAAACGGTTTTTGTTCTCTGGCTTTAATGATGTCCCACATGTATTTTTTGCCGATTCCAGGAATCAATTCAAGTGAGTGCATTCTTGTACTCACGGAATCTGCAGTATTGAAAAATTCAACAAATCTTTCTTCATTAGCCTCAACAATATCGCGAATAGCATAGTCAAGTTCTATTCTTGCGGTTGCGGTCATATTCTCATAATCTAATCTACCAAGGACCCTATATATCTTGTCTCTTTTTCCTTTTCCAATATATACCTGGTCCTGTATTTCTAAATCAACACCATTTTTAGGGGCTAATTCAAGTAAAGTGAATTGTTCTGTACCAATAGCTTGAGCAATAGGTTTACCACCGAATTTGGACATGTCAGACTTAACATATCCACGACTTAGATAATCAAGTACAACAGCACATTCTTCCTTTTTAACTGTTGGTTTCTTTTCTTTTTTATTTCTATTATCCATATTATCACTCACTATTGTTTTTTTATCATATCTTTCCGGATATAATATAAACTTATTATTAGTTTTGACTGTTAAGTATAATAAAGATATCTAAAAAATGGCGGGTTTTGGTGAAATTTTTTTGAAAAATAAATAAAAAAGGAATAGTGTAAATACTATTCTATGTAATCATATTGTTCTAACATTTCGAGGATTTTTTCCATGTCCTCTTTGGTTGTTTTTGTTGGCTCTTTAGCAAAGATTAATCTCATGTCTGCTAAATCTAAAGGCACCAAATCAACAATATGAACAGCGACCTTGTCCCTTAAGCCAAATTCATCCTGAAGCTTTTCATAGATTTCCTCTGCATCTTCAGCGGAGTATCTTCTGAACCTTGCAAGATGGTTGAGAGTTAGATTTTGTTCATAGTTTAACTCATTGGTGTCAGCAAAATCTTCAATGATCTCTTTTACTTTTGAGCTTGGTATCGGTTCGCTTTTAATAACGTCTTTTCCAATCATAGAAATCAGTTTTGTAATTTTAAGTGATCAGGTCTTACTATTAACTCTTTTGGTTTGTTTCCATCTTTTAAGGATACGATGTATGCTTTTCCTTTTTGACCAGTGATTTTACCGGTTTTTCCGTGGAATCTAGGAGCAGGTTGTCCTTTTTGGATGGATGGGTTAATAGTAATGTGAACTAAATCTCCTTCTTCGAATCTTTGCATTCTGTTAGTAATTGGGTTAGTTCTGCCCGGTCTTTGTACTTTAGTCATTTTTTTTCTTGATCTACTTTTTAATCCTCTTGATCTTTGCATTATATAACCTCTTAATCAGTTCTGTCTGGGTATAAGTCTATGTTATCAGCGACCTAGTATTAAAAAAGCCCATAAATACTAGTAACATAGATTGTGAAAATAACTATTACCATCAGTGATATGATAATATTATAATTTTAGTTTAATGGTATTAATATACTTTTAGTTTTTGGGTGGGTATTGTCATGGTGGTGTCGAAAATAAAAAAAATAGAGGAATAATGTTCCTCTAACGTTTTACTTTTAATGTTGTTTTTATTTGAAAATTGTTAGAATTAGTCTTATATGAGCATATAGTATTTCAGATGGATATTAAAATATGATTTTGATGGTTTGGGTGTTAAAAAAATGGTGTGAAGGAAGATAACTGTTTAGTTATCTTCGAATCTTCTTCTGTCAATTAATTCTTGACGTTTACCTGGGTTCCAACCTCCGGATGCAGATTTTGCACGTCCAACTTGTTGAACGTATCCGGTAATTCTGTCATACCATTCTACATCTTCTTGTTCACCGCAGGTAGGACAAACATTGTTTAATCCTTTCATTAAAGTTTTACATTTTAAACAGAAGCTTAATGCTGAGCTGTAAGCCCAGAATCCGATATCGGATTTTCTTGCGATTTTATTGGTTAAACTCATTAATGAATCTGGATCTGAGTAGGATTCTCCCATGAATGCATGGAAGATGTGACCACCAGGAGTTAAACCGTGATATTGTTCTTCAATTTTGATTTTTTCGATTAAGGATAATCCGGTGTCTACTGGTACGTGTGAGGAGTTGGTGTAGTAGTTAGCATTTCCGTCACCTTGTACGATAGCTTGGTCTTTGAATTGTTTTTTGTCGAGAGTTGCGAATCTGTAAGCAGTGGATTCAGCAGGGGTTTGTAAAACAGACCATCTGAGTCCGGTTTCTTCTTGTAATTTTTTAGCTCTGTCATTAACATATTCGAGACATTTTACACCGAACTTGTTGGAGTCAGGGTTTTCGATTCCTTCACCGAATAAGGATAATAACATTTCGTTAAGTCCAACAAAACCGAAGGATAAAGTTGAATTTTCTATTCTGTAGTATGATTCTCCATTTACATCCTGTTTTAAGAATGGTAAGATGTGGAAATCATTTAAACATTTTAATCCTTGTTCTCTTCTGAGCATCAAGGTTTCAACTGCAAGGTCCATGTATTCGTCTAAGTATTCGAATACTTGGCTTTCATCTTTGGATTGGTATCCGATTCTTGGGAAGTTTAAGGTAACGTATGCGAGGTTACCGGTTCTTAAACAGTCTTGATCCCAGTCACCTGTCCAGGTGTCTTGTAAACAGGTTCTGCATCCCATGTAGTTTGCCATTTTTCCTCTGTATTTAGGGAACATGTTTACAAAGTATGATGAACCGTATTTTGCGGATAATTCATGAACTAATCTTAAGTCATCTTCGTATTCACTGGTCATTGTTTCTTCACGGAGAGTGTAGATTGTATTTGGGAATAAATGAGGTTTACCTTCATTGTCTCCTTCAAGCAATGTTTCAGTGAATGCTCTTTGAATTAATCTGGTTTCATCTTCAAAATCAGCGTAAGTTCCGACAACTTGACCTTTTGGTCCGTATGCGGTTTCTTCTTTTAAGAAATCAGGAACACCGAATTCCAATGCCATACTTGTGAATGGAACTTGTGATCCTCTTGCAGCGTAAGCCATATTTAAGTTATATACAAGCATTTGAACAGCTTGTTTGATTTCTTCGTAGGTTCTTCCTCTTGCAAATGGTGCGACAAATACGTTCCAGAGGGACATTGATTGTCCACCGGACATGTTTTGTTGTGCTGCAAGCATGATTTCACCAGTGTGGTTCATTAAGGTTTCCATGTGGTTTGGTGCACCTGCAATGGATGTGTGGTCACCGGTACCGTCCACTTTAAGTCCATATCTGATGAATGTTCTTATATCATGTTGTAAACAGTTTAAAGGTCTTCCTGCGAAGAATTCTAAATCGTGAATGTGAATGTCACCGGCCATGTGTGCATCTGCCAGGTGTGCAGGTAACATTTTTAAGAGTGCATATTGTTTTAATGCTTCGTCTGCTACGTGCTTGTGGATACTTTCTGGGTTGTGGATCATGTTTGCGTTGTCCCTGTTACCGTTTTCGATTAAAGAGGTAATGTTGTATACAGGGATACCTAAACGGGTGTAACGGCTTCTTAAATCTTCTAAACCGTATTCAATCAATTTTGTGTTGACCATTTCCCTAATCATTGGAGCGGTCAGGTATTCCACATTCAATTTTTTGAGTTCCTTCCAGGTTTCGGTAGCAATTTCAAAAGCAGTTTCTTGGCTAGCACCGGTTTCTTCAATCAAGGTGTTAGCGATTTTTGATAAGTCAAATGCTTCAATAGTATCTCTGGAGGTACGTACTTTTAATTGAGTGCTTGCTAAGTATTTGTTAGCGATTTCTGGGTCGATATCTTCTAAACATTCGTGTACGATTTTTTTGATTTCTTTGGTTTTGATTCCATCGTATAATTGAGATACTACAGTTGCAATGATTTTATCTGATTCAAAGAATGGGGTTTCTACCATTATCAATGATTTCATTAATTTTTCGTAACTAAATCTTTCTTTTATACCGTTATTTTTCTCTACGTTAATTTTAACGGTTTTTTCTAAATTATTTCCTAATTCTGATATTTTTTCCATTTAATTCACACCATTTTCCTAGTTTTTAAAAAGTTTTATTATCCCAAAGAGAGAGCATTCTCTCATCTGCTAATAATGTATGTAATCACTTGTATAATTATTGTTCGTATTGATACGAACATCTACTTAATACTTAGTTTTTACTAGTATATAAATCGTTCGTCTTGTTACGAACAAAATTCATATACTCTGATATTTTCTATATTTAATATATTAAAAATCAATTGTCCGAGAGCATTTGAAAAGTAATCAGAAAAATACGTCCAGCGAGCTCTGCTTGGACTTGTCACTTTCAAACAGCGAGTTGATACCGAACTCCTGAATCTCCAGACGCTGCTCAAGGTAATGTGATACCGGATAACGGTTAACCAGATCTCTTGAAATTTCAAGATACTTGGTAACTGACCCTTTCGAAACGGACAGGATCAGATTTCCTCCACATTTGCACTTTCCGGTAAGTGGCATTCTTCGGTATTTTGCTCCGCACTTTGTGCACCTTACCTTCTGCTTGGAAAATGCCCTTGAGTTTCCCATTATGTCCGGCAGGAAGTGGGATGTCAATACCTTTTCGACAACTCCCCTCTGATCGACTGCACGTATGGTTTCGGCAAGTGCGATTTGAGCCTCCACCTTTTCCTTCATGGAAGGAAGTCTCTTGTAAAGGCAGACTGTAGGTCCAGCATGGATGTTTGAAGTGTGATGGGAAAACATAAGCCCTTCATACTGCTCAGGTGTTCCCAGATGCATTTCAACATTATCTATGTACTCCAATACGTCGGCAGGCTTGTGAGGAGTGTATGTCTCTTCATAAAACTCAACAGGGAACCTTTCGAATATGTCTAGGTTGTGGGATTCGTCATCTATCTCCTCAGGATCGATTCTTGAGGAGAGAACCAAAGGAGCGTCCATACTTCCTCCTCTTGTATTCGGAAGGTAAGTCTTTGAAAAGTTAATCAAAGCATCCAAAAGAAGCATTACAGCATCTTCGTCACTGTCGCAGTTCCTACGTTTTGCTGAATGGAAGTAAGGATGAGCGTAACATCCAAGCGCTTTTGTGAATCCGACAATCCTTCCCAGAACTCCGGCGGATGTGTGCGGTGCCAGACCTGCCACCAGATGGCCGATCAGGTCGCTTTTTTCCTCAACGTTATAGAACGGCTCCATGCCGTAATATCTTGTAAGCTCGTCGTCAATGAACTGGGCGGTTCTGAGAAGATATTCTCCACAGTTGTCGGAAATTACAATGTCCTGAACCCTCAATTCAATAATCTGGTCTTCATTTTCGATTGGATTTCCGTAACAATCCTTTTCATAGCCCATTTCAAGCAGTTTCTCTACTGTAACTCCGATTTCCTTTGGTATGAAGTGTGTAAGCGGCAAGTCGGTGGAGTCATGACGTATTGTTCCGTCCTTGAAGGTGAACACCTCATGCTTTGCCCTGAGTATTCCCTTTTCAATAGGTTCCGGCAGTTTGGCCTCGGAAATCATACCGACAACACCCTTTACCTCATCGACACGCCTTACCTTTACATTGTCTGAAGCTTTCTTAAGCATTGAGGCTAAAGGAACGGTCTTCATTGAAGGCCTACCCATTTCTGTAGGATGGCCGCATTTAGGACAAAGTGAACCGAAGGAGCTGATTCCGCACTCCGGATTTGTGCACTTCCTTCTTGATATCTCCACTTTAATGCTGCCCTTTTTGGCGGCGGTTGCAACCAGTCTTCTGGCTCCTCCGTAATTGCCTATCGGAATCAGTCCGTGAGGGGCCGGTCTCATCAGCCTTTCCTTTGATTTTTCAGGCCTTCCGACACGTGTTCCAATGTATGCGGGAGCCTTGTTTTTGATTTCAACCGGTGAAACCGCATTGACGGCCTCGATGGTTGTCTTCATCTTAGGCAGTTTTTTGGATAATGTCACGAGCAGCGCATAGGAATGGTCCTTATCTATGATTATCTTTCCGTCCCTTACAATGTGGGGAACTCCAATGATTTCCAGAATCCTTTTCGGATATGACAAATCCAGCTGGATTCCCTTATCCTTTGTGAATGTTGATTTTGACTTTTCAAGAAGGTCAATCAGGGCATTCAAATCGTCGATTGTCACATCGTTATAGCAATATGTGTATTTCGGATGCAGAGGGATGTTATAGTCTTTGGATAGTTTCAATGCTTCTGCAGATGACAGGTAATCATATTCCAGTTTGTAAAGGTCCAAATCGTTATTTTCAGCATCAAAGTTTTCACTTCTCATCAGAAGCTGTATCCACCATTCCTCAACCCATCCTGATGGATATAGGGGCTGATTGTTTCTCAGGAATTCTCCGAATGCAACAAGCATGTCGCCTAAAAACAATATTTCGGTAACATCCTTTTTGACTTCCTTTGCCTTTTTGACGCTGTCAAGTATCACGACATCGCCGTTTCTAAGCTTGACGATAGGTCCTTCTATGGAATCGACCGGAACGACACAGTTACCCTTTCCGGGATATTCTATTTTGAGCTGTGTTCCCACGGCCAGAAATTCAAGCAATGCCATTGTTGCCGGGTGAACTCCCATTGTAGCAAGCCCTGTGTTTCTTGAACGGCCGTACCTTAGCCTGAAGGCGCCCTTTTCTGAAGGATAACCTAAAATAGGCCTTCCGCCAATGATATCCTGAATGTATTTAGGTTCGCTGACAACATCAGAATCATCACCTGAATCTGATGAGTCGTCCTTTTTAGGCTTTGAATACTCGCTCAGCCATTCCCAATCAAGGCCCAGCTTTTTGGAAATCTTATGAATCTTCTTGGACTTCTGGATAACTCCTTCAACCATAGCCAGGAGCGCTCCTCCACGGATGTTGTTTGTCTCGACACGCTCCAGATCCCTGTGGGACACTTCCACCTGGTCTGTCTGCTCTCCGGATACCTCAACCGGAATGTGATTTGCGGCGAATCTCACTTCTTCTGGTGTTGGTGAGTACTGCAGGTTTGTGACTTCGGACTCGTAAAGCTCAACCTCTTCCACATACCTTTCAATTTCATCATCTATTGGTTTGAATGCATCAATGCCTATTGCCTGACGGATCTTGTCTCCCAGAAGCACGGCCAGTGCAGCAGCTGTACCTCCTGCACTTCTGATAGGTCCTGCAAAGTAGACTCCGATATATTTTGTTCCGTCAAAGTTTTCCTTGATTTTAACATCTGAAATTCCTTCCAAAGGAGCTGCAACCACACCCTCTGTCAAAATCGCAAGGGCGCTTCTGAGGCCCTGGTCGCATCTCTGTTCCTCGTTCCAGTTGGCCTTTTCACCGGTGAGTGGAAACTTTCCAGATGCGATTTCAGCGGCAATTTCAAAGGCAACGGATTCCCTGTCCATATCGGTTTCCAATTCCTTGATTCTTTTTGCCACACCTTCAGGGCCGACCAGCCCTTCTACTCTTTCAGCTAAATCCTTTGCAAGCGGCACTTCAGTTTCTGTTTCAACATCCAAACCTTTAGACCTTGCTTCGTTAGCTATAGCGTATAGGTGATTGGTTTCTTTTTCTAATCTATCAAAATAATCCATAGTATCGCCACAAGTTAAAAAATTAATTTGGTATATAATGTATTGTATCTTATTATTATTAAATTTTTTAGATAATGCTTAAATATGCTTGAAATCATAAGTTATAAATGTATCTTGTAGTCGAATTTTTAAAATTAATATTGCTATAATGGTGATTTTAATGTCTGATGAGAAACCAATAAACGCTATGTATGGTCAAAAAGTCAAATTGGACTTGAATAAAATTAGAAACAAGTCAAAGACAGAAACTGAAGATAAAATAGTTGAAGATAAAGCTGTTGAGGAAGTTGTTCCTGAGGTTTTAATTAGAGAAACTATTGATGAAGAACCTGTTGAAGATGAAGTTGTTGAGGAAGAGGTAGCTGAGGAGCCTGTTCCTGAAGTTTTAGTTGAAGATGAAGTTGTTGAGGAAGAGGTAGTTGAAGAGCCTGTTGAGGAAGAGGTTGCTGAGGAGCCTATCCGTAATGAGCCTGAAATCGAATTTGTCGGAGAGCCTGTCGAAGATGAACCTGAAGAAGAGCAACCGAAAGAAAATCATTCCAAATTGGATGATTTGAAAAGGAAATTAGATGAAAAAGACCAAAAACTATCCAATCAATCAAACGAACTCAACTACTTGACTAACAAAGTTATTCCTAAACTCAAAAAGGAAAATGCCGAGTTGAAAAGGCTTAAAAAGGAATTGACTGATGCACTTGAGAAATCCACAAGGAAATACTTCGATCAGCTTGACATCAATGCTGACTTAAGCAATACCATTGGAAAAATAGGTGCGGAAAGCGCAGTTCACAAAGTAAGGGCTGATAAGTTAGAATCTGAAATGGACAGCGTTAAAGAAAAGCTGGAATCTAAAATATCAGAACTTGAAGAAAAACTCGCAAGCACTGATGTTGACAGTGTTAAAAAGGACAATGACAGGTTATCTAATGAAGTGAATGACCTGAAATCCAAGCTGTCAGAATCAAGAAAGGAAAACATATCACTTTCCGAAGAGGTTGACAAGTTAAGGGCGGAAATCATTGAGTTCGGAAACTATAAGGATGAAGTCGAAGCTCAAATCAAAAAAGAAATCGACGGATACAAATCTGAAATTTCTGACCTCAGAACTAAACTCAAAGTCAAAGAAAGCAGCTATGATAAACTTTCAAACGAATCTCACAAAACAGTTTCCGATTTAAGAAAGCAAGTTTCAAAACTTGAAGAAAAATTGGAAAAAGAATCCAATAAAGGATTGTTTAACAGATTCAAATAGATGATTAAATTCATCTATTGACTTATTTTTTTTATGAAAACCGATGATTATTTTATGGGCGAAGCTTTAAAGGAAGCGGAAAAGTCCTTGACTGAAGGCGGAATCCCTATTGGAGCCGTGCTGGTTAAGGATGGGGAAATCATATCCCGAGGGCACAACAGGCTAATCCAAAACGATTCTGTCGTTCTGCATGCCGAAATGGATGCGATTGAGAATGCCGGACGGCTTGACTATGATGATTATGTCAGGTGCACACTGTACACCACACTGTCACCATGTCCGATGTGTTCCGGTGCTGTGATATTGTATAATATCCCTAAGGTTGTTATTGGGGAGAATACTACACTTATGGGTGCCGAAAACTTTCTTAAGTGCAATGGCGTGGAGGTCAGGGTTCTGAATGACATCAAATGCCGAGACATGTTTTTAAAGTTTGCCGCCAACAATTCTGAAATATGGGATGAGGAGCTAAAGAAAGTCGGCAACACTACAGAGGTGAAATGAATGGAGATAATAGTAACTGATGAGCGTGACGAAAGGTTTGTAGAGATGTGTTCATCATTTGGATGTGAAGTGAATGACCCTCAGGTAGTTCTTCTTTTAAACAATTTCGGAAAGACAGTGGGCTGCGCCAGCTTCAAGGTGTATGACTCCGAGTCCGCCGAGATAACAACACTATTTTTAAATTCCTACGATAACCGTGAGAGGATATCCTATAAGCTGATCAGACAGCTTGAAAAAATAGCAATGGATTATGAATTCAAAAGCATTGTAGTCAGCTTTGACAGTCGTGAAGACATTTTGATTGATGTTTTTGAAAAACTTGATTACAGGTTTGTTGATGACCTTCTGATGAAAAAGGAATTCAAAATATTAATATGATTATTAAAAAAATATGAATCAGATGATATTGTAGTCATCTGAGATGATTTTTTTAAAGCAACAGCATTGAGTTGATTATTTTTTTCGCTTCGGGAGGAAGGTTTGTCGTTTTGTTTAATTCTTTAAGTTTGTTTTTGTATTCCTCATTGGTTTGATTAAGTTCATCAATCTTTTTATCTTTTGTTTTTAGTTCATTATCCATTTTTTCGATTTCTTTGTCTTTTTCATCAAGTATATCGCCATATTCATCATATACGAGCTTGTCTATTTCATTTTCAATATGCCTCATTCCAATCAGCTCCAATAATTTGTTTTGTTTTGTTTTGGATGTAATGTGTTTCAGTATCATTCCTCCGAGTATAACTCCCACGTCCATTTTCAAAAGTTTATCTTCAATAATGGCTTTTTTGAAAACTTCTGCTAATGACTCAATAACTGAAGGAGCATGCTCTTTTGAGATGGAATTAGGTAAAAAAATTTAATTTAAATAGTTTAAAAAAGAAAAAATTAAAAGATTAAGCTTCTTTTCTTAATCTTTTCACAACAAAGTCTTTGTCCAAGCTTAACAGGAATGATGCTGCTCTTGGACCTTGTTTTTGACCGAGAATCATTTTATAGATTGCCTGGAAACCTTTTTGAGGTTTTAATCCTTGGCCTTCGAGGATTTCATACATTGCATCGTGCAATGCTGCGGCGTCTGTAAATTCTGTGGTTTCCATCAGGTCAGCCAGATCAGCCAGGAACTTGTCCTGTTCCGGAGTCAATGGCAATTTAGGAATGCTTTTCTCCTGAACTTGGAATTTGACGAATTTAGGCGCATAGGTGTCCAGCCAGTATTTGACGTTGTCAACCCTTTCGCGGTATTGTGCCAATTCGGTTTCTGTCAGGTCGCCGAACTCCTTGTCCTTGAAGCTTTTGGTAAGCTGTGAGTTTCTTTTGAGAATATCGAAGATTTTTTCCAGATCGTCACCGGCAATTTGATAGGCGTTGACCAGGAATCTGAAAGGCGGTCTGAAAGGTAATGGGCTTCCAGGTTCCATCTGGACAATTTCATAGATTTCCTTGAATTTTCTGCCTTCTTTTTCGGATGGAGCTTCAACTTCATCGTAGAACACTTTTTCAACAGTGTCGAACTGGTCGATAAAGTCAAGGAATGGCATTTTAGGTGAGAAGTCCTTAGCCTTCATAGGCTTTGACCTGAACAGGTAATAGTGAAGACTTTCTGCAGGGCCGATTTTCAGCCATTCTTCAGGTGCGAAGAAGACTCCGTGGGATTTACTCATGGCTTCGCCGTCAAGTGTGATCCATTCGTATGGCACAGGATAAGGTGCAGGATAGTCAAAGATCTTTTCGGATATTACGCTGCTCACATCGTATGATCCTCCGCTTGCTGCGTGGTCCTTTCCGAAAGGTTCGCAGGTGGTTCCGAATATTTTCCATCTTGCCGCCCATTCTACTCTCCATGTGAGCTTACCGTTTCCGGATTTGATGTCCATTTCGCCTTCATGGCCACATTCGCATCGGTATTTTATGATGTCGCCGTCATAGTCATAGGCATATGTGGTGTTTACGCGTCCACATTCATCACAGATAGGGTTGTATGGCAGCCAGTCGTCAGCCAAAGGTTCTCTTCTGTATTCGTTGAAAATCTCCTTGATTTCTTCAACCCTTTCCAGGGATGTTCTGATGTAATCGTTATATACTCCGGACTTGTACATTTCAAAACCGGATTTTGTTTCCATTTCAATTCCATAATCGTCCATCACGGACAGTAACGGCTTTTCAAAGTGCTCTACAAAGTTTGCACAGCATCCGTCAGGACATGGAATCATTGAGTATGGCATGCCCAGGTATTTGTCGTATGATTCAGGCAAAGGGTATGGAACCTTTCTTAATGGGTCGTGGTCATCTGCAATCCATATTGTTTTAGCTTTCTTACCTTTTTCTCTTAGTTTCTTTCCGATTCCGTTAGCTACAAATATGTCGCAAGAGTTTCCGATGTGTATTGAACCTGAAATGGAGGTTCCGCTTGCAATGACATGCTCTTCTACGTCCATTTTACTCAATTCATTAGCTATGTTTTCAATCCAATGTGTCATTTATATTCACCATTATAATAATAAGAATAAGTTTTATACTACAATAAATTATGTTTTTTGTAATATAAAAAGTATTAGTTTGATGGATATTCGGCATGGCAGTGTGAAGAGGTTAGCTGATTTTTTTGATTGACAACAATTATATATTATTTATTAGTGAAAATATTATTATGAAGCATAAAAAACTATTACTTGTTTTTTCAATATTATTCGTTCTTTTATGTTCGCTGACAGCAATTTCTGCCAGTGACTTAAATGACACGGATGTCATCGCAAACGATGATGTGACCGAGGAAACCGTATCGTCAGATGCTGATATTGAAAACGACATAACAACGGAACCTGACAGTGGAACTATATATGGAAATACGTTTACTGACCTGAAAAACATAGTTGCTGGTGGCGGGAACGTAAATCTTACACGTGATTATACATATAATGAAAGTACCGATGAAGGGTTATATTCTCAGGGTGTTGTCATTGACCAGGACAATGTAGTCATTGACGGTAACGGCAAGAGCATCAATGGTGAAATGAAAAGCAGAGTATTCCATATAATAAATGCAAACAATGTCACCTTGAAAAACATAAATTTCATTAATTCTGGCTACCGCTATCTTAACGTTGATGGTGGAGCTTTATACATCGAGGAATCTTCAAATATCACCATTATCAATTGTAAATTTGAATATGATTATGCAGATGAGGGTAATGGTGGTGCAATATATGTAAAATCAACCGACCCAATCAGGATTATTGATTCTGAATTCGAAGAAAATCATGCCAAATATGGTGGGGCCATAACTACTCATAATGCCACATTGATTCTTGAAAACGCAACCTTCATAGATAATCAAGCTACGGAAATCGGTGGTGCAATAAATGGAGCTCAGTCAACCCAAATCATCAACAACTGTCGATTCCTAGCTAATGCTATTTATAGTGGTAGTGGTGGTGACCGTATGGGTGGAGCAATTTATGCCGAGCAATTCGACGAAGATAATGAAATCGTAATCACCAATACTGAATTCTTAGCGAATAATGTATATAATTACGGTGGAGCAGTTTATATAAAAGATCAAGCAAAAGTGCCAAAAGTGCTCATTGAAGATAGTAAATTTTCTAAAAATAGTGCAGGTACTGGTGGTGGAGCAATTTTTTGCGGTATAGCAAACGTAACAATAAGGAATACAGAATTTAATGAAAACCATGGAAGCGATGGCGGTGCTGTAAATGCCGGTCCTTCCACTCTGATTGAAGATTGTAATTTCACCGGAAATACTGCATGGGGAGATTATGGCGGTGCAATATACGTTCGCGATTTAGGAGGTGAAAACGCCAATGCCACTGTAAAAAATTGTAATTTCTTAAACAACTCTGCTGAGGTTGGTGGTGCAATTCTTAATCAGAAAACGGTCACTGTTTTGAATTGTAATTTTACAGGTAATTATGCTGGGTTTGGTGGTGCAATAAACTCTCAGGCTGGCAAAGCATTAATATATAATTCAAATTTCGTAGCAAATAATGCAACTAAGGGTGGAGCAATAATGTCTTCTTCAGACATGTTAATCGAAAACTCCTATTTCATAGCCAATAATGCAACTGATGGTGGAGCAATTTACACTTTTGATTCAGACATAGAAATTGATAACTCCCATTTCATAGAGAATAGTGCAGTTGCTGGTGGAGCAATATCTGCTCCTTCAAACAGAAAAGCATTAATAAACAACAGCGATTTCTCACAAAACACCGCATCATGTGGCGGAGCAATAGTAGTTATTGGTGATGTTTATGATGATTCGGAGATTACTGTCGAAAATTCTATATTTGCACAAAACACCGACACTGAAGGAACTGGAGACATCGCTTTACAAAATGAAAAAAGTAAGGCTACATTGATCAATGTCACTCCAAGCAATTTGGTTCCAAAATACATTGTCGAAATGGATGTGGCTGAAGTAAGTGATGTTAACTATACTCAAACTGTCAATTTAAAAGCATTTAATATTAAAAGATTTGGTCAACCGCTCAACAATGGTACTGTTGTATTTTCCATTAATGGTAAAAACATTTCCGCATCTGTACAAAACGGAATCGCAACCTTACCAGTATTTCTTGGTGCCGGCTCATATAAGGTCGATGTAACATATGTTGGCGATGCTGAAAATGCAAATCCAACAAAAACCATAGAATTCAACGTGCTTAAACTTCCGGCAGTTCTTGAAGTCATAAATGTTACAAACTGCACATATGGCGATTCAATACAAATCAAAGCCAATGTTACAAGTAACGGCTCAGCGCTTAACGAGGGTAGGATATTCATCATAGTCAACGGCAAGAAGTATTCAGCTGATGTGGCCAATGGAACTGCAACAATCGACGCTCCTATGATAGCTGCTGGAACATATTCCGTTAACTTGACATATGAAGGAAATTACTTTGCTGACAATGTATCCGCTAAATTTGAAGTTTCCATATCAACTGCTGTAATGACTGCCAAAAACATTGCATATATCATAAATTACGGCGGAAAATACAGTGCAGTCCTTAAAGACATCAACGGCAAGGCGGTTGTTGGCGAAAAGGTAACATTCACATTAAACGGAAAAAGCATAGGTTCTGCAGTCACCGATAAGAACGGTGTTGCTTCAATACAATTGACTCCTGCAATTCTTAAAGCGGCAAAAGCAGGCAATAAGAAATTGGTTATTAAATTGGTAAGCAGCAACTACAAACCTTTAAGCAAAATTGTCAAAGTAACTATCAACAAGGAGAAAACCAAAATCCTAAAGGCTAAAAAGACCTATAAGTTCAAGAAGTCCAAAAAGGCCAAAAACATAAAAGTTACCTTGAAAAACAGCAAAAACAAGGTTATTAAAAATGTTAAAGTGACCATCAAACTGTCCGGTAAAAAGATCAAGGGCAAAAAGACTGTCACTGCCAAAACCAACAAGAAAGGTGTTGTAACCTTCAAGCTTGGCAAAAAATTAACCAAGAAAACCAAGGTAAAATACACAATAACCTTCAAAGGCAACGCTTACTACAACAAAGTAGTCAAAAAAGGAAAAATAATAGTTAAGTAGATTATAACAATCTACTTCTTTTTTTTATTTTAATATATTCTTTTAAAAAAAGAGAAATAAATAGATAATTGAATATCTATTTGATTAAGTCGGAATCGGACTGATCCAACCATTCGTTAACGATTTTTACTGCACAGAAGTTACCGCACATGGTACATGTGTCCTCTTCTTCAGGAGGTCTTTGGTCTCTTTTTGCACGTGCAGCTTCCGGAAACATTGCGCAGGCATATTGTGCTTCCCAATCGAGATTCTTACGAGCTTCTGCCATTGCAAGGTCTTGTGAACCATCAATTTGTCCGCTTGCGAGGTCTCCTGCATAAGCTCCGATTTTGGTTGCGATTACACCTTCCCTTACGTCATCAGGGTTAGGCAATGCAAGGTGTTCTGCAGGGGTTACGTAACAGATAAAGTCAGCACCTGCCTTTGCGGATGATGCTGCACCGATAGCGGATACTATGTGGTCGTAACCTGGTGCCACGTCACATACGATAGGTCCTAACATGTAGAATGGTGCATTTGAACACATTTTCTTTTGAATCATTACGTTTGTTGGGATTTCGTTGATTGGAATGTGTCCTGGTCCTTCAATCATACATTGCACTCCAGCTTCACGGGACCTGTCGATTAATTCTCCTAAAATGATCAATTCTTGTATTTGTGCCCTGTCGGTTGAATCTGCAATGGACCCTGCCCTCATACCGTTAGCAAGTGAAAGAACAACATCATGCTCTTTTGCGATTTCCAGTACGTAATCGAAGTTGGCGTATAATGGGTTTTCCTTTTCGTTTTCGACAATCCATCCGGACATGAATGAACCTCCTCTTGAGACCAGACCGGTTACACGGCCTTGCCTTTTGAGTCTGGTTAAGGTTTCAATGTTGATACTACTGTGGACTGCCATAAAGTCAATACCATCTTTTGCTTGCTTTTCGATGGTGTTGAAAAGGTCATCTTCAGTCATGTAAACAACGGAACCGTCTCTTCTGATACTTTCGATTGCTGCCTGATAAACAGGCACTGAACCTACTGGCAATGGGGACATGTCAAGAACCCTGTTCCTGATTACGTCAAGGTCTCCGCCAATACTCAATTCCATCAGACAGTCTGCACCGTTGTCGATTGCGATTTGTGCTTTCAATACTTCCTCATCGAAGTTTACGATATCGGTTGAGGTTCCGACGGTTGCATTTACTTTTGTTCTGAGTCCAGCTCCAATACCTGAAGCTTCAATGTCTCTGTTAACGTTACTTGGTATTACAATTGTACCTTCTGCCACTGATCTTAAAATGAAATCTTCTGAAACACCTTCTATTTCTGCAACGTGTTTCATTTCATCAGTTAATATTCCTTTCTTAGCATCACTAATCTGTGTCATTCTATCTCTCCATTAACATTTATAATAGTCAAAGTTATTTTAAAATTTTTCCACACAAAGTTGATATTTTCTTATTTTTATTTAATAGTATTTAAATTAATAGGATAAATTTTTATTCCAAATTTATTGATATATATCAAGTCTTTTTTAAAAAAATAGTTAATTTTATAATCTAAATTAAAAAATAAGGTCATTTTGACAAAAATAAAATAAAATTGAAAAAATAAATGGAATTAATAGAATTCACTCATTTTTTCAAATGCCTCATCAAAGGTTGGCATATTGGTTTGACAGCCTTGATGTTGGATAATGAATGATGAAACGGATGATGCGAACTTGGCGGATTCTTCAAGTGTCTCTCCATTCAGGAATCTTGTTAAAAATCCTGCCCTGTAGGAATCTCCTGCACCGGTCGGGTCAACCGCTTCGCTTGGGATTGCATCTATTTTGATTTTCTCTTCGCTGGAATATATTTCACAGCCGTTTGCCCCGCATGTTTTGACAATGATTTTAGGGCCCATTTCCCTTAATCCTGTCAGGTCAACTTCAAGGGCATTCAAGA
This sequence comes from Methanobrevibacter sp., assembly GCF_045130115.1. Lineage (GTDB taxonomy): Archaea > Methanobacteriota > Methanobacteria > Methanobacteriales > Methanobacteriaceae > Methanocatella. The sequence goes on from NZ_JBGUPC010000058.1 coordinate 50,482, forward strand.
TCCTTTCAATCTCATGATGATTTCCGAAGAGGATGGTTGTGTTTTCAATCACATCAACCAGCTTTTTGGTATCATACATTCCAAGGTCCTGTCCAGGATCAAATGAGACAAGCAAGTCCTGATTTTTGGCTTCCTGTGAACATTTCCAATTGAATTCAGGGTCTCCTGTTGCTAAGTGAACCGCCTCTGCATTTTCAATTGCCTTTACCGGGACTTTGCTTTCTGCAAATTCCTTTGCAGCTCCCCAGTAGAAGTAACTGATCTGGTCATCATTGTCATCTGTGAGGACAAATGCGGTAGGTGTCGCTTCACCAGGAACAATAATCAATGAATCAGTGTCAATGCCCAAATTTTGCATGCTTTCATAGTATTCGGTTTTTTTGAAATCTCCACCAACTGCTGATACGAGTGAAGTTTTTAATCCTAATTTTGCTCCAACGCAAGCCACGTTTGCAGCTGCCCCACCATTAAATGTTTTCATATTGGTTATAGGCGCTGAAAAATTAGCTTTTGGAAATTCAGGCACTCTAATAATGTAATCGTGAGCAGAGTGACCAATTGCTAGTAAATCTCTGTTTTTAACCATAATATCGCCTTTTTATTTTTCAATTTTATATTGTGTTTCATCATTATTTAATGTTTTGAATTACACATTTTCACGGATGTGCACATTCACAAAAGCACGGTGCAACATGAGTGTAGTTTAATATAGTAATATTATATAATATGCAATTTTGCCGAGAGCATTTGAAAACTAATCATCCCATCGGTGTGAAACCCTGATTTTCGATGGATTTCTGGCCATCGTTAAGCAGATATCTGACGAATTCGTCAACTTCCGGCTTATCATCGTTGACTTTAATCACGCTGATGACATGCTGGGTGTCATACTTGAGAAGCTCGTTTCCCTTGAAATAGCTGGCATTCAAAAAAGTATATAAGTTTTCAGAGTTTCTTACCATTTTAAAGGCATCGAATTGGGAATTCACGGTGTCCCTGATATTGAACTTGATGTCGTAATGCCTTAGGCTGTTCCAGGCAAGCCTCTGGGCGGATCCGTTTACTCCTACAAAGTCAAGGCCTTCCAAATCAGAGATGCTTTCGACATTTCTTGATTTCGGGCTTGAAACCAAAACAAGATAATCGTAGGCTATCGGCATGAAGTTGATGTCCCGCTCATATGCAATCAGAGGATCGTCCAAAGTGAGAATGTCCACAACTCCCCTTTTTGCAAGCTTGAATGCATCCTCGTCGTTGCTGCTGTAGATGTTGATGTCGAAGGGTGTTTGGATGCTTTCCAGAAGCCCTGTGCTAATGTGGCCTCCTGCAATGTTGATGCTTGAGGTCTTTTCAATCTGTATCAGATATTTTCTGAATTCTTCAAGAAGTTTCAGTCCGTCAGCGGTGAGGTGGGTTCCGTTCCCTATTTTTTGCGTGATTTTCACTCCCAGCTTGTCTTCCGCTTTAAGCAGTCTCCTGTTAAACACAGTATGGGAAATATTCAGCTCCTTTGCGGATTTCCTTTGGGATTTGGTCCTTGACAGGGAATCCAGGCTTTGGTATAATTTATAGTCGTAAATTTCACCATCTATCTCCAGACTGATTAATCCTTTACTTTCGAATTTCATTAATTATATATAAAATTGTAATCATAATTAATAATATTGATTTATGGGTTGGATAAAATGGAAATAATGAAATCCTCTATAAGAGCTATATTGGACAATATTGAAAGTGCAGAAGAATTCTTGGATAGAAAATCCCTCGATGAATTTGAAAATATAATCATCAACTCCGAAAACATATTTGTCACAGGTGCAGGAAGGTCAGGGCTTGCCGCAAAGGCATTTGCCATGAGATTGATGCATTTGGGATTGAGCGCATATGTTGTAGGGGAAACCATATCTCCGGCCATTCATAAGGGAGACTGTATTGTGGCCATTTCAGGTTCTGGTGAAACAAATACCATTGTATCTGCCGCCAAAATAGCTAAAGATAGAGGTTCAAAGGTCTTAGCTTTAACATCTTATCCGGAATCAACTTTAGGGCAGCTGTCAGACTGCCACATCCTGGTTAAGGGAAGAACAAAAAAAGAAGTTGATGATGAAAACTACATGAAGCGTCAAATTCACGGAAACTATACATCCCTGACTCCATTGGGAACCGCTTTTGAGTTAACCACACTTGTATTTCTGGATGCAATCGTTTCCGAATTGAAGACCCAACTGCTTCAAAATGATGAAATGCAGGCAAAGCCTGCTGCTTTAGAATAGTATTCTGCCCTTATTATTATATATATTACAGCGTTGGCCCCTTAAAAAGCCGACCAATGTAATATTTCCTTTTTTTGCAATGTTATATCCTGAATTAGCGGGAGCTGCGTTTGATGCCAGAATCGGCACGCCTGCCCTTGTCATCTTGATTACCATGTCTGCAGGCATTCTTCCGCTGTAGATTACATATGAATGGTTCAGGTCAAATCCGTTCAATATTCCATAGCCAATCACCTTGTCGACTGCAACATGGCGGCTGACATCTTCTTTTACAATGAACTGGTCCTTATGGACGATTCCCGCAACATGTGTTCCTCCTGTTGCCTGCCAAATTTCGGCGTTGTCCTTGAGCTCCTCTATGCGGTCGATCAGCTCGCCGACATTAACCTGAAAGTCTGACTCCACCGGTGTCACATCCTTAATTTTGCTTCTCCATCCTCCTGCAGAATCGGAGCACAGTACGGTTTCATTTGTTTTCAGGAGACTGTCGTCAATTTCAACATTTATCTGGGGTCCGTCGATCTCTATCTTTTTGATGTCGTCAAGTGATTTCACCATATTTTCATTCACAAGATATCCCACTGCAAATTCTTTTAGGGAGTCTTCGATTGCAGACAGGCTACGTGAAATGTTCCCGTTTATTGTTAGGGTAATTGTTTCATCTTTCACAACTTTTTCCTTTGTCTCTGTTGGCTTGCCATTTTTGAAGTTTATCGCATCAATCTCTTCAATTTTCATCATCTCACCTATTATAATATATTATGTTAAATGTTTTTAAAAATTGATGTGTTGCGATTTTTGAATTGGCAATTTTTTTAAACTTATTAAAGAATAAATATGATTTTAAATCATTATTTTCTTTTTAAAATCACTTTAATTTCAAATTATCGTTTTGTTTTATCATATTATTTTGAAATATTTTATTTAATCGTTGATTTTTTGATTTGATTGATTATTTTGCGATGTGTATAAATTATTAATATAGATTGTTTTATTCGATTCAAACAATATTTTGCAATTATGAATTTTGCGGCTAATCATGTATTGTCCAATCAAACGTTGTTATTTTTAAAAATAAAGTTTTTTAAGCTATTATATACTATATTATAAGTAATTTAATTTTATATTATTAAAAAAAGAGAATTTTCACGATGTGTATATAATCCATCATGATTTATCATTACATTAAATTTTACTCTTTTGTAGTATTTAAATATTTCTTTTAAGTTCTAATGACAAACCCTTTTTATATATTAACTACTAATATAGTATCATAATACTCTTTGAACTACTTTGGGATTCATTCAGTATTATAAAAAAATTAATAAAAAGGGAATAAAAGAGGTTGATAAAATGAGTTCATCTTTCAAAAGTCCAGTAGATACTGCGAAAGCAATTTCCGCAACTGCTGGAGCAAAAGACTCTGCAAAAATAGATAATGTAATTATTCTCTCCTTTTTAGCAGGAGCATATATTGCATTTGGTGGTTTATTAGCTGTAGTGGCAAGCGCAGGTATGTTAAAAGCAGGCGCTCCACTAGGTTTAGAAAAATTCGTATTCGGTGCAGTGTTCCCTGTAGGTTTGATTATTGTTGTTCTCGCAGGATCAGAACTTTTCACTGGAAACGTAATGTTTATGACACTCGGTGTTTTAGACGGTTCCGCTTCAGTTGGCGGTCTCTGTAAAAACTGGGTTATCAGTTGGATTTTCAACTTTGTAGGTGCTTTATTCGTTGCTTACGTTTTAGCTTTCATGGGCGGAATTACCCCTACTGATACTGCAGCACCAGCTTACGCAATTTCCGCAAAAGCAATTGCTGTAGCAGAAGGAAAAGTTACCATGCCATTTACCGCAGCATTAATCAAAGGTATTGGTTGTAACTGGCTTGTATGTTTAGCTGTATGGTTAGCTAACGCATCAGATGATATCATCGGTAAAATCGTTGGTATTTGGTTCCCAATCATGGCGTTTGTATGTATTGGATTTGAGCACAGTGTCGCAAACATGTTCTTCATACCATTAGGTATGTTCTTAGGTGCTGAAGGTGTTACCTGGGCTACTATTATCATTAACAACTTAATCCCAGTAACTATCGGTAACATCATCGGTGGAGGACTCTTTGTAGCATGTCTTTACTGGTACACCTACTTAAGAGGATAAGCTAGTAAACTTAAATTGAAGAAGCTTTTTTAAAGCTTCTTTTTAAACATTTTTTAAAAATACAAAAAAACTATATTTTGGAGATTATAAAATGGTTGAGATTAAATATGTCCCAACAATTTGTCCATACTGTGGTACTGGTTGTGGACTCAACTTCGTTGTAAAAGACGGAAAAATTGTTGGAGTAGAACCTTTAAAAAGACACCCTGTAAACGAGGGTAAAGTATGTCCAAAAGGAAACTTTGGATACCAATTTATTAATAGGGAAGACAGATTAACTACTCCTTTAATAAAAGAAAACGGTGAATTTAGAGAAGCTTCCTGGGATGAAGCATTAGACTTAGTTGCTAACAAACTCAAAGAAGTATCTGACGAAGATCCAAACAAAGTTGGATTCTACGCATGTGCTCGTTCACCAAACGAAAACATTTACATTACTCAAAAATTAGCAAGAGTAGCTTGTGGTACTCAAAACGTAGACCACTGTGCACGTATTTGTCACGGT
>NZ_JBGUPC010000059.1:0-94738 GCF_045130115.1 Methanobrevibacter sp.
CGAGTATTACACTAAACTAGTTTGTAACTAATTCACCACATACTACAAAACCAACATCATACTTGAGAAAATTCAAGTACTCACAAATGTATAGCTACATGCGGAAAGCAACCATCATAGTAAAAATTGTTCCATACAATGTTACTTAGGTCATCGCCATAAAACACATAGCACATTTAATAGACAGACAAATTTTATTAACAAATTCAATTATAAAATATTGCAAAATAATTTTAAAACATGAAATATTAGATTAAATATTTTTAAATTTTAAAATAAATATTGTAAACTCGAATTTCTATAAAAATAAAATTTTATGAGATATTTGTAAAAATAATTTTAAAAATCGAGAAAAATTGAAATAAAAAAAAATATTAAACAAAATAATAAAATAAAAAAGAATTATGAAGTTTCATGGCAGATAAATCCTTGAAAAAAATAACTAGTATATAAATGTATTCATGCTACTTATAAATTATTAAATATTTTTACGAATGACTGAAATAATTCTTGTTAAACTTCTATGCATTTTAATTCTATATTGTTCGACAATAACAAATCCAACCTCATCAACCATCGGTTTTAAGTCAACATAATGAGGAGATGCCATGCAAAGGTATGCATCATCCTTCATATTATCATAGATTGCATAGAAAAATTCTTTGAAAATTTCATCCCCATCAACATCTCCTGTAGATGTGGAAATTCCATAGGGCGGATCTGTAACAACACTGGCCACCTTCTCATACATCTTAAGTTCACGAACATCAAGATGAAATGTCCTGTAATCGGTAATGCCATAATGGTCCAGATTGATGGATGTTCCATTTTGCATTTTCCAGTATATATCTGATCCGACTACCTTACATCCAATTAATCCCGCTTCAATCAATATTCCTCCGGTACCGCAAAATGGGTCCAGCAATAATTCGCCTTCCTTGATTCGTGACAGGTTAACCATACATCTTGCAAGTTTTGGATTCATGGATCCAGGATAGAAAAATGGCCTTTTGTGAGGTTTGCTCTCTTCAAAATGTTTTTTGTTTAATTTTATTCTTTCAATGCCAACATATAATTCATCACCGTATGCAACTACCCTGACCAATGTATTTGGATTTGATAAATTGACTTTAATATCCTCTGAATTTTCAAGAATCAATGTTCCCAACTTTCTTTCATATCCAACAGTGTCAATTTCAGAACGAATTCGTTTTACACGCACGGCAAAATTTTTGTCAATTAAACTGGACCAGTCCACATCTGAAGCATCAGCATCCAAATTTTCAACATCAGTTTTTAAAATATGCTCATGGACTTCATGGGTGTATCCCAATCTTCTGGTTAAAATTCGATAATACTCCATGAAATTATCATTTGAAATATCTTTTAAAACAACTAAACCTTCAGTTATGCTATCTATTTTCGCATCGATATTTTCACATTCCATAACTGCCCTCAGCTCAGCCAGTGGCAATTCCGGATGTTCCTGTGACTGTATACATAATAATTCCATGAGATTCACCTAAATCCAAATATGTTTATTACTTTTTTAAATAGAAATGTAGGTATAATCTTAAATATTAAACCTCTTTTAATAAATTCTTTTACGAGTCCTGATTGAGTGTCCATATCTCCATATTCAGAAATCAATCTTTCGCAATCATTTTCCCTCAGTTTTGAAAAGAGATAATCCAAATCCTCATCTGACAATAAATCAAGGGTTTTTTGAACCTTGAATTGGTAGTTGAATTCTTTCAGGTATATTTTCCTGAATTTCTTTTCGTATTCTTTTAAAATGCCAATATCATCATTGCCAACAGCTTCAATTACAAATTTACTGGCTATCCTGCATGCGTCAAATGCAATCAGCAATCCTCCACCTGAAGTCGGTTTTACCTGGGATGCCGCATCGCCAATCAGCAATAGCCTATTTTCGACCAGCTTGTTTTTATCATCAAATATAGGTATGAATCCCTTATACTTTTCAATGATTTCATATTCGAAGTTAGCGTCCAGAAAGTCTTTAATAACATGATTTTGAATTTTATGGTTTTGATTGGAAAATAAACCTATCCTGTAATAATCATCTTTCAGAGGTATGACCCATAAAAATCCCGGAAGGATATCGTTTAACAGATAAGTGTCGACATAATCGTCCACATTTTCCCCTGAGTTTCGAAATGAGTTGATATTGTCCTCATCAATTTTAACAAGCATCTGTGAAGCCGGAAAATTATTCTGACTGTTTCCCATGCTTTTTGACAGCAATGAATTGTATCCGTCACAGCCGATGATAACTTTTGATTTGATTGTCTGATTGTTTGAAAGGAATGTTATTCCATTTTCACCATCAACTTCGATTACCTTTTGGTTGATGAATTCAGCCCCGTTTTCAATGGCCCTGTTCAATAAAAATCCATCATATGCGATTCTGTCAATGACATATGCAACGGGTTCATCCTTTTTAACATTCAGAATATGATTTTGAGTGTGAAGAAAAGCGCCTCTGACAGTATTCAATACAACCTCGTCTGGAAGTTCATTCAGATCAAAGATATGTCCGCTTAAAATTCCAGCACACTGCAGAGGATATCCAATCTGCTTTTTTTTATCTAAAATTGCGACATTCAAACCGTTGCGACACAGATAATAAGCAATGGTGGATCCTACAGGGCCTGCCCCAACAATGACAGCGTCAAAATCAAAATTCATCTAACTACCTTATCTCTTGAATTTATCAAAATGTCTCTGAATAGCTTTTTGAGAGGAAGCATCTGCATGTGGATGGTCATCTTGAGGATGTTCCTCAACTGCATCATCATAATAAGTTTGACGATTATTATTCTGATAATAATCATCATTAGTGTATGAATACTCATCGCGCATTGCATTATTCTGATTACTGTTTTGACGTACATTTTGGGACCTGTTAAATCCGCTGTCATACGGTTCATATTCATAGGTATGGCGAGGATGTTGACTGCTGATGTTTTCAAAGTCTTCAGGATAATAATCATATTGTCTTCTTTGATGTGAATTCCTTTCATGAGTAATTGGAGTTATAGGCTCATATTCATCATAATACTCATTCCTGCCCAAATAGTCATCAGGACTTAAATAATCATCATTTCTAGGATAATACTCACTTTCATCCATATAACTTCTTTCGGCATAGCGAGGCATTTGCTGTGGAGGGGCCTGGAAATTTCTTGGTCCGACCATCCTTGAGAATATGATTTCCTCGACTTCGGAAGGGTTGGAAATATTGCTCAGCTCCAGCTGATTGTTGTCATAAGCACTGAAAACAGAAATAGATCCGACATTAATTATTTTTCCAATAATGCTTTGAGAAGTGTTAATATCCTGAATTGTCGCATAAGGCATGTAATTCTTTTTAGTGGAAATCACACCGGATTTGATAATAATTTTAGTTTCGGTTAATATATATTCAGTTGAATACCATCCGACCAACTGCCAGATTATATAAATAACCGTAATAAGAATGATTACAAAAAAAGCAATGGCAGTATAGCTTGTTAATGAAAGGTTGATTCTAGAGATTAAATAGACCTGCATTTTCCCTATAAATCTGATTGCCATAGGGGATACAGTTAAAATAACGATTAATAAAACAATGCCTAATACCGCTTTTTTGCATCCTAAAATCATGTTAGGTTTAGCGCTATAGATGACTCTGTCATTTGCTCTTTCATCATTTCTATTAAATAACATAATATACTATTAGAATTTATTTATAATAAAGTTTTAGAAAAAAAAGTTATAAAAAATAAGCCTCAGCTCGCCCATCATTCATCACATATCAGAGCTCATAGGGTTCATCATAGGCTTATTGTAATTAAATTTATCCAAACATCATTCCTGCTTCTGATTTAAATATTTCGTCCTCTTTATTTTTATCCATGACCTTATCTACAGCTTTCATAAAGTCATCGACAGTGATCTTATCACGTTTAGCACGAATAGCAAACATACCTGCTTCGGTACATACTGCCTTTAAATCAGCACCGGAAAAGCCATCTGTTAAACTGGCTAATACATCAACATCAGCCTTTTCCTCAAATGACATGTTTTTAGTGTGAATCTTAAGAATTTCACGTCTGCCGTCTTCATTTGGAAGAGGAACTTCAATGAATCTATCAAAACGACCCGGACGTAAAAGTGCAGGGTCTAAAATATCTGGCCTGTTAGTTGCACCGATAATACCGATGTCACCTCTGGACTCAAATCCATCAAGTTCTGCTAAAAGTTGCATCAATGTTCTTTGGACTTCCCTGTCTCCACTGGTGGAACTTTTAAGCCTTTTTGCTGCAACCGCATCCAATTCATCTATAAATATGATGGCAGGTGCTTTTTCCTTAGCGAGTTCAAATACTTCACGAACGAGCCTTGCCCCTTCACCAATGTATTTTTTAACAAACTCGGAAGCTACAATCTTAATGAATGTAGCGTTAGTTTCATTAGCAACCGCTTTTGCAAGCAAGGTTTTACCGGTTCCAGGAGGTCCATATAACAATATTCCTTTAGGCGGTTCTATTCCAACTCTTTCAAATAGCTCAGGTTCAGTTAAAGGAAGTTCAACAGTTTCTTTGACTTCTCTGATTTGCTCTTCCAAACCACCAATTTGGTCATAAGAAATGTCTGGTTTGGTTTCAATTTCCATTCCTGAAACATTTGCATCTTTTTCGGAAGGCAATACTTCAACAATACCGAATGTCTGTTGATTTAAAGCTACCCTTGAACCAGGCACCAATAATTTTTCATCTAAGAATTTTGAGTAATTAACAAGAAAACTAGGTCCTGTGCTGCTTTTAACTGTCATTCTATGATCATCTAATACTTCTGTAATAGTAGCAAGCACTAACGGAGGGGATCTGAATCTATCAACTTCTGATCTGAGAGATTTAACTTCTCTTTCAAGCCTAATTTTTTCATTTTCTATTAAGACTTTATCTTTTTCTAATTTCCTAACTTTCCACATTAAGTTACTTTTAGCTTTGGATTTTTCTTCTCTTAAAATATCAATTTCCTCTTGTAGAAAATCGACCTTTTGGATTAACTGTTCTTTTGAAGAATTTTCCAAATCATTATAATCATCCATGTGAATCATCTCCAGTTAGTTTAAAATTTCAACAACATGTTACTTTAATAACAATTAGTAACTTTAAAGTATTTAAAGGTATTCATTTTATTCCATACTAACAATCATTATATAACATTAATAATATATATTAATTTAGAAAAAATAAAGGAACTGATTGAAATGGAATGTGAAATCTGCGGCAAACCCGTGCCAGAAAACAATCCTATAAAAGCAAAAATTGAAGGATCAGTAATGGTTGTTTGTAAAGAGTGCTCAAAACTTGGAAAAATTCAAAAAGCACCTCCAAAACCAAAATTTGTAAAACAGAATAAGAACAAAAATCAAAGACCAGCAAGTACAAGGAATAGGCCTTACTCTAGAAGTGAAGAACCTTCAGAAGAATTAATTGAAGACTTTAGCCTTGAAATTAGAAAAGCCAGAGAAGCAAAGGACTGGTCCCGTGAAGATTTAGGCAGAAAAATCAACGAAAGAGTTTCAGTCATAACTCGAATTGAAACCGGCAAAATGACTCCTGATGTGAAACTCACAAAAAAATTTGAAAAGACATTAGGCATCAAGTTGCTTGAAAAAGTAGATAATATTGACTTAAATCAATTTGTAAATAGTTCCTCTGGAGAAAGAACACTGGGCAATATTATGAAAATTAAAAGAAAATAGCTATTTAACATAGCTATTTAGCTTATCATTTCTGATATGCCTCTCTTTTTTATCTATTTTATAATCAATCATACCATCATTAATAGCTTTAGTGGAATGATATGCACTGAATTCATCAGCATTGTTCAAAACATATTCCAACTTGGAATAGGCATCATATTCATCGCTAACAACCACAACATGAGCCGGAGGATGAATTTTTTTAACTTGCATAATACTTAATGTAGTATCCTCCTTTACAAAAAATGCAATGGCAACATTAGATGTGGTTTTAAGTTTTGAATTTAGGATTCCTTCAACCAAGGAATCCGCAAACTTTGGATCAACAACCTTAGGTTTTGTAGTTAGATTCAAATTACCATGACGTTCCATATCTGCAATTGCACTAAGCAATTTGGAATTATTTTCGCCTCTAATCAGTATTAACGCCACAATAATCACCTATTCTGGAAAGATTTTAATAATCTGGATCTAAATACGACCAAAAGGATTAAAATAATTCCTACAACAGTCTGAATACTGCCCAATACGTTTAGGATGTTTCCGTCAATAGGCAAATCCCATGCCGGAGCTGACCTGTCACCTGGAAGTGCATTATAATAAACACCAACAGCTTTTGAACCCTGCTTAACATTAATGTCCTTAGGTTCCACATGGTCCACACCCATTAAAAGTCCGTTGTTAATACCTCTGTTAATTGAGCCTGCAATAGCTGATGCATCATATCCATATTTTGCAACTGAAGCTTCAACAATTTCTGATGTGGTTGATGCCAAACCAGGCTTGTCACTTCCATAGACTGAAACACTGACCGCATTTGGACTTACAGTCAATGCAGAACCCAATGCCTCATATGCATAAACGGTCCTGAGTCCCGCTCCACAAACTGGACATGCATCAATTGATTCCGCTCTAGGATAACCCATAGCCCATCCACATTCATCACAGACCTTTGAGTATTCCTCATCCATAGGGTAACCGGTTTGATTCATCTCAATTGGAGTGAACATGTCATCAGTGGAAATGCCGGAAACTAAGTTTACTCCACCCCCACCGTATTTTTCACCTGAATCTTTAGCAACTTCACCCATTGCCTCTGAAAGAATAGTTGTTGCAGGGTATCCGTCCCTAATCATTTTTCCAATATTCATTGCAGTTTCTTTTCTAACAGTGTCTGCAGTACCGTATAATGGATTTCCTTCAGTGTTCCTCAAGTGAATAATTGCTCCTTTTTGACCAGGCTGCAATGTAGCTACACCACTGGTATACGGTGTTACTTTAATATCATTACTTGCATCATCAACAGTGATTACATAAGCATTAAATGAACCTCCAACAGCGGCTCCAATACTTGGACCACCAACTACCAGACGAGCTCCTTTAAACTGAGAAGCAAGGGATGCTGCAGAAGCTGCAGAAGCATTATTTTCTAAATTGGCAATTGCATCAATAACAGAATCCAGCCTTGTATCAGAACTACCAGTACCCCCTGAGAGTACTGCAAAATGATTATTTTTAGACATGATAAATGTAGACTGGAACATGTTGTCTGCAAAAGACATACTTCCAGCTGCTGCACCGTTTGGGTCATTACCGGAAGGATCGGTAATGACAATAATGTTACAGGTAGCAGCGACACTGCTCATTGTCATTAAAAATATGATTAAAAAAACAATGGACGCATGGAACTTATTGAACTTCATTTATCCAACCCCATCGTTTTGTTATTTATTTCAACAGAAGAAAAGTCTTCTATAACAGTTACAGTAACAACACCGGTGTTTTTATCAACCTGCACATCAGCTGCAGTAATTGGCTCAACAGATGTACCGGGTACTGTCGACCGTGTTGCAAATTCCTGAGCCGTTTGTATCGCATCCTGCAGGGAAACTTCTCTTTTGGAAGTTTTTAAAATATCTCCATAAATCACACTTCCATCCCTAAAACCAGCTTGCATAACATTATATCTGATAGTATCTACAGGAACAATGTCATTGCCTTTAACAATGACTCCTGAAATAGGAACACCATCATCAATGTCAGCAGATGAAGCAAATGCAACATATGTGATTAAACGACCACAAAGAATTAAAATAAACGCTAATAATAAAATTATTAATGTGTCTCTCCTAATCTTTATAAACATGTCTATATCCTCATAGTAGTCATATTCTTTTAAAAGAATGAATTATACATTTAATATATTAAATCAATATAATATTTAAATTTATATTATGTCACTTAAAAGTGACTCGGCGGGATCCATTCCCTGAGCACCAATTAACAAAATTATATCCTTTTTATCGGCTTTCTTATAAACTTCCGCCAAACAATCCTTCAGATTAATAAAATGAGTATAATCTATGTTGTTTTCATTTAAAGTATTGAAGAATACTTCTCTTTCCTCATCTTCCACAAAATTCAAATCATTTACAACATCATTGCTTGAGGACAAATACAACTCTATATTATCATCCATAGATTCAACTAAAGCATCAACATTCAATTGGTTGATTTCAACTCCTCTGGAACCTCTGATTGCACAGGCTACATGCAATTTTTGATTATCAGGAAGCAACTTGAGAGTTTCAGAGATTGTAGCCTTAATCCCATCAGGATTATGTGCAAAATCATCATAAATTAAGGGTTCATCATTTAACTTGGCAAATCGTCTGTTTAAGGCCTTATAGGTTTTTACACCTTCAACTATCTTATCAATGTCTATTTTTAAAGAGATGCATGCCCCAATAGCTGACAGAATATTCTGAATGAAATGATTTCCGCTAAACGGCAGCTCATCAACAGTCAAAATAGGATTATCCTTATAAATTATTGCATCGCCGTCAAAGTAGACTGCATTCTCCTTATCAAGAGGAGACATAGATGTGAAAAACGGATTTTTGGCATCTAATGACCTTACCAATTCATCATCATAATTTAGAACAGTGATTCCTTTACCAATAGCTTCTGGAACTCCTTTGATTTCATCATAAACATCATCGATTGAGTTTACAAGACCTATATGGTCCATTGCAATATTTGTTATGACACCTACTGTAGGCTCAATAGCTTGACTCATTAATGCGGCGTGGTTTTCCATCAGCTTTCCAAGCCATCCCTGAACTTCAGATACCTCAATAACCAAATAATCGATGTGCCCATTTTCTTTAACTTCATCTGAAATCAATTTGGAAACCATAGGATCGATTAAAGTATTGAATTCTGATTCGCTGTCCGTATTTGTCAATGTATGAAAACCCGCATTATTCAAAATGTGATAAATCATGTGTGATGTTGTTGATTTACCATTGGTTCCGGTAACCACAACATTTTTGGAAAGCGGAGAATAGTTCTGTATAGTATGTGAAAGCGCAAATGCATTTGCAAGTTCAATCTTATCTGTGATTATCAATGGAAAGTTCAATCTATTCGCTTCTTCAATAGCTCCATCTTTGGGATTTTGTGTTATCAAACAGGCAATGTTTTTATTGAATGCCATTTCAATGCCTGTTGCATTAATCCAATGCCTAATGACAATATCGCCTGTATGGGCATCATTTAAAAATGTAAATCTTCCAGTAAATCCATCAATTGAAAAGAATTCATCATTGCCGACGATTTTTCCCTCAACGGCACTTACCAAATCACAGATGTTTTCCAATTTGTCTGGTTTGGAAAACCTTAATGCAAATATACTTGCAGCATCAATGTCATCGATAATAATCATTGGAAAGTTCAATCTATTTGCGGTTTCAATAGCTCCGTCCCTCGGTTCGGGAGTTATCAAACAGGCAATGTTCTGATTAAATGCCATTTCAACACCAACCGGATCAACCCATTCCCTTATGACAATGTCTCCGGTGTGAGCATCATGCAAAAAAGTGAATTTTCCAGTAAATCCATCAATTGAGAAAAAATCATCATTTCCTATAAGTTTTCCATTAATTGCGTCAGCCAAATCTTGAATATCCATAAAAATCACCGAAATAATTAGAATAAGTACATCTTAGCAAGAATACCAATAATACATAATAAAACTGTAGCTCCCCAGTATGTTAAAATAATCTTTACCTCGGACATGCCGTAATGGTTCAAGGTATGATGTAAAGGCTCTACAGGCAATTTAATAATATGTGCCCTGTGCAATAGGCTCACAATGACTGAAATAATCGGTACGCCCAATGCAAGAACGCCGAAGTATGGAATGTCACATACAAGAACCGCTGCAGCATAACCGGTACCCAATACAAATGATCCGGTATCCCCCATGAATATGGATGCGGGATACTTGTTGAATACTAAAAATCCTAAACATATTCCTGCCAAAATCAAGAATGGAGGAATAATGCTTGCAGGTCCAAACAGATAACCATACACACAACAGGAAATTGATGCGATTCCCACGATTCCTGCCGCAAGGCCGTCCATACCATCAATGAGATTGACTGAATTGATACAACCCAGAATTGCTATTACAACGACAGGAATGGCAAATATTCCCAGTTGAAATCCTCCCAATGTTGTTACAGCACCGGTGAATCCCAGGAATAATCCCAAAACAATTTGACAAATGATCTTTTCAACCTCTTCGGGTTCTGTTTTGATTGGAACTTCACCTACAACTTCAACCTTTCCATCTTTTAGCAATTCATCAACTTCCGCTTTTGCCTTTGGAGTTGCAACACGAACTTCCTCACCAGGTTCAACATCAAGTCTTCCCAAAGCAATTACTTCATCTGAGATGTTCACAACAATTTTTTGAACTTCCTTTACTTTTAGACCGATTAAATCGTCAACAAGACCTACAATTCCCCCTGCAAGCATAATGAATGATACGAGCAATATTGGAGTATTCTGATAATATAGTGAAATAATAAAGGAAATTGTAAATAAAAATGCTATTCCTCCCATTGTAGGAGTACCGCTTTTATGTCTATGTTCACTAACTATAGGATTGTCAGCAATCCTTGCCTTTAATAATATTCTTTTAATATACCATGTAAAGAATATTGTAGCACATAATGTTATTAAAAAAAGAATTAACATATCTGTATTATTCATTATACCACACTATATCAATATTTAATATTACTTTAATTATATATTGATAATAGTATTTAATTATAACTTATAACACAGACTTTCAGATTAATTTTTCAACTAATTTTTCAAGTTCCTGTTTGGAACCTGCCCTTGCAGTTACTCTCTGATAACCTTCAGGACCATGTACAACAAAATCATTAGCCTCAAAAGATTTTACTGGTTCATTTGGTGCGGGACCCTGATAATTTCCAATCGGGATTTCTGTTGAATAGTAATATTGAAGTTTATCTGAAATATTGGATAAGCTAAACTCCCCAATAGCCATATTAACCAATTCACATAATGAATTTACTCCGCATGTAGCAGTAGTTAAATATCTGGTACCGTTAGGCCTTGTATTCACTTCAATTGCATAAAGCTGGTCATTTTTCCTTGAATACATGAAATCCATTTCGAATATTCCGTCGGAAGCAAGATTCTTTGCCACCTTATAGGCAGTGTGCTGGACTAGGTTATTGTCCAAACCTTCAACCATGCATGGGCCTGTTTTTGTTTTATTCAATGGGTGAGTTCCTTCAAGAGTGGTTTCTCCTTTATATATTGGTGGAAGCGCTACAAATTCACCATTGAACCCCAAAACTTCAATGGATATTTCAGCACCTTCAATGAATTCCTCACATAACGCCTGGTCGAATTCACTGAAATATTCCTCAACATCCTCAATTGATCTGGCAACCTTGATGTCCTTTCCGCCTTGTCCCCTACCCTGCTTCAAGACAACAGGAAAATCAATTGACAATTCATCCGGACTATCCAATATCTGATAATTTGGAGTGACAACACCTATTTCGGTGTAGAATTCTTTAGTCTTGATCTTATCAGAAGTCAATTCAACCGCTCTGACTCCTGCAGCAACTACCGGAATCTCATATTCTGATTCCAACTCCTCTTTCATATGAGCGACATCAATCAATGGAGGGTCGATTCCAATCAACGGAACGACTGCATCAACTTTCTGCATCAATGCAACCTGTTTAGGTCCATCCATTCCACGAGGAACGATGAAAACCTGATCAGGCAAATCAAGGTTGATTGCATCTTCATTAGATTCTGTTAAAATGCTTTCTATTCCTTTAGACTTTACATACCAGTCTAAATCATCATATAATCTTGAACCGATAAACAATAGTTTCATAATATAATTCCTTTTAGCGTTTCTATAAATTCATTAGCGGATTTTTCAACTTTTGTTGTAGGCTTTACTCCCCAGTCCATAGTTTCAGGTTCGATGCCAACAAATATTATTCTGATTTCAGTGTCCTTTTCAAGGTACCTTACAAAGAATGACAGGGACATTGAATGAGTTGAAATGCCGATGTTTGCAAATTCGTCCTTATCCACTATCTTCATGTCTCCGGGATTTGAGTCCATTAAGCATGCATCAACAATTATCAGATGAGTGGGATTTTCCTTTCTGATTTTTCCAGTGAAGTTTTCAGGCACGGTTCCGGCATCAATGAATAAAAGGTTACTGTTTTCAACGTTTTCCTCTTTAAGCCTCTTTATGATGAATGGTCCTACACCGTCATCGCTTTTAAGCTCATTGCCTACTCCAAGTACAATCAGTTTCTCACAATCTGTAAGAAAATTGTTTAATTGAGATTCAAAGCCCACATTTTCACCTATACATATCTAGTTTTTATACTCTCAATCCCTTTTCCCATACTATATTTTATCTCAACATGTATAAAGTCATTTACCTTTATTTGCCGTTCATCCAATGGAATCAATAATGGAGGATTTAACATGGGCAGAGGCCCGGCAATTATATCATCATCAAGTTTGGTGTAGGTTGTAATCTTCAATCCGTTTAGCAAACCGTCTTTATTGGCGCTTAACTTAAAATCAGCTGCAAAATCAGGATTGATATCATCCAGAAAGTTGAATTGTGAATATATCTCCTCATCTGAAAGCGCATCATACTTTGCACCCTCGTCCCAGTGGATATGGTGCCTTTGCATATTGACAAGCTCAACCGTATTTATGATGCCCTGAGGGATGATTCTGCCTCCATCATTTAGGAATTCCTTTGCATAATTCAATACTGGAATCTCTTCCTCATCGATTAATGCAGTATCAAGCATTTCACAAACTATCAAATCAGCTTTTCTTGTGAAATCATGTTCGAGAACATCATCATTGATGACCTGAACATTGCCAAAATCGGCCAAATTTTCCTTGGCACACTTGAATGCCTTGAAATCAGCCTCTATAGAGATTACTTCCCCAAACTTAGAACTTAAAAAATAGGATAATATTCCGCTTCCGCAACCCAAATCATATGCTAAATCTGTGTCCGAATCATATTGCTCAATAGCTTCATAAAAAACGGCTAATCTATCCGTATCTTTTAATAAGTCATGATGATAAGGAGTCGTTCTAAATTTCATGTAAAAAAAATAAAAAAAAGAGAAGTTAGTGAGTGTGTGGATGGTCATGTGGGTGACCAGGTTCCCTGAAATCTTCTCCGTTTGCTGTACTTGTGAGTTTTACGTGTTCAACACCTTTAAGTCTCATTATCCTTTCGGTTAAATCACGAATTTCAGCAATATCTCCATTTACCACTACAATTTCCATACAATATTTATCAGTCATGTGAATGTGCATGCTTGTGTTGATTTCGTTTCTGAAACTGTGTTGGATTTCTGCAAGGCTTTCCATGACTCCTGTGTAGTGGTGATCATATATGATTGTTATAATACCAATTCTTTCCCCTTCCATGGAATTCATCCATTGATATCTTACAATGTAATCTTGAAGTGCATCACGAATTCCTTTTGAACGAGACTGGTATCCTCTTTCCTTCAATACTTCGTCAAAATCTGCTAGTAACTTTTTAGGTAGTGACATACTTATTCTCATCATAAAAAACACATCATCATTTCAATAATTATATCAATATATTTTACTTTTAAGTTATATAAATATTATGATTAAATTAGAAAATAATAATACTTCAATATTAAGAAAAATGTAAAAAATATTATTCAACAAGAAGGTAATACTCCCCGTCGTCCTTATTAATTGATTTTAAAAGGCCTTTGTTTTGAAGAGACAATATTATATGGTACATCCTAAAATTACTAATTTCCAAATCCCCATATAACAAATGACCTTCCAAAGTGTATTTAGAAACAAGATTCTTATCATCAACCAGTTCTTTAATCAACTTATATGAATCCTTTTCCTTTTGGTCCAATTCAAGTTCTTCCAAATCCTTTTTGGAATTGACCGTATTTATTTCCTTTTCACTTTCAGAGAGATTGACCTTGTTATCCTTAAAGATAACCAAATCCTTATCCTGAAGTTCCTCTAAAATGTGAACCAGGTCATATTCATGAAACCCAAGTTCCTTTCGCAGTATAGAGACTGGAACACCTTCAGGATACTCAATATCATAGATTTTAATTTGATTTAAGACAACCTCTTCATTACGGGTAATATTTATCATATAATCATCGAAGCAAATTGATATTAATAATTATTATAATAATAATACTTAAATATTTAGGACATCTGCAATTCATTTTCAAGCGCTTTGGCTTCCTGCTTGTTTTTCTCAGCAACCTCTTCGGGAGTCAGGTTGGAAGGCCTTGTGAAAAACAACTCGATATCATTGACGACCTGACAGATTGACATGTGGACAAGCTCCTTTAGGGCCAGGCTCTTTTCAACCCTATTCATGGACTCGTCGGAGTAAATCCTATCATAATCATTTTTATAATCCATGCGTATTTTTTCCGGATCCAAATCATTTTGAAGCTGAGATTCATCATAATCCTCTGTAAGAAGTAAAAAGCTTATCAGTTCATCTTTCTCATCGGTAAAATCAGTATCCGGATTGTCAATTACATCATAAAAATAGCTGCTTACAGACTGGAAAACATCACGTGAAACATTGCCGTTTATGATATTATCAATGAACAGTTCGAAAGTGTTTGTTATGTAATATTTGCCGTTTTCCTCATATGTGCTGAAAACAAGCTCATTTTCAATGTTTGCAACATATTGTATTATGATAATGTCCTTTCCCTTTTCAAAGGATTTTACATCGAATTTAGAATTTTTTAACTTATAATCACTATTAGTCTTTAAAGCATTTTCGACATTTTCAATGTCCTCTTTTGAAATCTCCATGAAATCTTCAGTCATATTCTTACCCCATTACTAATAATTATGTTGAAGTAATTAATAGTTTTTATTAATTATAAATTTTATATATAAAATCATGATGCCGGAAGACATACTGGTGGAACTTGAAGAATTATCTGAAAATGCAGAAATCAGAAAGTCACAGATAATGGATATTCTAAAAAAATACGCCCGTATCATATCCGTAAACGATTTAATGCTGGCTACAGCATATATAAGAAAAGACGGAGAATACATTCAAGAGCAATATCGTGAAAAATATCTGACAATCTATATAAAATATTTCATAATACGCATGAACGAAGTTAAAGAAAAAGAGGATTATGCCGATGATGCAATTGATAAAACTGCATTGAACGAATCTTTTCCGTTACTTAAAAGAACATTTGAAAAAGAAAGAATGTCCGATGCAAAAGATGATAAATTACCATTAATTTATGTCATTACTGCTCTTTACACAACATTTATTTTAGAAGAACCCATCCATCCTGTTGGAAGCGAATTTCCAGGAAATCTGTCTGTTGAAGAAATTGACGGCAACTATTTCTGTCCTGTAAAAGATAACCAGAAGGACAATCCGAATGCGATTTGCCACCTATGCCTTGCCGAGCAAACCCCTGACATCTGAGAGATGATGATATGAACATATGCCTTTATGGATCCGGAAGCAGAAAAATAGACAAGACTTATACTGATGAAGCCTATAAATTAGGCTGTAAAATGGCTGAAGAAGGCCATACTCTTGTTTTCGGTGGAGGAGATACCGGAATGATGGGTGCATGTGCAAGAGGAGTTCATGACAATGCCGGAAAATCCATCGGGATTGCACCAGAATGGATTGGGGATTTTGAACCGTTATGCACAGAATGCACAGAATTTATTTATGTTGATTCGATGGATGAGCGAAAAAAGGAGTTCCTGAACCATTCCGATGCATTTATCATTTCACCGGGAGGAATCGGAACCCTGGATGAATTCTTTGAAATTATAACCCTTAAAAAGCTAAAAAAACATGATAAGGAAATCATCATATTTAACATCAACCATTTCTATGACACCATGCTCAAAATGATTGATGAAATGGGCCAAAAGGGTTTCCTGTACAAACAGGAAGATATTTTTAAAGTAGCTGAAGATACCGATGAAATATTTAACCATTTGAGAAATGATTTTTTATGAAATACGTGGAAGAATTTGAAACACCTCCCAGGGTGACACTGAAAAGAAGCTTAATAATATTCATTGGGAATATCATTGGAATGTATCTGATTAGTTTTTTTGGCCTGGGAGTGGAAATATCTCACTTTGACGACATAGCATTATTGGTTATTTTTATAAGTATAATCAATGCAATATTATGGCCGCTATTGACCAAAATATTCCTGCCGTTTTTAGTTTTAACATTCGGTTTCGGATCACTGATTTTGAATGGAATGCTGCTTGAGTTTTTTGCACCGCTTTTTGATATAGAAATTACTGGTTGGGCAATAATCCTGGCACCACTGGCCATGGCATTCGTTACAACAGTTCTGTCCGCATTGCTTACCATAGAAGATGACTCCTCATATTACCGGTCAGTCTTTAGAGATGCAAAAAATAAACGGAAAGGGAAAGTGAAAGATTATCCGGGTTTAATTATCATTGAAATCGATGGACTGGCATATGACGTGCTAAATGAAGCTATTGACAAAGATTTGATGCCTACCGTAAAATCCATGATTGACGATAAAACACACACCCTCAGAAAGTGGGAAACCGATTTATCCTCACAGACAGGTGCAAGCCAGGCAGGAATACTTCACGGAAACAATACTGACATCACCGCATTCAGATGGATTGAAAAGCCAAACAACAACCAGATGATGCAATGTTCAGGGGTAAGCAAAGTCAAAATACTGGAAGAAAGAATTTCTGATGGTGACGGATTGCTGGTGGATAACGGTGCGAGCAGATCAAATCTATTTTCAGGAGACACCGACAATGTCATTTTCACATTCAGTAAAATTTTAAACATTAGAAAACTATACAACAAAGCATGGTATTCTGTTTTTTCAAATCCAAGTAATTTTGCACGTATCATAGCATTATTCCTAGCGGAAATGATTTTAGAGATGATATCCCAGATAAAACATAGGGTTATGAATGTCAAACCTAGAGTCAAACGTGGAATAATATATATTGTGGTAAGGGCCGCAACAAATGTGTTCATGAGGGAAATAAACACCTCAACACTGGTTGGGGACATATTAGTTGGAGATATTGACGTTGCATACTCAACATATTTGGGATATGATGAGATAGCACATCACTCAGGAGTCCGTGACGAGGATTCATGGTTTGCGCTTAAGGGAATGGACAAGCAAATCAGACGCCTGGTTAATGCAACAAAATACACTCCTAGAGAGTATCAGTTCGTCATCCAATCAGACCACGGGCAGACAAATGGAGCCACATTCCTGCAAAGATACGGCGAATCCTTTGAGGATTTTGTCAAATCTCTACTTCCAAAAGATATGAAGATGTTTGCCAAAATGTCATCCAATGAAGACCACTATGCAGAATCATTCATTCCATTTACAAAAAACAATGACGATTTGATTGATGAAAATGAAATGGAAGAATTGGGTGATTCTGAAGTTATTGTACTTGCATCAGGCAACCTTGCAATGATTTATTTGACCCAATGGAGTCACAGATTAACCTATGAAGAAATAAATGAGTTTCTCCCTGAACTGATTCCTGGAATCATAAACAATGAATACATCGGTTTCATTGTTGTCAAGTCCTCAGAACATGGAAATTTAGCTATTGGAAAAAATGGAACATATTATTTAGATAGTGATAAAATTGAAGGTGAAAATCCGCTTGAAGTATTTGGTGAAAACATCGTAAGGCACATCAAAAGAAACGTATCCTTCACATACACACCGGATATTCTTGTCAACAGTTTTTATGACGCTGAAAACGATGAGGTATGCGCTTTTGAAGAACTGGTGGGAAGCCATGGCGGAGCAGGAGGAAGCCAATCAGAACCGTTTATTCTATACCCCTCAGATTGGGATATCGGCAGTGACGAAATCATTGGTGCTGAAAATATCTACAGAATATTGAAAAGCAATCTGAAGAATCTGAAAGAAGGTGCAGCGGATGATAAGTGATGAAGAAGTTTTGAAGATAGCTCAAAGAATGGAAGACGCAAATGACATTGACATTAAGCAAACAATCGAAAAGGCCTCAACTGCAGGTTATCTTGGTGAAGAACACTTCTACTGTACAGTGATTGAAGAGGGCGGGCTTACCCATATGGTGCCTGAAATTTTCGGAGACATACACAAATCCATGAAATTGGACAACCTCTACTTCGACATAATCTCCAAGGCACTGGACCATGAGGGCATTTACATCTCTCTTGGATACTGCGCCACCAATCTGACTATTCCCGACGAGAAATGTTCAGAGATTATAGAATATGATGATTATGACCTTGATGAAGACGAATACGAATATATGATGGAATATGTTTTGATTACCGCTGATGACATCAAAAAGTTTAGGGTATATGCAGAGGAAGGCATTGCCGGTCATGAACGGATAGAAGACGTTGGATTGATCATCAACATTATTGACGGAGATTACAGGGCATATTTTGCACTTCGCTCAACCGACCAGTGCATGTCCAGTTTCAGAGTGCTTCCCTTCAGTGACATGTATCAAAAAGAACATCCATTATCCCTGAAAAATCCTATCAACAAAATTCTGATTGGAATGATTGACAAAACAGTTGTATTGAAGTGAAATTCGAAAGATTATTCAATCATTCTTTCAATATATGAATCCAAATAATTCTTTAAAACCTTAACAATAGGTCCAATGATAACCGCCGAAATAATTGTGCCCTCGCGAACTCCTGCAAGATAACCCAAGAATATAATGGACAATACAGCAGCCAAAATAACCATTGATGAGTCAACAAATGGCTTTACATATGAAAACTCCTTTTTTAAGACCTTTGAAATAGCAACAATCACTCCATCAGCAGGAAGATAGACGATTTCTGTTTGAATTTCCAACAGCACCCCAAATGCCACCACAACACAGCTGAACAAAAGCAATATCATTTGACTAATGTATCCGACAGGATTAATTCCATTTACCAACATCATGGAAAAATCTACGAAAACTGAAAAGATGGTTCCGATAACCAGCTGCAGATATTGCCTTTTTTCAAATCCTCCCCTAAGCAGCGCAACCTGAATCAGAATGAAAATAATGGTGAATACAAACATTACCTCTCCAACGCTCAACTTAACAATCAGACTGGAAACGTAAGGAAGGCATATTAATGGAGAAGTTCCCAAATTGGCCTTGATTGATAGTGAAGCCCCCAATGAAATGATAAATAAGGAAAGTAAGTAAATTAGATACCTACTGATTTTTTTCAAATCCATATTTAAGATTATGGACTATCAATTAAAAAAATATTATGGCTACTAAAAAAAAAATTGAAATTACAATAAGAAATATGCAAAAAGAAAAAAAGTTAAGAAATAGGATTATTTCTTAATTGAGTTTATGGCACTTTGTGCACCTTGTTTTACAAATCCGCTTTCATCATCAAGCAATTTTTCAAGTTCAGGAATTGCCTTTTCATCACCGATGTTTCCAAGAGCCCATGCGGCTGCTCCTCTTACTTTCCAATCCTCATCATTTAATGTTTCAATTAAAGGATCGACAGCAGGTTCGCCCATACGTGAAAGTGCAGTTGATGCTTCCCTTCTAACTAATTTGTTGTTGTCTTTTAAAGTGTCGATTAAAGCAGGAATTGCTTTAGGGTCATTGATTGCTCCCAATAAGGTAGCGGCATGTAATCTGATTTGTTTTTTTCTGCTGGATAAAGCATCAATTAATGGGTCAACTGCTTCATCAGCTCTTAATTCTAACTCTCCAATAGCATCTTCAACAACAAAGTCATCTTTATCGTTTAATAATTCAATCAATTCGTCGATACTTCTTTCCATTTTAATCCCTCTTTTAAATTAAAGGCGTTTAACTACTATTACTATGTAATTAATATCATTTATATATCGGGTAGTATAAAAGTATTTCGATAACATACGAACAAAATTAAAATTATATAATATGACATCAATATTATTAATATACGAACAAATTGTTTTAAGTGAAATAATGTATAATATTGCAATAATTAGTGGAGATGGAATAGGTCAGGAAGTAATGGATTCCTGTGAGTATTTGCTCGATAAACTAGACCTTGAATTTAGTTTTGACTATGGTGAAGCAGGTTTTGACTGTTTCAATAAAAATGGAACAACATTGCCTGAAGAAACTGTCAAAATAGCAAACAAAAGTGATGCAGTACTGTTTGGAGCATCAACTTCAACACCAGGCCAGCCTAGTCCAATCATTAACTTAAGAAAAGCATTGAATGTATATGCAAATATCCGCCCCATCAAATCATACCGGGGAGTAAACTGCATTCGTGACGATATTGATTTTGTAATAGTTAGGGAAAACACCGAAGGGCTTTATTCACAAGTGGAATACGGCGACGAAGAAAAGATGATTGCAGAAAGACACATTACCAGAAGCGCATCCGAGAGAATTTCAAAAGCTGCATTCAATCTCTGCATCAAAAGGGAACAAAGCAAAGTAACATGCGTTCACAAAAGCAATGTCCTAAAAAAGACCGACGGCGTTTTCAAAGAATCATTCTATAAGATAGCCCAGGATTATCCGCAAATCAAAACTGAAGATTACTATGTCGATGCTATGGCGATGTATCTGGTTACACAGCCACAAAATTTTGACGTTATTGTTTCAAGCAACCTTTTTGGAGACATATTATCCGATGAAAGCGCAGGACTCGTAGGAGGACTTGGCCTTGCACCATCCGGAAATATAGGAGACCACAACGGACTGTTTGAACCAGTACATGGATCAGCACCTGACATTGCAGGAAAATACATTGCAAATCCATGTTCAATGATACTGTCCGCTGCAATGATGCTGGACTATTTGGGCGAATGGGAAACATCAAATGACATAAAAAATGCGGTCGAAAAGGTAATGGCAGACTGTAAAATTAGAACCCCTGATTTAGGCGGAGATGCCACAACCATGGACGTGACCAAAGCCATCGTAAGGGAGTTAATTTAAATGTTAAACATCACTACTTTTTTAGACGCAAACTCAAAAAGACTAGACAAGAACGTATTGTACAATCCGACAACCGGAAACAAATACAACTCAGGTGAAATCCTATCAATAATCTCTGGAATCGGACGTGACCTAAAAGAATTAGGAATAGTCAAGGGCGACAGAGTATTAATCTATTTAAACAATTCCGAAGAGTATCTATTTTCATTATTTGCAATCTGGAGAATCGGCGCAATAGCCATTCCTGGAAACAGAATTTTTACTGCCAATGAACTGGAATATATCGTGAGCGACTCCAAGGCAAAGCTGATGATTACCGATGATGATGCCAAAGACCTGATTGATATTGAAACATATGTCCCAAAAGACATTTCCAAATTTAAAGACAGTGACGTTTTGGAAGCTGAAAATACCGACTGGGACGACTTATGCCAGCTTCAATATACATCAGGAACAACAGGCAAGCCGAAAGGAGCCATGCTTACCCATGGAAATTATTTCACTGCAATTCACAACGAATGTGACGTATTGACCTTAAAGCAGGATGACATTTATTTGGGAATCTATCCGATGGCACACGTTGGCCTTTCATGGTCAATTTCAGCATTAAGGTCTGCAGCATATTACATTTTAATAGAACAGTTCAACATTGATGAATATCTGGAATTATGCCAAAAAGAAAAAGTCACTGTTCTGACTGGAATGCCTCCAGTAATACATTCCCTTACCACAATGGACAAACGTGAAGAGCTTAAAACAGTCAGGGAGATTGTTTCAGGTGGAGGACCATTGCATAAAAAGATATGGAAGGATTTCCATGAAACCTATGCAATACCAATCATTAATGCCTATGGACTATCCGAAACAATTGTGATTGGAACCGGTACAGTCATCAGACCTGAAGATTACCGTGAAGCTGACAGGTTTGAAAGCGTTGGCCATCCCGTTTGCTTTTCAGAAGTCAAAATCGTTGATGAAGACGATTCATCCAAAATCTTGCCACAATATGAACAGGGCGAGATTGCACTTAGAGGACCTGCTGTTGCAAAAGGATACTGGGGAAACGAAGAAAAAACCAAAGCATCATTTTTAGAAGACGGATGGTTCCTGACAGGAGATATCGGATATCTCGATGAAGACAACCGCCTATTCATTACAGACCGCAAAAAGGACATGATTGTAATGAGCGGATGGAAAATCTATCCAACAGAAGTGGAAGAGGTATTGATAAAATATCCTGAAGTCAAGGAAATAGCCATTTTCAGCATAAATGACTGTCACAGAGGAGAAATCCCTGTTGCAGCAGTTGTCTGGGAAAATGAAGCAGACGACGAGGGATTAATTGCTTTTGCCCGTGAAAACCTGTCAAGATATAAGGTTCCAAGAAAAATATTCCCGCTTGATGAGCTTCCAAGAGTAAACGGCTGGAAACTGCTCAGAAGAGAATTACGGGAAATGTTTAAAGAATGAGAATAAGTTTTTAAAAAAAAAGTGAAATAACCATGATTATTTAAAAATCATGGTTCCGATGCCTTCGTCTGTAAAGATTTCTAAAAGTAATGAGTGTTTTTTACGTCCATCGATAATATGGCATGATTTGACACCATCTTCAATGGCCTGTACGCAGGTCTCTATTTTTGGAATCATTCCGCCTGAAATAATTCCCTCTTCAATTAAACCAGGAACCTCTGAAATTCTGATTTTTTGAATTAATGAATCTGGATCGGAAGGGTCCCTTAAAACACCTGGAACATCGGTTAAAATAATCAGTTTTTCAGCACCGACTGCACTTGCAACTTCACCGGCAGCAGTATCCGCATTGAGGTTTAAGCTGGTTCCGTCCTTTGCAATTCCGACTGGAGATATTACAGGAATATAATTATTGTCCAGGAACATGTCAAGCAGTTCGGTGTTTATGCAGTCAACTTCACCGACAAGTCCCAAGTCAACAAGTTCCTCATCGATCTTTTTGGCTTCCTTCTTATGAGCAAAAATCAAGCTTGAGTCCTTTCCAGACAGGCTTATTGCCTGACCGTCATGTTTTATGAGTTCTGATACGATTTCGGTTGAAATTTTACCGACCAAAACCATTTCAATGATTTCCATGGTCTCCTCATCAGTCACCCTTAAACCCTTGATGAATTTGGATTCCTTGCCTAATTTTTCCATTGATCTTGAGATTTCAGGACCTCCACCGTGTACAATCAACGGTTTCATTCCAACATATTTGAGTAATACTGTATCACGAGCTGTGGAGGACTTTGCTTCATCATCCACCATAGCATGCCCACCATACTTGATTAATATTTTTTCACCATGAAACTTTTTAATATATGGTAAAGCTTCAATTAAAACATCTATATCTTTCATCTAATCACTACATTTAATATTTAATTTAATTATTAATAAGTGTTAAAGTTAAAGATTAGTTACACTACCATTTATATGTTTTGAAAATATATGAAATATTATGTCTGAGATGAGTGAACTTAAAGAATACTTGATAAAGTCAGGTGCCAGCAAAGTCGGTTTTGCTGATGTGAATGGTTTGGCCAGCCAATTCATTGATTTTCCAAATGGAATAAGCCTTGTTTTGAAAATTCCTAAAGAAACCATACAGTTAGTCAAAGAGGAGGAGTATGAAAAGTACTGGAAGGCATTCCACAGGGAAATAGGAAAGCTTACAAAAATCTCCCACAAGGGAGAGAGATACATCAAAAATCTCGGATATGATGCATTTGCTCTCACAATGAAACGGAATGAATGCGACATGGAAAAATTGCTAAGCATCCTTCCATACAAGACAATTGCCACCAAAGCAGGGCTTGGATGGATTGGAAGATCTGCATTATTCGTGACCCCTGAATACGGCTCAGCAGTTGCACTTGGAGGAATATTGACTGACATGCCTTTGGAGTTCGGCACACCAATTACTGATTCGGAATGCGATGACTGCACAAACTGCCAGGATGCCTGTCCTGTTGATGCGATAAACCCACAAAAATGGAATGACAGACTGAACCGTTCAGACATTATCGATATTGAAGCCTGTGGAGAGTACATTATCGGCCAGTATAAGGCAGGGCTTGGCTGTACTAAATGCATGAGCGAGTGTAAGCTAACTCAAGAGTATTTGAATCGTTAAAAAAAAAAGGTGTAGATGATTAAATCATCTACTTAACTGTTATTTTTACTTTTTTAGTGCTTTGGTTGTAGCTACACTGAATAATGCCACGAGGATTAATGTGCAAATTAGAATTTTCCTTTTCATAACATCTATCTCCAATATTCCAAATATTGCAATTTTTCTACAGTTCAAATAAACTGTTAAAAAACATTGCTGTTCAGCTTAAAATTTGGAATAAACTCTAATTTTTATCAAGGAATATTTATATGTGCCTATTAACGGAAAATAATGTTTAAAATTACAAAAAATAACAAAATAATTAGTTAAAATAGGAAAAAGAATAAAATAATTTGAAAAATTGTTAAAAAAAATATTAGGAGTTTGATGGAACTCCTATAATCCGCATTTGAATTTAAATCTGTATTCCTGATTTACTATTTCCATTCCAATGAAGGAACCTTTTAAAATGTCTGCGACTTTTTGCAAGTCTTCTGCTGTTATTGCCTTACCGTTTGCCAATGGAGAGAAGAATGTAATCTCATCATCGGTTATAAGGTAGTTTAAAAGTTTTGTGTCCTCTTTTTGGTATTTTTCAACAATAGCTAAAATTTCTTCTTCAACAGATTTGTCAAGGTTTGTCATAATATCACCTTTAATTTAAGTTAATCGAATTAGTATTTAAACTTTTCCTTAAAAATTTAGGCATACCTAAATATTTATATGTAATGAATAATATACAAATTTACAAGAACCAAAACTTGGAGGTAAAACATGATCATTGGGATTGAAAACCTGAAAGAAAAGCTAAAAGAAAAAGAAGAAACCGAATAATGTATGGGCTTATCACTACATTATTCATTTTAAAAACACCGCCTGATGCATATCTAACGAATCAATGCAACTGTTTTTACCCAACCATGAAAAATAATTAAAATTTCAACCAAA
This sequence comes from Methanobrevibacter sp., assembly GCF_045130115.1. Classification (GTDB taxonomy): domain Archaea; phylum Methanobacteriota; class Methanobacteria; order Methanobacteriales; family Methanobacteriaceae; genus Methanocatella. The sequence continues at coordinate 25,284 of NZ_JBGUPC010000059.1, forward strand.
ATAATGATAAGCCAATTGCCATCATGAAAAATAATTAACAGAAAAATCAAGGAAAGTGTGGCTTAAGATTTTGCCAAAAACCATCCGGTTAGAAAACTCCAGATAATCAGGGTGTAAACTGAAAGTCTCTCAAAAACAGGCATGTAAGGGTTTTTCAAGATGAAAAACATTATCCAAAAAGCAATCAAACCCAATATTCCCAAAATGAGGGTCATTTTTTGATAAGCTCCAAAATCATCCATTGATTTTGAAATCAGAACTAATAGAATATTGCCGCCTAAAATCGCCATCACGGCACCCAAGGTATGATATCCGGAAGTCAGAGGGTTTCCGCCATGAATCAAACCTACAATGATGACTCCCAAACCTGTAATTAATGTAAAAATAGAATTAACGGCCTTATTTTTAACAATAAGATCTTTTAACCTGTAGAAATATCCAAATATAAGCGTTAAGCCTACCAGTATGAAAGCTGAATTCATCAGCCAAAACAAGGGGGAATTCAGATTTGGAATCCCCAATTCAGAAATGGCATGAAAAACATAAGTATTGAAAAATGAAGCATTGAAAAAAGTTGCAGAAACAGCTTCCGCTACAATATAGTACAAACTACCTACTATAAGGGCAATTCCGGCAACTTTGGACTTCATCATTGGATACCGAATTTCTTATTGAAGAATTTTTCTCTCATCTCAAAGTTCAGCTCTTCAATGTCTGCACCGCCAAGGGCTTTAAGCAAGGTCTTATAGCAGGTCTTTTTAGGCACAGTGACATGTTTAATATGGGATTTGTTCCATATCTTATCAAATCTTTTCTTTAGGCTGCCCATCTTGAGTTCTATCAGAACGTTCCTTAAGTTAACCACATTGGCTTCGTTGATGATTTCATATGTGGCATAAGTCTGAACATCAAGGGAAATCGGATTCAGTCCTAAAATAAAATGCTGCAAATCATAGTCAATGAAAGATTCATAATCGCCGTCATATGCATAAACATGAGCCTTTGCGGACAATGCAAGTCTGAAGACTTCAAACTGATTGTTCACCAATGCCCTTGAGATAATTTCATCACAGAAATTCAATCCTGTTTCAATCATTCCAACGGATGATCCTCCAACATAAGTCTCGAAATCCTCAAATCTGAACTGTACAAGAGCAAACATGTACAGGTCTATCCACTGGTTTTCCTTTAAAAACTCATGTGCCTTATCAGTCAACTCCATATTTTCAAATGACTTGTTGGCACTGGCGGACACATTCAAATTGCTTTTATCCTTTGCTTCTTTCAATAAAGGCAAAACCCTTTCTACGAGTTCCTGTTTTTTGCCAGAAACTTTCAAGCCGTTTTCCCTCAGGATATCCTTAAGCTCGGAGACAATATATTTTTTGGAAATGTATTCGGCAGTTATTTCCACATCTGCTGTTACTTCCACATCCCCTTCAAGATAGCCTTCATCAACCAAATAGCTGATGCATTCCTCAGCTGATGAGAAAGTTCCGAATTCGCCTTCATTTAAAATAGTCTCCAATTCATAACCTCTATCTAAAAAATTCAATACATTGAATATTTCTAATTTCTGTTCACTCACTTAAACACCTTTTATACTTCATTTGCAATATTGAAAAATTGCCAAATGTTATGATTAAGCTTCCAATCAGGAAAGCATATAAATTTGAAATAAATATCAGAATAATAGCTATTCCAAACACAAAAACTATTATCATCTTTAATATATCTTTTTTAGTTAATTTAATGTTTTGCTTATAATACTCCTTGTTGACCATGATTGAAACATAAAATACAATCAGTGAGACAATCATAAGTCCGCTTGCAAAGGCAGGATTTACTTCACCTGAATGAATGAGCTCCAATGAAACGGTAACAAGGTTAATGCTGATTACAATGAAATAATGGCTGAACATCAATCTCAATGACCTTTCAACCCTATGGTGATCCATCATACGATGAATCTGAATGACATATGACCCAAACATTGTCAAGATTATCAAAAACAATAGGATTGGAACCAAATTGAAGTTGGACACATCAAAGAAGTGGGTAAGGCCCACAATAGCTTCGCCGAATGTGATGATTGTCAGAAGTTCAAACCTCTCAACCAGATGGGGGAAATTAATGATGCTCTTGTCGAAACGCCCCCTTATGAAAAACGGCAGGAAAGCTCCTGCGAGAACCGCCAAAACATTAATCCAAAGAACATACTCAGTGAAATTGAAAACTGAGCATAGAATAGCTATGATATAAATTGTGCAGACAATGCTCAGAATCGTAATGGAATTGCCCGCAGCACCCTTAAGCGAATTTTCACGTCTTGCATGGACTGAATATAGGAGAACTATTGTCAAAAGGATTATCAGCATGGACACATCAAATGCAAAATACATCTTTGCCCAATTCAGGGAAATCGTATTTGCCATGAAAATTACGGCAATCATGTTAATGGCAACTATCAGGTAATCCTGCCATTCCCATCGGCCATATCGGTTAACGTAATTGGTGAAGTATAGCCATGCCTGCAATATTACAAAGCAGGTAATCAAATAAGCAAAAAAGTTATATGGAGGAATGATTCCATCAATAGGTTCGTTTATAAGGCCTGTCAGCTGTGATATTGCATATACAAATATCAAATCGTAGAACAACTCTATCAGTTCAACAGGCTTTTTAACTATTTCCATAGTATCACATTTGTTACTAATCTTATTAAATGTAAAAGGATAACAAAAAACTATACTAATTAAAAAAAGACAATCGAAAAAAAAAATAAAAAAATTAGGGATTGCAAGCCTCGTCAGCCGCACCCATAACAACTTTAACTTCATCGGACAAGTTTATTTCGGATATTTTTTTATCGGATTCCAGCTTGGCGGTGTAGTATGCCTGTGCAAAATTCATTGTAACAAACATTACTTCCTTGAAATCGATTATAAAATCATCCTTAGGGATTTTATTTAAAATATCAATCAGTTCTATCGCATCGTCACTGGATTCCAAATGAGTGCCGAATTCGGCACCGAGATTAATCATCATTTTAACACCTACACTAATATTTAAAATTAATAATTAATATAATAATCCACATGAAGTGTCCGAAATGTGAGAGAAAACTGAAAAAAGTATTTCATGGCGCAAGCGATGAAATGGCAATAGAATCACTGAACGGAGAGGTAATACTTGGAAACTGCTGTGAAAGCGAGTATAACTACTATTGTGAGAATTGCGACGAATTCTTCCAGCTATAACCCTAAGACATCCCTGTCAGGATTTGCATTTTTGAACAGATTGATACTGATATCCCTTCCGTATGTGAATTTCAAAAGGCCGGCATGGATTGACTTTAAATCCTCATCCGAAAAGCCTTCAAGATAATAGATTTTTCCCCTTTCGCCAACATTCATCAAAAAACGAATCATATGCCGATAAACCATGATGGAATGGGGCCTATACACTATTATATCATCGGTAATATATTCAATTAGCATATCCATCTCCAAAAAGTCAGGCTGAATCACTTCAACATTGCAATTTGGAAATTTCTCTTTAATAATTGATTCATAATCCACTGCATCACCAATTAAAAATTTCAACATAATCATTTATAAGCATTTCACTATTGTTTATCGATGAACAGTTTCCGAGGAAACATTTATATATCATCTTCCACAAAATAATTTTGAAGACTGAAAAATCTTACATAAAAATGATAGTTGAAAACATGACAGATGAAAATAATACCAATAAATTTGATTCAATGCCTTTTATTGCATTAATTGAACACATTTCTAAAAACAGACTGAAATACTCTCTCAAAAATCCGAATCAAATAGACATGATTCATGAAGGTCGCTACCTACTGGAAATACACAAAAGAAGTGGTCTATCACAAGACGATTTGGCAAACACATTTGGCCAAAGCAAAGGAACCATAGCAAAGGCATTAAAGAAATTTGAAGACAAGGGTTATGTTGAACGAAGTGTTGATGAAAACAACAGAAGAAAATACATTTTGAAAGCAACAGAAAAAGGAGAAGAACTGGCTATCCAACTAAAAAACGATTTGGAAGAATGGGAAAAGAATGTTGGAATCGATGAACTGGACGAAAGAACAAAAGACCAGTTAAGGAACATAGCTAGAAAAAGTGAAGATATTTTGAGGGACAGTGATTGATATGGCAAATAAGAATGTTGAGTTGATGAGGGGAGAACCGGAAAGGGCAGTTAAGAAACTTGCTATTCCAATAATGATATCAATGATTTTAACCGCATTATACAATATCGTTGATGGAATATGGGTGGCAGGCCTCGGACCGACTGCAATTGCAGGAATAGGATTCGTAACACCCATTTTCATGATCCTGAATGGAGCAAGCGTCGGACTAGGAAACGGTGCTACAAGCAGCATTTCAAGATTCATTGGAGCAAAAAACAAGAAAATGGCAACCGAATCCGCAACACAGTCACTATTCATATTTCTGATAGCATCAATCGCTTTAACAATCATTTTCCTCATAATACAGGAACCATTGCTTAAAAGCTACGGTGCAACAGGACAAACACTAAAAGAAGCTATTGCCTATGCTACACCATTGTTTTTAGGCCTTGTTGCCCTGATGTTTGGAAACGGATGCAGTGGAATCCTTCGTGGCGAAGGGGACATGAAACGTGCAATGTATGTCGTAGTTGCCACAGTCATCCTAAATGCAAGCCTTGATCCGATATTCATCTACACATGCGGTTTAGGCTCAGCCGGAGCATCACTTGCAACAATCGTAAGCTCAGCAATTTCAGCGATAATAATTTTATACTGGATTCTGATTAAAAAGGACACATACATTGACGTTACCCTTAAGAATTTCAAGTTCAACTCAAAACTGGCAAGAGACATTTTGAAGGTTGGAATTCCATCTGCACTGGACATGCTTATTATGGCGATTGCAATGTCAATCTATCTGATTGTGATATCCTTGGTCGGAGGAGACTATGGAATAGCCACATTCACATCAGGACAAAGGTTATACCTCTTTGCAATAATGCCCCTTACAGCTATCGGATCAGCAGTTATCGCAGTATCCGGAAGTGCATATGGTGCCCGAAACGGAGACTACCTTTCAAGAGCCCATAAGTTTGGTGCAAAGTTCGGTTTGGCTTTAGGTACTGCAATTACATTAATACTTGTGATATTTGCAACCCCTCTAGCTACAATATTTGCATACACTCCCGAAACTGCAAATCTGGTTCCTGGAATTGCACAATACCTTCAGCTGGTATGTCCATGTCTGATTTTAACAGGAATAGGAATACCTTCAAGCTTCTTCTATCAGGGAATCGGAAAGGGAATATACAGCCTGATGTTTACAATACTTAGGGAAATTCTCTTTGTTGTTCCATTGATTTACGTGTTTGTATTCATTCTAAACATGGATTTAGTCGGAATCTGGTTGGGATTATGTATAGGAAGGGCAATAGCCAGCATACTCAACTATGCATTTGCAAGATACGAAATCAAAAGAACAAGAGAAAAATTCGGAAATTAACATTTCCAAAATTACCCCCATCACCATTCCTCACCAAATCTTTTAAACCATCATTTTTTCCATCCAAAAAAATTGTGTTTATATCTAAAAATTGATTTAACCTCTTTAAATTGCTTTAATTTGAAACTTAACAATTTATAAGCGATGAAAACTAACATAGAACACACACAAAAATTTTAGAGGTTAAAAAAATGAATAAAACAGAATTCGATTATAAAAGCAGAACAATCAGAGAGGTCTTCAGCGACACAAGAAAAATATGCATTGCCCCAAAACATGAAATAATGCTTGATGAAGGAGTCCATCCTGGTGGTGACATCTTTAAAACTGAAGATGGAGAATTCATTGATTTTGAAACCCAATTAAAAGACTTTGACGCAGAAGAACTTGCAAAATATGTTGAATTTGCCGAAAATCTCTATGAAAAACATCAAAAAAAGGTATCAGTCTATATCCTATGCCCCAAAAACATCAATGTTAATGTCAGGGAATGTCCCTTGAAATCAGATGCCGATTTCACAATTAAGCTTGCATGCTCACAAGACGACATCTGCCATCTGATTTTAAACCACATAAAAAACAAGCTTAAAAACGATATGATTCTTGACTGCGATGACATCAATGCCGTTGAAATGCTTCCGGTAATGTGCAACAGAAACGACAGAAATTATTTCAGGGTTGAATCCATAAAAATAATGAATAGAGTTTTTAATTGATTATTTGTTCCATTTAAGGATGGTTTTACCGAAGTTTGAAATGTAATCCTTATCAAATGCATCCTTCAAGTCTGTTAAGGTATTTATTTCACATATGTTTGAAACAAGCTTTTCCAGATATTCAAACAGCTGAGGATTTTGTTTGAGAGTCTCAACCACTCCAACAAAGTCTTCCCTTTCAGACCTGCTGTTTCCCTGTATAGTCAAACCCTTTTCCAAAACCATTCTTGTGTTGATTGGTATCGGATATTCGCTTACACCAAAGAGGTTTATTGTTCCCTGCGGATTAATCAAATCAATAATCTGTTCGATTGCTGATTGGGATGCGCTTGACCCTACACATTCAAATCCATGGTCAATTGCAAAATCATCAGGAACATTGTGTATCTGATAGATTTCATCAGCAAATGAAAACAGGTTCAGATTTTCCAGGTGCTTTCCGAAAACTATGACTTTTGATTCCGGAAACTTATCCTTTAAAAGGAGAGCAGTTATGAAACCCAGGTTTCCATCACCCCAAACTCCCAATGAATCCTTTGGAGTTGTTGCAATCTCTGAAAATTTGGAAATGCCCTGATAGGCAACAGTAATTAATTCTATGAATGCTGAAACCCTCGGATCGAAATCATCAGGAATTTTGACTACACGACTTGAATCAAGCCTTATCAGATCTGAGGTAAAACCGTCAAAGCCACTTCCTCTGAATTTGGATTTGTATGAATAATTGGCTCTGCAGACGTCTTCTCCCATAGGAGTGTTTGGAATCATTACAACATTATCTCCAGCTTTAAATTCACCGGATTTGTCATATATCACTTCACCAATTCCTTCATGAATCAATGCCATCGGCAATTTCTCTTCAAGAACCTCTGCAGGTCTGGAACCCTGATAGTATCTTTGGTCGGCCTGACAGATTGAAAGATAGGTCGGCCTTACGACCACTCCGTCAAGTTCCACCTCATCAATCGATTCCTCAAAAAATTTGGGAGATTTAAGCCTATAAACAATGTTAATCATTTCCATCCTCAAGTATTGTATTTGCTAATTTCAAGTCATAAGGGTATGTAATCTTGATATTTGTCACTTCACCATCAACTAGATGTACATCTTCATCCTTAAGTGTGAATATTTTGCATGCATCTGTCAGTATATTGGTTTCAGCTTCTGTTAAACTATTGATTAAGTTGAAAAGTTTCTTTATATTGAAGCTCTGTGGCGTTTGGCCTTGGTAATAATAATCCCTCACAGGGATGCTTTCAATGGTTTCACCATTGACGCTTTCAACAATGGTATCCGTAGCCGGAATGACTGTATCACAGGCACCATATTTTCTTGCTGCATCGATATTGTCCCTGATGATTCTGTGAGTTACAAATGGGCGCACGGAGTCATGGGTAATGATAATTGAGTCATCATCGATACCGAAATTGTCTTCAATATATTTGATACTGTTTAAAATTGTGTCATTTCTGGTTTCACCACCTTCAATGACAATTATATCTTCATTTTCACCAATATATTCATTAATCAGATTATTAGTATGATTTATAAAGTTTTTTGGAATCAAAACAATTGTTTTGTCAATGCTTTCATTGATTACAAATTTTTCAATAGTATGAATAATGACAGGCTTGTTGCCTAAAGTCAAAAATTGTTTGGGAGTGTCCGTACCTCCCATTCTGGAACCTATTCCTCCTGCAAGTATCGCTGCAAAAATCATGTGAATTTACTCCTTTTTAAATATGATTAAATAATGGGATTTGCCTTGGGGATTCTCTTCACCAATATCAACTGTCAAATAATCCCTTTTAAGGCCATAATCATTAAATATTTTTTCCATCTCAACATGTGAAATCCTAATGTCCAAAGGAGGACCTTTAGTCATTTCAATAGGTTTAAAATCCATTATGGCAATTCTGCCGTCTGATTTGACAATCCTTTTCAATTCGTTTATGACATCTTCCTTTTGGTCGGATTCCCTAAATCCATGGAAAACATTTAACATCAGAACAACATCAACGGATTCATCATCGACACCCGGAATGCATTTGGTAATGTCCGCTTCTATAGGAATCAGATTTTCAATATCGTTTTCATCAACGTATTCCTGCAACTCTTTGATGGATTCCGCATAAGCATCAACTGCAAAAACCTTGCCTTCCGGAAGATATTTTTCTATGGCTTTTTTAGAAATGTAACCGTCACCGCATCCTGCATCCAAAAAAGTTTCATCGCCTTTGAGATTTAACTCATTTAATATTTCATCAGAATCTAAGAAATTTGCACTTGATTTTCCGTGATGTCTATGCTCCATATTTACACCTTAATAATAATCTTTAAAAAATAGTATTTAAAATTTTCAAAAAAAGTTTAGGAGAGTTTTAAACTCCCAATTAAAAAAAGTTATTCCTTTTCAAACATGATTAAATAGTGGGATTTTCCTTCAGGAATATCTTCACCTATATCCTCATTTAAATAGGTCATTTTAAGGCCATGTTTATTAAATAACTCTTCCAACTCTTCAGGTGAGGATCTCACAGGTGTTGGAGGGCCTTTTGGAACATCCCAAGCCTTATAGTCCATGATTGCAATTTTTCCATCATTTTTGATTATTCTTGAAAGTTCAGTAATCGCTTCATCAATCCTTCTTGACGCTTTGAAACCATGGAAAACATTGACCATCAAAACGACATCGACAGATTCGTCATCAACTCCAGGGATTCCTTCGGTAATGTCCGCTTCTATATTAATCAGGTTTTCAACATTGTTTTCGCTTTTATATTTTTCCATATCCTCAATTGAAGCATCATAGACATCAACTGCATAAACTGTTCCCTTATGATTATAATCTTCAAGAATTTTGATTGCATTATGGCCATCACCACAACCGGCATCCATAATTGTCTCATTTCCTTTTAAATTTAGCTCTTGAATAATCTCATCGGAATCCAAGAAAAATGCGCTTGAGAATCCATGAGCTCTGTGTCCGTTTTCAGGCATCATCATATTATCACCTAAGTAATAATATTTAAAAAATAGTATATAATTATTGTCAATGTGAAAGTTTGTAAATAACAATTAAAAATTAGTTAAAATAAGAAAAAAAAGTTATAAGAGGATTATTTTTTCCAGGTTTGTTTTAGTCCTCTTCCTCTTTTACTACCAGGTTTAGTATAACTTCTTTTTTGTCTGGTTCTTCTGTTAGTTCCTTTAACTTTTGCCATATTTTCCCCTCCTTAAATTTTATCATTACAAAATTAGAATTAAATCTATAACAAAAAAATATTTGTTTTCAAGATATTTAAAGGTTTTCTTTAAGTGGTGTATTCCGCATTAATTTTAACATAGTCATATGTTAAATCACAACCCCAAGCAGTAGCTTCACCGTCACCCAGATCCATGTCAATATTGACAGTGATGTTTTTTGACTGCATTATCTTTTCTGCTCTTTCAAGATAAGGAGTGTCTTCAAATGCTAAAATTTCACCGTTTTTAACCAAATCAACCTCATCTGTGTCATCTGCAATGGATATTGTTACAATATCCGGATTTAGGTCACACCCTGAGTATCCGATTGCTGAGACAATTCTTCCCCAATTAGGGTCACCGCCAAATACAGCGGATTTGAATAAACTTGAAGAGATGATTGATTTTGCCGCCAGCCTTGCATCCTCATCATTTCTGGCGTTACATACATTGGCTTCAAGGAATTTTGTTGCCCCTTCACCATCTCTGGCCATTTTTTTAGCAAGGTCTATACATAGATAATTCAATGCTTCCTGGAAGTTTGAATCCATTTCACCATCCTTCACGACTTCAACACCTGATGCACCATTTGCCATCATAAGACAGGTATCGTTGGTACTTTCATCACCGTCGACAACAATCATGTTGAAACTGATATCCGCTGATACCTTGAGCGCCTTTTTGATTTCACCTGCTGGAATTACAGCATCGGTTACGATGAACGACAGCATTGTACCCATATTCGGAGCAATCATTCCGCTTCCTTTTGTGATTCCTGCAATTTTTACAGTCTCACCGGAAGTCAATGTGACTTCCAACGCACATTCCTTCGGAAATGTATCGGTAGTCATGATTGCCTTAGCTGCAGCAAGTGAGTTTTCAGGATCGTTTCCGAGCTTTGACAAAGATTCGTAAGCAACCTTGGAAATGATATCTATAGGCATTTCACGGCCAATGACCCCTGTTGATGAAATGGCTATCTCATCTTTAGGTATTTTCAAGTCCTTGGATAGCAATTCAACTAAGGTTTCGCAGTCTTTAAATCCTTGTTGGCCAGTGAAACAATTGGCATTTCCACTGTTGACAAAGACAGCTGAAATTATACCCTTTTTTAAAACATTCTGAGTGTATTTGACCGGAGCTGCAACCACTTTATTTGAAGTGAATACTGCTGAAGCAGTGCTGTTCGGTGAAACAATTATTGTAACACCATATTTTCCTTCACGAGCCCCTGATACTTTAAGATTTTCAATAACTGAAAATCCTCCATCAAGTTCTTTAATAAAATTCATAAAAATCACAAAAATTAATCTTCATAAGTCTTAAGATACTGTGTATTAAGTTGTGAAGAGGACGTATTTTCATTATAGTCTATACCGTCAACTTCCTTATCAAAAACAACCTCACTCTGGTTAACATTTTTAGTCATTTCTTTAGTTACATTTTCATAATGAGGTTGACCATCATTTCCATCATCAAAACTTAGGGAAACCCCTATTCCAGCACCTATGACAAATGCCACCAATGCAATTATCACAATGAACATGAGAGTTCCGCTGCTTTTCCTCTGTTTTTTAGGCCTTCTATTCCTTGGATTTCGAGGACTAGCTGGACGAGTATTGAACTTATTTTTATTTCTTCCAAATTTTCTTTTGGAATTATTTTGGCGACCGTTTCCTGATCTTAAAACTCTTTTATTGTCTTTTTTTCGTCTCATTGTTTTTCTCGTGTTAATTCATTATGTAATGACTGCATAAACAAGGGCTAAAATTACTCCAATAAAACTAAACATTCCAAGCCCTAAAATTGACATGACATAAGCAAATAAGAATACAAATACAAATACTCCAATTAATTTTGGTTTTTCATTTTCCACCAAATTAATGAGAGTCCTTGTGAATTCTGATGGAATATTATAAGCATATAAACCGTTAGCCAATTCGAAAACAACTAATGACAATGGAGAAGATGAATCTAAATCATCCACAAGTTGGGCTCTTTCACCTGCCTCACGCCTGCTTCTTCCAACACCTGCCCTGATTTTTGCACCATTGTCCAATGCAAACCATGCCGCATCAAGACCTGCACGGATTGCCAAGTCCTTTGATGGGAATCTTGCAATGAAATCGTCACCGCCTTCCCGGTAGCCTTCAAGTTCACCGTCACATTCCCTTTCGATGAAATTTTTAATGCCGGTCATTAACTCCACAAGTTGATTCCTTCCGTTTTTATTGATGAATTTAGTGGAATCAATTAAATCAATGAATAAATAATTTTCCAAGTCAACAGGTCTGGATTCCTGAAGCAGGAATGGTGAATCAAATACCAATGCATATTCTCCACCTAATTTAGTGAATGCAATACCTGGAAAGCTTCCAACACTTTGAGTATAATGGATCGCCCTTTCAATTGAAGCGGCACCGGTCATTCCAACGGCAGAAATAACTTGAATTCCTTCGGACAAACCAATTCCAATCAATTCAATGGCTACACGGATAGCATCGTTTTTACTCAACATTTTGGCAACAAGTTCTGTTGCTGTTTTTTCCACAATTTCCCCCTTTTCATTCTGAATGATTTTGACAAAAATATCAATCAAACGGGAAGGATGCGGAAGCTCTATGTAAAAATAACGGTCACTACCCATGATGATGTTGCTTACCAATGCATACTCTTCAATTTTATTTTCTGCCGGCTTCAATTCATGGAAAGTATAATCCTTCGGAAGGTTTTCAGCACCTACATCCCGAATAAGGTTTTCCAAAATAGTGTCCGATGTGATTTCGGCCTTTTCAAGCTCAAACAGAATGGTTTGAGTGTAGTTGAATAACTCCACATACTCAGTTTCTAATGAGTTTGTCGGAAAAAATTTAGTTCCCACCGCAATTGGATTGAGCTTAGTGGTGAGACGGATGAAAAACTTGGTTAAGCTACTAACCATCCATACCTCCTCCTTTTTCCAGCTCTATTTCAAAATCTCCAGGTTTTTCCAAAAGCATATCCGGTTTTACGGATACGAATGGGAATTTCCAAGATCCTAGCCTTCCGGCAATGGTACTTGCAATATTTCTTGAGTTTCTCTTAATGAACACTTCATCATGTTCGCTTACACGCACTAGAATGTTATACGGTGCAGTTTCGGTAACTTCATCTGCAAGCAATATGTTCAGTTCAAAAGTGCCAGGTTTTGTAAATAAATCATTTCTTACTGCGATTAATGGTTTTTTCTCAAGACCTAACCTATCTGCAACAGTAACGGAAATGTTACCTGCATTTTTCACAGCAATCTTATAATCTTTAGGATGTACCAATACGAAAATAACATATGGAGCGGCGATTTCAACATCATCCACCATTTCTACAATCTTATTGAACATAGGTATTTTGGCGAAAATGTTTTCTAACCTAGATTCTGCGTTATTTTCATTGTCGATACGTATTATAGCCTGTTTAGCTATATTTAATGGGGAAATTTCCAAACCTTCCTTACCAGTGTAGATTTCCCATTTTTTAAAGGTCAATTCCTTGATAATTTCATCACAAATATGTTGTAGAATATTCTTATCTTTTTTAGGTTTTTTTGGCTTTCCAAATGTGAGTCTGCCATTATCGATTATGAATGGTATTCTCATAGAAGCAATGTTTCTGAATTCAGCAGCATAATCTCTGAATTTATCATTTGATAAGATTTTAGCTTTTTCGCGAGTTGCAATATCCAATATAAAATGATCTGCATCATTTCCCGCCGGAACTTCCTCCACGTTATCATTTTCCAGCAATTTAGCAAACTTCTCCTTATCATCAATATCATGACGAAGTGATGCATCAGCAATAATTACAAATTCATCTTCACTTTCTTCCAATGCTTTAACAGCGGCAAGAATATTGGACATTTGAGGTTGTCCATTCTGATTTTTAACATGATGAGCTACATTAGAAGCATCTACGACCACTTTCATAATATCACCTAAAAATTCAATTCAGTTTATTAGTATATATTTTATCTTATATTTAAATTTAATTTATAATTTATTTCTTGGATATTTTCCAAATAAAAATTTTTCGCCATTTACTACATTTAAATAGATTTCAATCTCATTATCTGAGATATTATAAACATTATATGAGTTTTTATTTTTGCCCCTAAGTTTTAAAGAACAGAGAGACCCTGCATTGACAATGAGAGTTTCATTAATTTTCCAGATATTCGGAACATGCTTATGTCCTGACAAGACCAAATCGACTTCATGAGTTGTCAGAGTCTTTAAAATATCCCCCGCATCAGATAGGACATTACGTTCACGACCTGTTTGAGGTATGGACACAACATGATGGTGCAGAGCAACAATGGAAAAATTTTCATTGATTACACATTCATCCAACTGATGTTCCAGCCACATGTGCTGAGGAGTTCCGACATGCCCCTTATCCTCATCAGGTGAGCTGCTGTCAAGTCCCATTACTGTGAAATTACCATCCATTGTTAATTTCCAGCTTTTTTCACCGACCAACTCTTCAAATGTCTGATAACCCAGATTACGGGCATCATGATTTCCTGGAACGGCAAATAATGGAGTTTCAAACATTTCCAAATATTTTGTTGCCTTTTCAAACTCCACATAATAACCGTGTTCAGTCAAATCGCCGGTTAAGATTATCATGTCCGGCTGCAAATTGTTTATTTCATCCACAGCCTTTATGAACATTTCCTCATCAAAGGTTGAATCTGATATGTGCAAATCAGAAATATGTGCAATCAAAGTCATGTTATCTATTGATTCAATTTCATGATAGCTTCTGCAAGATCACCTTTACATTCTTCTAAAGCCTGTCTTGCCTCATCTTCACTGACGCCAGCGCTGTTAGCCACCATTTCCACATCTTCATCAGGAATCTCTACTTCATATTCCAATTCCACTTCACGGGCCTTACCTTCGATTTGATAGGTTTCCTGTCCCATTACATTCATTAGACTAACACTAGGATTATCGATGACTAATTCCTTATCTTCAAAACGGATTATGACTTCAAGGGCTCCTGGAAGGTCTTCCATTTTCATGCCCATCTTTTTCATTTGTCTTTCCATCTGCTTCATCTGTTTTTTGTTCATGCCAGGTATCATAATAAAATCCTCATATAAACTAACTATTTATAAATATATGGTTTAATATTATTAAAAGTTACTTAATTTTCGAATCCGTAGATTTCAGTTTCGAAGGTTTTTGCGACATCCTTTAAAACTTCAGGAATATTGATTGCCTGAGGACATTCTTCTATACATACTTCACATTCAATGCAATCGGAAGCTATTCCTACGCCGTCAAGCTTGGAATAGTTGAGATAGGCATTTCCGAACTGTGTCCAATCGTCCTGTTCAAGCATCTTATGCTTATTATACAAATCAAAGAGTCTTGCGATGTCGATTTCCTCAGAACATGACTCAACACAGTATCTGCATTTTGTACAGTCAACGGTGATGTTGCTGTTGATGATTTCAGAAACCTCATCAAGGATTTCCAATTCCTTATCATCCAAAGGATCCGCATTCTTGAATTCCTCGATGTTGCTTTCAAGCTGTTCCAGATTGCTTGCACCAGTAAGGACAACACATGCATCAAGATTGGCCACGAATCTCATTGCCCATGATACAACTGACCTATCCGGATTATGATCTTTCATCAGTTTTTCAGCCTCTTCAGGAACATCGGCCAAAAAGCCGCCCTTATAAGGTTCCATAATCATTACCTGCTTGTCATATTTTTTGGCGACTTCCAGACATTTCTTCGCTTCGATGTTTTCATCTTCCCAGTCAAGATAGTTTATCTGAAGCAGAACGAATTCGAGTTCAGGATGTTCGAATAGGATTTCCTCTAAAAATTCAGCATTTCCATGAGTGGACAATCCGATGTGCTTGATTTTGCCTTCCTTCTTTTTATTTTCTATAAAAGAGTATAAATCAACATTTTTCCAGGCGGTTTCAGTAAATCCGCTCACGTTATGAAGCATGTAATAATCAAAATAATCTACGCCACAGTTTTCCAGTTGCTGTGCAAACAGAGGTTCCAGTTGGGACTCCTCTGTGATAACAAACAACGGAAGTTTTGTAGCTATTTTAAATGAATCACGAGGATATCTGTCAACAACGGTTTTTTTGAAGGCCGGTTCGCCTGCTCCTTCGTGATAAACGAATGCAGTGTCAAAATAGTTGAATCCGGCATCCATGTATGAATCTACCATTTTATTTACTTGTTCAATATCAATGCTTGTCTGGTCATTTTCATCCAAAAGTGGAAGTCTCATCATTCCAAAACCTAACTTAGTCATAATACCATCTCTATAATATCTATATTCTTACAGACATATTAATTTATTTGAATAGTTTGTTCAACAATTAGTTTAAAGACGAAAAAAATTCATCATTTTACGCCGCTGCCTATTTTTAAAACCGGAACCTTGCTCATGGTAAAAATCAATGCCCAGGAGATTCCAATAAGTATTACTGCAGAGAGAGGGAAGAAGACAAACAGATTTTTGTAGCCCCACCAGCGCATGAATCCCGGACCGAAAAGGTACAGTATAATGATATAATGAGATAAATAGATTCCGAAACTGCAGGAACTGAATGTTACGATAATCTTGCCAAGAGTCTGCTCCTTAAGAGGTTTAATTTTATCTGAAATCATTTTGACATCTGCATATTTAAATGCAATGAATAATCCCATGGTTTCCATTACAACAACAATGTCAAAGAAATCAACTGCGGCCAGACCAAATCCTCCAAGTCCCTTATAATAAATCTTTATGAAATGGCCCACAATGCCTATAATGAACATCGCTGCTCCAATTAAAAACATCTTATTTTTAGAATACCTGAATTCATGATTCTGAATATAGGAACCCAAAATGAAGTAACCTAAAACTGAGAAAAAGTTGTATATTACCCTGAAATCCTGTTTGATCTGCTGGTCAGTGAAGAATCCTACCGAACAAAGTAAAGACAAAATTACAGTGATTAAAATCAGATATTTTGAACCGAAATCACCATATTCACGAATAAAACTGCTTAAAAGAGGAATCAATAAATAAATTCCAATAAGGGACCATATGAACCAGAACGGATCAGATAACTGATGAGCTCCAAACGCTATATCAAAAACGTACTTAAAGGACAGCTTATACCCCCATATTACAACTCCCAAAATAACGTAAACAATTATCCAGAATGCAAAAGGCAAAAAAACGCGCTTAAATCTCTTTTCCAAAAACGATTTTATATCGTGCTTTCTTGTCAAAAGCAATGCCCCGCTTACTGTGAAGAATAATGGGACCCCTATGCGTGTCAGTGAAAAAACACCTGAACAGATCTGCCAGCTTGCAAAATCATGGGAGAACTGGCGAATCAGATGGCCCAAAACCACCAGAATAATTGCCAAGGACCGTACCTCATCCAAGTATAAAATGCGCTTGGGAGAAATTTTCATAATAATATATTTAAATCAAGCAGATAATAAGTATTTTTATGACCAATAAGAGATGCACATGGGCAGGAAACGATGAAGTTTATATAAGATATCATGATGAGGAATGGGGAGTTCCAACACATGATGACATAGAACTGTTTGAAATGCTTGTTTTGGAGTCCTTTCAGGCAGGACTGTCATGGATCACCATCCTTAAAAAGCGTGAAAACTTCAAAAGAGCCTTTGATGAGTTTGACGTTAGGAAAGTGGCCGATTATGATGAGGAAAAGGTTGAAGAATTACGTTCAAACGAAGGGATAATCCGCCATAAGGGAAAAATCAATGCAGCCATCAACAATGCGCAGGTGTTCATTGAAATACAGGATGAATTCGGAAGCTTTGACGAATACATCTGGGGATTTACAGATGGTGAAATCATTAAAGCCGAGTTTTTAACAGAATCCGAATTGTCCAGACACATTTCAAAGGACCTGAAAAAGAGAGGCATGAAGTTTGTCGGCCCGACAATAATATATTCCTATCTTGAATCCATTGGCGTGATTGACAATCATCAGGAATGTTGCTTTAAATATTGAACTGCGAATCCATTGCAATAATTAGATTTAAAGAAAAAATCTATAAAATTATATTTAAAAAGGGACAAATCTTTGAGACCTGATTTCTTTAGCTAATTCTTTATATTCGCCACTTGGTGATTTATACATCTTTTTAACAATTTTAATTGCATCCTCACCTTCAATTACAGATGATAGACTAATAGGTTTAGCCATTTTAATACTCCTCAATTTAATGCTCTAGAATAAGACCCTTCGTTGTGAATAAACTTCTTTCCAAAACTCTTTATCCTTTTCAGTAGGAGGTTCTTCCATCCATTCAAGAAATTCAATTGCATCCTTGCCTTCTAATTCAGGTGTTGGTCTAATCGGTTTAGCCATTTTAACACATCCTTTCAAAATAGTTTACTTGAATAATATCGGTCAAAATACTATTGATTTTAATCATTTAAATTATTTTCCTTTGATTAGAAAGCAATTTTACAAAATAAGAACAATATTACGAAGTGAAAGCAATTTTTTAAAGTCAAATCATTTATTCCTCAAGCAGGATTATGTTTTCAGGATCAACCTTCAAATACTCTGGAATGATAAAATCATGCTCATGAATCTTCTTGTCGACTTTCCACCACAAACCGTTTGCCAGGGTTATTTCCCATTCAAAAGGCTTTTCCAGCTTGCTTGAATCATTTGTGCCAAATACGTTCACGTCATCTTTGCCTGCAGCTGAAAAATCATGCGCCCTTATTCCGATATGGGTGATTTCAGGTGAAATTTTCTCAGAAACCTCGAATTCAACGCCCCAATCAAGGGATTTGACATGATAGTCATCTATAATCTCGATTCTGGAGATGTTCTTGCATCCTGTAAGCCTTGCAACCTGAACCTTTCCCGGATTTTCAAACACCTCATGGGTAGGGCCCTGTGCAATGACCTTGCCCTTGTCCAGTATTATAATGTCATCACAGAACTGGAATACCTCATCACGGTCGTGGGTCACCAGAATGGAAAATCCGTCAAAATCCTCAAGCAGCCTGACAAGTTCCAAACGCAGCTGTTCCTTCAGGAATGCATCCATTGCACTGAACGGCTCATCGAGCAATATCACATCAGGACCGTATGCCAAAATACGTGCCAGAGCCACCCTTTGCTGCTGGCCTCCGGACAGCTGTCGAGGGTATCTTTTTTCAAGCCCCTCCAGATGGAATCGCCTTATCATTTCTGAGACCCTTTTCTTATCATCATCCTTTGATAGGCCTGCCGCAACGTTTTCCTCAACGGTCATGTTAGGAAACAGTGCATAGTTTTGAAAAAGGTAACCCACTTTCCTTTTTTGAGGCTTCAAATTAATCTTTTTTGTAGAATCAAAATAGATGTACTCCTCATCTGTGGTCAAGCTCACAATACCATTATCCGGATCCACAATGCCTGCAACGGATTTCAATGTCATGCTCTTTCCGCAGCCGGAAGGGCCAAGAATACCCAAACACCCTTTTTTCAACTCAAAATCAACTTCCAAATTAAATTCCTTAAGTTTCTTTTGGATATTGACCTTTAATGATTTGTCGCTCATAAACTGCCCCTAACATCTGAAAAAATAATTTGAAAAAAATCAAAAAATCTAATTAAAATTTTAAATTTCATTATTTAAATAGATTTACTTGATTTAACATCAATTATACGAAGTGAATTTAATATAATAACGAAAAAAAGAGTTATAACATCTAAATATTTAAATTTAGACATTTAAAAAGGAGTATTGAAGAATATTGCCTAGTCTTCCAACAGGATAATATTCTTAGGTTCTATCTTTAAGTACTCCGGAATCACAAAATCATGCTCATCAATCAGTTTATCGGCTTTCCACCACAAACCATTTGCCAATGTGATTTCCCATTCAAAAGGCTTTTCCAATACGGTTGAATTTAAAGTGTCAAATGTATTAACATCATCCTTTTCAGCAGGCACAAAATCATGCGCCCTTATTCCAATATGAGTAATGTCTGACGAAACTTTTTCGGATGTTTCAAATGTAACTCCCCAATCAATTGATTTAATGTGATAATCATCCACAATTTCAACTCTGGAGATATTTTTACATCCGGTAAGCCTTGCAACTTGAACTCTCCTTGGATTTTCAAATACATCATAGGTATTTCCTTTTGCTATAATTTTTCCCTTATCCAACACGATAAGTTCATCACAAAACTGGAATGCCTCATCACGGTCATGAGTGACCATAATGGAAAATCCGTCAAAATCTTTCAGTGAATTCAGAAGTTCAATACGCAATTGCTCCTTTAAAAAAGTATCCATAGCACTGAACGGCTCATCCAACAATATGACGTCAGGACCATAGGCGGATATTCTGGCCAGGGCCACCCTCTGCTGCTGGCCCCCGGACAATTGTCGAGGATATCTTTTTTCCAACCCGTCCAGCTGAAAACGCCTGATCATTTCAGGAACTGTTTTGCCATCATCATCCTTGGACAGGCCAACGGCGATATTTTCTTCAACAGTCATATTGGGAAATAAAGCGTAATTCTGAAACAGGTATCCAACATTTCTTTTTTGAGGCTTCAGGTTGATTTTTTTATCGGAATCAAAATAGACGGTTTCCTCACCGCTGGTTAAGCTCACAACACCCTTATCCGGTGTTACGATACCTGCAATTGACTTCAGTGTCATGCTTTTACCACATCCAGATGGTCCAAGAATGCCTAAACGCCTATTCTTCAATTCAAAACTAACGTCCAGGTCAAATTCGCTGAGTTCCATTTGGATATCTACTTTTAACAATTTATTGTGCATAATCTATCATCTCAAAATATAAAAATAAGCAATTATCTCCACTGTTTTTCCTTTCTTATGGAAATATAATCCATAATGAAGATTGCAATGAATGCAATGAAAACAATGACGAGAACATAATTAAAGGCCTCCCCCATATTACCTGCAGCTACTTCAGAATAAACTGCCAATGGAAGAGTTCTGGTTTGACCGGCAATATTACCTGCAAGCATTGCTGTAGCACCGAATTCACCTAAACCACGGGCATAAGCAAGGATTCCCCCGCTAATTATTCCCGGCAATGAATTTGCAAATAAAACTTTCCAGAAAATTTTCCATTCGGACATACCCAAAGTACGGCCGGCATCCAATAGGTTATAATCCACCTGTTCAAATGCACCTCGAACGGAACGATACATCAATGGAAAAGACATGACTATCGCAGCAATAACGGTTGCAGGCCATGAAAAGGCTATCTTAAAAGCAAAAAAATCAATGAAAAACTTACCTATAGGACCCCTGACACCAAAAATAAATAATAAAAAGAACCCTACTACAGTAGGCGGCAATACAAGCGGGAGTGTGAAAACTCCATCCAGAAACATCTTAATTGGTTCATTTTTCATCTTAACGATAGCCCAAGCGGCAAACAAGCCTAAAAAAAAGGTTATGAAAATCGATAAGCTTGCAGTTTTCATTGAGATGAGAACAGTAGACCAATCCATCATGTCAGCAAATCCTTTATAATTCTTGTTAATCTTATGTCTTTTCAAGACATATATAATTTTTCATGTCGGTTTTTAAAAAAAAAGTGAAAGTGGGAGTTTTGCCCACTCGTTTTTATTTTCCTACAATTACTTCAGTTGATTTGATAATGGCGCATACATCGTCGCCTTCGGTTAAACCTAATTTTTCAGCAGATTCCTTTGTAATGACTGCAGTGATGACATTAGGTTCTGTAATTTCAATTTTAATATTTGCCATTACAGCACCAAGCTCAACATCAGTAACTTTGCCCTTTAACTGGTTTCTTGCACTGATTTCCATTTAGAATCTCCCCTTAACTATTCGTGGAGAGTGAAACCGTATTCAACGAATACGTCTTTAGCTTCTTGGGTTTGCAAGAAGTCCATGAATGCTTTTGTAGCGTTTGAATCAGTTGAATTTTTAAGTGAAGCTACAGGATAAATAACTGGAGTTTTTAAAGCGTCATCAGGAGCTTCGCAAACTACTTTAACATCATCAGTTGATTTAGCGTCAGTAGCGTATACAATACCACAGTCAGCAGATCCTTGAGCTACTTGGTTTAATACTTCAGTTACATCTTTACCTAAAGATAATTTAGATTCAACATCATTCCAAATGCCAGTGTTGTTCAATGCTTCTTTAGCGTATTGACCAGCAGGTACTGATTCAGGATCACCAATAGCAATGGTACCGTTTACATTTTTCAAATCATCAAATGAAGAGATATTAGCGTTTGAGTCTTTTGGTACAATTAAAACAACTTTGTTTTCTAAGAATTGAAGATTGGTATTATTGTCAACTAAATCTTCATCAATTAAAGCGTTCATCTGTTTATTAGAAGCGGACATGAATACGTCTGCTTTTAAACCGTTTTCAATTTGAGTTTGTAAATCCCCACTTGAAGCGTAGGTAGGTGTAACTTTTACACCAGGATATTTTTGTTCAAACATTGGAATTAACTTTTCATCAAAAGCGTTTTTTAAACTAGCTGCAGCAGCTAAGTTAACCTCTTGTCCATTTAAACTATCATCAGTAGAATTGCTTCCGCCTAAAAAATCAAACAAACCTGCAGAACAGGAACCAATTGAAACAACTGCAATGACAATAGCTATAATAGCAATAATTGCGATTTTATTAGATTTCATAACTATTCTCCCATATAAATAATACAAACCAGACAATTAAATGCAATAATTCAGATGAATTATTAAAAGCAAGATGAATAACCTTTTTATTCGATGTAAGTTATTCTTCACCTTAACTTATTCAAAAATCATTAATTGCACTTCATTTATCATGATTGGCAATAATATTTTTAATAACAAGTGATATATAAATATTTACATATCGATGTAAATAGGTTCATATCGCATCATGAAAAAATATGTAACGCTAAAAAAAAATGAAAGAGAATATTTACCGACAAATCTCATTAACGATAGCCAATGCATTCAATGACCTTGGAAAGCCAATATATGGCAAAATAACCGTAATGGCTGAAACCAATTTCTCCTTATCGTTGCCTACACTCAAATTGCCCTGAACATGGCCTCTTAACTGGTTTTCACACCCCCCTAATGTTGCAATGAACACAAAAGTGATGAGTTCCCTTTCGCTGTCGTTCAATCCGTCACGGGTGTAGAAGTCCCCGAAGCAGTATCCTTCAAGGAAAGCGTTGAAGTGCTTTTGGCCTTCCGGAGCATTGTCATTCATGGCCTGAATCATTTCAGCTCCAAAGTACCTGTCCTGGATTTCACGGCCTTTTTTGCGTCTGTTTTCAGAGGTTGTGTTTGACCTTGGAGCTGAAGGCATCTCAATTCCCTTTTTGTCAAATACCTTGATTACGACTCCAAAGAAGTTATGGGCACGGCCAAAGCCGACATAGGGAACGGACTGATAGAGCAGTTCCTTCACCTCTTCGGGAGTGATGTATTCATTTACCGCTGAAAGCAATATCTTTTTGAATGCCTTTGGTGACTGGCAGGCTATCAATGATGCCAATGTCGCCAAAACGGCTTCTTTTTGAGATAATGTTGAGTATTCATACACTTCATCAAATGCGAAGTTTTTAAATATTTCATGAAATTCAGGGTCATTTTTCTTGATTCTTGTGAAATTGTCAAATAAATCTTTCATGAAAAATAATTTGAAAAATAGATATAAAAAAGTTATCGGAAAAAGTACGTAATTCCGTACTGAATTCCCGATATTTTCTATGCTTAAACCCATTCACTAAAAATTCTATAATGAACTTATATTCAGACCTTTTTAAACTTTTATTTCACAATCAAATTCCTAAAAAAACATATTTTAAAAAAAAGAGATAAATAGATTGAAATTTAATCATTAAAAATTAGCCGGTTCATTAAAAAACAAGTTAAAGTTGAAATTCAATGTCTACAACATGTTTTCACATGTTGGAACAGATAGACATTGAAACACATCTATTAATAAAGACCTAAAAATTGTTTTAAACGTGAAATATTGCTTTAACTTCGTAAAATTTACTTCACCATATAAACTCACAAATGGTCACATAATCCTAATATGAAAAAAATTAGAACAATCCAAATCACTTACGTATGATTTGTATCCTAAGATACGTTCCATTTATATATTAAATTACGATTTCAAGGAGTACAAACAAATCGGCAATGCCAAAATGGTAATTATTGATGAAATGAAATAGACCGGAGCATATCCTGTACTTGCGGATACGAATGACCCCAAAAGTGCAGGTCCAAAGCCCATTGTCGCATCACAGAATATGAAAAATGTTGATATTGCATATGATCTGCGGTGTTCTGATACTTTTCTTGTTATGATTGCTGTACTGGCCGAATTAAGTGTTCCGAATCCCAGAGCTGCACATATTGCACAGATTATGACCGTAATGTTGGACGGGTAAAGTGCAATCAGCATCAGACCTATTGACTGTGCGATGATTCCAACCACACAAACTATCCTGTCTCCTCCGTTGTCCTGGATTCTGCCGGCCAGCGGCCTTGTGGCAACAAGACAGATTGAGTATATGATGAAAAACCATGAAAATACCTCAGTCAGGTTCACCTCAACTGCATACAGCCTGTAAAATGAAAGTATTGACACATAACCGAGACTTGTGAGAGCCGTGAAAAGTGAAACAGGCACGGCACCGAACTCTATTACCTTTTCAATTCCGGAATATGACTTATCACCGGAAGCTTTATCCTTTGTGTCATATTTATCAACATCAATGAGAATTATGAATATCAAAGCCAAAAATGAGAAGACTGAAGCTGCAGCAAAGCATCCCATAGAGCCGAATGAATCATACAAGAATCCTCCGATGAATGGTCCAAGACCAACAGCTATGGTTGTTCCAAGCATAAAATATCCAAAGGCTTCGGAAAATCTCCTTTTGGGCAATATTGCCGTTGCTATTGTCACTATCGCATTGGCTGATGCCCCGAAACCGATACCGTGTATGAATCTGACTATGATAAGGAGGGTAATGTTGTCCACTACAAAATACAGAAGACATGCAAAAAAATGGATTCCCATAAAAACAAGCGCTATTTTTCGCCAGCCGATTCTCTCAAGCGCATCACCTGAATATATCCTTGAGCACAGTCCTCCGAAAATGTATATTCCTGAAACCAGTCCCGCAATCGTTGCAGTGGAGCCCATAGTTGTTGCATATTCGGTCACCGTTGACATCAGTGCATACATCACAAGAGCCGTAAACAGCAACGCTCCAAAAATCAGAAAAAATGATTTGGTAAAAATTTTATCAGATTCATCAGCGTTCATCGTTAATGAATTTGTAATTAATTATATAAAAAAAGATAAGGTAGGAGAATTTAATCTCCCTTGTTCCAGTTTACAATACCATAGCCAACACATAGAAGTGTGGACAGGATAATTCCAAGGTATACTCCCCAAATCCATGGGTCTTCAATTCCTAAAATTCCCATTATGCATCACTCCCTTTTGAACCTATGTTTTCAAATGCCTTATCGACAACCTCCTGTGCCGGAGGTTTGGTAAGTAAACTTACTACAATTGTAAATATTGCAGAAACTGGCACCGCTATCAGCATTACATCAATGAAAGGCCATGGTGCTGCAGGAATCAATGTTTCCATACCTAATAAGAATTTACATATTCCAAGACCTACTGCAGTTTTTTTGAATACGAATGTTAACCAGAACAGACTGACGAATGTTCCGGAAACAATTCCAGCAATAGCTCCAGGTCTTGTGATTCCTCTCCAGTAAAGCGCTCCTAAAAATACAGGCAGGAATGCTGCTGCACAGATTTCAAAGAAGAGACTTGTACCGAGTGCAACTACACTTCCAGGAAGTGCATATGCCATTACCAAAGCCAGAATGATAGCTATCAGGATACCTACCCTTGAAATAGATACCTGGTCGAGTTTCTGTTTTGATTTTTCCCTTATTGTACCGTATATATCCACACCAAATGCGGTTCCCTGTGTGTGCAGTTGTGAAGATATTGTTGACATTGCAGCCGCAATCAGGGACAGAAGGAAGATGTACACGAACCATTCAGGAAGTGCCATTGTGATGAATGTCGGAATGACCTTGTCGATGTTTCCTCCAACCACATCAACAGCGATTTTTCCAAACTTGTCATAGAAGTATACATTTGAAAGTGATCCTACGATATATGCTGTTGTAGGCATGATTGCAATGAATATGCCCCCAATCAAAACGGATCTGTTTAATTCTTTGTCTGATTTGACTGTCATGAACCTTACAATCAGTGAAGGCTGTGCGAGAACCCCGATACCTACACCGATTAATGTGGATGATACAAGTGACCACCAGAACGGTGTTCCAAACTCTGGGAAGGCCGTCCAGCCCGTACCTCCCGTTGCAAGCGCATCGGCAGGATACAGATTAACCATATTTGTCAATGCTGTGTTTGCTGTGCTGACTCCTCCAAGCAGCCAGTAGATAAATACTAAAAGGAATACCATTGCGACTACCATGATGGTTCCCTGAAGTGCGTCAGTATACATTACACCACGGATTCCACCGAACAGCACATAGAATGTGATAATGATTGATAGAATCATCAATGCTATGCTGAAATTAATCATTAATGAAGATTCCAGAAATCTTGCAGCACCGATCAATACAACTGCTGCATATAAAGGCATTGCACAGAAGATTATCAATCCTGAGAAGTAATGGATGAATTTGGAGTCGAAACGTTTTCCCAAAAACTCAGGGAATGTCAAGGATTCCAAAGCATGCCCCATTCTACGTGTTCTCTTTCCTAAAAATACAAATGCGATAAATACACCAATGATAATGTTTAAGAATGCCAACCATAAAACACTCATACCATATTCACTAGCAACCCCTCCAAAACCAACAATAGCTGCTGTCGAAATAAAAGTAGCTCCATAACTCATTGCCATGATGAATGGATGTGTATCCTTACCAGCAATCATGAAGTCTTCAGAGGAATTAGTCTTTTTGTATGCGTAATAACCTACAAAAACCAGCGCGAATATGTAGATTATAAACACTATTGTTAAAATCATTACGTCCATAATTAATTACCTCTAAAAAATATTAAATAACTTAATATTCACTTTAATTTATTATGTTCCATGTTTATAAAGCTTACTAAAATACATTGATGTACTTTTTTGTACATTATTGTTGCTTTGTGATTAAATACTTGGCACCCTTGATTTCACCATGCCGGATCCCATCATAATGATACATGAAGAAAAGGTTCAAAACCTCATCAGCAGTCATGTCAATTGGTGCGGAGGTCCTGATTTCAATGCTTAAGTCTTCAACCATGGAATTATATATGGCCCCCTTCATCATCTCCTCCTGCACTTTATCAAGGATATCCATTCCCTCAACAATATCCAATGCATCCCTATATCTCCTGGAGAATAATTTTAACGTGAATGGAATCAATTTCTCAAAATCATCCTTATAAAGTTCCAAAAGCCTGTCTGCACACTCGTTCATCATATCATAATCCTTTAAAGCGCTTGCAGACATCGACTTTTGGCGAACCGCATCAACAAAATCCTCATCGATATCCAGCGCCATATCACAATATTTCAAAGCCTTTTCGTGATTGCCAATCATCTCAAACTCCTCGGCAAGAAAAACAAGACAATACTTATCATCCTTATTGACAATGCGTTCAAGCTCCTCAAGGGATTTTGCTGCTTCCTCCTCATCCCCATTGAAGTAATGGCATTCAACCTTTCTGGACCATAGAAAATCACTATAAGGAAATTTTTCAATATTTGAATCAATGATGCTTAAAGATTCATCATAACGTCTTAATGCCATCAAACAGGCTATTTTAATGAAGACTATAAGCTTTTGATACTCCCCTTCAACTTCGATGCCGTCCAATATTTCCAATGCATTTTCATAATTTTTCTCATCATACTCTTTTTTAGCCTTTTCGATTTGTGAATTCAAATTAATCACCATGTAAAACTTATAGAAAACTTGTATAAATACTTGGCAGACAAAATAAAGTAAAAATTGAAGCCAATTTATAATTTAACGAGTACAAATCAATTTTTAATTAACATCGTTAAAATTAATTAAGATTAAAATCGAAAAATTAAACAGTTGTCTAAAATTATATATTCAATAAGTTACATAATTAAACACATTAGAAAAATTAATCAAACAGGGATATCATGTTTTGGGATGAAAAAGCCGAATGTATGGAAAAAGAAAAAAAAGAAAAGATTCAATTAGAAAGACTGCAAAAGACCGTAAAGCTCGCATATGAAAATGTAGAGTTCTATAAGAAACGATTCGACGAAATCGGATTGAAACCGGAAGACATCAAAACATTGAAGGACATTGAAAAAATCCCATTTACAACCAAGAGTGATTTAAGGGAAGCTTATCCGTTAGGATTGCTTGCAGTTCCTCGTGAGGAAATTGTAGAGGTTCATGCATCTTCAGGAACAACCGGAAAACCAACAGTTACCGCATACACTCAAAATGACTTGGACATTTGGGGAGAATGCATTGCACGTGGACTTAAAATGGCTGGTGCAGAAAAGGAATACATTATTCAAAATGCATACGGATACGGATTATTCACAGGAGGATTTGGTATCCACCATGGTGGAAACAGAATGGGGGCAATTACAATTCCTATTTCCGCTGGAAACACCCAAAGGCAACTTGACACAATGGTTGATTTCCAAAGTGACATATTGACATGCACCCCCTCATATGCAATGTATCTTGGAGAATCAAGAGAAAAGGCAGGAATCGCATTAGAAGACATCAATCTAAAAGCAGGAATCCACGGGGCCGAAATGTGGACCGATGAAATGAGAAAAAGAATTGAAGGATCCCTTGGAATCAAAACCCACAACATCTACGGCCTAACAGAAGTTATGGGTCCTGGCGTTGCTCAGGAATGTGACTGCCAAAACGGAATGCATATCCAAGATGACCATTTCTACCCTGAAATCATCAATTCAGAAACTGGTGAAACCCTGGATTACGGTGAAAAAGGAGAATTGGTATTGACTTCCTTAACCAAAACTGGAATGCCTATCTTAAGATTCAGAACAAAAGATCTCACTTCACTTATTGCCGATAAATGTGAATGTGGAAGAACAACCGTAAGAATGACAAGAATCACCGGCAGAAGTGACGATATGCTTAAAATCAAAGGAGTCATGGTTTTCCCATCACAAATCGAAAAGGCATTGCTTAAAGTATCAGGAGCAAGCCCTAACTACATGATCCATGTAACAAGACCTGATATTTTAGATGAAGTGGAAGTTAAAGTTGAAGCTACAAAAGAATTGTTCTCAGATGAAATGAAAGAAATGGAAAGAGTCGAAAAACAGATACAGGCATCCATCAGATCAGAAACTGGAATTAGAGTAGATGTAAGTATTGTCGAACCTGAATCACTTCCAAGAAGTGAAGGTAAAGCTGTTCGTGTAATTGATGAAAGGAATTTAGATAGGTGATAAAATGGTAGTTAAACAAGTATCAATTTTTGTCGAAAACAAAGAAGGAAGAATTAAAAAAGCTATTGACACATTAGCAAAAGAAAACATTAACATTCGTGCATTATCAATAGCAGATACAACAAAATACGGAATTTTAAGATTAATCGTTTCTGATAATGAAAAGGCAATAGCTGCTCTTGAAAAAGACGGATTTATCGTGAAAGAAAATGAAGTCATCATTTTGGCAGTGCCTGATGAACCTAATGGATTAAACTCAACTCTGGCTGTTTTTGACGAAAAAGGAATTAATCTGGAATACCTTTACGCTTTTGTAAGTAGCAAAACCGACGAGGCAATTGTCGTTATGAGATTAGAAAATATGGAAAAAGCAGTTGATGCCTTAAATGAAAGCAACGTTAAAATACTGGATGCTGAAGACATCAAAGATTTATAGAAAAGATTAACTTCTTTTCTACTCTTATTTTTTTAAAAAAAAATAGTTAAGAAAGAATATCTAAAATTCTTTTAATAAGTTAGATATATCTTCTTTTGAATAACCCAAACGTACGAAAAGACCTTTTAATGGCTCTTTTTCTGGAATGGTTCCTAATTCTCTCCAGTTTTGGAAATCATTTTTCATGATTCCATTGATTAAAAGCTGGATTGTGATTAAATCATCACTTTTAATTGCAATGAATGCATCTTCATCTTTAAAAACGTTTTCTGGATCGATTAATGTTATTCTACCGTTTCTATCTTTTTTTACAATAGCATTGTCAATTTTGTAAGCCATAATACCACAACTGTTTATATAGTTAATAATTTAGTATAAATACTATTTAAAATTTAACCTTTGATGGATTGATACCCACTTTCAATTGCTTTTAAATTCATTTCATGGAATTTAGGTTTCAAGTTATTTTTCATTGCATCAATGACTGATTCTTTTGTAAGTGGAAACTTATCATCCGCAGTGACTGCTCCTAAAAGAACCATATTCAATGACAAAACACTTCCCGCTTCAATAGCCAATCTTGTTCCATCAATCGGAAGCACATGCTTAAAGTTTTCATTTAGAGTTTTTGTTATCGCATCAACGCTTGGATAAGCCTTGTCTGTTGAAGAAGGAATAATCGGATGGGTATTATAAACTATTTTAGTTTCTGAGTTTACCTTGTCAAGTCCCCTTATTGTTTCAATAGGTTCAAAGGAAAGCAGCATGTCAGCAGCCTGATTAGGTATGATTGATGAATTGTATCCTCCAATCTTCAGCTCTGTTGAAACAGAACCTCCCCTTTGAGACATTCCGTGAATTTCACTCATGACAACGTCCAAACCTTGGTTCATTGCAGCTTCACCAATGATTGTTGAGGTCTTGATGATTCCCTGACCTCCTACACCGCAAATATAAATACAATAATGATTATCCATAATATCACCTACCTGCCTCTAGAGCACCATACTTACAGACCTGTATACATACATTACATCCGTCACATTGTGCCTTATCTATTGTAATCTTACCATCAACTTTGGATATGGCCGGACAGGCCAATTCGCTTACACATTTGTCGCAGTAATTGCAGTTTCCTTCAACAAAGTTGACCGGTGGTTTTTTGGTCAATCCTTTGATTAATGTACATGGAGCTTTTGATATGATTACAGCAGTATCGTTTCTTTCAAATGCCTCTTTATAAGTTTTAACAACCTGTTCGAGATTAAATGGGTTTATTACGCGCACATAATCGCATCCGCAAGCCAATGCAAGCTTGCGTATTGATACTTCAGGAGCCTCATCACCCATTCCGTCAACAGGAATTCCCGGGTTAGGTTGACCGCCTGTCATTGCAGTAATCCTGTTGTCAAGAACTGTCAGAACAAAATTGTGCTTGTTGTGCACTGCATTGATTAGAGGTGAAACACCACTGTGGAAAAATGTGGAGTCTCCAATGAAGCTTGCCACCTTCTGGTCGGTTGAAACTGAAAATCCGCAACCGTCCCCTACGCTTGAACCCATTGACAACAGGTAATCGGCAGCATTGTATGGAGGGTTGATTCCCAATGTATAACATCCAATGTCTGATGCGAAAATAACATCTTCAGGTTTTAGGCCAAGCTCTTCAATTGCAAGGTTTATTCCATAATACATTGCCCTGTGAGGACATCCTGCACATAATACAGGAGCTCTTGAAGGGATATTTTCCTGCAGTTCCTCCAGACTTGAAGAATAAGTGACTGTTCCTTTTTCATCGAAGTTTAAAACCTTGTCCAATCCTTCTGCAACGATGTCTGAGTTGAACTCATGATAAAGAGGGAAAGTTCCATCCAACTTACCATGGACAATGACATCAAGGTTTTTGGCTCCGATTGCGGCAAGCACATCCCTTTCAATAATCGGGTCAACCTCTTCAACTATGAATACTTCATCCAAATCCTCCAGGAATTCCACAACCCTATCCTGTGGGAAAGGATATGAAAATCCTAATTTCAATATGTTGACATCCAAATCATTGAATTTTACAATATCGTGAGCATAGTTATATGCACTGCTTGAAGCAATCAATCCATAAACTTTTTCATCGGAAAAATTGATTTCATGGTTGAATTCGCTTTTATTAGAGATTCCTTCAATTTTTTTGATTTTATCCCATAATCTGACATGCATGTCTCCTGCAAATGCGGGAACCGGAACATATTTTGACGGATCCTTGTTGAAGTGACCTCTCTTCCAGTGGTTATCATTGTTTGATGAGTTATCATTAACATCTCCAAACTCGACTACTCCCCTCATATGTGAAACACGGGTAGTGGTTCTGACTATTACAGGCAAACCGAACTGTTCTGATAAGTCAAATGCATATTTGACCATGTCCTTTACTTCCTGACAGTTTGACGGTTCCAAAACAGGCACATTAGCAATTCTTGCATAGTTACGTGTATCCTGTTCGTTTTGAGATGAAAAGAGTGAAGGGTCATCTGCAGACAGAATTACCATTCCACCGGTTACCCCAGAGTATGCTGTAGTCATGAATGAGTCTGCCGCAACATTCATACCCACATGCTTCATGAAAGTGAAAGACCTCAATCCTGAAGCCGCTGCGGTGGCCGCAACCTCCATGGCAACTTTTTCATTGGTGGAAAACTCAAAATAAATATTGGCATCCTTAGCCAATACTGACAATACATTTCCAATTTCTGATGAAGGAGTTCCAGGATAGGTAGCTGCAATGGAAACGCCTGCCTCTATTACACCTCTAACGGCAGCCTCATTTCCAAGCAAAAACTGTTTTTCGCCGGATTCTCCTGTAACTAATTCTTTTAAATTCATTATGATTTCCTCAAAATTATCGTTAATACATAATTAATTTAATACTTCAAAGTATAAGTATATTTTCAAAAATCAAATTAAAAAATAAAGTTGAATCCTCAATTTTAGAGGATTTCAATTGAAATTATATTATAATCCCATTATTGCCACAGAAAATCCCAAAATATCTGTAGCCATATGGGTAATGTAGGAAACTAAAATATTTTTGGTCTTTATATATCCAATAAACTCAAATATTGAACCAAAGCCCTGTATGAAAATTGCATAAACAAACATGTTCCAGTTATATGCATGCAAAGATGCAAAGAACAGCATTACCAAAGCCATTGATAAAATAACTGATAACTTACGATTATTCGAAAATTTAAATGCCACCCGTAAAAAGAACATGAACGGAATGAATTTAAGAAACTCTTCAACCATTAATGAGAAGAACAATGGGGGAATATCCATCCAGGTAGGATTACTTCCAACAAGATCTCCTCCAACTATACCAAAATTCCCTAAAACAAAATCCATTGCAAGGGCATAAACAATATATCCTACAAAAAGAGCTATCGCAAGAGCAACATCTCTAGCGGAAAGTTTTTTAAATATTACCGTATAATCCCATTTCAAAAAGTATAATACAGGAACAATAATCACTGCACATGATAAAATAAGGACTATAAGACTGGAACTAATGGATAAAATTAATCCCATAATCATTGCAAAGAACAAAACAATCCAACCCCATTTAGGAACATGGGGATTGTTGTTGTAGAATGGAAAGTCCAAATCCTCGTTTTCAATTTTAAACCTATCAATGTTTGACATAAATAATATTTGATTTAAATTATTAAAAACTCTTTTGCAAAAATTTCAGAAAAAATCAAAAGAGATTTAATATTTTCAAAAAATAGACCCTTCAAAAATAGTAAGTATAATATATTCGATAAGACACAAATATTATATTATAATATTTTATAAGCTTACAAGCTTTAGAGGGATAAAATGATTAAGGTTTATGTTTCAAGATTCAATAGAGAAACTGACACAGAACCACATTTGGAGTGCTATGAAATAGAACAGACACCCCACATGAAAGTTCTGGATGCCCTGCAAGCAATTAATGACAAATATGATGCAGACATCAGTTTTCAAAGTTCCTGCAGAGCAGGGCAATGCGGATCTTGCGGAATACTGTTTAAAGGAAACGGAGCTTTGGCCTGTCAAAAAGAAATTAAGGACGGCGCAATTATAGAACCTCTTAATTTCCCAGTTATTAAAGATCTGATTGTGGACAAGTCAAGTATTGAAGCTAAAGTTAAAGATTTAGAATTATCTATTCAATGTGACCATAAATGCGAAGAATTGAATAACAGCATTACCAAACAAGATTCAGCAGAAACCAAAAAGGTCAGAAGTTGCATTGAATGCTATTCCTGCTATTCAACCTGTCCGGTCGTCAATATTGCAACAGAAGAGTTTGGTGGACCTTATCTCATGAGATACATCAGAAAATTTGATGCAGACCCTAGAGATAACTTTGACAGATTAAAAGAAGCATTGGATGATGGGCTGTACAATTGTACCAGCTGCGGCAAATGTCTGGCAGTATGCCCTAAAAACATCAACACATTTGGTGATGCAATCGAAAAGATGAGGGCAATTGCAGTTGCAAACGGTTCAGGACCACTTCCGGAG
Organism: Methanobrevibacter sp.; assembly: GCF_045130115.1. Taxonomy (GTDB): domain Archaea; phylum Methanobacteriota; class Methanobacteria; order Methanobacteriales; family Methanobacteriaceae; genus Methanocatella. The sequence continues at coordinate 59,368 of NZ_JBGUPC010000059.1, forward strand.
CATGTTGCATTCAAGGAAAACATCATGAAAAGCGGAAGGTCAGTTACAACAGACAAAACCCCATTTATCGAAGAGGCCGAAAACAAGACCGGCTCAAAAATCGCATTCTTTACAGGTTGTATGGTTGACTACAAATTCCCTGAAACCGGCCATAAGCTGGTTAAGATTCTTAAGGAAAATGGAATCGACATTGATGTGCCTGAAGGACAGGTATGCTGCGGTTCACCCCTTTTAAGAACCGGCCAAACCGATATAGTGCAGGACCTTGTTGACAAAAACAAAGAGGTCTTCAAGGATTATGATACTGTCATTACAATTTGTTCAGGCTGTGGAGCGACATTGAAGAACAACCACCCTGAATTCGGTTCAAAATTGAATGTGATGGACATCAGCGAATTCTTGGTTGATAAGCTCGACACCTCCAAATTGAAGGAACTGGACATGAAAGTCACATACCATGACCCATGCCACCTTGGAAGAGGCCAGGGCATTAAAGACCAGCCAAGGGAAATCATTGAAATGATTCCTGGCGTTGAACTTGAAGAGATGAAATATCCTTGCCAATGCTGCGGTGCAGGCGGAGGAATCAAATCCGGAAAACCTGAAATTGCAATGGAACTGTCAAGATCAAAAGCTGAAATGATTAAGGACACCGGCGCTGAGGCTGTGGTTACAATCTGCCCATTCTGTAAGAGGAACCTGCAGGACGGTCTGGATGACATAGGATGTGACGATGTCAAAACAATGCATTTACTTGAATTATTAGATAAAGCTTACGAATAATTAAACTTGGAGTTGATTAAAATAGGAGATGCTGCTGTAAGTGAAGAGAAAGTGGTTGAGACTACAACAATGTCTTCACCTGAAAGTAAAGAAGAAAGCAAAACCGAAAAAGAGTCAACTTCAACAAAAAAATCAAAATCAAGAAGCCAATCCAGAGGAAGTGCACGTGCAAAGCTCATAAGAGAAAAGGAAGATGAAGAAATCAGCCTTTTTAAGGAAAATATCTATATTGTTTTTGTAGAGTGTGAAACTCCTGGAAACATCGGTTTTCTTGCAAGAACCATGGCAAACTTTGGATTAAAGAATTTAGTATTGATTAATCCTCCAAAATTGACAAATGAAGCATACTATCAGGCTACACATGGAAAATACATTGTTGAAAATGCAAAGATTTATCCTAGTCTGGATGACTTTTATCAGTCCCGAAGAATTGATTTTAAAGTCGCTTCAACTGGAATGGCCGGAGGAAGTTATAATCTATCAAGAATTCCTATAAGACCCGAAGAGCTTGGAAAATCCCTGAATGTTTCAAATAAGATAGCAATATTATTTGGAAGGGAAGGGGACGGACTTTCAAATAAGGAAATTGGGGATTGCGACATTTGCGTATCAATTCCAACCGACCCGACTTATCCTATCATGAACATATCCCATGCAGCAGCAATCATATTTTATGAGCTGTTTAAAAACAAGCATGATTACGGAGTCGAAGGCCTTAACGAAAGCGGCGAACTGGAGAAAAAATACCTGGTAAAGGACATGGAAGAGCTGATTGACTGCTTGGACATTCCAGACCATAAGAAGAGGAATGGGCTTAAAACATTCAACAACATTGTTTCAAGAGCATTTATTACCGGACGAGAAATACATACCCTTAAAGGTATATTGAGACGATTAAAAAACAAGATTGGTGAACAATGAGACGACCTAGATTTGCAGATATTAGCATATTTACACTAAAATACATATTCAATTGGAGATTTTGGATAGCAGAGATTACCAAAAAATCAAAGATTTACAAAAAAGTCGTTGATAAAATGCTGTTTGAAGACGATGAAATACTTGTTATACCAAATACCATCAATATCAATCAGAAAATAGAGTCCGAAGGTTCTGAATTTCTCCCTACTGACGTGATAAAAGAGGTAATTAAGCGCAGCGACGATATTGTCATCATGAATTCATGCCTGTGCAGGACATCAAACAACTGTGAGGACTATCCTCAAGACATAGGCTGCATTTTCCTCGGACCAACAACCCGAAAGATTCCAAGAAATATCGGCCGCACTGCTACAGTCGAAGAGGCATTGGCTCAGGTTGACGAAGCCGACGCTGCTGGTTTAAGTCATATTATCGGCAGAAATAAGATCGATACCGTATGGATGAATGTTCGCCCTGGAAAAGGATTGCTGACCATTTGTCATTGTTGTCCTTGCTGCTGTTTGTGGAAAGTGTATCCTAATTTAGATTCAGACATCAGCGATAAATTGGAAAAACTCGATGGCGTTGAGGTAACACTCCATGAAGACAAATGCAGATTATGTAAGAAATGTTTAGATGAAGTTTGCATGTTCCAGGCCATAAGCCTAAAAGACAATAAGATAACCATTGATAAAGAAAATTGCAAAGGCTGCGGCCTTTGTACACATGCATGCAAATTCGATGCCATTACAATCGACTACACGGATGAAACCATTGACAATGTAGTCAATAGAATGGACAATTTGCTTGAAATAAGAGAATAATATTTATTGAATTACTTGTGTGAAAATATGGCAATTTTAAGTGATAAGACTATAAAGGAATATTTAAAAGAAGGTAAAATTGGATTTGAACCCCTTCAAGATGAAAAACAGATACAGCCATCTTCTGTTGATATGAGATTGGGGGATGAATTTAAAGTATTTAAAGTGATTAGACAACCATATATCGATCCTGAAGATGAAGAGGACATTGCATCCTATATGGAATCAATGATTGTGCCTGAAGGTGAAGCATTCATAATACATCCGAATGAATTTGCCCTTGCCACTACATTAGAGTACGTTAAAGTGCCTGATGACCTTGTTGCAAGAGTGGAAGGGCGTTCAAGTATGGGAAGATTAGGCGTTACAATGCACGTTACCGCAGGATTTATTGACCCAGGATTTGAGGGAAGAATCACTTTGGAAATATCCAACATCGGTGCAATGCCAGTGGCATTATATCCCGGTCAAAGGGTATGCCAAATTGTTTTTGAAACAATGACCACCCCTTCAGAATTGCCTTATGGACACCCTGACAGAAATAGTAAATATATGGGCCAGACACGCCCTGAAAGCAGTAGAATTAAACAAGATTATGAATTGAAAAAAGAATAGGAGTTAATATTTATGAATCATGATAAAATGTCTAATGTCAGTGCAAAAAGAGGATTTTTATGGCCATCTTTTGAGATATACTCAGGAGTATCAGGATTTACTGACTACGGCCCTCTTGGAGCAAGCCTAAAAAACAACATCATGCAAAAATGGAGAAAGCAATACGTTTCAGGTGAAGGATTTTACGAAATCGAAGGTCCTACCGTAATGCCTAAAGAAGTTTTAAAAGCATCAGGACACGTCGATAACTTTACCGACCCAATGTGTAAATGTGAAAGTTGTGGAGAAGTATTCAGAGCAGACCACATCATTGAAGAGGTAATAGGCGAAGATGTGGAAAGCCTTGAAAACGAAGAGCTTGATCAAATCGTAATTGACAATGACATCGTCTGTCCTGAGTGCGGAGGCAAACTGTCAAACATCTGGAATTACAATTTAATGTTTAAAACTGAAATTGGTGCCAAAGGGGACAAAGTAGGTTACATGAGACCTGAAACAGCACAAGGAATATTCATCTTATTCAAACGTCTGGAAAGATTCTTCAGAGGAAAATTGCCATTCGGCGCAGTGCAGCTTGGAAAAGCATACAGAAATGAAATTTCACCAAGGCAAGGAGTAATCAGACTCAGAGAATTCACACAAGCGGAAGCAGAAATCTTTTTAAACCCTAAAGATAAGACACATCCTAAATTCTCACAGATTGAAGACGTAGTTTTACGCCTGAATTCACAGGAAGTTCAGGAAAAAGACCTTGAGCCTTTGGAAATAACTGCAAAAGAAGCATTGGACAAAGGCATTGTAGCCAATGAAATGCTGATTTACCAATTATATCTAGCCCGCAAATTCCTTACTGAAATCGGAATTCCTGAAGATGTCTTAAGATTCAGACAACACCTGAAAGGAGAAATGGCTCACTATGCACTTGACTGCTGGGACGTTGAAGTCCTAACCGACAAATACGGTTGGGTTGAAATCATCGGAATTGCAGACAGAGGCGATTACGACCTGTCATCACACTCACAATACAGTAACGACGATTTAAACGTGTTCGTCGAATATGATGAACCTAAAAAAGTCCAAAAAACAGTTGTTAAACCTAACCTATCCAAATTTGGACCAATATTTAAAGGAGATTCTCCAAAAGTCAAACAGGCAATAGAAGAAGCCGATGTTGATGAAATCAAGGAAGCCCTTGAAAAAGACGGCAAGTTTAGCGTGGAGCTGGATAAAGTCTATGAGGTTACAGAAGACCTGCTTATCTTCGAGGATGTCGAAGAGGAAATAACCGGAGAGAAAATAGTTCCACACGTCATCGAACCTTCATTCGGTATTGACCGTATAACCTATTCAGTTTTATTGCATTCATTTGCTGAAACAGAAGAAAAGGACTACTTCAAGTTTGACAAGTCAGTGGCTCCGGTTCAACTGGGAATATTCCCTCTTGTCAACAAGGAAGGCCCTCGTGAAATAGCTCAGGAATTAACAGAAACCCTAAGAATGGCAGGTTTCACTGTTGAATATGACGCTACCGGAACAATTGGTAAAAGATACGCAAGAGCTGATGAAATTGGAGTTCCTCTTGCTGTTACAGTAGATTTTGATACCCTGGAAGACAATCAGGTTACTGTAAGGGACAGGGACACCGAAGCTCAGGAAAGAATACCAATTGCCGATTTAAAAGATTACCTGGAAAAATATTATAAATGAGTTTAAACTCATTTATTTTTCTTTTTAAAGTTTTTAAATAGATTATTTGCCCATCTTATTGCATCACTATTTTTTGAAGTCAAAAGCCTATTTTGGTCAAAATGCCCATTTTCCTTAAATAAACCTAAAATCATCATCTTATCAGTGACAATCAACAAAAAGTTGTTTTTACCTTTGAATGAAGATAGATATTTTGATTCTGATCTTTCTTCATAAATTTCAAAGATTTCATGAGAAACTATGATTTCGACATATTTGTCCTTATTTACAAGGCAATTTAACTGTTTGTTTAAATCAAGGTGATAAAAAGGCAGTATGCAGCGCACTTTATTTGCATCAATCAAAGCATCTTCTATAAAATTATAAATTTTATATGCATCAATGCCACCAGATTCCAATAAATCGGAATTGCAAATCATGTTCAATTCAACAACAGATTTGTTTGGAATCACACGCACCACATGACCCTCAAACATGTTAAAAAATCTGTTTAATAAATTTACAACATCTTTAAGTTCCAAAACATGCACCATTATCATCTTTAAAGAGTTAGATAAATAATATTTGTTAGATTCACGGTATACAAATTCCTCTAGTTCCAATCCATGGATAGTGCTTGAAATAGAGCTGTAGCTTAGTTTGGTTAAATCTGTCAAACCCTTCATGTTTTGAGGTTTTTCAAAAAGAGCGGCCAATATTCTTAATCTAATAATGGAGTTTGCTGCGAATTTAACATCTTCAGACACAAGATTATAGTATTTCAGATAGTTTTTATTTTCACTCAAGATAATCACCTATTAAGTATTACTTACAACACTATTTTTTATTACTCTGAAATATAAAATCTCTTTAAGTGAACAGAAATGAAAAATCACACTTACAAAAACTTTAAAAATGAAAAGAATTTTAGATATTTTTTTAAATTATGAAAAATAAAATAAAACTAAATAAATATACACATAGGGATGAAAATGATAGATACACACATGCATGCTGATGCAAGAAGTGGAGAAGATTTTAGAGAAATGTATTTGGCCGGAATCGACTGTGGAATAACATGCAGTTATTACCCATATAAGATACCACAAGACATTGTACTATTAAACCATTTAAACAGAATTCTTGAATTGGATACAAAAAGGGCTTCAGAATACGGACTTGATTTGAAAGTTGCATTGGGAATCCATCCCACCAATTCCAATGTCAATCCTGAAACAATCTTTGAAAGTTTATACGAATGGATTGAAGCAAAACAAATTATAGCCATTGGAGAGATAGGCCTTGAGGATTTGACGGATAGCGAAATTGACATCTTTAAAAGACAGTTGGATATCGCAGATGAAACCAAATCAAAGGTAATTGTCCATACACCAAGAAAAAACAAATCTGAAGTGCTGAAAGTAATTTTAGACATTATCCCACAACACCTTGATGAAAGCCAAGCCGTAATTGACCACATAAACCCGCAGGTCATTGGCGATGTTATCGACAGCAGCTGCATGTTGGGTCTGACTGTGCAGCCTCAAAAGATGGATAAATTTGATGCAATTTCCATTTTAGAAGAATACGGTTTTGACAGATTCCTGTTGAACAGCGACATAAGCAACAAACCGTCAGATCCTCTTTCAGTTCCGAAAACCGTTCGCGAACTTGAAAGACAGGGCTATAAAAAAAGTGAAATCGAAAAAGTTTCAAGCAAAAATGCAAAAGAATTCTTTAAGATATAATGAACATCATTAAAAAACTCCCCATTCCAATTTCAGGACTGATTCTTGCAACGCTATCCCTAGGCAATCTGCTTCAGGACATCCATCCCTATTTAAGATATGCATTCGGAACAATAGGTGCCATTATTTTAATCTTAATGATATTGAAAATCGTCCTGTACCCCCAAAGCATCAGGGAGGACTTCAAAAATCCTGTCATTGTCAGCAGTTCAGGTACCTTTTCGATGAGTTTAATGATTTTATCTACATATATCATACCATTTATGCCAAGTATTGCATATGCCATTTGGATTATTGGAATTGCCCTCCATATTCTACTAGTTATTTACTTTACATATCATTTCGTCATATGTAAATTTGATATTTCGACAGTCTACCCAAGCTACTGGATAGTCTATGTTGGAATAACCATGGGTGCAATCACTGCACACTATCACGGAATTCATGAAATAGACTTCCTGTTCTTCATTATCGGTTTTATTGGCATGCTGGCTACCCTCCCCCTTGTGATGTACAAAGAATTCATCTATAAGCAAATTCCCGACCCTAACAAACCATTGACATGCATATTCACTGCATTGTTCAGCATATTGATTTTCGGATACCTTAATTCCGCCCAGCACATTTCAAATGAATTTGTTTTAGCCCTGTATGCAATAGCCTGCCTATTCTACATATTCTCATTCTATAAGCTCATTAGCTATAGAAACTTAGAGTTCTATCCAAGCTTTTCAGCATTCACGTTTCCATTCGTGATAAGTGCGCTTGCAACAAAAGGAATAATTGGAAAAATAAGTTCAAATATACTGCTAAATGACATTCTGATTTTTGAAACAGTGACAGCAACGGTTTTGGTGGTTTATGTGCTAATCAAATATGTAGTGTTTTTAAAAAATAGTTGAGAAGTAGAGATTCCTCTACTTATCCTTTATTAAGCACTTTAACTTTCTTAGGAGATATAATGATTAAATTCTTATCTTCGCTGCGTGCAAGCAATAGCACTTGAGCGCCGTATTTTAATCTCATTTGATTAATCTTATCTCTAGCCAATTTAAAGTTAGGAGAACTTTCCCTTTCTAAAAATGACAGATCAACAATGACCGGATTTTTCTCTTCAAGAACCTGATCAACAATATAGTTAATGTCATCGATTGATTTAGGCCTGATTAAAACGATTTCATAATAGGACTGTTCCGGAACAATCACAAAATCATCATAATCATCATAGACAGGAGTAGGTCTTGGATGAGGAGCAGTAGGGTCCTGTGGCACTTTAGGGGTTGGCCTATATTGTTGTTGAGGACGTCCTTGCGGAGCATTATGATTTTCTTTAGGTTTAATTGCATCACGGACAGAATCAAAAATGTTTGAAACCTCATCTTTCCATTTGCTACTTGAATCTGTTTCTTCAAATCCTAAACTTCTTTTTAAATCATCTGTAAAACTCATTTAAATTACTCCTCTAAATATTCAAATATAGCATCTAATAATTTAGAAGCCCCATTATTGTAAACATCTTCCGCAGGCAAATTGTATGTATCCTCAAAGTATTCAGGACACATATCCAGACTGGCGTTCTTAAGATTGATTGATAGTCCAACAACTTTTGTTGGCTCTACCGCTTCAATAGCTTTAATTTCCTCTTCAATTCCTTTTGGTTCCCTGTACGGGTGATTTGGCCTATGTCCAACAATAACCGCATCCGGAGCAGCTCCAATTAAAATTGCTGCTGACAAACCTCTTGGATGAGGATTTCCATTTTCAGTCAAACTGGATTGGCCTTCAATAAAAATAATATCTGGTTGTTTAGTTTCTTCAACATACTTTATGGAAGACAATACTGCTGATGGCACATCCATGGCAGATAAACTTCCTGCTCTAAAGTTAAAATCAGTAGGTTCTTCTAATCCCATTTCATCAGTGGAAATAATTGCAGGGTTCAATCCTCTTTCTTTACTTGCTATACCAAGCATTTTGGTAGTTGTCCTTTTTCCACATTCCTGTGATGTTCCTCCAACAAAAATAACCGGCGCTTTAGGAGTGTAAGATATCTTAGGTAAAACTTCACATGATTTTTTAGGGGCAATGCCGGCAATTTTTTCGACAACATCAAGTCTAGGACCTATTTCTTTGATAACAAGGTTCTTTGAATCAGCAAATCTCTTTAATGATAAATTCTCAGCAATGGACAATGATCTAAATGAAGTAATCACATTTAATCCTGCATCAATTGCCTGAACGGCATATTTCAATGCTGCACCTTCAGCACCAATTGGAAGCATTATAACAAGTGATTTTGCATCAGGAGCTCCTTTTAAACATTCTTCCAAACTACCTGATACGATTTTCCCACAAAACTGTTTTCCTTGCTTTTTAACATTGTCATCAATATATCCCACGGTTTCAATACCTTCGAGATTGGAGAATTTTTCTCCTCCACCTCCACAACCAACGACAATGAATGGATTTAAATCTTGAATATCCTTTACTGATTTTACTGAATACAAAAACTTCACCCCTACCTATAATTTATAACTTATAACTAATAATTCAATTTATTATCATAATTTTTGATAAATTTTTTAAAAAAATGTTATTACTATTAATTATAATTTTTTTCATTAATAAAGTATAATGTTTTTTAAGTGAAAATTACATATATTATATTAATTATTAAAAACTTTTTAGGAGAACACTAACATGAGAAAGCCTTATGTTATATTAATTGGAAGTGCATCAGGGATTGGAAAGTCCACTATTGCAGCAGAACTTGCAAGATCATTGAATATCAAGCATTTAATCGAAAGTGATTTCATAAGAGCAGTGGTTAGGGGGATAATTGGTAAAGAATATGCGCCAGCACTACACAGTTCATCCTATGATGCATATAAAAGCATTAGAAATAAAAGCAGATACACAAGCTATGATGACCTGGTGGCAGCGGGTTTTGATGACCATGCATCCTATGTGATTCCTGCACTGGAAAAAGTCATTCAAAGGGCAATTACCGATTTTGATGACATCATAATTGAAGGAGTTCACCTGGTTCCGGGACTGATTGACATTGAGCAGTTTAAAGAGTATGCAAACATTTATTTTTTCGTCCTGAGTTCAGATGAGGAATCCCACAAGGAAAGGTTTGTCAAAAGAGCCGTTCAAATACACCGGGGAGGAAAACAACTAGATTTCTTTAGAGAAAATAGAATTATTCATGATCACCTATTAAGACAGGCCAAGGAGCATGATGTCAACATAATCAATACAGAGTCAATTGACAAAACCTTAGAAAGGATATTGTCTGTAATAAATAAATCCTGCACCACAGTAAACCTGATAAATAGTGTAGATGAGCTGGAAGATGTCATAGACATCATCATAAATCAGAATAATGGAAGCATTGAAAAAATTACCTATGACATTAAAGGATTCAAAGAGCCTTTAGTCAGAAATGTTACTGTTTCAGATATCGAATCCGCAAACAAATTCATAAAAAATATAAAGGAAGACAAAAGCAAAAAAGAATACCTGAATGAATTGTATAAGTTATCTGAATATAGAAGTACAGTGATTTGCGCTTCCAATCAAGAGAAGTTAGATAAAATAGTTAAAGAATTAAACGAAAAAGGATATGTGTTAAATGAATGATGAAAGTATTAATGAAATGATAATCAAATGTCCTGCATGTGGAGTTGAAGGCGTTGCAAAATCAATAATGAAGGAAATAGAAATACCTCATTTTGGCAATGTAATGGAAACAACCATCCAATGCCCATCATGCGGATTTAAACACTCAGACATTATTGCATTAGAACAGAATGACCCTGCAAAATATGTTCTTGAAATAAATAAGAATAACTTATCCATTAGGGTTGTCAGATCACAATCCGCTACCGTCATTATTCCAGAAATCGGCGTGAAAGTGGAACCTGGCCCAAAATCAGAAGGATACGTAACCAATGTGGAAGGTGTACTCACCCGTTTTGAAAGTGCTGTTAAAAAAGCTCTGATGCTGTTTGATAATGAGGAATCTCAAAAAAACGCAAAAAATACATTAAATAAAATTCAAGAGCTTAAAAAAGGAAACGGCACAGCTACACTAATCATACTTGATCCATTCGGACAAAGCAATATTGTCAGTGAAAATGTCGAAATTTTAGAAATTCCCGATGAGGAATTGCATGATTTAAAAACAGGTTTTAGTCATATTGAAGAAAATTAAAAAGAAGAAGTTTATTCTTCTTCATCTTCTTCATCATTTATTGAAAAATTAACGAAGCTGTCTTCTTCAGCTACATCTTTTAATTTTAATGTTCTTTGAACATCCATAGCTAATGCATTACAATCTGCTTTAATAGCTTCTAAATGTAATAAAATTCTTTCTTTTTCTTGATTGATTCTTTCGATGTTGGTGTATGGATAAATTGATTCTTTAAGCATTTCGTATTCAATTGTAGTGTATGGATACTCATTCAATTGTTTACATACGTTTTTTAACACTTCACCGAGGAAGATGTTCATTTCCACTTTTACCCTTTCACGAATCATCTTGTCATCATCAAGGTTTTCTTTCATCAAACGTACAACTTCAGCTTTAGCGAAAGGTAATTTTTCATCAATATCTTCTTCGAGAACTGCTTCAGTTTCATCAAAATTTTCTTCTTCAGCCATAATTACACCTCTTTTGATTAATTAAAAATATTGAGTTAATTACGAACTTTTCAAAAAAATTATAATTACATCAATATCTAAATAAATATTTATTGGAAGTTTTATATAAAGGTTTTGATTATTTTAAAGAAATGGACGATTATTTGGGTGTTTTTTTCACCAACTTATAAAATAATTAATCGTGAAATTAATAATTTTGATACTTGAAAAATTTTGAAAAATCGTTTTAAAAAAAATAAAAATAGTAGCAAAATTGCTACTTTAAATTAATTTTTCTTTGAAATACCGTTTCCCCAAAATATTAGTGGAAATATCAGACAAAGCATCAACATCACAATCGGATTGGCAGTAGGATGGATTTCAAGATTGCTTTGTAAAACCTCATTTGAATCATCCTGAAGATTAGGATTATCCTGATTATGTGAAGGCTCTTCTGTTACATTGACGATTGCAGAATCCATATTATTGGAATTATCATAGTCAAATGTATCGCTGGTCACTCTAACGGTGTTTTTGATAATTCCTTCACCAATTGCAACAACCTTAATAACCAATTTTGCTGATTGACCATTACCAAGACGGTTTATTGTCCAAACATTAGTAAATTTATTGAATTTACCTTGTGTAACCTTAAATGATTTTAATTTTAATAAATCATCCAATATTTCACTTACTTTAACATTTTGTGCAGTATCAGGACCATTGTTAAACACTTCAATAACATATTCAATCACATCACCAACACGGTAATGTTTTTTAGAAACCGATTTGGTTATTGATAAATCGCTAGCGGGATTGACATGAATTGACCTGTGTGCATGGTTGTTAGATTCATCAAGATCCAATTCATCCGCCCAAACCTCAGCACGGTTGTTGAAATTACCGGTTGATATAACCCTGCAGATTATTTCAATTGATTTAATCTCCGCAACATCCAAACTTCCAATTCTCCAGCTGTTGTTTGAGTAATCCGCATTTGATTTGATAAACTGCAATCCTTTTGGGAGAATGTCCCTGACAACCAAATTGTGTGCCACATTCGGACCATTGTTTGATACAACTAATTTCCATTTAACGGTTTCGCCATATTTTGGATAATCATTGTCAACAAATTTTTCAATGGATACGTCTGCAATAGGCATGACATCAATAAAGTCATCTGCATAGTTATTGTCCATATTCCAGTCATATTCCCTAGAGTTTACTTTAGCATCATTAGTTATTTCACCCAGCTCATCGGAAATTGTAGTTATATTAAGATAAACCACATCATCCACATTCAATGAACCAATATCCCAAATGCCATCCTCATAAATTCCAGTACTTGATTCATATCCTGTAAATACCAATCCCCTAGGCAAGATATCATCCAAAGTTACTCCTGTTGCATTATCCGGACCGTTATTCTTCACGCTAATTTTCCAGATAACCTCCTCACCGAATTGTGGATTATTATTGTTAACTTCCATCAATACCTGCAAATCAACCGCCAACGGAACATCAATGCTTTCATTGTCTGCATTGTTGCTTTCATCACAATCATATTCATTGGCATGGATTGTTGCCAAATTCATAATTTTACCTGTTCTGTTGACTCTGCAGATTATTTCAAGTGTTTCTGATTCACCATTCTCTAAGCAGCACATTACCCAAACACCGTTGTCATAGATTCCTTTAGTGGCAGTGTAATTTATCAAAATCAGTCCTTCAGGCAATCTGTCTTCCACATAGACATCAGTTGCCTTACCAGGACCCTTATTTGAAATGACCAATGACCATCTAACCATATCCTTGTAGTTTGGAGAATGATTGTCGACCGATTTAATTACGGATACGTCGGCAGCCTTTTCAACATCAATTGTTTCATTGTCAACATTGTTAGTCAGATTGTAATCATATTCACTGGCATTAACGGAAACATTATTCTGAATCAGACCGGTTGCATTGACACGGCATTCGATGTTTAACTCAAATGATTCCTCAACATCCAATTCATCAATGAACAATATTCCTGTAATTGGATTATAATCTCCTAAACTGTCATCTCCAATCCAAATCAGGGAATCCGGAAGCAGATCACTGATGATGACATTATGTGCCACGTCAGGACCATTGTTGACAACTTCAACTGTCCATGTTACAATGTCATTAAATTTAGGATTTGAATCGCTGACAGATTTTGTAACTGACAAATCGGATGCAGGATTGACAAAAATTCCCTCTTCATCCTCATTATTTGTCAAATCAGGGTCATGATTATCAGAGGTGACATTTGCATAATTTATAAATTTCCCAGTATTTTCAACCAGTGTGACTATTTCAATTGTTACTGTTTCGCCGACTTCAATGGATTCAATGCCAAATAAATCATCACTGTAAATTCCTTTGGATAAAACAGAATCCACATATGAAAAGCCTTCAGGCAGCAAATCCTCAACCCTAACATTTTTTGCAATATCCGGACCATTGTTTGAAATTGTCAAAATCCATTTTACCAAATCATTATAGTTTACATTACTTGCATTCACCGTTTTAACAATAGCCAAATCGCTTGAAGGATTAACAAGTATCCTTTCACTGTCATTATTGTTTGTTTCATCATAATCAAACTCAGATGAATTAACTGATGCAAAGTTTTCAATCAAACCTGTGCCATTTACAATGCAACGAATATTTAGAGTTGCCTTTTGACCCTTCTGCAAGGTTCCAACATTCCAAATTCCTGAACTGGATGAATAATCTCCATCGCAATCCACATAAATCAGTGATTTAGGAAGCACATCAAACATGACCACGTCATGAGCAGTATCCGGACCATTGTTAGATATCTGTATTGTCCATGTGATTTGGTCCTTATAATTAGGGGTGGAATTCGAAACGCTTTTATCCACTGCCAAATCACTTGCAGGACTTACAAAAAGATTAATTTCATCATGATTATTTTCAATGTCTGTATCGAATTCATAGGCAGTCACATTCACTTTATTGACAATATTTCCAGTCTTATTGATGACTGTAATCATCTTAAATGTGAATGTTTCATTAACCTTCAAATTGCCGACTGTTAGCACTCCAGTTTCACGATCATATCTGCCATTGGCAGTAGTGTTTATCAAAATCAAACCTTCGGGCAAAACATCAGTCAATTTAACATCTGTCGAATCATTTGGACCATGATTTGTAATAGTTATAGTCCAAGTAACCACATCCTCAAAATTGGCAACACTTTTAGAAACTGATTTTCTAACTTCATTGTCAACTTTCGGACTGACCAGGAAAGTTGTTGCATTTGAAATAGGCTTGTAATAGGTATCCTCGAAATGTTTTGCTGAAACATAATATCTTCCAGGTTTTAAATTTTCCAAATCCACAACAATTTCTCCCAAATAGTTTGTACGTCCACTTTCATTATAAACTACAGTTCCATCCTCATGCTGAATGGACAGCAATACATTGATGTTATACTCACGGCCATCCTGATATAATTCACCAGTATTTGTAGCACCATATAATGGATATTCACCGTCAATTACAATATTGACATTATCAGCGGCATTATATATTGCATTGGAAACCGCCAAATTGTCAAAATCGGCGATGTTATTTCCTCCGAAGAGGACTACTTTTACCTGTTCGCAATCGCCATAATAAATATCTTCGGCATAAATCGGTAATTGATAAACCCACGCCTGATTCTGGAACAACTCGTTATTTTCCAATGTGAGTTTTTCACCTGATTCATCATAATAAATCGCACTTCCGTTCCTTGCGGTATTGAACTTGAATGAATTGTTTTTAATTAATGCCTGTGAACTGTCCACATAAATGGCACCTCCCAATCCGTCATTAGTTTTGGTTACATCAGGGATTGCCTCATTAGCGGTGAATGATGAATCCTCAATTAAAGTATTTTTACCCTCAATATAAACTGCTCCACCATCCACATTCGCATTATTTGAATTAAAAATGGAATTCTTAATGCTGACGTCTTCTGCTCTCACATAAATGGCACCTCCGTTTTCAGTTACTTTATTGTTTTTGAAGTTTGAATCCTGAATTATAATATTCAAACCGTTTGCCTGGATAGCACCGCCGTTTGGAGCTTCATTTCCATCAAAATTACAGTTATTAACAGTTAATTCCATATAATCATACATCCAACCAGTTGAAAGTGCACCACCATAAATGTTTGCGGAATTATCTATAAAGGTACAATTATTTATTTCACCTGATGCATGAAATGTCAATGCTCCTCCCTCATCTGCTAAGTTATCTATGAAAATACATTTTGTATAAACGGTACCATCTCTAACACAGCCTGCACCCCCATGAGAAGATCTTTCAGTACTTATTGCACTATTATTCTTAAAAATACAATTTATCACCTTTGCATTTGATCCTGGTTCATCCAAACCGACCTGAATAGCTCCACCATATGACTCTATTTTTGATTTAACCCAATTATCCTCAAAAATACAATTTCTAACTTCAGTGTCCCGACTATACAATGCAAGCGCAGCAGCTGAAGATTGTTGTTCCAAATCCTGATAATAACATGTATTTCTTCTAAATTGACAGTTATCAACAATAACGCCAGAAGCGATATCCAAATCGTATCTACCGTTGACCGCACCTCCATGGTTTGCATGATTGTCTTCAAAAATACAATTTTCTATATGGACATTTTTTGAATGTATGATTACTGCAGATCCGATGTTTCCTTCACCGTTTATGAATTTCAAATTCCTGAATACCGTACCTGCACCATTTTCCTTAACAAAAAATGCAGTTGACAAATGTTTTCCATCAAGTGTTGCCATATTGTCAGCAGTTATCGTTAATTTCTTATCGATTACGATTCGGTCATTACCATTTGAATGATAATTTCCCTTCAATAAAATAGTGTCTCCATCTCTAGCTGCATTGACCTTCTCCTGTATGTTTGAATAACTATCTCCGCTTGGAGTATGTACTGCCCCCAATTCATTTTCAAAATCTTGAGAATCAACCTCCAAAACATTATTTTCTTGAGAATTTTCTAGTTCATTTATATCATTGGATTCCAATCCAATTTCACCATCTGTTTCGTTTAAATCTACAGCAAATGAATCTTCAACAGCCACTCCAAATGCAGTAAACATTAAACAAATAACACATAGACAAAACAGGAAATTTCTTCCAATAATCATCTTTCCATTATTTCTTAACATTTTAAATCACCTAACTTGAGGACGATTACAAATACCATTAATTAACAAAAAGCTATTAACTAGCAATTAACTTTTTATTTTTCAGTTTGGACTTAAAAATAATAATTTAAAATATTGAATTTGAAAACCAACATTAAATCATAGGTCAATTATTAAATAGCCACCTATCACAAATTATTTTCAAACAAATAATATGCCAAATTTTCATGCTAATTTCAATTCCATAATTAAAATCAAAATTTATTAAATCTTATCAATATTCACCTTAAAATAAAAGATAATCTTTTTAAATCCTCAAAATACCTATTAAGTTGTTTAATATTTAAAACTAACTATATAAAGCGTGCAAAATTGTTTTTATGGTGAAAAATAATATTTTAAAGTCAATATGAATATTAGTGGGAAAAATATTTTATTGATAAGGTAAATATAAATATATAACTAATATCAAGGTAAAGAGACATGAAAAGACAAATAGCAATACTAATTATGGCCTTGATAATATTGGCTCCAGTTATACAAGACGTCAGTGCAGCAAAAACCGTTTTTATAACTTCAGACAATATTATTGACCATGATAGTGACGTAAAACTGTTAAACTCTTTAAAGAGTTATATTGAAGAATTAAGTGGAGGAGAATTACAAGTTATTGTTGACAATCAGGCTCCCGCAGCAGGAGAAGGATGGCGGTCAATAGAAGTGACAAGTGACGTAAGTGTCGATTTAGCGGCATCTGATGCGGGAAACTATCTGCAGTTAGGCAGTTCTACAGTAAATTCAGATAAACAAATAGTATTCGTTAATATTGGCAATTATGATTTAGATAATCATACAAATTTCTTAAGAAGAGCATGGGACGACAATTATTCAAATGAAACATTAGCAGGAATGCAAGATCCGGGCACATTCCTTAAAAATGCAGGAATCTACTATGTTCAACCAGCTAAAGAGTTCCCAAATAATGTTGAAGATGGTGTAATATCCAGATACGATGAAGAAATGAACAAACAGATAGCACAGGAAATTGTAGACATTATTAAAACTCATGACAAAGATGAAAAAACTTTAAGTGATGGATTAATTAAAAACAATATCATTAAACCATCTGTAATGGCCAAAGCAAGTCAAGAATTAATAAAAAGCAACGATAAAGAAATGAAAGGAACATATGGCAATTATACCGGCCCACAACTTCTATATCAAACCAGTTCTTATTTGAATGGAAATGGACTTGACATTCCAAAATCCTTTGAAGAACCTGAAAACCCAATGGGCGTTTCATTTATGGTAAAAGACACATATTCCATTTATGACTATTTCAAAATGGGAGGAATAGTTAGAGAATACATGGATGAAAATGGAAGAGCGCCGGATTCCATAGAATATGAAGGGGCACACATCAGTTACTATGATTTGTTATACAACTTTGCAAAGATAACTCAAACTCATACTGATGCAAAACATATGGGCTTTGAAAGCGAATATCACTTCGATAAAGTTAACGATTCAATATTATTACACATATTCCCATTCATACTAATATTATTCGTGCTTTTCTTAGCATATTTATTATTTAAGAGGATAAGAAGATATTAATACATGAGAGATAGATTAATTGAGGGAAATTTATGAAAAAGTATATTGCAGAATTAATAGGAACAATGGTTCTTGTTCTATTTGGTTGCGGAAGCGCAGCCATAGCGGGATCCATATTAGGCACACTGGGCATTGCACTTGCATTCGGTTTGTCTATTGTAGCTATGGCTTATGTTATTGGAGACATCTCCGGATGTCATATCAACCCTGCCGTTTCAATCGGTATGTGGATTGATGGAAGAATGGATACTAAAGACCTATTAATGTATATTGTATTCCAATGTATTGGTGCAATAATAGGTATTGCCCTATTGGTGGCAATTATAAACTCCGCGCCAAGCCTTGGAGGATATGCAGCAACAGGCCTTGGTCAGAACGGATTTGGCTCCGCATCAAGTGTTGGACTTGACGTTGTGGGAGCAATAATAGTTGAAATAATTTTAACCTTTGTATTTGTATTCACAGTTCTTGGAGTTACTAAAAAAGCTGAAAATAGTGCTGTCGCAGGTATTGTAATCGGTTTAACACTTGCATTCGTACATATCATGGGCATTCCATTAACAGGTACTTCTGTTAACCCTGCACGTAGTTTAGCACCAGCTCTTTTCCTTGGTGGGCAAGCATTACAACAAGTTTGGGTATTCCTTTTAGCTCCAATTGTTGGTGCAATAATTGCAGGATTTTTATACAAAGGCTTAACTACAGAGGATTTCTAATCCTCTCAAATTTCTTTTTTTAAATATTTTCTAATTATTTTTTTACCATTCATTTAAACAACTTTAAAAAAACCCCCCAACCTTATTAAAATTTAAATAACATCTAATAGATAAATAATAGATAAGGTGAATATATGAAAATTGTTGTTGCAATTGGAGGATCAATTTTACTCAAAGAATATGACAGTAAAAAATTCCAAGAATATGGTGCTATTTTAAAAGATTTAGCAACTGAACATGAATTATTTGTTGTTGTAGGTGGAGGAAAACCTGCAAGAGAATATATTGGAGTTGTTCGTGATTTAGGTGCTGGAGAGGCACAATGCGATGATATTGGAATTGAAGTGACAAGAATCAATGCAAAATTAATGCTTTCCGCACTCGGCGATGCAGCCTATCAAAGAGTTCCTCATAACTTCCAGGAAGCTTTGGAATTCTCAGCCAGCGGAAAAATAATTGTTATGGGCGGAACAGAACCTGCACACAGTACCGATGCAGTTTCAGCAATACTTGCAGAATACATTCAAGCAGATAAGCTCATAAACTTAACATCTGTTGATGGAATGTATACCAAAGATCCAAACAAATTTGATGACGCAGAGCTAGTTCCTGAAATTACCGCAACTGACCTTCTTGAATTTTTAAGCGGAAAAGACGTTAAGGCAGGAACTTATGAATTCTTTGACACTACCGCCGTACAAATGATTAAAAGATCCAACCTGGAAACAGTGATTACCAACGGATTTGAACCTGAAAACCTAATCAAGGCAGTAAATGGAGAAAAAATTGGTACAAGAGTACTTAGCGAATAGGTGATTCAGTGGACAATCTTATTGATATCGGTTTGAACTTAATGCACAAATCTTTTAGAAAAGACCGTGTTGAAATCATAGAGGAAGCTAAAGAAGCCGGCGTGAAACAGTTCATCATTACAGGAACCAATGTACATTCAAGCCATATGGCTGCAGAATATGCATCTAACTATCCTGGAACTTTATTTTCAACCTCAGGAGTTCATCCTCATGATGCCAAAACCTGCAATGGACATACAATGTTCGAGCTTGAAAAAATAGCCAAGAAAGAATGTGTAGTGGCCATTGGAGAATGTGGTCTTGATTATAATAGAAACTTTTCACCACAGGACTTGCAGAGAAAATGGTTTGAAGCACAAATTGAAGTTGCTGAAAGAACCGATATGCCATTATTTTTACATGAAAGAGAGGCTCATAAAGATTTATATGATATCCTAAAAAGACATGATAGCGTGGTTGAAAGATCAGTTGTCCATTGTTTTACAGGGACCAAACAGGAAGCCCAAAACTATGTCGATTTAGGTTGTTTCATTGGCGTTACAGGATGGATTTGTGACATGAAAAGAGGAAGAGACCTGCAGGAAGCAGTAAGTGCTATTCCTCCAGAAAAATTAATGATTGAAACAGATGCTCCATTTTTAATACCTAAAAACTTTGATGTAAAACCTAAAAAGAACAGGAATGAAC
This sequence comes from Methanobrevibacter sp., assembly GCF_045130115.1. Taxonomy (GTDB): domain Archaea; phylum Methanobacteriota; class Methanobacteria; order Methanobacteriales; family Methanobacteriaceae; genus Methanocatella. The sequence continues at coordinate 79,634 of NZ_JBGUPC010000059.1, forward strand.
CGAAATATTTACCTCACATCCTCAAAACAATTGCCCTTTGCATGGGAATGGATGCAGAAGAGCTTGCAAATCAAGTTAATAAGAATACAAAAGAATTTTTCAAAATATAAGGAGATGATAAAATGGCAGTAGACCCTCATAAACATTGCCCAATATGTGGAACCCCAATACCTTTAAACGAACTCGTATGCTCACCGGATTGTCAAAAAGTCTGGGATGCAAGATTAAAACAAAGAAAAAGATCCCAATTAATCTTGTATGTAGTAATTGCAATATTTTTAATAATCTGGGCAGTATTGACCTTTGTAAAATAGGGATAACATGATTTTAACATCATCAAATACTTTAGAAAATAAGGAAATTATTGAATATAAGGGATTAGTTACAGGCGAATCCTTAATTGGTTCCAATATTTATAAGGACATATTTTCAGGTGTTCGTGATGTTGTGGGCGGAAGAACCACACAATATGAAGAGGAATTAGAAAAGGCTCGTGAAATTGCATTTAAAAGTATGACCGAAAAAGCCGAAAGCTTAGGTGCAAATGCTATTATCGGCCTTAAAATTTCATATGATAACTTAGGCGGAACCATGGGAAATACAATCCTTGTTACAGCATATGGTACCGCTATAAAATACGAATAATATGAAAATTATAGGCAAAGAAATAGACTTAAAATATATTGGGAAGGTATTGCTGTCCATAGCTATAGGTACCGCAGCGGGGCTTATAGTTTATGCAATTTTCCTATATTTTAATATTGCAATCTTTGGATGGAATTTAGGATTGATTTTTGCGCCATTGGGTGCAGGATATGCGGAGACAGTAGTTGCCAACAGAACCATTGGCAGAAATTTAGGTGCCATCAGCGCATTTATCCTTTTTATCGACACTACATTTTATAGTTTCATTTTAAAAAATCCCACTTTAGGAATGAACCTAATAACTGCTGGGTCCATTTTCGTGATTTTACAAGCGGCATTTCCTACAGTTGTAAACTATATTCTTTTAGTTGTTATTGGCGGCATTGTATCTAATTTCTCATGGCTGGGCAAAAAAATTATGGTCCTGTTGAAAAAAATTAAAAGCAACATCCGATGGGAAACTCAAAGGCCTGAAGAGCCCGTTGAGTATGATCTCTTTTTTGACGAAAACAAAAGTAATGAGAGACTGAATTCACAGAATTTTTTCTTTATAACAAGCACAGATATGACTCGAAGCCATGAACTTCTCGGCATTTATCAAAGCGAAATCATCATAGAGAATAAAGTTAAAATCCCGCTTAAAGATGATGAACTAGAGAAAAAACGTTTAAATAACATAAAAGAAGGAAAGGACGAATGCCTACTAACTTTAGCGGATAAGGTTAAGGCAGACGGAGGAAATTGCATTCTTGATTTATATATCCAATATGGATTAATTGGAATGGGCGGAGATAGCATCCACATAACCGCAACAGGAATGGGAATTAATTTAATTGAAAAATAATCATTAATAAGGTGAAAAAATGGAAAATGAAGGAACAATAGCAATACCTATCATCGGTTATATCATTGCTGTAATTTCTCCAATAATTGGTTTGCTATATAGAGCGGCTTTAGTATTTTTCAAAAAGGAAACACCACTATACCAAAAACACGGACGTTTCATAATATACTTTGCAATAATCCTATTTATCATTGATGTTATACTAAGATTAGTGATTTAATGCCCTAGCTAAACAAATTTGAAATTGATGAGCAGATGAAGGAAAATGAAAAAAATGGGACGATTAACCCTATTTTTCTAATTGATTTCATCTAATCTGTCTTTAAAATTTTTATTATCCTTGCAATTGCTAATTGCTTTTTTTAAAATATCTTTTTCACTGTCAATATCACCTTGTTTTTGATATGTGTCAATTAGTGCCTCATAGGCCTTTTGAGAATCCGGCAAGGTAAAGATGACCTGTTTATATAATTCAATTGCCTCATCATATTTGCCTAAACCTTTCAGATAGTTCGCTTCATTCATCAAGTCAGAAATGTTTTTGAATTTTCCATCTTTTTTAGGTTTCAGTTTACCTTCAACATTTCTCAATTTATCGAATATATCTCCTGCAGTTTTTTCATCAAAATTTTCTCCGATTTTTCGCTCTTCACTCATACAACCACCTCATGGTAGAATTCCTAACATCTTCAATGCCATGTATAATACCAATACCGAAAATATTATCTTTAATTTCTTTTGAGGCACCTTATGGGCAAATTTAGCCCCTAATGACGCCATTGGAACTGAAAAACAAGCAATCAAAACAAAGTTAATAATGCTAACATAGCCTATGGAATATGGGAATATGCTTACGCCCCAACCTGAAACCATATAGGACAAGAATCCCCCAACAGCGGTGAGACTGATAAAAATAGATGATGTTCCAATAGCCTCTATCATTGAAAAACCCAAAAGCGCCGTCAAGATAGCTATTAGGAATATTCCTCCGCCAACTCCCAAAAGACCTGAAGAGAAACCTACCAAAAGGCCAATGATCCCTGATGTAATCAGATTAAATGGTATTTTGGCATCTTCTCTCTCCTTGTTAATGTTGACAATATTGTTGACTGTTATGAACAGCAATAGAAGGCCAAAGATTATTTCCAAGACTCTTGAAGGCAAGGCTGATGCGACAAAACCTCCAATTGCCCCTCCAATTATCCCAAAAATGCCCAGCCGAATTCCGGGTTTTATAATATTGTCCATTGTTCGGGTATGCCTGTAAGCTCCGCTAAGTGATGTCGGGATGATAATGGCCAGGCTGGTTCCAAATGAAATTAAAATTGCCAAATCAGGTTCGACACCAATGTATTTAAGCAAAAAGTATTGAAGTGGAACTATTAGAAATCCTCCACCAACACCTAAAAGACCTGATGCAAAACCTGCACAAATGCCTATCAATATCAATCCTATGAAATATTCTATTGGAAACATGGCATCACTTATATAAAGTATTAATAATTAAATTATTGTTAATGAAAGTTAATAAAACTATACTAATTGGAATTATATTTATTTTGCTTGCGGGAGCTATCTTTATAACAGATATTTTCAATCCGATTATAAGGCCGATTACATATTTATTCCTAATGGGATCATCCAAAGGAAAAGACATAATATTCTTTGGTCTTTTAGGCCTTTTCCTAATATTATCCCAGATAATTAAAAAGAACATTGACACAACAAAATATCTGAAAATTTCAATAGTTTTGGGTACAGTTATATTAACTTTAGGCATTCTGTTGGAGGTTATTTTTAGAATTCAAATGGGCATTGGACTCAACACAGTTTTCTGCTCTATGACTAACGGCATGAGCTCCACAAGCATTCTGCATACCCACCTGTTAAAGTCCATTTTGGGAGCGGTTCTAGCCCAGTTAATGGGACCATTTATTCAAAGTGGCATAAACACCGGCGTGGGCCTATACCAATACCTTCCAAGTTTTGCATTTATAGTGGTTTTGCTTTTACCAGTATTATTTGCAACCATCGTTTTATCCATGCAAAAGCGCCCATGGTTTACAAACTTCCTAATGGCATTCTTTTCAAGCTGTTTATTTATTGGAATAATAGATGGTGGAATGTTTGCAACACCATCATATGTTGGAATTTTAGGACTTTTCCTGGTTTACAGAAACGGTTTTTACCTAAACTATATTGTCGGAAAGGTTTTAAGGGATGAAAGCTTGCTTGAAGAAAACGAAGCAATCCAGCCAGCCTATAGAAACAGGGGATTTTCTGAAAAAAGATATATATTCAATCGATTTGGAATCTACTTTTTTGTGATTTTAGTAATACTCTTAAGATTTACAATTGCATTTGCAGGTGCCGAACCTGACTACTACACAGTAGATATAGTGAATGCAAGTGAAAACATTGATTTGGGAAACATCAGTGTAGAGGTCATTAACCATGACACCACTTCAAACAAAACCACATATCATATTGACCCGAGTTATAACGAAATGAAGCTGATTAACGATTTGAAAGTTCCCCTGAACAATTCGTGTGAATATTATACCGTCACATGGAATGCATACTCTTATCTGGAATGATGCGATGAAAAAGATATATTTAATTTTACCGATACTTGCAGGAATAATGTTTGGATCCAGCGGAATATTTGTAAGAACACTTACACAAAACGGGATTGACCCTACAACATTACTGTTCCTGAGGTTTTCAATAGCCATAATTCCTCTGCTGATAGCGATTCTTGCAACCGATAGGAATCTCTTTAAAATAGATTTAAAGGACATTCCTCTATTTTTGGTATGTTCATTGTGCATTATAGGGCTTAACTTATGCTATAATCATTCGATGAATACCGTTTCACTTTCTCTGGCAGCTGTGCTGTTGTCAATCGCTCCAATTTATGTGTTAATCATTGCATATTTCTTATTTGGAGAAAATATTACCCCAAAAAAATTGATATGTATGTTTTTGGCTATTTTTGGATGCATACTGATGACTGGAGTTTTGGAAACTGATATAGGAGATATTCCATTATTTGGAATCCTTTCAGGCATAGGCGCAGGATTGTTCTGGGCCATTTATCTGATGGCTTCCAAAAAGTCCATTGAAAATGGAAATCATACATTTACAATATTGTTTTATTCAATAATATTTATTTCACTGGCTTTGATACCATTTAGTGATTTTGGAGATATATCAAACTTTATTTCAATTGACCCCGTGCTAACGATAATATTCCTAATTCTCCACTCCACATTTTCATTTGCCCTGCCGTACATATTATCCACAATTAGCTTAAATTATATGGATTCCGGAACATCATCAATATTTCTATCCGGTGCAGAACCCTTTGCAGCACTTATTTTTGGATTTTTAATATATGCAGAAACCCCAACACCACTAATGTTTTGCGGATTCATACTGACCATTGTTGCAATGATGGTGTTAAGTCAAAATGATGCAAAAACAGCATGACAGAGAGAGGTGCATTTCAACTGTAAATGCTTCAAATTAAAAAATATAATAAATTAATGCTTTTTAAGCAAATTAACTAATTTTAAACCCGAAAAAATAAAACAAATATTACTTATCATGATAAATCACAAAAGTGTAAAAAATATTGACTTACTAGGAAATAATTCTCATACAGTAATTAACAAATATTAACGGAAAACAAAAAATACTGCCATAAAATTCAGCGAAAATGAAATTCAAAAAAATAAAATGAAATATTTAAAATTAAAATAATAATATTATTTAATTTTACAAAAAACGGATTTTCAAAAAATCTGATTTTTAAGTTAAAATTCATCAATCTTGGAAAAATATTTTGTTCAAGAAAACAATTAAAATCAATCTAAAATTCAAAAAAAGCAAAAAATTACAAAAATTTATTATATTCAAAAATAAATTTAAACATATGATTTTCAGCATTATCATACCTACTTATAATGAAGAGGAATACCTGCCAATTCTCTTGGAAAGCATCAAAAAGCAGGATTTTGATGACTATGAAGTTATAGTGGCTGATGCCAATTCAACTGATAAAACAAGAGAAATTGCAGAAGATTATGGTTGTATTGTAGTTGATGGAGGGCTTCCAGCAGTAGGTAGAAACAACGGTGCCAGTGTTGCTAAAGGTGAGATTTTACTATTCCTGGATTCCGATTTGCAACTCACAGAAGATTATCTGAGAAATGTTTTATATGAATTCAGAAAGGAAAAGCTTGGAATAGCAATTAGTCAAATGAACCCTATGTCCAATAAGATTCAAGATAAAATTTTCCATGAATTTGCAAATTACTTTATGATTGGTGTTGAAAACATCAAGCCCCATGGGGCAGGATGTTATGGAATAATTGCTAAAAAAACGCTGCATGACGAATGTGAAGGATTTGATGAATCACTAACATTTGGAGAGGATACAGATTATATTGAAAGATTAGCTAAAAAAGAGCCTTTCAGAGTACTTAGAAATGCCAAAATTGGTGTTTCAACCAGAAGACTTGAGGAAGAAGGACTCACCACATTAATTAAGCAATATGGAAAAAGCACTGTTAATGACTTTTTAGGAAAAAGAACCGACGCCAGTGAGCTGAACTATAATTTTGATCATGGAAAAGAAAAGATAACCGCATCCGAGATGTCAAGAATTGAAAAAAATACTGAAAGAATAAATGACATAAAGGAAACATATGACGAATCACTCAATAAAATTCACAAGGTTAGATCAGAAATAAAATCCATACGTCGCCGAAGAGAGAAAAAGGTAGTATTCTATTGTGTTTGCGGTGAAGGAATGGGCCATGCAATTAGGACTGGAGTAATTGTTGACCGTATTAAGGACAAGTATGACGTTTACATATTCTCAAGCGATAGAGCATACGAATACCTAAATTCAAAATTCGATAATGTTTATGAAATCGGAGGATTTAATACTGTCTACATTAACAATAAGGTAAATGACCTAAAGACATTTGCAGATGCCTTAAGAAGAAATCCGACAAATATTAAGGTGGGATATGAAAATCTATACAAAAAAGCAAGACAATTAAGGCCCGATGTGATGGTGACCGATTTTGAAATATATGCTACAATGGTTGCTAAGATGAGGGGAATTCCATTAATCAGCCTAGACAATATCCATATGATAACACAAACAAAAATTGATTACCCTAAAACTCATTTAGCAGAAATGCTTAAAGCGAAAAGCGTAATCAAGACATATGTGATTAACCCTAAAGTGCATATTCTTACCAGTTTTTTCTATCCAAGAATTAAGCCTAGAAAGAACGCAGTCATTTATCCTCCAATCATACGTGAGGATATTCTCAAACTAGAACCTAAAGAAGGCAAACATGTTATTGTTTATCAAACAAGCAAAGAAAGCATTAAACTTGTTCGCAGGCTAAAAGCCCTCAAAAATGAACAATTCATCGTCTACGGATTTAATAAAAATCAAATTGATGATAATTTAACTTATAAAGAATTCAATGAAGATGAATTTTATGATGACCTTGCATCATCCAAGGCAGTGATTTGCAATGGAGGATTCACTTTTATTTCAGAAGCAATTCATCTGAAAAAACCGATTTACTCCGTTCCTGCCATCGGAAACTTTGAACAGACATTAAACGGATTTTATGTTCAAAAATTAGGATACGGGGAGTATCATGAAAATTTAAGTGCCAAAAAAGTTGATGACTTTTTAAAAAGGCTTTCAAAATATCAAAAAAGACTTGCTAAAGTTAAAAAGACAAACAATGATGGAATAGTGCGCGAGCTAATATATAGAATCGAAAAATATTCCAAATAGAATAGATTCTCTTTTACACAAAAAGGTAAGATTAGAATTAAAGATTGCTAACATCTTTAACCTTAATAGTGCCTGAAACCTCTTTTAAAAGATTTAAATCATTACCGATTAGAATAACATCAACATCATCATCATGATTAGACACATATTTGTAGATAGTCTCATTTTTAAACTCAGATGAATAAATTTGTTCTGAACTGGAATTTGCAAGATTGAATGAGAAGTCTCCAATTAAATTTTCAGTCAATCCTTTGTTAATGATAATTCCTGAAAAATTGCCTGAGTAACTTCCGTTATTCTGATAAAATTTCATTCCATCAGCTTCATTTTTAATTTTGAAATCTGTACCATTAGGAACATCGATTTCAAATAATTTAAAGTCCTGTGTTTTTAAAGGAACCTCAATTGAATTTTCAGCACTGCCTCCTGAGGGATTTGTGAAAATCAAATATCCTCCAACAGCAATGAGAATAACGGCAATGATTATTATGAATGAAAGTTTTTTATCCATTGTAAAGCCTCAAAATAAAAAAAAGAGTGATTAATAAAGTAAAACTTCATTAATCTGGCTAACTATAAAGTTACGCCCATTTCCAATTGTTCAGTTAATTCTTTGTACCTGTTACGGATTGTCACTTCAGTAACTCCAGCAATATCAGCCACATCCCTTTGGGTTTTCCTCTCACCGAGTAAAACTGATGCGATATATAATGCAGCTGCTGCCACACCAGTAGGTCCTCTTCCTGAAGTCAATCCTTTTTCCATTGCTTTTTCGATGATTTCAATAGCCTTGGATTGTGCTTCACCAGAAAGTCCAAGTTCTGATGCAAATCTTGGAACATAATCTACTGGAGAAGTTGGCGGCAATTTGATATTCAATTCACGGGTTAAAAACCTGTATGTTCTTCCAACTTCTTTTTTGGTTACGCGAGAAACTTCAGCGATTTCATCTAAGGTACGTGGTACGTTACAACGCCTACATGCAGCATATAATGAAGCGGCTACAACACCTTCAATACTTCTTCCTCTGATTAATTTATTGTCGACTGCACTTCTGTAGACAACACTTGCTGCTTCCCTTACACTTCTTGGAAGTCCAAGCCTTGAGGAATCACGATCAAGTTCACTTAAAGCAAATGCCAAATTCCTTTCAGTAGCTCCGGAAATTCTGATCTTTCTTTGCCATTTCCTTAACCTATACCATTGAGCCCTGTTTCTTGCAGGAATGTCACGACCGTAGATATCTTTGTTTCTCCAGTCAATCATTGTACTAAGACCTTTATCGTGAATTGTGTAAGTGATTGGCGCTCCAACTCTAGTACGTTTGTCTCTTTGTTCGTGGTCAAATGCTCTCCATTCAGGACCCATATCAACAAGATTTTCATCAATGACTAACCCACAGCGAGCACATACTACTTCTGCTCTTTCATAGTCACCAATTAATTCTGTAGAACCACATTCAGGACATACTGTTTGTTTTGAATCGTCATAAACATCAGTTCTTTTGTCATCCATGGCTCTTGTGCGTCCCCTTGCAGGAGCTTCTTTTACTTTTTGTGTCGTGCTTTCATCCTCCTTCTTCTAGGTTTTTTGGATTTTGGTTTTGATACAAATAGTTTTTCACCACAATTTTTTTCAATTTTGTCCCTATCAGCTGATCTGAATAGTCTAATAGAGACATATGGTTCTTTTGTAGGTCCAAAAACATAACTTACCTTACCAATCTTGTTTTTATTGCTGTCAAATACAATTCCACCGGGTGAAGGTGTTTTGGTGGACCTCGCTATTAATTTTCCAGAGTTTGCTATATGCAAACTGTTTCCTAAAAATTTCATAAAATCAAACTTAAAATCAAATCTGTATCATTTATATAATTAGAAATAGGTTATATATAAAGTTATCGATATATTTATATATAAATATTGATTTCTATTTAAATGTTTTTCTATTTGAGTCCGACTATTTCAGCTAAAGTTTTTCCACTTTCAATAGCATCGATAATATTGGATTCCTTGACCTTGACTTCAAGTGTTGCAAGCATTGTTTTTGCAAACAATTCCTTAGGGATAACTACAATGCCGCTTTCATCACCAATGAAAAAGTCACCAGGATGGATGGTGGTGCCTTCCACTTCAATACTTTCATTTAATGTGCCCAATCCTAAAGCAGATCCTGCATTTGGACAAAAATTAGAAGCGAAAATCGGATAATCCATATATAAAAGAGCGTCCAGATCTCTTGCAGAACCATAAATGACAGTTGCCTTGATGCCATTGTCACGAGCACAAGTTGATGCCAACTCACCCCAAATAGCCTTATCTTCTGAGTCAACTTTGAAAAATAGTATGTCCCCTTCACTAGCACTGTCTATTGCAAGGGCAGATGTTCCCCAATCGTCAGAGGCAGTTTCTGCAGTGAATATGGATCCGAAAACTTTTTGATTGTTGACAGGTTTGATATTTTGAATTGTGCCGGACCTTTTTGATATCCCGTTATATGCATCGGAAACCTGACAGGCAGAAACATTTTCAAGAAGAGACATTAAATTGATGTATTCATAATAATTTTTACCGTTATAGGTCAAATCGCCTATTGAAACACCATCTAAATCAATTTCACTAACATCAACACGTTTTTTTAAATTCTTATTTTTATTCAATAAATCTTTTGGAGTAACTGACATGAATTCACCACTTGTATAATAATTTATTCGACATGATTAAAATAGATTTCATAGATTTTATATATGAGTTTAACCTAAATAATAATTGTAGTATTTTAATAATACTTATCATTTATATACTCATAGAGTTTACATACATTATTCATTATTATTAATTATTATTAATTTATCAAAAAAAGGAGAAAATTTAGTATTAGGGAAATTAAAAGTTAAGATGAAGTTATGAAATCAAATAACCAAATTAATTAAGAAATAAAAAGTAATACCCAATAGTAAATTTCTCAAAAATGTATTAGCTCTTTTTTAGTGTATAAAAGGTCGAAAGGCAAGATTATCGTGTAATTTATGCAAGTTTCACCTAAAAATAATTTAAATTTTTAGCAATTACATAAATTATCCCGATTAAAAGCTTAGGAGGCTTAAATATGGGAAAAGGTGAAGAATTAACAACAACAAAATATTTAATCCATGCTCAAATTACTGCTAACGGTATCGTTGAAAAACCAGATGTTGTTGGTGCTGTCTTTGGGCAAACTGAAGGTTTACTTAGTAATGATTTAGATTTAAGAGAACTCCAAAGAACTGGAAGAATAGGAAGAATCCAAGTTAACATCCACTCCAACAGTGGAAGAGCAAAAGGTGAAATCGTGATTCCATCCAGTTTGGATAGAGTTGAAACCGCCATCCTCGCTGCATCACTCGAAACCATCAATAGAGTAGGTCCTTGTGAAGCAGAGATACACACAACAAAAGTTGAAGATGTAAGGGCAGTCAAAAGGGAACAAGTTGTTAACCGTGCAAAAGAAATCTACAAAAAGATGGTTGAAAGCGTTGGCCCTACCAGCATGAGAATGATTGAAGAAGTAAGAGAAGCCATGAGAGTTCATGAAATCTCTGAATACGGAGAAGACCGTCTTCCTGCTGGTCCAAGCATACACACATCCGATGCAATTATTGTCGTGGAAGGACGTAGCGACGTATTGAACTTACTCAAATACGGCATCAAAAATACTGTAGCTGTTGAAGGAGTAAGCGTACCTCGTTCCATTGGTGAATTAAGTAAAAAAAGAACCACCACTGCATTTGTTGACGGTGACAGAGGTGGAGAACTTATATTAAAAGAACTCTTACAAATTGGTGAAGTGGACTACATTACACGTGCGCCAAAAGGAAAAGAAGTGGAAGATCTTGAAAAGGACGAAGTCCTTGTTGCACTCAGAGACAAAGTTCCTACCGCACAGTTTTTAGCTACAACCAATATTTTAAATGATTCTGGCAACAGCAACAATCATAAAAAAGAAAACAACAACAGACACAATAGAAGAAATCAAAAATACAACCGCAATGAAAAGCAAAAAGTTGTAAAAGAGCCAGAACCTGAAGTTGAGGATGACGAAGTCACCTTAATGAAAGACATGCTTAAAGAATTCGAAGGAACCGGATGCGGAGCCATTCTGGATGAAGCACTGAATATGACAAAAGAAGTTGAAGTGGAAAATATTTACGAAGAAATCAAAAATATTGAAGGAACCGCCGATACAGTCATATTTGATGGAGTAATATCACAAAGACTGGTCGATGTTGCATCTGAAAAAGGAATCAAAAAATTGGTTGCTTTCAAATCTATGAACATCGTTAAAAAACCGCAAAACGTGAAATTAATAACTATAAACTAAATAAGAATAAATTCATACTTATAAAATTTAAACATCGGAAATTGGAGGTAAAAAATGAATATTAATATCGATGGTTACTACAGCACTAGAAAAAATGTTTTCGAAAGAATCCAGGACGCTAGTGTAGCTACTAAACTACTCATGTCCTTGATGATGGCATGTTTAACCGGTATAATGGCACAGATCATTATCCCGCTTCCATGGACTCCAGTTCCTATAACTGCACAAACCTTCGCAGTGTTATGTTCTGGTTTATTCTTAGGTAAAAAATACGGATGTTTAAGCCAAATCCTCTATATCGTTTTAGGTGTTGCATTCATTCCTTGGTTTGGAGGAATGACCGGCGGACTTGACATACTCTTAGGTTCAACCGGAGGATTCTTAATCGGATTCGTTATCGCATCTTACTTTATAGGATTAATTACTGAAAAGTATGCTGATGCACGTAATTTCAAAAAAATGGCTCTGACAATTGGAATTGCAAACTTTGCATTGATTTATATTCCTGGTTTAGCAGGTCTTGCATTGTTCTTAAGCATGCAAGGAACCCCTGTCGGAATCGTTGACCTTTTAATGATGGGTCTTGTTCCATTCATTGCAGGAGACATTGTAAAAATATTAGGTGCAGCTTCAGTGTCCAAAGTATTTTTACCAAAAGACTAAGGTTTTTATAAAACCTTCTTTTTTTATTTTTTGATTTTAATGAATATTAGATTAAGAGGACATCACCTGTTATGTCTTAAGGGTTTTCAGGGATATGGCTATGATGAAAGCTTCGTTGAAAACATGACTTTTATTAATTCTAAAAGAAAACTGCCTCAAACAACCGTTTCACTTTGCGACTGTGCTGATGACATCTGTGCTTCATGTCCGAATTTGATGGATGGCATTTGTGAAGATAAAACACAAAACGAAAGGGTCATCTCAATGGATCGGGAAGTACTGAAAAAATTGGACATCAAAAAAGAGTATGATTCCACTGAACTATTTGACAAAATTGATGAAATATTCAATACGAAAGAAAGTGTATCTAAAATCTGTTTTAATTGTAAGTGGAGCGAAAAATGCTTATTTTATCAAAAATTACCAAATAACCGATAGGTATAAATACTACCTAATAAATATATATTAAATGTTGTATACCGTACAACAGATATAGTCCCGTAGGGTAGTGGTAATCCTTCTAGGCTTTGGACCCGGAGACGGCGGTTCGACTCCGCTCGGGACTACTTTTATAAACTTTTTTTACTGATATTTTATGGAAAAGCTATTGCTTATTGGAATTGATACAAGAAGTATGCTTAACAGCGCATTAAAGCTAGATTATGATATTTATTCTACAAGCTATTTTTCAACATCCGACACTCCCACCATCAAAAACCAAAAGATCATTCTAAAGGAAAGCGATGGGGAAAGCTGCGGAATCTTTGAAGACAATTTTGACAGCAAGTCAATCCTGGAAATGTCACAGGACTATATTGATGAGGTTGACTACATCATTCCAATTTCAGGCATCTCACCAAGTGACTTTTCAAAAAAAGACAGAAAAAAGATTTTGGGCAATCATGATGTAGAAAGTGTTGAAGACAAATTCGAATTTTACAAAAAAATCAAAAATGAATTTTTAACCCCTATGACTTTTCACCTAAGTGATATAGGTGAAGCATTTGAAATAAATGAAAATCATCAAGACATTCAATTTATTTTAAAACCGCTTAAAGGAAGTGGAGGTTATGACATCAACCTGTTGAATGATGATATTGACATTGAATTTGGTGATAGTGAATTCATCATGCAGGAATATGTATCAGGAATCAACCTAAGCTCATCAGTCTTGTCCAGTGAAAATGAAACAAAAACCATTACAAATTCAAGATTGCTTACAATGAATGACTTTGGCGAGGACAATTCATTCATATACGTTGGAAACATTTTGCCTTTAACAGACAAATCCATAATGAGTGACGTAAAGGATATTGAAAGCATCAATGAAGAACTGAAAAATACAAGTGAAGATTTGATTGATAAATTCCATCTGATCGGATCAAACGGTGTGGACTATATCCTAAATGAAAAAGGACTGCATGTTATAGAAATTAATCCAAGGCTGCAGGGTACATTCGAATGTGTTGAAAAATCATTTGGAATAAATATGCTGGAAGCACACATCATGGCATGCCAGGGTGAAGTCATGGAAATTCCAAAGGCACAATGTTATACCTATAAAAAAATAATTTATTCACCAACAAGAATGAAATACCATCAAATGGACCTGGATAACATTTATGACCTGCCCCATATCGGATCCATCACCGAAAAGGATGAACCCTTATTGACAATAATCGATAGTGATGCCGATTTTGAAAAATTATATGAAAAAGTAGAATTAAGCGGTAAAATTGTTGATAAGTCAGCTAAAAGAAACCGACTAGATGCATAATAAAAATTATTACCCCAATTGTTATCAAAAAAGTAGTAATAATCATTGCACGGGTCATCCAGATAAATAACTTGGCCTTATTGTCTGGGTCCTTCATAAATTGGTCAATTGGATTTCTTTTCATTATTACACCATTTCCAGTAAAAAATATTTTTACAGTAACTCAATAAAATAACTTCTTTTTAAAAATAATTAAAAATTTAACCTTAAATTTAAAAAATAATAAAAAATAAAAGAAAATGAGAAGTATTAAGAAAAATTTAAGCTTCTGCATTTTTAGCAGCTTCGGCCGCTGCAGCAGCTTTTTCATTTTTCTCCATTGTTGACCTAATCATTTTCAATCTTACAAAGTTTTCTCTTTCCATTTCTTGGAGTCTCATATCAATATACTTTTCAGTATTTTGGAATCTTGGAATCATAATATGCTCTAAAGCATTTACTCTACGTTTGGTTGATTCAATCTCCTCAGCAAGCAAGAAAATTGTTTTTTCTACTTCACCAAGTTCGATTAAATACTTGAGAGATTCCTCGAATTTTTTTGCAGCTTCGTCTAATTGTATGGTTGTGTCTGCAAAACCGTAACCTCTGTCAATAATGGATCTTTCTTCCATTTTAACATTGGTAACAGGTACTGCTACACCCATAACGCTCCTTGATGTGATTTCAACATCAATGGATTCTTTAACGGATAATGCAGCTTTTTTAACTGCTAAATCACCCATAGCAATTTGAGCTTCAACTAAAGCTTCGTTTGCTTCTTTAAGACTTAATTCTGCGTTTTCACGAATACCTTTGACACGATCCAAGATATCAAAAAACTCTTTGATTAAAGCATCCCTTTTCTCTTTGAGCAAACCATGACCTTTAACAGCCAGTTTAGTCCTGTTTTTAAGGGATAATAATTCCATACGAGTTGGATTAATTCCATCTATAATATCTTGTGCCATTTAATCACCTACATTACTGTAATGAGATTAGTCATCT
>NZ_JBGUPC010000060.1:0-2028 GCF_045130115.1 Methanobrevibacter sp.
TACTAAAGTTTGTCTTGGTGGACTTGCAGATGTTGGAATTTCAATTCCTGGAGATTTATCTGAAAAATTCGCACTTCCTTCAGTAAAGATTAAAACCGACTCACCTTCTATCTCAACCTTAGGTTCTCAAAAAGCTGGTTGGTCAGTATCTGTTGGCGATTTCTTTGCATTAGGTTCAGGACCTGCAAGGGCAATCTCATTAAAGCCAGCAGAAACCTATGAAGAAATCGGCTATGAAGACAAAGATGCTGATTTGGCTATCTTGACCTTGGAAGCTGATGTCTTGCCTGGTGATGAAGTCGCTCAATACATTGCTGATGAATGTAATGTTGATGTTAAAGATGTTTACTTGCTTGTAGCTCCTACTTCTTCCCTTGTTGGATCCATCCAAATTGCAGGAAGAGTTGTTGAAAACGGAACTTACAAAATGTTGGAATTCATTAAATTTGACGTTACCAAAGTTAAACATGCAGCAGGTATTGCACCTATTGCACCTGTTGACCCAGACGGATTAAAAGCTATGGGTAAAACCAACGATGCAGTACTCTTCGGTGGAAGAACCTACTACTATGTAGAATCTGAAGAAGGCGATGACATTGCGGCTGTAGCTGCTCAATTACCATCTTCTGCTGCTGATGGATATGGTAAACCATTCTTCGATGTATTTAAAGATGCAGGATTTGACTTCTATCAAATCGACAAAGGAATGTTTGCTCCTGCAGAAGTAGTAATCAATGATTTAACTACTGGTAAAATGTATAAGGAAGGATTCGTTAACGCAGAATTGCTTAAAAAATCCTTTGGTGTAGATGAATAGTTCTATTCATCTTCCTTTCTTCTTTTTTTAATATTATTTTCTCTGTTATTAATTTTCACTTGATTTTTTAATAATATTAATATATTATGATTGTAATAAATATCTATTAGCTCATTTTTAAGAGTGATTAATATAAATAAGGTGAAAAAAATGGAAATAATGGAAATTATTAAGGATGCAATCATTTTTCCTTCAAATGATCTGGCTAAACTTGCAATATATATTGTATTGTCAATCATTACTGGATTTTTAATAACTTTTGGAGTCTCATTTTTAGCTGTTGGATTAGCAACCAGTTCCATTTGGATTGCAGTAGGAATCATTTTATTAATTTTAGGCTTAATTGTAGGATTTATAATTATGGGATATCATGTAGGAATTATTAAGACCGGAATTGATCATGCGGAAACTGCACCTGATTTTGAGTGGAAAGCAAATCTGATAACAGGTATCAAATATTTTGTTGTAAACATAGTTTACTTCATCATTCCTGCAATCATTGTCCTGATTATCGCATGGATGACAAACCTGTTTGGAATGAGTTACGAAGTGATGAACAAAATGATGTTGGCATCAATGTCTGCTCAGGCTAATTCTACTATAATACTCACTGATGTTGTCCCTCAGCCATTAATCATGAATTTCGGAACCGCTTTGATGATTACTGGATTCATTGCATTCATATTGTTTGTAGTCTTTGCGTTTATCCAGACCATGGGTGAATCAAGGCTTGCAAATACCGGTGACCTTAAAGAAGCTTTGAACATCCCTGAAGCATTCAGAGACATTGGCAGAATAGGATATGGTAAAGTAATTGCAGTTCTACTCCTGATATTTGTTGTAATTGCAGTCATCAATGCAATTATAAATGGATTGGACAATTTCGTTAATGGAATACGCATTCTTTCAATTGTTGTGACTCCATACTTGGTGTTCTTCGCTGCAAGGGCAACAGGATTATTATATTCTGATATAGCTTAAATTTTTTTAAGCTATCTTTTTCTTATTTTTTTTTAAAATTACAATAAATTTTTAAATGATAATCTCTATATATAATATTATTCTATATAGAATACTTCAATTATTTATAATGGAGATGTATAAAATGGCTGAATTAAAAGGTACAAAAACTGAAGCAAACTTACAAGCAGCTTTTGCTGGTGAGTCCCAAGCACATACTAAATACCAATACTTTGCTGCAAAAGCAAAAG
>NZ_JBGUPC010000061.1:0-15365 GCF_045130115.1 Methanobrevibacter sp.
GGGTGGTCGAGCGGTCAAAGGCGCTAGGTTGAGGGCCTAGTGGGTCAGTCCCTTCGCGGGTTCAAGTCCCGTCCCCCGCACCATTTAATAAATTTTTCTTAAGTAAACTATATATGACCTTTTTTACAAAGAGTTTTACATGAAAAAATTTACTTTTTTTGTACTGTTCATTTTAGCTTTCTTCTTGATTTCAGGCGTAAATGCTGAAGAATTAAGCGATAATAACCTGACGGACATTAATGAAAATGGAGAGAATGCATTAGTGAATGCTACTTTTGATGACCTGTCCCAGAAAATTAGCGATACTCCTGAAAACCAAACATTGACCTTAACCAGCGATTATCGATATGATGGTGAGGATGTTCACGGTATTGTCATTTCAAAGTCAATCACTATCGATGGAGCAGGCCACACCATTGATGCAAACCATTCCTCCCGAATATTCAATATTACTGCAGACAATGTGGTTTTAATGAACATTAATTTTGTAAATGGAAATGCTTTAGGCAAATATTTCACCTCTGAAGTTGGTGGAGGTGCAATATACTGGAGCGGAGCGAACGGTCAAGTCAATGGCTGCAACTTTACAGCAAATACTGGAAGCGGCATAGAAGACGACCCATTCGATAAGGAGGAGACCTTTGTAACAGAAGACGGCCAAATCATTCATGTTATCCGCAACAGACCGATGGGCGCTCGTATAAATGAAGGGGGTGCCATAACATGGAGAGGTGATAATGGTACAGTTGCAAATTGCATTTTCAAGAGCAATCATGTAGGATATCCTGACGGTGGAGGCGCAATCTGCTGGAGAGGAAACGATGGGAAAATCATTGATTCAAAATTTTTGGATAATGGTGCATGGGTTGGTGCCGCTGTCGAATGGAGAGGAAAGAACGGAATAATCTCATCTTCAAAATTCTTGAATGACGGCATATCAGACAGTGGAATTTTTTGGAGCGGATCAAATGGAACAATCAGAAATTCGATTCTGCTTTCGATGGATGAGAGAAACGTTTTGAATAATGCATATTCCCAAGATTTAAGTGCTGATTTTAACTATTGGGGAGATAACCTATCTGATCCTAATCATTCTGTCAAGCCGGACAACGTTAATTATTGGTATGTTGCCAAGGATGCTAATATTTCCTTTGATAAATTGGAAATCAACGGTTCATTTGTTCTGATCAAATCAGTTCCTTCACCTAATCCTAAAATCGTTTCCGGAAATCTGAAAGTCTATTATAACTCAAATAATAAATTTAAGATTCAGGTTTTTGACAGGAGAGGCAATCCTGTAAGCTATCAGGAGGTTACATTTTTCCTTAATAATCATGAATATCATAGAATGACCGATGATGATGGTTATGCAACTTTAAAATTGAATTTGAAACCTGGAAATTATAATGTATTTTCACAATATGAGAATATAATTGTTAAAAACAAAATCACAATCAAGACAACATTGATTACAAAGAACCTATCCAAAAAAGTTAAAAAATCCGCCAAATTCAAGATCAAGGTTTTAAATTCAAAAGGAAAGGCCTTTAAAAAGCAAACAGTCAAAATCAAGTTTAAAGGAAAAACCTATAAATTAAAAACTAATCAAAAGGGAATGGCATCTTTCAAGATACCTAAAAACTTAAAAGCAGGCAAATATACAATTAAGACAACTTGTAGAGGCCTAACAAATTCAAATAAAATTATAGTTAAAAAATAACTATATTTTTCTTCTTTTTTTAGCACTAACTTATTTATAATATTTAAACTAAAAATTATATTAATATAAACTTATATGGTGATAAATTATGAAGGCTGTAATCCCGGCAGCGGGTTTTGGAACTAGATTTTTACCTGCTACTAAAGCTCAAGCAAAAGAAATGCTTCCGGTTTATGATAAACCAACAATTCAGTATGTTATTGAAGAAGCTGTAGCTTCAGGAATTGATGACATTTTAATCGTCACTGGTAGAAATAAGAGGTCTATTGAAGACCACTTCGACAAGTCATTTGAACTTGAACAGACCCTGCAAAGTGCAGGCAAGGATGACAGATTAAAGCAAGTTCGCGCTATTACCGACTTGGCGGATATATGCTATGTTAGGCAAAAAGAACAGAAAGGTCTTGGAGATGCAATCTATTGTGCTAAAAAGCATATCGGCGGGGAACCATTTGCAGTTCTTTTAGGGGATTCAATCACAAAAGGAACCATTCCATGCACAAAACAGCTAATTGATGTTCATGAAAAATATAATGCTTCAGCAATTTCCCTTGAAGAGGTGCCGAAACATAAGGTTGAAAGATATGGCATTATTAAAGGAACTGAAGTTGAAAAAAATGTTTATAATATTGAAAAGCTCGTTGAAAAGCCATTGGTTCACCAAGCACCATCCAACCTTGCCATTATGGGCAGATACGTTTTAACTCCTGACATATTTGATAAGATTGATGAAACAGAACCTGGTGTTGGAGGGGAAATCCAGCTTACTGATGCTTTATCCAAATTGGATTCAATTTATGGAGTGACATTTGAAGGTAAGACCTATGATATAGGTAACAGATTCGAATGGCTCAAAACTTCAATTGAATTTGCTCTGGAAGATGATGAATTTAAGGATGACTTACTTGATTATATGAAAGAAATGATTAAAGAGGCTTAAAAATGGAAACTCAAAGGATTTTAGTTACTGGAGGCAGTGGTTTTATAGGTACAAACCTCTGCAATGAACTTAGAAGCAGAGGACATGAAGTTCTGGCAGTAGATTTGCTTCATCATGAAGGAGAAGCTGATCTCTACTCGGATTCCTATTCTGATTATGTTAGGGGTGATGTTAGAAACTATCGCCAGATGGAAAGAATATTTGATGATAACGATAAATTTGACTATGTTTATCACTTGGCTGCTGAATACGGAAGGTGGAATGGTGAAGGATACTATGAAAACCTATGGGAAACCAATGTAATCGGCTTGAAGAACATGATTCGCCTTCAGGAAAAACTTGATTTCAGAATGATTTCATTTTCATCAGCTGAAGTTTATGGGGATTATGAAGGAGTAATGTCTGAAGACGTAATGGAAAACGTTCCAATTTCCCAAACCTATCAGATGAACGATTACGCAATCTCCAAATGGGCAGGAGAGCTCATGTGCATGAACTCAGCCACCATGTTTGGAACTGAAACAGTGCGTGTAAGACCTGTAAATTGTTACGGACCTCATGAAGCATACTCACCATATAAAGGGTTCATTCCAATCTTCATTTACAAGGCTTTACATGGACTTCCTTATTCCGTTCATATGGGTCATAAAAGAATAATCGATTATGTTGAGGATACTGCAAGGACCTTTGCAAATATTGTTGACAATTTCATTCCTGGCGAAGTCTACAACGTTGGAAGCAAACAGGAATGGGAAAGGGACATCAAACAATACTCTGACATGGTTTTGGATGCAGTTGGAATTGATGACAGCCTGGTAACCTACACTCCAGCTGAAGAGTTCACAACAAAAGTTAAAACTATAGACTTTTCCAAAGCCATTCGTGATTTAAAACATGATCCGCAGGTTCCGCCTGAAGAAGGTATAAGAAGAACTGTTGAATGGATGAAGGATTATTATAGAATCGAATAAATATGAAAACAATTGTAATTATTCCTGCATTTAATGAGCAGGCAGCTATTGGCAGTGTCGTTGAAAAATCACTCCAATATGCTGATGATGTTTTAGTTGTAGATGATGGAAGCAGCGACAATACTTCCGAAATTGCCGAAAAGGCAGGTGCATCTCTTTTAAAACATCCCACTAATTTTGGAAAGGGCGTTTCATTGCGTGATGCTTTTGGCCAGGTTGACGGGTATGACATAGTTGTAACTATTGACGGCGATGGACAGCACAATCCCGATGAAATTCCTGATTTGATTATGCCAATAAAGGAAGATAAGGCTGATTTTGTAAATGGCAGCAGATATCTGAACGGTTTTGATGATAACACACCTGCTTACAGGCGTGTAGGTCAAAGGGTTTTGGACATTGCCACAAACATCACTGCTGGCACTGATGTTACAGATTCCCAAAGTGGATTCAGGGCATTTAAGGGCAGCACCATTTCCTGTTATAAATTCAGGGATCCTGGTTTCGGGATAGAAAGTGAAATGATAGCTGATGCCGCTGAAAATAACTTGAGAATACTTGAAGTTCCTATAACGGTAAAATATGATGTTGAAAACTCTTCAACCAAGGGACCGGTCACCCATGGTGTTGGAGTTTTATTCAAGATAGCAAAAGACAAATTCATCAGAATGACAAAGCGATAATATGCAATACAGAAAGATTCAAAAAACCGGCGATGAAATTTCCCCAATAGGTTTTGGGGCAATGAGATTGCCATTAAAGAACGGTAAAATCGACAGGGAAAAGGCATCAAAGCTAATATATCATGCAATTGATAATGGCGTTAATTTTATAGATACCGCTTACCTTTATGGTGACAGCGAATCGTTTTTAGGTGAAATCCTTCAAGGGGAATATAAGGATAAGGTTAAGCTCTGTACAAAGTTGCCCACCATAAACGTTAGAAAATATGAGGATATGGAAAATATTTTGGAAGAGCAGCTGAATCGCCTTCAAAGGGATTCCATTGATTATTATCTCATGCATGCGGTTGATTTGAAGTCAATGAACAGGCTGATAAAAAGGGATTTGTTTAAATTTATAAGCAAGGCCAAACGTGAAGGTAAAATAAAGCATGTCGGATTTTCATATCATGGCCCCAAGGAGGAGTTTCCGTTGTTAATTGACGGTTATGATTGGGATGTTGTAATGGTTCAGTACAATTACTTTGATGAGAATGTCCAGGCCAGTATGGAGGGCATTGAATATGCTGCATCAAAGGGAATGGGAATTTTTGTAATGGAACCATTAAAAGGAGGTATCCTTGCAGGAAAAATGCCAAAAGAGGCTGAAGATATATTTAAACAGGCAAACCCCAATAAAAGCACTGCAGAGTGGGCATTTGAGTGGGTCCTAAACAACCGCAATGTCACATGCGTTTTATCAGGAATGAATTCATTCGAGCAGTTAAATGAAAATTTGGCAGTTGCCGAAAGAACAACTCCTCTTTCAATGACATTTGAGGAAATGGAAACTGTTGAACTTGTCAAAAGGGTTATGAGAAATTCCCTAAGGATTAACTGTTCCACATGCGGCTATTGCATGCCTTGTCCACAGGGCGTAAATATCCCTGAATGCATGAAAATCTATAATGAAAAATACTTGTTTAACCATAAAGGCTTGTTCAACCAATCTTTTATGGATTATTATCAGTATGTCGGTGGAATCATGGGAAGTTCAGGAAATGCCGGCAAATGCAATGGCTGTGGAAAGTGCTTAAGGAAATGCCCCCAAAAACTGGATATCATTGAAGAGTTAAAAAAAGTAAAAAAAGAATTTGAGATTCCAGGCTATAAGTATGCCCTTGTTTTTGTTCAGCATGTTGGATTTCCGATTTATAGGTTCATGGTTAAATTGCTTAATCGTTAGGTATATCTTAGGCGTGGGTATAATCTTATCAGTATTTTGTCTTCAATATGTATCCACTCTTGCGATACTTTAAAGTTAATTGTTTCGCTCCACAGGTTTTGTCTCACTAATTCGACAGTTTCTGTATACTCTTCATTATCTCTTTGATTTTTCAGGTACTCATAATAGTCATATGGCATTTCACTCACTTCAAATATTAATTAAATATAGTATATCTGTTTAAATAGTATTTAAAGCTTTGTTGATGCCATTTTGTAAAATTGTAGCCATTGAAACATCTTATTTAAACTTTTCTATTTTCTATACAATTATATACTTCAAGGATAGAAATATAATCAAGGTGAAAAAATGAAATTGGAAGAACTTTTAGCACCATGTCCAAAGTGCGGTTCAAAGGATAAAATCGCACACAGAAAAATGTTGGATAATCATCATGCTCATGCAGAAATGGAAACCGTCAAATGTGAAGATTGCGGTTACATATTTTTTGTAAATGATGATATAGAAGAAGATGAAAAAAGAAAACTATTAAGAGAATTAAATAAAATCTACGGTTAAAATGACATTTCATGTAATGATTATCCCTACACTAAATTGTCCGTCAAATTGCAAATATTGTTGGGGTTCAGAAAATAAAAAGGAAATGATGGATACTGAAATTATAGACCATATAATTGCATGGCTAGGCGATTTTAGGGATGATAAAGTTCACTTCACCTTCCATGGCGGAGAACCTCTGCTGGCTGGTTATGACTTTTATGAATATGCACTGGAAAAGCTCTCAAAACTGGATAATTTTGAAGGGTTCTCTCTTCAAAGCAATATCTGGCTTTTGTCTGATGAGCTGATTGACTTGTTTATCAAATACAATGTTGTTGTAAGTACAAGCATTGATGGGCCAAAAGAGATTAATGATTACCAAAGAGGGGATGGCTATTTTGACAAGACAATGTCAAAATATGAACTGGCTAAAAGCAAAGGTCTTATAATCAACTTCGTTTTGACAGTAACCGATTATTCCAAGGATTTCTCAGATGAACTGTACGAATTTTTCAAAGGGGAAAAGATGAACCTTAAAATCCATGCTGCTTTGCCATCTCTAAGGGGAGACAATGCTGATCCGTGGGCGCTTGACCAGGAAGAACATGGTAAACTGTTGGTTGACTGGCTGGACAAATACCTTTATGATTTGGACAAGTTCACTGTGATGGATTTGGATCATATCTGCAAGTCTTCACTTAGAAGAAGAGGCACATTATGTACCTTTGCCGACTGCATAGGCACCACTTTGGCTGTAGGCTCTGACGGTTCAATCTATCCGTGTTACCGATTTGTTGGAATGCCTGAGTATGTTTTGGGAAATGTATCTGAAAATCCAAGCTTTGATGATTTAAAGCAGTCCGATGCATGGGCTAAACTTATGGAATTTAGGGATTATGTGGATGAAAACTGTAAGAAATGCAGATATGTGAAATATTGTGAGGGAGGATGTCCTTACAATGCAATAGTTGCATATCAGACTCCTCAAGCTGTTGATCCTCAATGTACTGCATACAAAATGATTTTTGGAGAAGTTTCAAAAAGGATGAATAAGGAATTTGCCAAATCTGCCTTTGGAATGGGCGCTCCAGCTCCAAGAAAAGATGGCGAGCCGTTTAGCATAATGGACCTTGCAATGAAACCATAGGGATAATATGAAGGATGATACATTAGAGAAGTTAGCGGAAGCGGAACATGTCCAGTGGTGTGAATGGTCGGATGTGTTATCCCGAGAATTATCTTCATTGCTTAAAATCATTGAGAAACATGAAGATGATTTGAGTGATGAAGAGCAATTATTTGTTTTGCATGTTAAAGATAGGCTGGACAGATGGGATAAGCTGATGATTCCATATTCTGATCTTCCTGAAGATGAAAAGGAAAAGGATAGGGTCTATGCCAGAAAAATCTTGGAAATAATCCAACGTTAGCATTTTTTTTTGATATTGTTTAATGTCACGTTGAGGTTTCACCAATCTGATGATGATGGAGGATACCTCATAAGATTTTTTTGAAAAGAATATTTTACAATAATTTTTTTTAGTAATACTGAGTATTTAAATGAACTCAAAAAATGTAATACTTTTATATACTTTGTAGTCTAAAATAATAATTAGTAATACTGAGTATTTAAATGAACTCAAAAAAAGTAATACTTTTTGGCTGTTGGTACTTACTGAATTTAATTTTTTTTATAGGTTTTCAAATTTTTGGCAAAACCTTTAAAAAATTTTTGAGTAATACTGGGTATTTAAATAAATTCAAAAAAAGTAATACTTAGAGGTGTTTTGTGTGATAGATGAAATAACTGATTTCCTATTTGGTCTAAAGATGACCATTATTTCAGGAATATTCTTACTGATAGCAGTTATTTTTATGATTTTTGGAATTGACACTCCGATTTACTTAAACCCTGCATGGGGAACAGTAATAATAAGTGGTATTCCAATGTTGCTTTTGGCAATGACTAGATTAATCCGCGAAAAATGGATTTCTTCAGCGCTACTGATTGCGATAGCTATGGTTGCATCACTTTTGATTGGTGAAATATTTGCGGCCGGTGAAGTCGCTTGGATTATGGCATTAGGCGCTCTTTTAGAAGACTGGACAGTTGAAAGGGCTAAAAAGGGTTTAAGAAACCTCATTAACCTGACTCCACAAACCGGTAGAAGAATCGTTGATGGAGTTGAGGAAGTTGTGCCTGTAGATGAAATCAAAATAGGTGATACCTTAAGGATACTTCCTGGTGAAAGCGTACCTGTCGATGGTGAAGTGATAAAAGGTACATCCTCACTTGACCAGTCCATCATGACTGGAGAATCTCTTCCTATTGATAAGGAGGTTGGAGATGAGGTATTCTGTGGAACCATGAACCTTTATGGTGCAATCGATATTAGGGCAACAAGCCTGGGAGAAAATTCATCACTTCAAAAGCTGATTGATCTTGTAAAGGCCGCTGATGAAAAGCAGGCTCCAACTCAAAGGATTGCAGATAAATGGGCGACCTGGCTTGTTCCTATTGCATTGATAATTGCTATTGTTGCATGGTTGGCAACAGGCAATATCGAAAGGGGGGTCACTGTTCTAGTGGTATTCTGTCCATGTGCATTAATTCTCGCTACTCCTACAGCTATTATGGCAGCTATTGGTCAGGCAACAAAGTATGGTGTTTTAATCAAGTCCGGTGAAGCGCTTGAAACCCTTGGTGCTTTAAATACTTTGGTATTCGATAAGACTGGTACTTTAACTTACGGTAATTTAGAAGTTTCTGATATTATTTCCTTGAATGAGGATTTATCTGATTTGGATTTGCTTAAGCTCACTTCTTCATGTGAAAAATTAAGTGAACATCCTCTGGCAAAAGCTATTGTTAATAAAGCGAATGAAGCCAAAATCGACATTGAAGAACCTAAGGACTTTAAGATGTATCCTGGAAAAGGGGTTACATGTATTAATTCTTACGGTAAGGTATATGCAGGAAACTCCAAATTTCTAATCGAAAATGATATTGATGTAGATGTCGACGTTCAATTAGACCAACTAAAAAATGAAGGAAAGGCTTCAATAATCGTTGCATTAGATGGCCAAGTTGTTGGATTAATCGGATTGTCTGATGTGATACGTGAGGATTCCAAAAGCATGATCGAAAGTCTGCATGATTTGGGAACCGAAACCATATTGCTTACTGGGGATAATACAGAAACTGCTAATTACTTTGCCTCCCAAGTGGGAATCGGTAAGGTTTATGGAAATTTGCTTCCTCAAGAAAAGCTTGATTGGATTGAAAAGCTCAAAAGTGAAGGCAAGAAGGTATGTATGATAGGTGACGGCGTAAACGATGCGCCTGCACTCAAGACTGCTGATGTGAGTGTTGCAATGGGATCTGTCGGAAGTGATGTTGCAATCGAGGCGGCGGACATTGCGCTTTTGGGTGATGATATCGGCAAAATTCCATATCTCAAAAAACTGTCAAATTCGACATTATTCACTATAAAGGCAAATATTGCCATTTCAATGACAATCAATGCGGTAGCGATTGTCTGTTCTGTTTTAGGTTTGTTGAATCCTGTTACCGGTGCTATTGTTCACAATGCAGGGTCATGTCTTGTCGTATTGAATGCGGCATTACTATATGACAGGCATTTTGACGATTCAATCAAAAAGATTGACTCCGAGAATGTGGAGCACAATCACTATCATTTCCACAATGACGGTGAGCACACTCATTCCCATGATGGTATTGAAATACTGGATGAAATCGAGACAGAAAATGGAATAAAGCATATGCATGTCCATAAGCATGCATTAAACCGTGAAAGTTGTGAAGCATATCACAACTAATCTTCTTTTTTTTTAAATAAATTCATAAATATTATATAATTTAAAGTTTAAAAGTCTAATTTAGGTATTAATATGAACGATAAAATAATTTTAGGACTTCCAAAGGGAAGTTTAAATAATGTAAAAAGAGGAAATACATATCAGCTGTTTGTTGATGCAGGTTATGAAGTTAAAGGATATGAACCTGGCGATGAATCTTATGAAATTGAAATTTTGAATGATGAGGATATTGTTGCATTCCTTACCCGTCCTCAATCCACTCCTGTCGAATTGAACAGGGGAATGGTTGACATAGCTATTGTCGGTGAAGACTGGGTAAAGGAAGAGTCAGTTTTAAGGAAAACAGACACTGTTAAAATCGGTGATTTGGATTATGGTAAAACCCGTTTGATTGTGGCGGTTCCAAATGATTCTCCTTATAACAGTTTGTCTGATTTGTTCAGGGCAAATAAAGACAGAAAAACTCCAATCTTATGTTTCACTGAATATCCAAACTTGACTAGAAAATTCATTATGGAAAATGAAGTTTATCAGGAACTCTATGGGGATTCCGTGCCTTTTGTACAGGTCAGAGGTTTGACTGACGGTGACAATGAGATGGTGCAGGTAATTAACTCTGACGGTGCAACTGAAGTTTATATTAAAAAAGGTGCTGATCTGATTGTGGACAATACACAAACCGGAAGCAGTCTAAGAAAAGCAGGCCTAAAAGAGATAGAAACTATCCTTCATTCATCAGCAGGTCTTTATGCTGGTGTAAGCTGTACCGGTGAAAAATTGGATAAGGCTCAAATGATTTATGAGCAGTTGCTTGGAGCGATTACTGCTAAAAAATATTTCGATGTCAAATTCAATATTGCCAATTCCAAAATTGAGGAAGTCTCAAATTATCTGATTGACAATAAACTCTGTGCAGATGAGCCTACAATAACTCCTGGTTCCGATTTCTCACAGATTAACGTATTGATTCCTAAGGCAAAATTCCCAGAAATGGTGGATGCAATTAAAGGATTTGATGCGACTTCCATTATTAGAAATGATTTAAAACAACTAATCGAATAATCATTTCATCTTCTTTTTTTTTAAATTCAATTTTTTCTTATCATGATTAATCATTAACATTTATAAGGTTAATTTAACATAAATTATAATATTATTTACTTGATGGGGATTAAATATGTTAACATCTGTTCAAAAAGAAATTTTGCAAACATTGATTAATTTATACCAATCCTCTAATGGGAAGTCCATTAAGGGCGAGGACATTGCTGAGGTTATGAATAGGAATCCTGGAACAATTCGTAATCAGATGCAGGCTTTAAGAAGTTTAAGTCTCGTTAAGGGAGTTCCTGGTCCTAGAGGAGGATATAAGCCAACAATTGAAGCGTATCATGCATTGAACATTTCAGTTTCAGACAATGATTCCATGGTGCCTATCTATAAAAACGGCAAAAGGATAGAGGACATTTCCGTTGCTAAGATTGAATTTACCAGTGTTCCCCAGCCTAGTGAATGTGAAGCCGCAATCAAAGTATTGGGAAGCATCAAGGATTTGAACCTTGGAGATGAAATCAGCATAGGTCCAACACCGGTAAACAACTTGGGAGTCATGGGGACAATCGTTGGCCGTGACGATATGGATAATATCCTTTTACTTGATACAAAAACCATCAGAAGCATTCCTAAACAGACTGTAGGAGACATTGCAAGCCGTGATGTTGTCTCATTTACAGTTGACTGTTCCGTAAAGGAAGCTGCCAAAAAGCTAGTCAAAAAGGAAATAGACGGAGCTCCTGTTATAAAGGATGGAAAGGTTGTGGGAGTGTTTACATTAACCGATTTGGTAAACGCAATTGCTGAGGATAAGGAAGATAAAACAGTCGGCGAGCTGATGTCAACAAATGTAGTCATTGTAAATGAAGACATGAAGATAGCCAATGCAATTGAGGTTATGCTTAAAAAATCAATTTCAAGATTGATTATTGCAGACAACAATCATTCCCTGCTTGGAATTGTCACAAGAACAGATTTAATTGACAGTATAACAAACTTAAAGCAATTCCCTATTATTACCAATTAAGTGATTTAATGAAAGTTAACCCAATAAATATTACAAATAGTATGAAAGTATCTGATTTAGTTAATGAATTTGACAAATCAGGCGTTTTAGGAGCGGGCAGAGTAGGAAGGGCCTGCAATATTTTAACCGATATGATTCAGGATGAGGACATGAAGGTTTTCATGAGCCTTGGAGGGCCCCTGATACCGGGAGGCATG
This sequence comes from Methanobrevibacter sp., assembly GCF_045130115.1. Taxonomy (GTDB): domain Archaea; phylum Methanobacteriota; class Methanobacteria; order Methanobacteriales; family Methanobacteriaceae; genus Methanocatella. The sequence goes on from NZ_JBGUPC010000061.1 coordinate 12,197, forward strand.
AGAAATATTGTATCTCAGATGATTGAAAACGGTCATGTGAATTTGATTGTATCAAGCGGAGCCAATATCACTCACGATCTTGTTGAGGCATTTGGAGGATCACATTATCGCCATGAGGGGCGTGATGATGAAGAGCTCAATGAAGAGGGTATTGGCAGAATTGCCGATATAAATGTTGGTTCTGATGATTTTACCATATTTGAAACAGAAATAACTAAAATCTTTGAAAAGATTTCCAGCGAAAGGAATCATATCTCCATCCAGGAATTGTTATATGAAATTGGTTTGATGGTTGATGATGAAAACTCATTTGTAGCCTCTGCCGCAAAAAACAATGTTCCTATTTTTGCTCCGGGCTTAATCGATTCAATGATGGGTCTGCAGCTGTGGATTTTTAATCAGGATCATGATTTTGTAGTGGATGCGGTGGCTGACATGCATTATCTGTCAGATATTGTCTTTGAAGCCGAGAAGGTAGGTGCAATTCTTCTTGGAGGAGGCCTTACAAAGCATTATACATTGGCATCCAATGTCATTAAGGGAGGCCTTGATGCGGCAATTCAAATTACAATGGACCGGCCGGAAGCAGGAAGTTTGGGCGGTGCACCCCTTGAAGAGGCAAAATCCTGGGCGAAGGCAAGATGCGGATCTAGCCTTGCAAGTGTCGTTGGGGATGTTACAGTAATCTTTCCATTGATTTATGCGGCTTGTCTAGATAGGATTTCAAGTGATTAGATGAATTATATTATTTTAGCTATTTTATTTTTATTGTCCGGATTTTTCATGAAATATTCGGACGATTTTTTTGACGAAAAGCATGATTTGAAGTTTGCAAGCATTTTTGGAGTACTATGTGGTTTGGCTTCAGCAATTGCAACCGTAAGTGATGTTGGAGCAGCTTATGTATTCATAGCTATTTTGATAGGCAATCTGATAGCCCTAAAAGTCGACGGCATTCATCATATCATTTCCTTGGCAATATTTGTTGTTGTATGTTTGATTTGCGGAATTCCTGATTTGAATTTAATTGTTTTGCTTATTTGTATTGTAGGGGCATTATCTGATGAAATTGGTCACGAAACCATAGGTAAAGTTACTGATAATACTTTTTTAAATCTATTTTTTGAATATAGGTTTGTGATGAAAATAGTTATATTCATATTGGCATTTGCCGGCGCATTTGATGTTTTTGTATTCATCTGCTTCATAGTGTTTGAAGTGGCCTATGAATTTGCAGGAATAATTTTTGAAAAGTTGAATTAAAAAAAGAAAGTTAAAAGGAATTAAAAATTCCTTTATTTAAATTTTAGTCTGTTTCTACACCCATTCTACCAGCTACTCTAGCAATGAGAACGGTAACGATTACAGCAACAACGGTTACAATAATAGCATAGGTGAATAAACTAGGAAGTGCGTCTCCACTACCGATAAAGCTTTCAATTAATTTTTGGATTGCGCTGTTCCATGCTTCACCTGCAACGAATGCGAATGCAGTTGTAATCAAAGCTAGGATGGTTTCCATAATCATTTTTGTTACTTCGTTTGCCATGTTTTTTCCTCCGTTTAAATTATAATTTGTTCAAAGATAATAAGAACAATATTATTTTTATTCTTCTTAATTTATAATATTTTAGGTTTATTTGATGGATTCGATTAAACTTTTGCATGCAAGACTAGGGTTTTCTGCTTCGTAAATGCTTCTTCCAACGATTATTGCATTTGAGTATTCCAATGTCTTTTTACCGTCTCCTCCTTGTTTTCCAACTCCCGGTGAGATTATGTATGCATCACTGCCCACAATGTTTCTGATGTCTGATAGACGGTCAAGTCTTGTGGCCGGTGCAACATAGTTTTTTATTCCCATTTCAACTCCCATTTTGGCTATGGCATCTGCATTTTTCTGCAGAAACATTTTGGCTCCAGGATGGGACATTTCAGTCAGTAAAAATAATTCTTTTTCATGTTTGTTTGCCATATCGAGGCATGCCTGCACGCTGTCTTCACCGACAAATCCGTGGCATATGATTGCATCTGCCCCTGCCTTAAAGGTTTCGTCACAGATCTTTTCGTTTGTCGCATCGATATCGGCAACTTTAAAGTCACATATTACATTAAATCCAAATTTATCTTTTAGTTTGTTTATTATTTCAAGACCTTCCGCAAGAGCCAGTGGATATCCGATTTTTATGGTGTCGATGTATTCCTTTATTGATTCACAGATTTCAATCGCTTCACTTTCACTCATTACATCAAGTGCTAGAATCAGGTTGTTTTTTATGTTCATAGTATCATATTTTGTTGTTTATTTTATAAATTTATTAGGTTTGCCTAAATTTTGTTTAGGGTATTACTAATAATATTTATATATAATAAAGTATATAATATCATTATCAATAAAACTTTATAAAATTTTAACTATATTTTAAATTTTTATTGAGAGATTAATCAAATTATATTGATTGAAATTTGGAGGAAATAATTTATGCATATTATGGAAGGATATTTACCATTGACCTGGTGTATTATATGGTTTGTCATATCATTCATCGTTGTCGCATTCGGTTTATATCAAATCAAAAAAATCGTAGATGAAACCCCTGAATCCAAAGCTTTACTCGCAGTAAGTGGTGCATTCATGTTCATCTTATCATCTTTGAAATTACCATCTGTTACTGGAAGTTGTTCTCACCCTTGTGGTAACGGATTAGGTGCAGCACTATTCGGTCCTGCTGTAACAGCTGTACTCGCAACTATCGTACTTCTTTTCCAAGCATTATTACTTGCTCACGGTGGTTTAACTACTTTAGGTGCAAACATATTCTCAATGGGTATCGTTGGACCATTAGTAGCTTGGATAGTTTACAAAGGTTTAACCAAAGCTAATATCTCTTCAACCATTGCAATTTTCTTTGCAGCATTCTTAGGAGACTTATTAACTTACGTAGCTACTTCTTTCCAATTAGCTATTGCTTTCCCTGCTCCTAGTTTCGGATCAGCATTAACTAAATTCTTAGTTATTTTCGCAGTTACTCAAGTACCATTAGCTATTGGAGAAGGTATATTGACTGTAATTATTTGGGATAGATTAAAAGCTTACAAACCAAAATTATTAGATAAATTAGGTGCTTTAGCTCCTAATGAAGCATAAGGTGATATAAATGAAAACATC
>NZ_JBGUPC010000062.1:0-17453 GCF_045130115.1 Methanobrevibacter sp.
CCATATCGCCACAAACAGCAGAAACAGTAACAACAGAAGAATCACCTTTCACATAATCAACACTAGCAGGACTAACAAAAGTCTCATAATCATAACTAGGAGCAAGTGATTTTACAGTAATTGACACACTAGTTGGTTTATTAGGATCCATTCCACCACTATACATACAGAATGTATCATAGTCATCATCTTCAATTGGTGTGAAAGCTACTGTATACGGACTACCATTAGCTGTTAAACCAGTTAAATCTAAAGAAAATCCCTCAGTAGAATAATCAACCATATGAGTTACTTGACCTGATTTAACAACAGTATTGCTAGAATCTGTACATTCATATGAAAAATGAACTTCGTCATAACACTCATACTCATCATAGTAATAAACTACACCATTAATTGTAGCGGTTTCACCTTCATTAATTTCAATATTAGTTTTTTCAAATTCAATAAATCCTTCCCCGTTATCTCCTAAAACATCTGAATCATCAACCGATTGGACAGATGGGGAAGAATCATCAACAGCAATTACATCTGCTGTCGCATTATTATCAACATCAGCAGCAAATGAAATTGGTATTGCAATTAAAATTATCATCGCTAATAAAATCAATAGCGAATGTTTTTTAAAATTTGACATTATTATTTTTTCCTCCTCAATTATATGAAATGAATTATAATTCATAACGATATTTATTTTTATAAAAAAGGGTATATAATTATTACTGAAAAAATACGATATGAATAATATTTAATTTAAAAATAATCACAAAAAAATAAATAAAAATAAATTTTATTCTATTAATATAAAAATAAAGAAAAATATTCGTTATATTGAATGAAATAATAAGTATATTAATTTAAATATTAATTAAATTATAAATTTATTCAAAAAAATATATCGAAATTATATTAATAAATATCGATGAAAAAAAATGAAAAAGAATAGAAGTTTAGACTTCTATCTTTTAATTTTAATAGTTTTTGTAACTTTAGATTTTAAGTATTTTACAACAATCTTGTGCTTTCCGACTTTTAAATTCTTAAGATAAACTTTAGCAACACCTTTTTTATTGGTTTTCGCTTTGTAGGTTTTTCCTTTTATTTTAAAAGTGACCTTTTTATTTTTTAAAGCCTTGCCTTTAGATGTTTTTAAAGTTGCTGTATATTTTATTTTTTTAGCTCTCTTTTTAGTAAGGGATTTGGCCTTAATAACGGATTTGACTTTAATTATGTTTGACACTTTAAAACCTTTATATTCAACTGTAACTTTATATTTTTTTGGAATTTGGTTGATTAATAAATATCCATAACCTTTTTTATCCGTTTTAACGTTAATTTTTTTACCGTTGATTGTTACTTTAACAATTACGCCTGCTCCTACAGCCTTACCATCATCCCCAATTACACAAAATTTAAATTTAGATCCATCTTTATAATCCATTGCAAGATTTTTATTTTGAGTAATCCTCTTAAGAACCGTTAATTTATTTGTAACTTCCTGTAAAGATGTTGGATTAACGGAAATTATGGAATAAGTGCCTGGAGATAATTTAGTTAATTTAGCAACACCGTTACTATCAGTATTTACAAAATATTCTTTATTATTAACTTTAAAAGTTATTGAAGTGTTTTTCAAAGGATTTCCACCAATATCCAAAAATGTAGCCATAAAATCATATGGACTATTGTATCCTCTTGTTAAATCAGTCGAATCAATAGTTGATAAAACACTGATTATTGAATTAACATTTACAGGAGCATATTTATCATTTCCTTCAAATCTAATGTCAACCGGATGATTACCAATGGATAAATCTAAATCTATTAAAGCAACTCCATTTAAATCGCTGTCAACAGAATAATCTCTACCATCTATATTAATTATTAACTTAATGTCTGAAACTGGATTTCCTTTAATATCAGTTAATGTAATATTGAATTTTTCTAATTTAAGATAAACAGTAATATCCGGTGAAATGATTACCAAATTAGATTTACCTTCAATGACAGCAGATTTAATAGTTAAATTAATTAATCCAGCATCATTATAAATAGCGTTGATTGTTTGAATTCCTTTAATTACTGTATAATTAGCTACATAGAAATTGTATTCAAAAGTAGAATTAATTTCATTTTCACCAACTTCAAATACCAGTTCCTTACCTATGATAGAATTACCATTATCATCGACTACAACAGCCTCCAATTTAATTGAATCTCCAATTTCACAGGTCATTGTTTGATTATTACAAATAATAACAAAAGTTGGAGTCGGAATATTAGCCTTATTGTAAATTGGATTTGCAAAACTGTTATTTTTTAAATATAATGTACCGGTATTGTCAATACTATAAAAATTGCCTTCTTTAGGATTTATTTCACGAACATTAGTCAAATTACAGATGGATCCTTCATAACTGTATATCAACATTCCCATATTATCAAACTGAGAATCGGTAATATTCACACTTGAATAAATAGTTGTGGTTGTAATAAAGCGTTCAGCATTATTGTTATTAAATGTTGAGTTTACAATGTTAGTGTTTGCATAAAATGATTCAGGGAAAGAATACATGCCCTGAGTGTAAACTAAGCTACTTCCAGCAGTATTCCTATTATTTTCAGCAGTGACATTGATTATAGTGTAAAATCCATATAAGTTCACAAACAATGCACCATTGGCGGCCGTATTATTTTTGATTAGTGAATTAGTAATGTTAATGTGAGTTCTGAATGTTTCTCCTGTATAAATTGCTCCGCCGTCACCTAATGCTACATTATTTTCAATTAAACAGTTTTCTAAAACACCCCAGTGAATTGTAATATGTCTTCCAGTCGAATCAACAACGGAAGATACGGAATTTTCAAGTTGAAGTGCTCCTCCGGTTCCCTCAGCATAATTGTTGGTGAAATTTGTATTCAGGAATGTAGTTTGACCATTGTGTACATATACTGCCCCACCTAATGGAGAGTATCCTGAATCCTTATCAATTGCCTTATTACTGTTAAATAAGCAGTCAATGAATGTTACATTTTTACCGCTTGTATACAATGCCCCTGCACATGTTGCGGTATTTCCTTCAAATGTAATGTTTTTAAAGACCTGGATTACTTCACTATAACCCCTACAATCAACAGCACCGGAATATGTAAATGCTGAATTGTTGATGAATTTTGAGTTTTCTATAAAGAAGTTGCCATCTCCATCCTTTACTATAGCTCCGCCATAAACTGTAGCAGTGTTATTGACAAATAAACAATCTTTTACAAACAAATCACCATATATAAATAATGCGGCACCTTTTTCTGCAACATTATTCATAAATGTACAGTTTTCTACAGTAATTATGTTTTTACCCATTGAATGAACAGCTCCACCCCAACCGTTAGGATTATTTGCTCCGGTGAAAACAATATTTTTAAATGTCACGTTTGAATAATAATCAATATTGAAAATATCTCCATCGATTGATTTTATAATAACTGGTGCATTACCTAATGATGTGATTGTAATGTTTTTGTTAATTACCCATGGCTCTCCAGGGCGGTATCTGTGTCCAATTTGAATATCAGATATATTATAATCCCCAGGAATACCTTGTATTACATCATTTATCTCAGCTGCATCAATAGCTTCCTGTAATGTTTCATATCCTACTCCGTTTATAAACCAATAATTAAAGGTATTAATTTTAATTAATGAATTTTCAATTTTTAATGGGGGATAAATATCATTTGAAGCGGAATATGAACCTGAAATATCATAATTGCCCGTATCAAGATGTTTAACCAAAATTGCATGGCCGTTAATGACATTTGCTGTTCCGTTATCTTCACCATTAATGGTAAACAATATTGATCCGCCATTGATTAAATTACCCATATCATCAGATACTGTGGCATTTAACTGAATGTCTCCATCTTTAAGTTTTAATGTTTGATTATTGTTAAATATCAAGATAACATTGCCGATGACCCCTGAATTAAGATTAATTTGAGCATCAAGATCAGTAATAGTATTATTTAATAAATCTACATTAGCATCATTTATATTGATTGAATATCGTGAATTACTATCGAATCTATTACTTACAATCCTATTTTGAGATTCAAATCCATCAAGATATATTGCTCCACCATTAGAAGCAGTATTTTCGTTGAAAATGTTATTATCAACAATTGTGATGAATGTTAAACCACAGTATATTGCTCCACCATTTATTGCTTGATTTGAAGCAAATTTATTATTTTTTATTAAAATACTTGCTTGATTTGAAGCATTTAAATAAATTGCACCACCGTTAGTAGCAATATTATTAATAAATGTGTTATCTATAATATCTGCATCATAACCAACATTTATACCACCATCCTTATTATTTACAAACTTTGAGTTTTTAACAACAAGTGTTGAATTAGAGCTTATAGCAGGTCCATTTATATTGTTGGTGAATTTCGAATTAAAAATGGACAATACATCTTCTGATTTGATTGCACCACCAAAATTGCTATCAAAAATACAATTATAAATTTCCAAAGATCCTAATGCTTGATGAATAGCGCAGGAACTATTTGTAAATGTTACATTAAAAATATCCGCATCTGCATTAACAAGGAAAATATAACCTTTTTTACCTGCATTTATCAGAACACCTTCCCCACCGATAATTCTTACATTGTTTGATATTGTTATGTTATACTCATTGTAGGTACCAGGCGCAAGTATAATTACCTTATCTCCACCTAAAGCTATGTTTTTATCAATAGCTGCCTTTATAGTCTTTAAAGGATTAGTTTCATTGCCTGAATTGGTATCTGTTCCCATTGGTGATACATAGATTTTATCTGTTTCTGCAACATCGACATTGAATGTGATGTAATTAATTAAATTGTTATTTACTTTAACTGTTATATTTTCCAAATCACGGGCAGCCGCATAATAATTTAAAGAAGCAATGTTGCTTATGATAGTTGAAGAAGAATTGATTTCACCAATTTTTGCATTTAATTTAATGTTCAAATCAGGCATTGAAGCATTTAAATCACCTAAAGTTGAATTGAAATCTGTGTACATGAATTTAACATCAAATGTATAATTATTGCCTTTAACCACTTTATCGGAGTTTATTTGTGGAACAATCACAGTCCATTTATTCAAATTAATTTTAGGAGCAATAATATCTTCCGCTGAAGGTCCATCATTTGTTCCCCAAAAATTATTATTGGCATAAACTTTAACTTCAGAATAAATTAAGGGATTTCCTTCTGTTAATGTATTCTCAATGAAATTACAAAAGTTAACTGTTAATGAATTGTCACGAGCACTGATGATTCCTCTAAAGAATCCTTCGATTCCATTTGCTTTATTATGAATAAATGTTGATTGTAAAATTGTTGTTTTAGAATAGGTTGCAATGGCCCCTACATAACCGCTGTTGTCTTCAAAAGTACAGTTTATGATGTTTAAAACCTTTCCTTCATTTGCATAATGGTTCCCAACAACAGTGGCACTTCCTGAAATTGCACCTGCTGTTCCTCCTGTCATCTTAATGTTAACAAATTCTATTATATTTGGACCCATAGTGAAAAACATGTACCCATCGGAGGTACCTGCATTTATAACCTCAACCTCTCCTTTTCCGGTTATTCTAACATTGTTTGAAATTGTATATGATTTTGTGAAGAAATATAAACCTTTATTGACAATAACTTCATATCCTCCACCTAAGGCCTTATTCCTATCCAATGCTTTTTGAATGGTTGCATATGGACTTGATTCAGAACCTATATTTGCGTCACTTCCATTTTCAGCGACATAAATCTGTCCTTTTGGTGTAAAAGTTTCATAATCCGGAAGTGAAACTCCATAATCTTTAACTTCCCTAACAGTAAGATTCACAGTTTCTGACACGATATTGTCAATATAATAATCATCCACAAACTGGTCAAAGTAAGCATCTTTAATGACACTGAAAGTTAATAAATAAGGAGTTTCACGTGCTTTTAAACCTTCAAAATCAGCAGTATTAAATGAAAAACTTTCATATTCATAAAAAGAGTTATATGATCTTGAAACACCATCGAAATCAGTGTAATTACATTGGACATTTAGTTCCCACGGATACGGATTGTCAATGATATCTATGTGAACATTGCCCTCAATGACTGTGTTATCATCTTCATCGACAACATAATTATCCTCATCCAATTCAATCCATGCTTCATCCTCGCCAGGAATGCCTTCACTAACTATTTCCTCTCCAATTGCCGTATCGTTAAAATCACCGGCAAATGAAAATGGAATTAAAACAAAAGCAAACATTATCAATAAAATCAATATTGAAATATTTTTTAATTTAGACATCTATTCCCTCCTTATTTTTTCACTTTAATAGTATTTTTAATAGTAGATTTACCGTATTTAGTTGTCACTTTATATTTTCCAACTTTCAAATTCTTCAAAACTAATGTAGCGATGCCTTTTTTATTAGTTTTGACTTTATAGGTTTTTCCTTTAATTTTAAAAGTAATTTTTTTACCTTTCAATGCCTTACCCTTTCCATTGACGAGTTTTGCATTAAACTTAATTTTTTTGGATTTCTTTTTGGAAATGTTTTTGGCTGTCAAAACTGGCTTGACGACAATCTTATTTGAAACCTTAAAACCCTTATATTCAGCTGTAACAGTATAAGTTTTAGGGCTTAAAGTAATTTTGAATGAAATATACCCATTAGCATCAGATTTAATTTTAACATTTTTTCCATTGATTTTTAATGTGACATATTGTCCTGAAGCAGGATTGCCGTTATCATCAAAAATACGTAGTCTGTATGAATTTCCATTGTTAAAATACATTATCAAATTCTTATTTTCAGTAATCCTTGGAATAACATTGAGTATATCACTTAAAACTTCACCATTTAAAGGATTCATTAGTGAAAATGAATGTCTTCCCGGACTAAGATTTATTGTAATTGAAAAAACGCCATTATCATCTGTGACTGCTGATTTGCCAACACCATCGATAAAATAAGTAACTTCAGAATTATTCAATGGATTACCAGATTTATCTAATAAAAATAGCATATATTGAGTGTTTGATAAATAATCTTTGGATTCAAATGATTTAATTGTTGAATTGACTGTTATATTATAACTTGAAGAAGAATTAATGTAATTATTGTCTCCTTTAAAGTCAATATCAATTTTGTATTTTCCTATCGGTAATGTAATGCTCATAAATACTGTACCATTTGAATCACTGACTTTTTTAAATAATCTTCCATTGAGTCCAATTATAATCTCACGATTTACTACCGGCTTTCCATTGATGTCTATTAATTTAATGGAATACATATTTCCACTGTTATAGAATGCAATGAAATCTTCAGCAATTATATTAGTATCAATTGCTTCAATCGTGAAGTTTTTAACAGGAATATTGCTTACATAAGATGTATTTAACAAAACAACTTTAACTGAATAATTTCCACATTCAAGATTGGATAAATTAAGTTGCGCTTTCCCATTTGATGATTTTACAGTGTAATTCTCGTCATTGACAAAGACCATCAATGTCTCATTAATGTCTCTTGAAATGTAAATGTTAATATTGGCAGAAATCATGTTTTTTATTATTTCCAAACCGATATCTGCAGACAATCTGTTTATAGTAACTGAAGCGTTAGATTCAGAACTTGTATACCCAACAGAATTATAAACTGCTTCAATATATGTTGTTGCCATTTCTTTTAAGTTTAAAGTGATTTTAGCAGCTCCATTTAAGACAGGTACTAGATATGTATCATTATCAATTTTAAATGTGATATTACCGCCAGTTACTGCCTGTCCATATTCATTTAAAACATTTGCAATAATATCAATCGGATTATAGTCATTACCTGAAATATTTAAGGTAATATTTGATTTGACTTCATCGATGAAAGTGAATGCTTTAATACAGGCTACCTGTGAGTCATAGGTATGTGTGGAGTAGCTTGTTGAATAACCATATAAGTCTGTCCATTTTTTACCGTCATAACTGAAAAATGAAGTGCCTTCATGATATAATTCTTTATTTGATCTTACTTTTTCACTAACCGGGAAACTAGCGCCATTTGCAGTTATCTTAAACATGATTTTAAATAAATCACCAGTGTTTAATTTAATATAATTACCTAAATCGATTGTATAATAGCCACAATCACTTATACCACTTTTTACTAGTTTTAATGTATCATTTACAAAAATGGATAAATCCCAGCTGCAGGTTTTTTCAAAATATGTTGAAACCGCTGCCAGATATTCATTGTCGGTCGCTTCAAAAAGATTCTGATACCAGATATTTTTATTGCCTGTAACGAAATAATCTGTTTTTCCAATGACATCATACTGGTAATTCTTATCATATTTCACAACATCATCTAAAACAAATGTATAAATCGCTTCATCATCATTAATTAGTGCAAAGGAAGTATCATAATATGAAACATAGAAATATCCTTCGTTTCCCCAATCGGTGTTCCAACTATTCTTTACTAAAAATGCACCATCGCCACGAGGAGGGGATTTGAAGTTATTTTTGGAATAATTATCATCCCAACCAACAATTGCAACCGCATGGTTTGATGAAGTGGTAAACGCACCATAATATGAAGATGTTTCCATATTATAACAGGTACTATCAAAGTAAATTCCACATCCGACAGCTCCATATCTTAAAATTGCTTCCTTAATAGCATCATTATCTGTATATGAAGTCCTTTTAATGTATTTTATATTTTGAACATGAACTACGCTGTTTAAAATAGGAGATAATGTTGAATAATCATCATATAAATCATCCTCTTCAAGAACAGGACCTATCCAGCTTGTCAGGTAAGACATAATCATTGAAGGATATCCACCTTGATTGGTGTCCATTTTCCAGCCGTAATCAGAATAGCTGCTCATTATGTTTTTCATATTTTCTTCGGACAAATCAATGTTGTCTCCAGATGCCTTTAAGATGCAGGATTCCAAAACGGCCAATCCTGCAAAAGCCCAACAATTTCCACCAGACTGCTGATCTTTGACTGATGTAACATATCCATAATCTAATGCGCTGTATTTGCTTGGAATGACACCATCAAACGTGTCATTGAAATGATATAATGAGTAGTTTCCGTCACCCAATACTAGATTGATGCTTGATGTTTCATACAAATCATTTTCATATTTGGCCTGATTGCCATAAAATTCATTAAAGTTATCATGTATCCTGGAATTGTTATTTAAAAGAGAATAGACTGCGCCTGCATATTCCAATGCTGTGTTGTTGATGAATTTGTTTTGGTAAAGTATGGTTCTGTCTGTATCATCAATGAATAATGCCCCTCCGTTTTTAGCGGAATTGTTTAAAAGGTTTGCATTTCTCAAAGTGAGATATCCATATAATTGGTAAAGCACACCTCCTTCATATTTTGCAGTGTTGTTGAATCCATTTATAAAATTCAAATAAATTGTTGAACTTAAGGAAGTAATTGCAGCTCCAAAAGTGGCTTTGGAATTATTTATTTCAATATTATTCCCCGTTAATGAAGAGTCTTTTAGATAAATTGCTCCTCCAGCATCATTAATAGATTTGGAATTAACAAATTTTGATTTATCAATTGTTACTTGACAGTTATACTCACAGGCAATTGCTCCTCCATAATTATAGGCATAATTATCATAAAAAGCAGTATTAATAATATCTAGATAACCTCCATCCATATAAATGGCGCCACCATATTCTCCTGTGTTGTTAATAAATGTACAGTTATCTAAGGTAACATATGCTGTTGAATATGAATAATATGGAGAAAATATAGCTCCTCCAAAGGAATTTGTAGCTGAATTTACAAGGTCTGTACCTTCAGATGTTGTTGAAAAAGCAATTGAATTTTTAAAAATAGTATTGTTTGCAGTAACTGTACCATAATTCAAAATAGGCATTCCCAATAAAGTTACATTTCTAAGGGACAATCCCCCATTGACTCTCAGAACAAAACTGGAATTCTTAAATTTTATTACAGTATTATCGGCATTTTCACCAATAATTGAAAGACTATACACTGATATTCCTTCATCTAATTCATATAATCCATCTTTTAAATGTAAAGTTGAGTAATCAGTGAATTTATCTGTTGTTAAATATTTATATGGATTTGATTCATTACCAGAACCGTCCTCATCTGTTGAAGCATCAAAATAATAATCCTCAGATAATATATCATCTTCTGAATCAGAAATAGCTAATAATTCTGAATCTTCATTTGTAATATTATTATTCTCTAAAGCAAATGTAGAAGGTAATGTAATGAATAATAAAATTAAACATATAATTAAAATCTTATTATTAAACAAATTTTTCCCCCTTATATATCGTTGATAAATATAATTATTATCGATAAATAATATAAATATTATTAATTTTATTTTCAAGAAAAATTACGATATAAATAAAAAAATAAAAAAATAATAGTTTATTTGTTATAAATTTAAAAATTAAACTATTTTAAATAATAATTACTAATTTTAATGAAAATTAATTGATATGAATAAATATTATCGTTGAAAAAAAAAGAATTATAATTCAGAACTATAGGTGTTCTGAAACTCTGTCCTTGATGATTTCATACATTCTTCTGTCGATTCCCAAAGGATCGGTCAGAACAATTTCACCATCGAACTCGACCGGCTCGTCATCATGGTCATGATGGTGGTGATGATGATGTCCGTGATGGTGGTCATCGTGATCATCGTGGCCATGATGGTGGTGATGATGATGTCCGTGGTCGTCACCTTCATAATCGCTTTCAATTCCTAACAATCCCGGAATGTCCCTTTTTGTGTGAAGACCGTGTGCTACAAAGACCGGCACTACAATGATTTTTTCCAAATCATTCTCTTCAGTCAATTTTTTGATTGTTTCTGGGATTCCCGGTTTTCTGATTTCCATGAAACCGTATTCAACCGGCATGTCCGGAAACTCTTCAGCATACATTTCCTTATAAGCTTTAATTACCTCTTCACCATCGTCAAATCTGGAACCGTGAGATAATAATAATATTCCTGTTTTCTTATCTGACATAAATATCAACCATAATTAAATTTTAAGTTAAATTCTGTTAAGTTATCTTGATTAAAAAATTTTTCAAAAAAATATATGGAAAAATAACTATTTTCCCTCAATCATTTTAGCTAAAATATCTATTAAGATGTCATCTGCCTTGATAGGCTCCGGATATAGGATTTCACCATCGAACTCGACAGGGGTCAAGTCATGCACATGGTCGTGGTCCCCATGGCCATGGGAATGGCCGTGTGAATGCCCATGTTCGTGGTCATCCAAAAATCCTAGGATATGTGGGATGTCATGGGTTGTGTGCATTCCAGGAGCAATGAATACCGGTACGACAACCAGTCTTTCCAAACCGTTTTCCTCAACTAGTTTATTGATTGATTCAGGTATGCTTGGACCGCATAATTCCATGAATCCAAAGCTTGACGGCAATTCGCAGGTCTTTTCAAACTTATTGTATAATGCGGTTGCAAATTCCTTGTTGTAGTTTAGTCTGGAACCGTGGGTTACAAGCAGTATTCCGGTTTTTGCACTGTCATCCAATTCGGATTCGGCCAATGCTTCTTCAACTCTTTTATCGATGATATCCAATAGCTCATCTCTTGGTCCGATTGAACTTAAAAGTTCAATTTCACCGTCAAAATCGACATCAGGAGCTATTGACAAGTAATGTTCAGGCGGATAGTTGCCGTCAGGACATCTTGGGTCTTCTTCTAGTGGTTCCAAACCCAATAATTGTGGAATATCGATATTGGTGTGAATTCCTGGAGCTAAAAATACCGGAAGGGCAATGATTTTATCCAAATCATCCACTTCTTCTTTTAGAACATCTACAGCACTGGAAATTGTAGGTTCTGAGACTTTCATGTATCCTATTTCAGCCACAAGACCTGTTTTTTTGATAAATTTTTCTTTGATTTCTGTAAATACCTCTTCAGCGTAAGGCAAGGTACTGCCGTGACTTACGAGAATTACACCGGTATTATTTGATAACTTTGAATTTGTATCCATATGAGATTACTCCGTCTTCTCCATCCTCTCTAACTCTTCTAAATACCATTTCAACATCATCGCCGATTTCAAGTGAATCTACATCACAATCGACAAGTTGGGTGGTTAATTTTGCACCTTCTTCAAGTTCAATGACCGCTACAGCATATGGAGCTGATTTCTTGAAGTCATCAGGTGCTGATCTAATTACTGAATAAGTATATATTTTTCCTTTTCCAGAAAATTGGAAAGGTTCAAGGTCTCCTTTTCTCCTACAGTTAGGACAAACTACACGAGATGGGAAGAATACTTCACCACAGGTGTTACATTTGGAGCCTATAAGATTATATCTTTGTTGTATATGACGCCATGTTCTTACAGTATCAGACATGTGAATCCTCCTAATAATTTTCAATATGTATAATATATCTAAAATAATATAAATAGATATTGAAAGTATTAATTAAATCAGTTTAAAACAAAAAAAGTATTATTTTTTAAAAAATAATTGTGATTAAAATGAGATATGATAATCCCATTTAAATCTAATATGAAATTCCATTTTCTTCAAGCTTTGCTTTCAGGACTTTAATTTCATCATCTTTCCTTTCAAGCATGACTTTGATTTCCTCATCCTTTTCAGCTATAGCCTTATCCTTTTCAGCAAGAACCTTATCCTTTTCAGCTATAGCCTTATCTCTATCCGCCAATTTTCGCTCATAAACTTGCCTTGCATAATCTTCTTCGAATTCTGCTACAATTCTGAGTTTTGAATCATTAACCTTTTCATCTAACATTTTTAATAACTCCTCTGCTTTAGCTGTTGACTTGAAATACTTTTTAACCATCAAAGATATGCCGTAGCCAATGTGTCCCCTAAAAGGCTTTTTCAAAGTCTTGTCCATGTTAAACAGGTTCAAAAGCTTCTCAGTAATCCATTTTCCCTCATTTTTAGGGGCAAACATTGGAAGAAAAACCATATCCAATCCATCATCTTCACTCAATTCGATATGATTAAGTATTTTTCCTTCAAGATTATTTAACTTTTCGATTATTTCATCGAAATCAATGTAAATAAAGATTGGTTTGAGAATATCAGAGTCAACCCTCCTATATTCAACTTCTGAAGATTCATAACCGTCAGTTATGATGATTACAGTGAGCACGGGCAGACCATAATAAGTTTTGGCATAATCCTTATATTCTGAGATGATTTTGATCTTTTCTTTTGTCACTCTGGAAGATTGAAATTCAACATTTATCAGTATTTTCTCAAATAGCCTATGACCATCCGGTTCGACCAAAATTAACCAGTCCATTTCACCTTCACTGCCATCACGCTTAACGATTCTTGTTGTGTAATTTCGCACAAACTTGCCCGGCAGGCGAAAATACCTATGCAATACTTTTGGAATAACATTTGAAAAATACACATTCGTCACATCATTAACATGATGAACACTATTAACTCTTGGCATGTTTTCACCTCAAAAAATTATTTTTGAGATTTCATGAAATCTAAATTTAAAACATACTAGTACATATTACTGTTAAATTTGATAGTATATAAAGTTTTAACGAAAATAAAGCAATATTTACCTTAATTAATTAAAAATAAAGTCATATCAATATTATTTTTAACTTATAATAAATATTTGGAAGTTATATGCTTTTACACAAAATCATAGGGTCGCACTTCAAGAAGTGATTTATAAATTTCAATCCAAATTCTTAAAAATGAAAGCAAAAAAACCAGACTCAAAAGGCAATATTATTGTAGGCACCACCGCAATTTTGATTGTGGCTCTGCTATTAATCTCAATTTTCGTTATAACAACAATAACATTCATTCAAAATTCAAATATTGACTCCGAGACCAATGATAATTTCAAATATGTTATAGATGACTATTCAGCCAATTTGGAGATTTTGGGAAGGGATGCAATAGCTGAAGCTACACAAAAGGTTTACAATGGTCTGCCTGTAAGAGACAGCCCGGACCAAATAAAAAAGAATTTGAACAATCTTTTAAAGGATAAAAACGATGAATTCAAGAAAAAATATGATATTGACTTGTCTTCAGAAGTCTTATCTGTTGAGCCTACGGATTCACCATGGAAAGTGTTGTTCAAGGTAAAATTATATGGAAAGAAAGGTAGCGATGAATTTTCACAGATAATCGAAAGAAATGCATCAATTGAGGGTTTAAGAGATCCTCTACCTATTGCTAAGTTGACTATAGCATCCGGCGTGATGGCATATGATGATAAGATTCATTACAAGACTGCACTTTCCGCATATATGCTCCTGCATAATTTCGACTCGCCGGAATCGTATATCGAGGCAACGGCGCCGTTGACTATGAAAAGGTGCCCTTATGACCCATACGTTCACCATGGTGATCCTGGAGTATTGAAGGATTGTCTTGATAAGGGATACTTTCATGAAAGCGCTGACGGAAGCTGTTATCTGTGCAGACTGGAGGGCAAGGGAAAATGTCCCCATTATGGTATGGAGGTCTTCATCCAGACACATACCCCGCTTGGAAACGAATCGCTGTCATGCTCTGACCATGTGGTATTTGCAGACCACTATAACGGCGAAAAGATAGATCCTGATGATTGGGACAGCTTGATTTTGGATGCATCACACAGAAAGAAATACGGGTTGGTCGGCAATGAAAGCTATTGAAATCGGAATAGTGCTAATCATTATTTTAGTAATCTTCGGTGCAATCCTTGCATCGATTGAAAACTCGACTGAAAAGGCTATAAAAGAAGTGGAAACTAACAATATGGAAAAATTAACATCAGAAGTCATTGACAATCTGATAAACAATCCGGGGGTTCCTGAAAACTGGAATGAATATGGAAAGGGCACACCCGGCCTTGCAATCGTTAATGAGGAGGGCCAGATAATTCCGAACAGTGTTTCGTATGCCAAACTCATAGCCCTTGGAAATGATTATGACAAGCTTGTTTATGATAAACTGTTTGCATCCAAACTCCACACATCGATGGAGCTGATACCAACGAAGAGCAGCATTTCAAGTGTAAAAATCGGTGAAAGTGGTGAAGGCGAAAACGTTTTTTCACTTACACGACTGGTGAAATGTGATTTCTACAAGAGCCATGTCCTCAAAAATTTTGAAAATGATGGAACATGCAACAAGCATCACTCTCAGGACAAGTGCAGCTGCAACTACTTTAAGGTATTCCGGGGCAATATTAAAAGCTCGGATTATTATCTATTGATAGATCCCACTGAAGAGCATGAATTATCATACATTGTAGACACTACAAGAGTCGTTAAGGACAAGTACTGGAAAACTGCAATATCAGATGCAATCTACCTAAACGATGAATTCGAATTTTACGATGATGACAGCGCCATTGTATTCGTTCATCTTGACAAGCCCCATCCAAGGGCATTGCTTGTGTCCGTTCCGAAAAACTTCGATAAGAGCCTATTGGAGTATGACTATTTCAGAACCAATGAATGTGAACTTGTCCTAAAAGCATGGTACTAAATCAAAGCACCCAATAGGAGCAGTGAAACTGAAATCAGGACAAAACTTGAAATTGAATCGGTTATGCTGGTTGAAATAGGAATTACAATATTGTCCGGGTCCATATTATGCCTATATGATGTAATGGATACATAATAGACAACAATCACCATTATTGCCACTAAAATAAGTCCGGACATTGTGCTTATTTCAACTATCTTATCGAATCCGACGCCAACGACTCCTAAAGCGAAAGATGATCCTTCAGCTAAAATGCCTATTAGAGGGAACACAATAATGGCTAAAATGAAGCTAATAATGAAATTATGAACCGCTTCTCCTTCAGGCTTATTGAACGGTTCGACCAAACCTGAATGTAGTCCTGAAGATAATCTGGCTCCCAAAATACTTATTAAACTTCCGCTTTCTCCTGAAAACAGCGGCAATAAGGTCAATAGGCTTGCATTTGTAAGCAATGTTTCAAGCGCTGAATTCAATATACTTCCTGCTGCCCCTCCTAAAAATGAACATAAAAGCAATACTGGTGTAGACTGCTTTAAAATGGTATTTGTCTCATAGGACAGACGATAACAATAAACAAAGCTGATGCATACTGCTATTAATACGATAATTAGAACAGCATCCTTAAAAATAAAGCTGAAGTTCATGGCCTGCAGAATAAATATTGATGCAATGATGGCCGGCAGGGTAAGCAAATCCCCAAATGCAGCTATAATCGGACTTGTTATATTGTCCGGATCCCATCCGTGTTCGTAGCTTTTGAACGATACGAACATTGTAATAGGAAGCATGATCAAGTTTGAAATTATTCCTGCAAACACACAGATTAGCATGAAATCTATTAGACTCATGGACGGTTGATGGAGTAGAATACATAATACTTTAGCTATGATTGCTAAAAACAATGACAATACCATTGTCAAAACAAAAGATGAGTATATATTATAGTTTAATTGCTCTGAAAATTCAAATTCAGGTGATATTATACCGATGTGCAGGTTAGTTGATAATCTTGATGCAAAAGAACCGAAAATATTTCCTCTCATTCCAATAGCACCAGGAATTACTACCAGCAATCCCGGAAATGTTTCAAGGAAAAAGGTCATCTTACCTAAAATAAGACCTGCGCATAGGTCACCTATAGCGCAAATAAAAAGGGCTATTAATCCTTCCTTAATGACTGATTTATGCTCTGCATAAAAATCAGACCATCTTACAGATAGTGGAGTGCGAATCTTCTTCTGTTTGTCTGTCACACATATCACTACCCATAATCATTTTTTTCACTTCCTAGTCTTCTTCTAATTCTTCTGGAATATCCTCTAAAGAACAGGTTCCTGCTGCTAATTTTTCAAGCAAATCGGCACCTTCGTCTGTTCCTTTTAAAATTAAAGTATCATCCGGTAAAAGTGTGGTATGCTTATCCGGTCCATAAATCCATGATGAACCTCTTCTGATTGCAATTACACGCATACCTGTACGGTTTACCAATAATAAATCACCTAAAGTATTATTTGCAAGTTCTGATGAATCGTCAATGGTAACTCTGACGATACTTTTATCAGATTCTTCCATAACCATCTTAAATACAGGGTGTGGTTTAAACCCAGTTATTACTAAATCAGCTAAATCTTTTGCTGCATTTGCTATACTTTCTGCAGCTTCTGCAATTTCAAGTAATGCTGTTAACTTTTCAGCATCCTCATAAGATCGTGCGGCCACTAATGATTCCTTTTTTATCTCATAATTCATTGCATTCACTTCATTTTCAAGTGCAATGACTTCTTCAGCCGCTGCTTTACTATTGAATAATATTGCGGAATATGCCAA
>NZ_JBGUPC010000063.1:0-80064 GCF_045130115.1 Methanobrevibacter sp.
TCTGTTGGTTGCACGTGTTTTTGCAGTGGACATGATAGTGTGGTCTGAGACTTTGTCTTTTCCTTTTTCAGAACGGGAGCATAATGCGTCTGATTCAACGCTACGGCCATTAGGCAGTGTTGCCCTTACGCAGTAGTAGGCTTCACGCACTCTTCCCATTTTGGTTCTTTCCAATGATCTGTCAACTATGGTAGTGTCAACGTTGAATGCTCTTGAGAGCTTTTGCCATGCTGATTTCTTTTTGAAGTGTCTTTTCACTTTAACATAGTTTCCGTCTTCATCTTTTTCCTTAACAATTATTTCTTGATAGTCTGTTTCGTTTAATAATCCTTTACATAGTTTTTGATAAGCGTCCCACTGTTCAATAGCTACATCGACATCCGGAACGTTGTCTGCAGCTATTAATCCTGTTTCTTCAGGAACTTGTGGGTTTTCTATAAGTTCTGCCTTTACCATTTTATCACCTTCATGTTGATTGGAAGAATTCATTTTAGATTCCTCCGGTGCTGGTTGCTATACCAATCCAGCCAATTATTACAGCAAATATTATGCTCCCAATAAAGATTACTTTGGGATTCAAGTTCATCGGTTCCTCTTTAGGATATAATCTTGCCGGTTTGGTCATTGAAATAACCCCCTTTTGATGCTGATATCAATAATCCAATTCAGGTTGATTATTGTATGCCTTCCGCTTTTTCTGCGTATGAGCACTGTTTTATCGTCGAGGAATTTGAGTTCATCGGATTTGGTCAGTGAATAATAACAGTCTTCATCAATGGATGCAAATTCAATGAATAATCCGTCAGTAAGATTTTCCTGCATCTCAAGAAGTGTTTGTTCCATATTTGCCCTCCGGTTTGTTTTTCCTGAATCCGACAATGAATGCTTCTCCTCTTATGAATTTGATTAAGCCAATATCACCTTCAGTTGCATAGTGAATCAGTCCTAACAGCTTGGAGTGTATTAGTGTTTGGTATGCTTTTTCGCCACCATCCACCAATACGATACCGTCATCGTCAATGTAGAGGATTTCCTGTTCCACATCACCTTTGGCAACTTTGATCTCGCCATTGTGGGTGAGGATGCCATGGTAGTTGTCTTTGAACTGGTTAGGTAATGCGTATTGGTCTGCATCATGTTTTTCAAACGGTGAATAGCTGCTCATGTCTATTCACCTATTTGATCAATTTTATCAAACATTTCCCACATTTTGTCCCATAGCTCTTTGGGGACTGTAACGTATTGTACGCCATCAATTTCTTGTTCAAACATATTTTTTGACCTCTCTTGTGTTTTAAATATTTTTTATTCGTGTTTAGTCCAGTTTCATTATCTTGATTCTGTATGAATCGAAAAATTCCTTTTCATTGCGGATGTTTTCAGTTTCCTGAATTTCAGCAATTGCTTCTTCAAGTGCCATGAAGTTATTGAAAATTATTACTTCATTGGGTCGGGGTTTGATTACTTCACACATTATTTGGTGCCTCCTGTTTTCCCATTATGGGAGTGCATGATCAACAGTCTAAAACACATTGAGGCCAGAAGTCTTTGAAAAATAAAAATAGCATTCGAGTAAAATTAATTTTCCATCTCTTAACGAATATTTAGAATAAAATAAGTTTGCCATTGTTAATGTGGCAATATTTATATATTCCTTAAAATATACTAGATATTGGGTTAAGTTTTGAAAAGTATTAATTTTTAACAAAGTTTCGCGGCTCTGTTTAACTATTCTTATTTTTCTCTTACTGACCCCATAGGATTATATTAAAAAATAATATTTAGCTCGTTATTCATAATATAATCCTTTTTTTATAATCTGTTTTTTCTCATTACTTTTTTTGATATTTTACCTCCATAGATCACTGTTTAGGCCTCACCAAGAAAAAGTTGTACGAGCATGTAAAATTGCTCTGACTTCGTAATAATGGTGTGGGCCAATTACTTTGTTTGTAATTATCTCTATTTAAACATTTGCATTCTATTTTTTGCGATTCGATATTAATCTGTTCAGTTTTTTTTGAAATTTTTGTGTCCTTAAGCCTTGTGTTTTCACAAATTTTGCTAAACATTTCAACAGACTATTTCGACAAAAAAATCAGATTGTATAAAATTCAAATTGGAATGAAGCCTAACACTTGCCAGTGAAACGAAGTCATAATCAAAATACATATCAGGGCACTGTTTTCAGAGCATAACAATTGTCAAAAGTATTTATTCAAATATAATCAGATTATCATTTAAGTACAGTGTAAACTGCTGGTAGTTCAATGATATCAATTAATTTAAATGCCAATACGGCCATTTTGTTGAAGCGATTACTTTTCAAATGCTCTCACTTTCAGCTTAAATAATCCATCACATAAAACAATTAATCACTATTAATGAAAAAGTGAGGTATAAAAAAGATGATCCGCAAAAGCAATAAAAACCTGCTGAATTGGATTTACGAATATATAATTGATTTTACAGATGAAAAAGACGTTTCCGGATTGACTTGGACAAGCACACATGATGAGGCTTTGAAATTCCTCCATTCCATCCCTCAAAAAGAAAGGGTTCAAAGATACGGATTTTATTCAAGCCATTCAATTTTCTTCCTGGTGGATTCGCTAGATGAAATAACGGAGGTTTTAAAAAATGGATTTATTTCACAGCGGACCTGCAACATAATCTATAACTGGAATCTGGAAGTCGGACGTGAAAACTGGGATATGATAGATATTAAGGCAATGTCTCTTCAGGAAGGCATGGAATGGAATAGTACCAAACAGACATATGTTTCCAATCCCTTGAATCGGTTGGAAGAGCTGGGCCTCGTCGAATGCGTCAATCCTGAAGTGAAACGGGGAAAATTGTACAGATTAACCGAAAAGGGTGAGGAAATATTTGGGGACATATGATCTGGTTTTAATACGAAATGATTGATTCAGAATTTAATTATTCTGGATCAAATAACATTAACGGCTGGGGTTAGCTATTCAAAACTTACTTTCCGAAACCATTGCATATATATCCCAGTCCAAAATCTAAATCCAAATCCGAAACGGCGACCATTAATGTTAATGTCATCTTAGGAGTAGTAAGATTAAACTTGAATTAAAGCAAATTCTTAATAGAATTTCAGAAAATATGATAAATAAAAATGTAGGTATAAAACAAACCTTCAAATATATTTTAAACAAGGAATATTCCTGTTTAAAATACTTTTCATAGATAGCAGAATAATCTCTAGAATGATAACTACTTATAAGTAATATAATGCCGGGTAAAATTTCTAAAAAAGATTTGTTATTTAGTAATATAGATAAACCTGTGAAAATAATCAAAATTAATAAATATAGGCATATAGTAATTTTCTTTAATCCATATAATTCCTCATTAAATGACATTTAATCACCTAAATATAAAATAGGATAATTTAAATTAGGAATCTTCTCCTAATTTAATAATCAATATTGTTATTATAAATAATATCAAAAAAATTAATCCAAACCAATTAAAGTACCATAAAACTGAAACTACGCAAAGAATACCATATAAAACGCATAGATAATTATCATTTTCAATTTTATATGAAGATACATAAATAATGAAAGCCAATAAGATGTCAACAACTGTTGTTACAATCAAGGGTATCAGTAAATCAATATCTAAATATGCCCTCAGACCAAATTTAGTCAGCATGAAAATTATGAAAAGAATCCATAAAATAAAATAAAAATAAGCGATGCATCTTGCTAATTGACGACCATTCTCTTTTCGTACAAACATATATTGACCCTCTTGTTAATAGAATTAATATATCTTTACTTTACTATAAATATTTAATCAAATCATCAGAAGAACATTAACGCTAGCCATTAGCTATTCAAAACTTACTTTCTAGAATCCTTGCATATATATCCCAGTTTAAAAATCAAATCCAAATCCAAAAAGGTTGCCGTTAATGTCAAATCCAGTTCATCAAATTAAAAGAAAAATATTAGCTATTGATTATATCAGGGTTGGCATCAAGTATTAGGAATGTTTGGCAATGGCATTCAACAGGGTCAAATGCCATCACAAGATTATTTTCCTATCTGTGCTTTAAGGAGTTCAAAATCCTTTTTCATCGATCGGATATCTGCCACTTCTCGCTTAAGGACCTCAAGTTCAGTTTCCAATTTCTTTTTATCATTTTCCAGTTGCATGAACTCAGGAGACTTGATTGATAGCTTTTCAACATCCATATTGATTGTTACGGCAGGCAAATGCCTGATGTATTCATATTTCAACTCTTCAGGATTGGTCATGAAATAAACGGAATCAGTTACGTTTTTAGCCTTTCCCTGCAAATCGTTGACCTTGTCTATGCTCATGCCGTCGTTGTATAATGCGCTTGCATGGAATTTCCTCAGCATGTGGCTTCTGAATCTAGCATATTTTCCAACATTTCCAAGATTCAATGTATCGTTTATTTTTTGAAATGATCTTCCAAGATGTGTTGGGCTTACATCGAATAGGGGGCTGTCATTTTTAACTGAATCTGTGCGTGTTAAAATATATGCATTGATTGCATTTACTGCTTCTGGACTGCAATATGTGATATAATATTTGTTTGTTTTTTTCCTTCGGAGATTGAAGGTAGGCACGACATCATCCTTTTCGTTCAAGAAATCAATTACCTCAAAAATGTCCATTCTGCGCCTAGGTATATATTCTGATACTGCATCTATGTAATCCTGTATTGTTAAACTCAATGCTTCTGCTCTAGCACAACCGCTTGAACATGAAAACAGTATTATGGCTTTCATCAATGGTGAAGATATTTTAAATGCTTCCCTTATCACTTCTTTGTCAGGCAAATCCTTATAGT
Organism: Methanobrevibacter sp.; assembly: GCF_045130115.1. GTDB lineage: Archaea > Methanobacteriota > Methanobacteria > Methanobacteriales > Methanobacteriaceae > Methanocatella. The sequence continues at coordinate 4,859 of NZ_JBGUPC010000063.1, forward strand.
AGATTGGCTGAGGTTTTCTCAAAGACTGTTGGGTAACTCTAGGCAATGATTGTATTTCAATGTCATAGAATTTGTAAAAGAATTTGATGCTCCAGATGTGTTTTTTCACAGTGCTTGCAGCATAATTCTGTAACAGGTGGTGTCTGAATTCAATCAGTTTAGCTCTTAAACGGCAATTTTTCCATCTTACATTGTTCTTTTCATCTTCTTCAGCTTCCATCAGAAGTTCCTCAAGTGACATGTCGAAATATTCACAGTACTTCCGAAGTGAAAGGTTATAGTTGTTCTGTGTCTGTTTTGAATGATTGCAACTTAAACACATATTCTTAATGAGCTCGTTATTCATGCTATCACCTATGTATTTTATTTTTTAAATATTGTTAGAGAGAGCATTTGAAAAGTAATATTTTTCCGACAAAATATATAAGTATGACAACTTTCATACTATCTATATGAAAGGAGATGTATATTACGGAAAAGGAATCAGGGAACTCGAAGGCGAATATCCTGATTTATATGAATTGGTTTCTGATATAAACAGTACTGTTTGGAATGCTAAGGTATTGGATTATAAGACTCAAAAATTGATTGCTATCGGAATTGCCGCTTCACGTGCCGATGCAAGAGCTACCAAAAAACAAATCAGGAGCGCTATTGAAGTATTAGGCATTACAAAAGATGAAATCGTTGATGTCTTAAGAGTAGTCCTGTTGACTTCAGGTATGCCTGCATTCTCCAAATCACTTCAAATCTTAAACAGTGTTGTTGAAGCTATTGAAGAGGAAAGGGAAGATAAGGCATAATTCTTCTCTTATTTTTTTTAGTATTGTATTTTAATACAATTTAACCTAAAACCTGATAGACCATCTCACCTATAAAAAACAGAATAAAGAGAATCATCCCATAATTTAAGTATACTGTTCTAAATGGATTTTTCAGACTGATTTGTGTTTTTGAACCGTTGAATCTTGCCTTTTTGATTTTAGTCAGTCCGTAAAGCCCAATCAGTATAAAGATTAATATGATTGCAAAGTATCCCAGGATTACCAATGCATCAATGAGGTTGGAACTTGTTTGGATATTTGCAACTGAATTTGCAAGGATTAGGCTCACGACCGATCCCATAAAGTTCACAATTGCATGCAGGATTATTGTATAGGTTATCTTTCCTGTTTTGATGTAGACATATGCGAAAAATCCTCCCATCAGAAATGCATAGAAGAACTGGTTAAGGTTTCCGTGGAAAAATGCAAACACAACTGCAGATAGGATTATGGATACCTTTGCACCGTACTTGATTGTCTTGTCGATTAGAAATTTCCTGAAAATGATTTCCTCACATATCGGAGCGATTATGCTGATAAGCACCAGATTGATCCAGATGTTTGTGCTGTTGATGAGTTCCTGAACGGGATTTGAAATGTCATTTTGCATTGCACCGCTCAAAAGCATTGTAATGATTAAGCCGATTATGTTTCCAATCCACATTAATGTGATTGTAATTCCGGTGTATAGTATGAATGTTTTTGCACTGACGCTTTTCTTTTCGATTTCAACGTCATCCAATTTTTTCATCAGCCAATAGAAGATTGGAAATGGAAGGATGTAGCTGCATAATGATGATAATGCAGTCAATATGTTTATGTCACCCAGATATTCCGGATTTATTATGGAAATGATATTGACTATGATTATCTGAAATATTATTGCCATTATGCCCAGTATCAGGTAATTTGCCCCTATTTTTGAGAAAAACTTTTTATGAATGTTCAATTTTTCACCTATATTCATTAATTATATTTTTACAATATAAATCTTATTATAGTTTTTTTTGCACGAGGATATTTTTCTAAAGTTTTTATATTATTAAAACATAATTTAATATGTATAAAAAAATTTTTGATTAAGTGATTTAATGTTTGATAATTATAAGAATAAGTTTATTCCATTGATTTTACCAATCTGCATAATTATCTTCTGGTATCTGATTACTGAAGGATTGGGCATTGTCAATCCATACATCCTTCCCGGTCCGATTACAGTTTGTCAGTCCGCCTGGGAGTTAATATTGAATGGAAAGCTTCTAACAAACACTCTGGATACTTTATATAAAGTGTTTGGAGGTCTGATTTTGGCGGCTGTTGTTGCCATTCCTTTAGGAATTCTTCTTGGATGGTATAAGACTCTCGAAGACATTGCAACTTTGGTAATCAGTGTATTAAGGCCGATTCCTCCTGTTGCATGGATTCCATTTTCCATCCTTTGGTTTGGAATAGGTATGTTTCCGGCAGTTTTCATTATTTTCATGGGATGCGTATTCCCAATATTGGTCTATACAATTGATGGAGTTAAAAGAACTGATAATGTTTTAATCGAATCAGCTCAAACTTTGGGAGCAAGCGATTGGAATGTTTTAAAAAGGGTAATATTGCCCTCAACAGTTCCATATATTGTCTCTGGTTTGAAAGTTGGAATTGGTATTGCTTTGATGTGTACAATCTCAGCTGAAATGGTTGGTTCAAGCAGTGGTTTAGGTTATATGATTTTGACAGCAACTAGTTTATTCGATCCGGGTACAACAGTTGTTGGTATGTTAGATATAGGGTTAATAGGTATCATATTCGATTATGTATTTACTAAAGCCCAAGAAAGGATATTCTGGTAGGTGTTAATGTGTCAATTGAAGTAAAAAATATTAATAAATCATTTGTAAGTAAAAAGACAGACCAGCTATCAGTTTTGGAAGACATTAATTTAACCATTGATGATGGGGAATTAGTTTGTCTTTTAGGTCCTTCCGGTTGTGGAAAAACCACTCTGTTAAGATTAATTGCGGGTCTTGACCAGCCTAGCTCCGGTGAAATAATTGCCAACGGTGAAAAGGTTACCAAGCCATCTGGGGATAGGGCAGTAATTTTCCAGCAGTATTCATTGTTCCCATGGCTGACTGTCCTGCAGAATGTTACCTTTGGTTTGGAGATGACAAAAAAGGGTGCTAAAGAGGAAAATATTGCTGCCGCTGAGAGATACCTGACAAGTGTGGGTTTAATTGACTTTAAGGATAGCTATCCTCATGAACTTTCAGGTGGTATGAAACAAAGGGTTGCAATTATCCGATCCCTGCTTAATCATTCACCTATTCTTCTTATGGATGAGCCGTTTTCTGCATTGGATATGCAAAATAGACACAAGCTTCAGTCACAGCTCATAGGCGTTTGGAAAAGGTTCGAAAACACAATCGTTTTCGTAACCCACGATGTTGATGAGGCGGTGTATCTTGCAGATAAAATCGTCATCATGGGCAAAAACCCCGGAAGAATAGATAAAGTCATTGAAGTGGATATTGAAAGGCCAAGAAAAAGAGATTCAAAGGAATTCATTGCACTTCAAGAATCAATTGTAGAAAACTTAGATATGGGCGAATAGTTATATTTTAGCTATTAATGTCCCATAATTTCCATTTTTTATTCCTTCATAAACATAATCCATTGCCTTTAAACAGGAATCCATTAAAGAATTATTTTTTGCCAAATATGCTGTTATTGCAGATGACAGATTGCAGCCTGAGCCATGTAAATTTTCGGTTTCAATCAAATCCTGTTTTTTGATGGTTATTTCATCATTGATGTTGATTACATTGTTTCCGTCCAAATGTCCCCCGGTAATGAAACAGTTGCAATCTATAAGTTTTGTAGCTTTAACGGCATCTTTTTCATTATTGATATTGATTCCACTTAGTTTTTCAGCTTCACTGACATTTGGGGTGGTAAGCATTGATTTTGGAAGCAAGTATTTGTTAAATGCTTCGGCTATATCTTCTCCTGTCAAATCTCCGCCTGATGTTGCAACCATAACAGGGTCAACCACAGCCTTTAAGTCATACTCGCTAATCTTTTCAGCCACCAATTTGATTATTTCCGGTGAGTAGAGCATGCCTGTCTTGATGAATTCCACTTCGTAGGCATCCATTACTGAATCTATCTGCTCTTCAATATATTCAGGTGAAACTGCCTGTGTTGAAAAAAATTTATAGGGATTTTGAGAAGTCAGGGCGGTTACAATTCCTGTACCATAAACTCCAATTGCCTGAAATGTCTTCAAATCGGCAAAAACCCCTGCACCTCCTGACGGGTCGACGCCTGCAATGCTCATCACTATCATCTAATCAGCTCTTGTGACTTTAAGACGTTCGGATCCACGGAATGACTCGACATTGACCTTTAGCTCCTTTAGGTATTGTCGGGTGTGGGTTTTCTCGCCGTGAATCATGATTTCACCAAGATCTTCAGTGGTGTTGACGTCCAACGCCATGAAAAATGAATCATGAACCTGCGGATTCAGTTTTTTCCTTTCTGCAGCCTGAACATGTTCCTTATAGCTGAATCCTTCATATCTTGTTCTGATGGCCATCGGTTTCATTATGATCATGTTTGTTCCGCCGCCTTTTGATGGAACAATGATGAAATCCAGGCTTTTGGATGCGTCAATCAGCATCTGAACATTGGTTTTGCCAATCAATGGAATGTCTGAAGGAACTATAATTACCTTCCTTGTTTTGCCTTTGCAGATTTTCATTGCCTGTGTAAGGGCCTTGTTCAGGTTGGAATTGTCATTTTCCTGTATGGTGTTCACATTCAGGCTTTCAGCATAGCTTAACACATCTTCATCCCGGCTGATTATGAAAATCTTGTCCACATGCTTTTTTAAGGTATCGGTCACATCTCTAAGCATTGCCTTTAGGAGGTTTTCCCTCTCTTCGGCAGATAAAAATGGGGAAAGCCTGGTTTTTGCATTTTTGAATGTGGTTACTGGTATTATCGCATAAATGTTGTCCATATTATCACTAGTATGTTTTGGCAATTAAGGCAATGTATTTTGCATCTTTTCCGCTGGCTATGCATTTGCCTTCAGAGACTTCTTCCTGAATGCCTAAAACGTCATAGCCGGTTTTTTCTTCGATTTCATGACCGACATCTTCATCTCCGCACCAGTAGAATTTAACGACATTTCCGGATTCTACAAGTTCAGGAATCTCTTCAAGGTTTTCTGCAAATTTAACATGCTCATTCTGGAAGTCCCATGCCTGTGAGGATAAGTTTTCAGAAGATTTGTCCAATAAGTCAATCACATTGTCAACCAGATTGTCATCCAATTGAATTTCAATCTTTTCTCCTTCGTCACGTCTCATTGCAACGGTGATATTGTTTTCCAGGTCTCTTGGTCCAAGTTCAAGTTTGACAGGTGTTCCCCTAAGTTCCCAGTCGTTGAATTTTTTGCCTGGCCTGATGTCCCTGTCATCCAGCTGGACTCTCAATCCTGCTGCCTCTAACTGCTCTTTGATTTGTGAGCATTTTGCAAGAACTTCCTCTTTTCCTTTCTTGAATAGGATTGGAATTATGGTAACCTGATTCGGTGATACTTTTGGTGGTAAGCGTAATCCGGTTTCATCTCCATGAATTCCAATGACGGATGCGATAACCCTGTCGGACACTCCTGCACAGGTCTGATAAACCAATTTGTGTTCTCCGTCCTTGTCTTCAAAGGTAATGTCAAATGTTTTTGCGAATGTCTGGCCCAAATTGTGTATTGTACCTATTTGCAGGGTTTTGCCGTTTGGCATTATGACATCAAAGGCCATTGTATAGTCTGAACCAGGGAACTTGTCCCATTCAGGCCTTTTGGAGATTAAGTATGGGATTCCCAAATCATCAAAGAATTCCTTATACATTTCAATGAAGTCCTGGATTTGCTCGTCGGATTCCTCTTTGGTTGCGTGTGCGGTATGGGCTTCCTTGAAGGTAGTGATTTCCCTTACCCTGATTAGAGGTCTGGTATGTTTTGTTTCGTATCTGAAAGTGTTTACAATCTGATACATCTTGATTGGCAGGTCAATGTGTGTCCTGATCCATAATGAATACATCGGATAGATTGCGGTTTCACTGGTTGGCCTTAAGGCTAGCTGTTCGTTCAATTCAGTCTGTCCGCCTTTTGTTACCCAGTATACTTCATCCTCAAATCCCTTAACATGTATTCCTTCCTTTGCAAGTTCAGTTTCAGGAACAAGCATTGGGAACAGTACCTCATCATGGTCCTTATCCAATAAATTTTTAATAATGTTCATTGAATGTTTTCTTATCTGAAAACCGTATGGTCTCCAAACTGCCATTCCCTTAATAGGATATCTTGAATCGGTTATGTCTGCTTGTTCTAAAATGTCATGAAACCATTCGTCAAAATTTTCCACCATATCACCTAAAATAATTTTTTATAATATTAAATTATCTGTTTTTAATAAGTATTAAACTTATTTAAAGAAAGTTATTTATAATTGCCACTTAAATATATATTAATGTATAATTAACATTTAGGAGATATCATGAGCAACAGGAGAATACAGATGCCCCGTGAAGTTTACATTGATCCGGGCATTATAAAAGATACTGGTGAGATTTGCAAATCTTTGCATTTGGATAAAAAGATTCTAATCGTTACAGGTACCCATACATATGATGTTGGTGCAATACCTGTAATGGAAAGCCTTGAAAAGGAAGATATGGATTTTGATGTAGTCAAAGTTGACAGGGCATCCTATGAATCAATATCTGAAGTTGAAGAACTGATCACTCCGGACACAACCGTTTTAGGTGTTGGCGGAGGAAAGGTCATTGATGTGGCCAAGATATCTTCATATAATCAGGGCGTCTATTTTGTATCCATGCCAACAACTGCTTCTCATGACGGTATCGTATCTCCTTTGGCATCAATCAAAAACCCCAATACTTCAATATCAGCAACTGCACACTCTCCGATAGCGGTCATTGCAGATTCGGAAATCCTTGCACAATCCCCATTCAGGCTTTTGGCTGCAGGATGTGCGGATTTGATTGCAAACTTCACTGCCATCAAGGATTGGGAATTGGCACATAGACTGAAAAACGAATCCTTTTCGGAGTCTGCTGCTGCATTGTCAATAATGTCAGCTCACCTGATTACCGACAACATTGCCAATATCAAACCTAATCTTGAGCCTAGTGCAAGAATAGTCATGAAATCACTTTTCAGCGGTGGAATGGCAATAAGCATCGCAGGTTCATCAAGGCCTGCAAGCGGATCAGAGCATCTCTTTTCACATGCGTTGGATAAGATTCTCGACAAGCCTGCACTTCACGGCGAGCAGTGCGGTATTGGAACAATCATGATGATGTATCTTCATGGTGGGGATTGGAAGGCAATAAGGGATGCCTTAAAAGCCGTGCAGGCCCCTACCACTGCAAAAGAACTGAACATTGCTGAGGATGACATTATTGAAGCATTGATGATGGCTCATGAAATCCGACCTGAAAGATATACCATTTTAGGAGACAATGGAATTTCAAAAGAAGCTGCTTATGAACTGGCTTATAAAACAGAGGTGATTTAATGATAACATTGATAGGTATAGATTTAGCTAAAAAAGGTCAAGAGTTTATTTTTCTAGGTCCTGCCAAGGAATGTGAAGACTGCAGATTTAAGTCATCCTGTGTTGGAAACCTGGAAAAGAATAGGAAATATGTTGTAACTGAAGTAAAGGAAAACGAGCAGAACTGTCCGATACATGCTGAAGGCAAGGTAATTCCTGTTGAGGTTGACAGAGCCGAAATAGACATACTGACAACTTCAAAAAACATCTTTGAAGGATCAACATTTACATATAATGCTCCTGAATGCGATGAAAACTGCGATTATCATGACTTGTGTTTCCCTGAAGGATTGGTTGAAAACGACAAGTGCATAGTATTGGAAAACAATGGAAAGCATAAAGGGGAATGCAAGAAAGGCTTGAAACTTAATAACTTAACTTTGGGATTTGTGATTTAAATGAAAGATACTAGTAGCAATAGCTCTTCTAAAATGAATGCAGGATACAAAGCTGCAGAATATGTTGAAGATGGAATGGTTTTAGGACTTGGAACAGGTTCAACCACACACTTTTTCATTGAAAAGGTGGGCATGAGAATCAGAGATGAGGGAATAAATGTTATGGGAATTCCAACATCATTCCAGTCATTGTTGAAGGCCAAGGAATGGAATATTCCAATAACAACCTTGGAAGAGCATGACATCGACCTGTCCGTTGACGGAGCGGATGAAGTTGACTCTGAGTTTAATCTGATTAAGGGTGGAGGAGCTGCCCATACTAAAGAGAAGATTGTTGATTATGCTGCAGACAAATTCATAGTCATTGTTGACGAATCCAAAGTCGTTGACGAATTGGGAAATTTCCCTGTTCCAGTGGAAGTGCTTCCTGATGCGTCAAGGATGGTCATTAAGGAACTTGAAGACATGGGAGCAACCTGTGAGATAAGGATGGCCCAAAGAAAGGATGGTCCTGTAATAACCGACAACGGAAACTTTGTAATAGATGCCAAATTCGAAAAAATCGAATCACCTGCTCACTTGGAAATTGATTTGAATGCAATTCCGGGTGTTGTTGAAAACGGAATCTTTTCACAGATGGTTGATAAGGTAATCATCGGAACCGATGACGGCACCAAAGAGTTATAGTGATTCAAATGCCGATGTTTGACATTCCTGACATTAAGGATTTGACCTATAAGATTGCAATCGTATTTGGAGTCATAATTGTAATCTATGGTGTTTTGTGGCTATTGGTTAATTTGGGATTGATTCCAGCTATTATTGCAGCGGTATTTCCGCAGATAGTCCTTATAATCATTGGTCTGTTTATCATTTACACTGCTGTTGACCGCAGAAAAAAATATTACTGATTTTTTTTTAAAAAAAGAAAGTTTGAGAAGAGAAATAATCTCTTCTATTTCATTTTAATTTTAACTTTTGCGGTGGTTTTGCTAAAGTATTTGTTTCCTGTAAAAGTGACAGTGCTTTTGAAAGTTCCTTTTTTAGTGAATTTTTTAATTTTAAAGGTTGCTTTTCCTTTAGAATTAGTTTTGGCGGTGAACTTTTTATTCTTGATTTTGATAGTTACTTTAACTCCACTGATTGCTTTACCTGATTTAGATTTTAGGGTAATTGCATACTTTTTGGTTTTGGATTTAGCTTTAAATGTTTTCTTTTTGGCTGTAATTTTGCTTGCTTCTTTGGTTACTTTGATTGTAGCTTTTGCAGTTGTTGCTTTGTATGCATCATCGCCTTTGAATGTAATTGTTGCCTGTTTGGAGCCAGTTGCTGTAGCAGTTAATTTGAAAGTAGCTACACCATTGGAATTGGTTTTTGCAGTAATGGTTTTTCCATTGAAGTTAATGGTAACTTCTTTGTTTTCAAGAGCTTTTCCGTTGGATTTAAGGGTAACTTGATAGTTAGATCCTTTAGCGATAGCCTGCAAGTAGAATGTTTTTCCAGGAGCAGTCAATGCAGCGGAAGCTCTATCATCCACAACTGTAATTGCTGCTTCGGTATTGCCTGCCTTATTGTAATAGTCGCTGACGGTATGCACTTTTGCAGTATATGTTCCGGTTGTTAAAGCTAGATTGATGGAAGCGGTTCCGTTTTCATCAGTTATGAACTCTTGCACATTTCCATTGATGGTTACGGTTCCTGCTTTATTGGCCAGTGCTTTTCCGGTAATGTCCTTTAAGGTAATTTCCAATGTGCCTTTTTTGTATCCGACAGTCACATCAGCTGCACTTAGGTTCACATTTTTGGAGTCGCCGTAAGTTCCTACAACTTTTGCTCCGATTTTGTCATAATATTTATTTTCGGATTTTACAAGGAAATGTTCAAAGGTAGGTGGGAACGGTAATTTGTCAGGTTTGTATGTATTTTTACCTATAGTGACATTATAATATCCTCCACCAAGTATGATTGCAATTCTGCTTTTAATAAAGGTGTTGTCGAAAATATATTCATTTCCAGATCCATAACAGGTAATTGAACTGATTTTTGAGTTGGATATTGTATTTCCGTAAACCTTATGTCCGCTGGAATGTAGGAGGTATATTCCTTCTTTAGAACCGGAAACGCTGTTGTTAAAGACAGTAACTCCACTTCCCTGATTGAATCTTACGTCTATACCGTGGTTGTATGCATTGGTGATAGTATTATTTGCGATTATTGAATTTTTACATCCGAAGCATAGTATTCCTGTTGTGTACTGATTGCTTACTTTGTTGTTTGTGATTATTGCATTTGGACGTCCTTGTTGTCTTTCACCTATAAACATACCCCATGAAGCACCATTAATATTACATTGGGTAATGGTAAGGTTTGGACTGAGTATTGAATAGATACCCGCTGTACAGTATTCTCTTAGATTTTGGTTTGTTCCGATTGTTGTGGTGTCATATCCAGGATATCTGCATTCAATATTTAATTTGCTCACAGTAATGTCTGAAGCATTCATGCAGTATAATACAGCTGAATAACTTACTCCGAATCCTCCTTCATTGGTTTTGTTTTTTATTCTTTCAGGAACCAAATCAAGGCTTGCGGATTCATAACTGATTAATGTTGCATTGTTTCCAATCACTTTAATGTTCTTTTCGATGTAAATGCTGATATTTACAAATATTGCGTTTTCTTCAAAAATTAATGTGTCCCCATCTTTCATGTTATTGATTCTGTTCTGAATTTCTTCATTTGTCATTCCAGAGGTTATTAACACTTCATCGCCTGTTGGTTTTAAGATGGTGTTATAGTCAATAACGATAGGTCCTGGAATAGGGATTTCACTATATTCCACATATGTGATGTTTGAAAGGCTGCTGTCAGTGTGGGTACCCATCATTGAGTCCATACTTGCATAATCGGCTTTTGCTTCAGCAACATAATATTGGAAAGACGGTGGGAACGGCAATTCATCAATTTTCCATTCATTTGTTCCAATGGTAATGTTATTGTATCCGGTATAAGCTCCTCCTTGAGGTGCTCCTCCACCTAAAAGAATGCCTATTCTAGAGTTGTATAACTTATTGTCTTTGATGGTAATATGGCTTGCACCACAACATGTAATTGAACTTACAGTACAATTGATAATTGTATTTCCAGTTACAACATGTTTAGGTGAGTGCAATAGGTAAATTCCCTCTTTTGAACCGATAACAGTGTTGTTTAATACTTTAACATTTGGTCCGACACCATGCCTTACATCAATACCGTGATTTTTGGCATTGATTATTGTATTGTATCTGATTATGGTTCTTTTTGATTGGAAGTTCAGGATTCCGGTAATCAACTGATTCCTGATTGTATTGTTCTCTATTGTTCCATCATCACAATTTTGGAACCAGATACCCCAGGAACAGCCATCAATTGTAATGTTGGATATTGTGGTATGGTTTGAAAAATAGTTATATATTACACAATTTGTGTATTTTGGATCATCAGTTCCGGTTGGGGTTGCAGTCCCACTGTTTGCACCTGCAACAAAATTAATGTCTTTCAAAACGACATCATTTGCCTTAAGGATATATAAAGTTGCTTTATTGGTAATGGCATATCCTCCATCGGTTGTTTTGTTCATTATGATGTCTGGAATATTATCATTGCTTGGGTTGTCATAACCATATAATGTGGCACCATTACCGTTGATTGTCACGCTTTTATTAATGTAGATGCAGATGTCATGATAGTCTCCCTTTTGGAAGTTTAATGTATCTCCATCGTCCAAGGTATTGATTTTTTCTTGAATCTGATTATTGTTATCTGTAGTTTCAATTGTAACTTCTTTGCCAGCTGCAATGTTATTATCTTCGGACACTTCCAATATGTCGCCAGCATTATTGTCAATATTGGAGGCGTCTTCTGCGGATATTGCATTTGTAGCTAAGAATACAATTAATACTAACAAAACAGCTAATATTAAACTCTTCTTATTCATAATATTTTCCTCTAAAATCTTTTTAAACAATTACTTGATCATAAAAAATTATATCGATAAGCAATTAATTTAATATTGATTTTCATATTATTTAAATTAAAATGTCTTAAATTCTTGATATAACATTGTTAAGAATAGTTATTTGTTGTAATTTGACTCATATCGTTTTAAATTTTTAATATAATGCCGTTATATAGGTTAGATTTATATATATTTGATATCAAAATATTATCATTAATCAATATTATTCACATAGATAAATTTTTACTTTTGAGGTTAATTTTTCTATTAAAATTATTTGATTATAAAAATAGTAATTAGGAAGTTTTTAATATGGATAAAAAAGTATTTAATCTTTTTTTCATATCATTATTGTTCTTATTCTTAGTTTCATCAGTCAGTGCAACTGATATTCAGGATGACAATATGACTATCCTTTCTAGTGGAAGTAATCATTTCATCACTTCCGATTTGTCAAATGATGATATACAGTCACAATTTGATAATGCAAATGATGGAGACACTTTTGAATTTACAGACCCTGAGTATCAGGACATATCTTTGGTTGTAGATAAGAAATTGAACATCATTTCAAAAAAGGATAGTGTAGTTTATGTATCTGATGAAGTGAGCGATAAAGCTAGGGATATGGGAATAGATAAAACTTTCGGATTTTACTTTACATCAAACGCAGCAGGCAGCGTTTTATCTGGAATAACTCTCATTGCTTCTAACGGTGATTATGGAATTGTGGTAGATAACTCAAATAATATCAAAATAACCAATAATGATGTTACTGGTGGAGGAAATGGTGTTTTGATAAAGAATTCAGATAAAATTACCATGTCTGAAAACGACATTTCAAAAGCCAAGCAAAATGGAGTTCAGCTTCAAAATGTAAAGAATAGTATTATTGAGAGGAATGTTATTTCACTCAATAAAAAATCAGGCATCGAAACATCAAACATTGAATATTGCAAAATATTGAACAATACTATTCATCACAACGGCTTGAACGGAATTTCCACATTCAACAAATCTTCACATACTTTAATTTCAGGAAACAATGTTTATGAGAATACCAACGGAATTTACATCAATTCCACATCAACCAATGATGTTGTAAAGTCAAATTCCATGACTCATAACCGGAAAGACCCAAGGTCCAGCATGGGAGGATTCGAAACCGGTAACGGGTTGCTGTTTGGATCAGGGTTTAAAAGCAAAGGAGATTCAATACTTAAAGTCGAATATAATTATCTGGCTCACAATGAATTCTATCAGGCCAAAAATTATTGGGAAAATGAAAACTTTGAATTAGGTCAGAATTGGTACAATTCAAATCATCCTACAAACACATTTGTCTGCCCAAGACTTTTGGCATCTCTAATGACATTGGATACATTTTCCGTCAGTAATACATTAACCCTTCAGCTAAGGGATTCCTCCGGAAGGGCGGTCAATGAGTTTGCAACATTCCAGACAAATGTTGAAGTCGATGGAAACGTGTATACTGCAACTTTTGTCAACGGTAGGGCTAGCGTTACTCAGTTGGACCCTAATGTCGACCATAATGTCAGAGTTCAGATTGCCGATGAATATTACAGATATGATGTTAGGGATGCATCCGGTGAAACTGGTGATGCAAAGGATTCAAAAACTTCAGCAAGTGATGATAATTCCGGTTCTAGCGGAAGCAGTGCAAGTGGAACTTCTGAAGTTCAGGGAAATTCCAATTCCCAAGGCGCTTCAAATGGGGGAGATTCATCAGGTTCACATATTGCAAATTCAGACAAATCAGGCAATTATGGAACTAACAGTTCAGATATTCCAGCTCAAGACACATCTGATAACGGTAATGATGCACTGTCCAATGGTGATTTAAATGCAGGTGATTCCGGAAGCGGTGATGCAATGGATGAAGGAAAAGCATATGAGATAATTCCTCCGGTCACAACATCAAAAGAGCTTACCAATACATCAGGGCTTGTGGTATTAAGTATTCTATCTATCATGGGAATGCTTATCTATGGATATTGGCGTAAAGATGAATTCGAACATTAAAATTTTCCTTTTTTTCTTTTTTAATTTATTAACTACTTTTAACAAATAATTAATCAATGACAGTCAAAATTCATTCCATAAAAATAAATACGAACAGAAACTTTGAAATCATTGACATCACATCTAAAATCAACGAACTGATTGATGTTGAAAACGGAATAATCTCCATTTTTTCAAAACATTCCACATCAGCCATTGTTGTCAATGAAAACGAATCAGGACTATTGAACGATTTGGAATTCACTTTAGATAATCTCATTACTGATAAGTTCACATATCAGCATGACAGAATCGATGACAATGCAAAGTCCCACCTGAAATCATTTCTGCTTTCATCAAGTGAGTGTCTTCCAATCAAAAACGGCAGGTTGGATTTGGGCACCTGGCAGTCAGTTTTTTTCATTGAACTCGATGGGCCAAGACATAACCGAACCATAAGTTTAACAATAATAGGAGAATAATATATTAATAAGATGTGAATAAGCGGAGAATTTTTATGGATGATGAAACTTTAAAAACTTATGGATATGTAATCAGCTCTTCCTATAGGGAAAGATCAGTTAAATCTCTTAACAATAGCGACAAGATACCGACCGATTTGGCGGAAGACATCGGTATTCGTACCAATCACATTTCAAAGGTCTTGCGTGAGCTTAAGGAATGTGGGGTTGCGGAATGCATAAATGAGGAAAAACGTAAAAACAGAGTATACAGGCTGACACCTAAGGGTGAAGATGTAGCTAAACTTATTGATTAATGATAATTTTTTAATGTGGTGTTTTTAAATTGAGGAGATGGACAATAATTTTAATAGCTATTATAATTATTTTATTTATTTTGATACTCATCTTTAATTATTATGGCACTTCACCGCAGGTCAACGAGTACGCCCAAATGGAAATCGAGATGAGAAAATTGTGGTATTGAAAAAGAATTTAATTTAGAAATTCTATTTCAAACGCAATAACTGGGTATTCTAAAGTAAAGTTTGTAATTACTTCAGGGGAAACCTCACCAAAGAAACCTTTAATGGAGCCTTTTTCAGCTGCACCGGCAACATCTGCTACTCTTCCCGGAATGAATGTCTTGTTTTCGCTGTCAGATATTTCCATTGAATATCCGAGATTGGCCAATACGCTTGTAACGACAGATTTTATTTCTGTAAAGTTTGCGGATGAATGGCAGATTACTCCAGCTAATTTTTTGGAAGCGACAGTCTTGTTTTCTGTGCTTTCGTCCAGGTATAGGACATCGCCTATTTCAAAGATCTTTTGAGGCAGGTCCTCATGCTTGTTGTCCTCCAAGAATTCCATTAGGGAATTGATTAGGCTTGTTCTGATCATGGTTCTGTCAATTGTAATTGGCCTTGCAACCTGAACATGAGGCTTTTCTTCCTGATTCATGTTTTTGTAGTGTGCTTCCTCACTGGTGAGCATCAGGCTCATGATTTCCTGGAATCCTAAACCAATCATCACTTCACGGATTGTGCTTTCTGCCTTAAACCAGTTGTTTTCATAAGCAACAGTATTGATGTCAGGCAATTCAGCCACAACGTCGTTGATGTGGTATTGCACTGCGATATTTTCAACAATATCGACTTCGTGCAGGATGTCCACCCTGTATGCAGGGATGATTGCCTTAACCTCATTGTCATCAATGATTTCAGCATCAAAACGGGCCTTTAAAAGCAAATCATGAATGTCCTGTGCAGTCAGGCTGGTTCCTCCAATCAGTTCATTGGCTGTATCGACATGAACATTCATCTCTTGCGGAGTCAAATCAGGAGTCTTGATGGTCTTGTCTTCATATCTGACTTCCATGGATTTGATCTGCCCTCCAACTTCAGCAAATGATGAACAGATAATATTTAATGCCTGGTTGACTGCCCTTTCGTCAGTACCTGTAACATCAACAATGATATTGTGAGTGTCCTCTTTAAGTTTGGTTAGCTCTCCGTTAATGATTGGAGGCATTGATAGGACATTATCGTCTTTGTCTAGGATTAATGGATATTTGTCAAAGTCTTCAATCAAATGAGCATAGTCCTTACCTTTGTCATGCTCTGTCAAGATTTCATTTGGAGTCATTTCTGTGTCTTTTTCTAAAGGAACGAAAGCGTTTGCATCTTTAGGTGTTGCAATATATTTGAATGGACCTTTAACAACATCTGCATTGTGGATACCGATAGCGACCTTTTTTCTGTCCCTTCCGATAACCCAATGGAGGTTTTCCTGGAAGTCCATGCAGTACTTGAGCTTGTCGCCAGCAAAGTCAACATTGTCGATTTTTGCAAATCCGATATATGGCCTGATTGCCGCAACATCCTTGTCTACAGTTACATATTCTCCGGATTCTTCAACATTATAGTCTGGAAAACCGATTTCCTGGCCGATAAATCCCTTAAAAGATCTGGCTACTCCTTCAACAGACAAATTGTCAGGTCTGTTAGGGAAAAATTCCACTTTGATTTCCTCGTCATCAAAGTCTTCAATGTCACTAGACATCATCGGTAAGGTGTCTATCAATTCGTCTTTTTCCATATCTATTCCTAAATCTTTTAAATCTTGATATTTGAATGTTATAACTGGCATTTAATAACTCCATTACTTTATAATCCATAAATTAAAATGAAAAATAGAGATTCAACTAGAAAGTGAAGCGCTCTATGTTCTAACTCGCCCATATTGCGTATGAATACTGTATGGGTTACATCAATTACAAAATGAATAAGGGCCGCTAGAAGTCCAATAGTTGGATTTAAAAACACCATTGAAACTACGATGAAATGAAATCCTGCTTCCATTATCTCATGAACTACCCATGTTTGCCAGGTAGAATGGGTGGATTGTTGGATTATGCCACCTAAAAGTATGTAGAAATTATTTAAAACTTTCCACATTAAAGCGGTGTGTAATATATCGCTCATAGCTAAAATGATTGCAACATAAAACCATAATAAATTCATTTTTATACACAGTCCTTATTTTGATAATATTAATAATATGATTTTTTTATATAATATATTTAACTATTAATAAATGTTTTTAAATAATAAACTACATAATTAATAATATTATTTTTACTTAATTATTTTAGGAGAAAATATATGTCAAACCAAGAGATTCCTAAAGACTATGATTTTAAAAAAGAGAAAGTTTGGGAGCAAAAATGGGAAGATGAAAACATCTACAAATACATTGGAGATGGATCTCGTCCTAGATACATAATAGACACTCCCCCACCATACCCAACAGGGGCCATTCACTTGGGCCATGTATTAAATTGGGTTTATATTGATATGAATGCAAGATACAGAAGACAAAAAGGATTTGACGTCCTGTTCCCACAGGGATGGGACTGCCACGGTCTTCCGACTGAAGTGAAAGTTGAAGAAACTCATGGAATCAAGAAAAATGATGTTTCAAGAGCCAAGTTCAGAGAATATTGTATTGACTTGACCACCAAAAACATTGCAAGCATGAAAAAGGACATGAAGGCAATGGGTTATTCACAGGACTGGACACGTGAGTTTGTCACAATGAATCCTGAGTACATGAAAAGGACCCAATACTCCTTTTTGAAAATGTACGAAGACGGATTGATTTATCAGGGAAAACACCCTGTAAATTGGTGTCCTCGCTGTCAGACAGCTATCGCTTTTGCGGAAGTCGAATATTCAGATAATACTACATTCTTAAACTATGTCAACTTCCCTCCAGCTGTTGAAGATTCCTATGATGACATTGTTTCATCTCAGGCATCCGGAAAACAGGCTGACCCAAAAGAGGAAGGAATTTTGATTGCAACAACCCGGCCTGAACTGATGTCCGCCTGTGTGGCTGTTGTAATTCACCCTGAAGATGAAAGGTACACTCACCTTTTAGGCAAATATGTTGAAGTGCCTTTGTCACACCAAAAAGTAAAAATCATTGCAGATGAAGAGGTAGACCCTGAATTCGGTACCGGTGCGGTAATGATTTGTACATTTGGGGATAAGACTGATGTAAGCTGGGTTCAAAAATATGACCTTGAAGTCATTGATGTTATGGACGATGACGGCACATTGACCTCTGCTGCAGGAAGATATGAAGGAATGGACTTGCAAAGCTGTAAAAAGCAGACCATTGAAGATTTGGATGCTGAAGGTTACCTGTTGAAGAAAGAAGAGGTTGACCAAAATGTAGGCCAATGCTGGAGATGCAAGACTCCTGTTGAAATTCTTCTTAAGGAGCAGTGGTTTGTAGCAGTCCGTGATTTGATTGAAAAGACCAAAGTTGCAGCGGATGAAATGAAATGGGTGCCTGAACACATGAAATCCCGTATGGTTAACTGGGCAGATTCCATGGAATGGGACTGGTGTATCTCAAGGCAAAGAATATTTGCAACCCCAATTCCTGTATGGTACTGTAAAGACTGCGGAAAAGTCATTTTGCCTGATGTGGAGGACTTGCCAATTGACCCAACTGTCGACAAGCCAAAACATGCATGCGAATGCGGATGTGAAGAGTTCGTACCTGAAGTCGATGTACTGGACACATGGATGGATTCATCAATTTCACCGCTATCCATTGCAGGATGGCCTGACGAGGATTATGTAAATCATTTCCCATCAAATATCCGTCCTCAAGGACACGATATCATCCGTACATGGGCATTCTACACCACTTTACGTTGTATAGCCTTAACCGGCCAAAAGCCGTTTGATGACATTGTAATCAACGGTATGGTATTCGGTGAAGACGGAAACAAGATGAGTAAATCCAGACCAGAATTTGTGGTCGGTCCTGAAGAGGTTATTGAAAAATACGGTGCAGACCCATTAAGGACATGGGCTGCCAACAGTGTACCGGGGTCTGATGTAATATTTGACTGGAAAGACATCAAGCACGGATACAGATTCCTCAGAAAATTCTGGAACGCTTTCAGATTCATCAGCATGCAGATATTTGATGAGGAAGTTTCATATGAAGAGGTCAAGGATAATCTCGGACCATTGGACTTATGGATATTGTCAAAACTCAATAACTTGAACAAAACTGTCGATGAGGCATTTGCAGACTATAACTTCGCTCAGACAATCACTCCAATCGAAAGGTTCTTCTGGCATGATTTCTGTGATGAATACATTGAAGCGGTAAAATACAGATTATACACTGACGTTTCAGACGAATCCAGAAAGGCTGCAAAATACACCTTAAGGACAGTTGTGGAAACATCCTTGAAATTAATGGCTCCTATTGCACCATTCTTTACAGAAGAGGTTTACCAATACTTCTCAGATGAGTCAATTCATACCACCTTATGGCCTGAAATATATGATGAATTAATCAGTGAAGAGATGGAGACAAAAGGGGAAATTACTGTTGAGCTTATTGATGAGGTCAGAAGATTTAAATCAGCATCAAAAATCCCATTGAATGCGGAACTCGCTGAAGTAAACGTTTACACTTCTGATGAGAATTTGGTTGACGTATTCAATCAATTTGATGCAGACATTAAGGGAACTCTAAAAATCAATGATTTGGCAATCAGCTCAGGAAAACCTGAAGTTCATGAAAAAATCATTGAAGTGGAGCCGGACATGTCCAAAATCGGACCTACATTCAAAGGAGATGCCGGCAAGATCATAGGTTATCTGAAATCAACTCCTGTTGATGAAATAGGTGCTGTTTTAGAAGAGTCTCACGAACTTACAATCGGTGAAATTGTAGTTCCTGAAGATATGCTTAATATCAAAAAGGAAATTGTTGGAGCATCCGGTAAGAAAGTGGATATCCTTCAATCTGAAAATCTAGATATGATTGTTGAAGTAATTAGATAATTACTTCTCTAATTTCTTTTTTTTAAAATAAAAAAGAGAGAAAAATGTCTCTCATTATTTTTTAACTTTCACTTGTGTTTTAATTATGTCTTTCAGGTAAGTGATTTTAACCTTATAAGTTTTGCCTGCTTTTAATTTCTTAAAAACTTTATTTTTAAGAGTAATCTCAGCAATGCCTTTCTTATTGGTTTTTGCATTGTAAGTTTTACCGTTAACTGTTATGGATACAGTTCCTTTTTTAGCATTGGTTTTAATGTTGATAACAATAGGATTATCGTTTTAGTAAACATCCCCTGCACTTGCACTCGCTATCGTGAACAGACAAATTATTATACATATGGGCAGTAAACCGCTTTTGAGTTTCATCATATTCCTCCCGGGGTATATTAAGTAATATGTAGATTTGTATGATATTAATTATTTATTGAACAAAATTGAAAACACCCTATGTTGGCATTAATCAACAGTACAATCAATGTTACAAGCCTTCCGCAAAGGTTTGATTTATGTATTGGCGATGGATTGCTCCAGTTAAAAAATAAGGATATATAACAACAGATGTTGTTAGATATCATAGATATTTACTGCATTCAGTTTTATTTCATCTTTCTTTTTGTCATAGCCTTCTTCCAGGAAAAATGAAACTTTAACTCCTTCACGGTATTTATTCGGGTCTCCTTTGAATTCAAATCTGTTAAAGAAGAAATCCTCGCCGTCATCACGTTTGATAAATCCGGTTTTGCCGTGAGGCATTATCCTTTTTATGGTTCCGTAATTCGGCTGTTGGGTTTTGAATTTCAGATCTTTCCAGTAGCTTTTCAGTTCATTTTCGATTTTCCAGTATTCGGCATTTTCCGTATCCAAACCTGCATTTGCAATTCGCTCTTTTAAATCCTCATCAATGCTCCATTCGTTATGCAACCTTATGGAATAAATCAGATAGGAATGTTTCAGTGCAATTTCAGGCTCGTCCTCTTCAAGCAAATCTTCAAGCAATGAGTATAACTTGATTTTCTTGTCGCTGTCTCCATGGCTTAATGCGGCTGAAACTGCATATTCAAGAGATTTGTCCTCTTCACCTTTAAAGAAGTAATTTTCTGCTATTTCCCACTGGATATACCAATCCTTTTTGAATTTATAGATATCCTTAAGGTATTCAATCGCTTCGTCGTATTCTCCCAATTCCCTACATGACCTTGCGATTCTCCATTTAAACCAGATATCGCTGTTGTTTGTGAATTTATTTAATTTTTCCAAAGCCTCTTTTGAAACTACTAAACATTCGTCATAGTCCTCTACTTCCTGAAGTGATTTGGAAACCCAATTGTAGTATTTCTCCTTATTTGAAGCTAGTTTCACTTCCCTTCCATCACTTGTTTCAAAAGAGGATGTGGCGGCACTTAAATAATCCGGATTTAACTTGTCTGCCCAGATGAGGATGTTTTCATAGTCATTGTTTTTATACAGATAATCGAGAAGCTTCATCATAGATAGGGTGTATGCGCAAACTCCGTCCTTTTTTGAAAGATCCTCCTGTGGCACTAGTTGTGTTATCAAATCCACTGCCTCAAACAACTCGGCTTCATCTTCAGGGTTTTTCACATATAGTTGATATAGTGCCCAGCTGTAGAATCTTTTGTCCCAAATTGTAAATGCTTCAGGATGCTCCATATAAAGGGATTCGTATAGGTCTTTTGCATCTTCATATTTTTTGCTTTGATAATTCTTTTTTGCCTGAGCCAAATCTTTTTTAATGTTTTCACTCATGTTTTCACCACACTGATATATGTGTATAAATTGTTATATGAATTATTTAAATGTTGATATTTTATTTTCAACTTCCATTTTCAAACAATCTTGTAATCGCTTTAAAATTTAATATCTTAATGTAAATATTGTTTTTAGCTTATTAAAAGTATATATGTAAGTTAATATATATTTAGTAAATGGAGATGGGCTTTATTGAATAATTATTTCCTCCGTGGTGTTTTAAATTGAGGTTAAGAGTATGTATAATGGTAATGGCTGGGCCTGTCTCCATTATTTTTCAAATTTTTTAATATAAGTCCTCAACGTTTATTTCAATCAGATCAGATACCTCATAATGGCTTGCTGTTGCGATTTTATAATTTTCGATATTGAATATATTGAATTTTAAATTTTCATTATCATTTTTTAGTTTGATTTCATCATCAATTATTATTTCAAAGCTGTCCAGATTCAAGTTCATTCCAAGGCCGGTGTATTTCATGTAGCTTTCTTTTAAAACCCAATATTTGAAGAATTCATCTGAGGGATTATCGGCATTCATGATGCTTTCATATTCGCTATTGTAGAAGTAATGTTTAGCTATGTTCAAATCAATCGTAGGGTCATTATATTCAACATCTGCACCAACTTCCATATCAGATATTGCACATAAAACTATTTTGTCAGAATGACTTAAATTAAAGTAGATATCTTCAATGTTGGATATGTATGCCTTACCATATTTTCCAGTTTTGAAGGTTGGATTTTTGATATTTTCATCTGACAATAACTTTTTTAAAAGAAGATAAGCTCCGGCACTCAGTTTTTTGTCTTTTTCGAATCTGTAAAAATCAATCTTTTCCTGGCGATTTCGTGAAACTAAATCGTAAGCTTTTTTCAAATCCAGGTTTTCCACATTGCAATAGGCTAATTTAATCATTTTATCTTAATGTACATTAATGTCATATCATCAAACTGTTCTGCATCTTGGGTGAAACTTTGAATGTCTTCCAATAACGGATCAATCGGGTCATCATTTCTATTTATTTTATTAAAGAAGTTTAGAAGTCTGTCTTCACCATACATTTCCTCATCATTATTGTTTGCATCGGTTATTCCGTCAGTGTATAGCACTAATTCCTCTGTTAATGTTATCTCTTCTGTGACATAGTCAAAGTCTTCCATTATTCCAATCACGACTCCAGAATCGATGTCCAAATATCTGAATTTGTCATTTACCCGTATTAATGGAGGGTTATGCCCTGCATTTGAAAATATTAATTCTTTAGTTGATTTGTTATAAATTCCGAGCCATAATGTGATGAACATTGTTTCGGAATTGTTTTCACATATCTGATTATTCAATAAGCATAAAACTTTTGAAGGGTCTTGGTCATATTCCAGGAGTTGTTTTATCAGGACTTGACTAACCATTGCAAGAATTGCTGCAGGAACACCTTTGCCTGAAGCGTCTCCAATTACAAGAGCTATACGGTCATCATCTAAAGTGTAGTAATCAAAAAAGTCTCCTCCAACTTCCTTTGCGGGGTGTGAGTACCCATTGACAATAAATTCATCGGTTTCAATTACATCAGTCGGCAGGTTTTCCGCCTGAATTTTAGTTGCAATATCAAGTTCAGCTTCGATACGCTTTTGTTCGCCTTGAATTTTATCGATATTTTCAATATAAGTGTTATTGAAGGTAATCAAGTCGGTATATGATCTGGCAAGAGTTCCAATTTCATTTTTCTCATTGATATATTTGGAATAAATATTCACCAGTCCTTCAGTTTCTATTTTTTTATTTTCACCGATAAATTGTTCTATTTCAGAAAATGATGAAATTGGTTTGAGTACTTTATTTTCAATATATTTTAAAATAATTGTGCACGGAATAAAGAATAGAATTAGAACTATATCAGTGATTATGAGTGTTGGCATTAGAAGAATGTATTGATTAATGTTTCTCATGTCTGATAGAATGTTAAGGCTAAAAAAGGAAATTATCACTCCTATTAAGGCAATTGCTAAGGTCAATATAAGAAAATTACGCAGAATATTTTCAATTATCGTGTTTTTATTAGAGGGTTCTACATTATATTCAAATGGCTTTGTCAGATAAGCAAATAATAGAATTCCTATTAATATTGTATTTATGGTTAATATGGTCAGGTCTTGGGTTATGATTAGCATTATTGATGAAATGATTGTGATAATTAATAATAGACCGAATAATACCTCATATAATCTATTATTGACTTTTCTTTCTGATTTTTTCGGGACAGTTATATAATCGATCTTTTTTGAAATCCAAATGCCGAATACTCCGAAGATAAATGCGAAATTAATGAAGTTCAAAAGATATGAAATAAACTCATATTCATCCAGTCGTATGTCGAAAAAGATTCCCACCATATTTGCATGGGCAGCGGAATAGATAAGTCCGCATATCACTATTGTGGATAAAAATAGGTTAAGATGATAAATGTTATCCAGTGTAGGCTTTGTAATTTTGTCGGTTTTAAAACCGGAATACCAGAGTTTATATGCTAAATATGAAACTCCCAAACTGATGACTGCTGAAGGAAGTACTTGTAAAGGCGAATATCCGATTATCAAATCTATCACTGCATTTCCCAATACTGCACCTGCAACACCATATGGGCCGAATAATAAACCTAAAACATATAATAACCCAACATGAGGGGTTGAGATACCATATTCGAATAGAGTTGTTGAATTGATTATAATATTGACCAGTACCATTAATATAAATGATATTGCTATTTTTTTCAGTTTAGATTTCATAATTACACATTTTTAATAATTATCAGGTGATTTTCACCATTTTCATAATGATATTCAAGTTCATCAGACATTTTTTTTGTTAAAAAAATTCCAAGTCCTCCAATTTCAGCTTCTTCAATACTTTCAGGAAGTTTAGGATCCTCTTTTAGCAGGGGATTGAATTCGATTCCGTTGTCTATAAACTCTAGGGTTAATGTTGGTTTTTCATATTCCAAATTAACTGTAACAAAATCCGCTTTTGAATAATTCACAATGTTGACGAATATCTCCTCAACAATTAGATTAACTTGAATGTTTTCTGGAGGCAGCTCACTTAAAACGAACTCGTTTAAAGTGGATAATTCACTCAATTCGGGGGTTAATGTTATTGTTTTCATTTTATCGTAAATATTTTATCAAAGCCGGACATTTCAAATATTTCTCTAACAGTGCCATTGACATTTATAATTGTAAATGGAATATTGTCGGAGTCTAATTTCTTTTGTGTTACAATCAAAACTCTAAGCCCTGCACTTGAGATATATTTTAGATCATTTAAATCTAAAGTCAATGATTCAAAATTACCTAGTTCATCATTAATCTCTTTTTCCAATTCTTGTGAAGTAATTGTATCCATACGGCCTTCAATAATTAGCAGTAATTCTTTTTCGTTATAATTTTTTGTCATTTTCATGTTTTATCGCCTTTTTGATAGTAAAATTTGAAAAAGATTAATTCACATATAGTTAATAATATATTTTTAACTATTATTTAATTGTTATTTCTTTTGAGTTTGGGGAGTTTGCTGCGTAATGTGAATCAGCAGATGTTTTGATTATATGTGCAGTTAATCTTTCATTTCCTTTTCAACTTCAAACCATATATTGGAGGATTTTTCTCACTCTTCCTCACAACATGGTGAATGATTTCAATTATTGATGATTAATAAGGCTTGATACTGAATGATTAAACTTTTTTCAAAGATATTGTAGTTACATTTTTATAAAATTAAAAATATATTAATGACTATCAAGAAATTTAGTTTTTTTTCTAAAAAAGTACTTTTTGTACATCAAGATTAAATACAGGTTTCACTAAGAGTGTTAACGGATGATAAAATTGTAGAGAAAAATCAATGGAATTCGCAGTTATCTTGTAGGTATTGTTGATGAATTTGTGAATGAATTTGGAATATTATTCCTAATTGCGATTCAATGTATCATTTTCACATGGATATATGATGTGGATTCATTGATACCGGTAATTAATGAAAACAGCAGATTTAAAGTAGGTTCTCTTTGGAAAGTTGTCATTAAATATGTTCTGCCATGCTTTTTAATAGTAATGTGGTTGATTGGAGTTTATAACTTATTAATCGACCTCGAATCATTTGAGGCAATAGTGTACATTATTATAATGGTTTTAGTGCTGTTATTCAGTGGAATTTTAACTAAAATTAGTTCGGATAAATGAAAAAAGAAAGTATTTAAATTTTTAAAAATAAAATAAAAGCAATCAAAAGATTGCTTTTTAAATTCTTATTCTAGATATAGGCTTATTCCTTCAATGATTAAAGCCACACCTATAAGAACTGCAGCGAACATTGGTTGACCGATTGAGAATCCTCCGAGAGCAAAGGATATTATACCCAAAATTATGACCAATACTGAAGCAATTTTTGATGTTTTTGTATCTGAAATAAGACCAACAATTCCTGCTAAAATCAATATAAGGCCTATTACATAGAATTGTAATCCAAGAAGGAATGATAATGCAGAAATGTTGAATGCAAATACTAGCCCGACTATGATGGACAGGATACCAATTACAATATTAACTGCAGTAAATCCGGTTAGTATTAATATTATACCAAAGAATACTAAACTTATTCCAATGAGAATGGATAATGCTGCAGTACTAAAAATAGGGAAAATTATGAAAATTAATCCTAAAATTACTGATAATATTCCAGATATTTTATTTGACTCCATGTTTTTTTCCTCCAAAATTTGTCGTATTCACTTTTTCAAGCGAAAATAAAAATCAAAAAGCGACATGCTTTTCACATGATAAATTATCTATGTTACATTATTTAATAATATGTATAATAAGTTAAAATTATCAATTATAGATGTTCTGTTGTAAAAAAAGAAAAAAATTGATTATTCATTTTGAATAATCATATGTTTTGTGGGTTTCTTTGATTTCGCCGAACCAATTAGTTTTTCTGCCGACATAATATATTATGATAACTCTTTTTTTGTTCCATATTTTTTTAAACACTTCTTGATGAAATATTAAAAGGGTAGCTTACCGGTGTATTGTTCAATTTCGGTTTTAGCGTCATCTAAATTAACGCCAGTTTTTTCTTCTACTGTGGATTTGATTTCAGTTAAATTGGTATTGTTTGCATAATCATTTGCCTTTGACTGCAAATCCTCAGTTATATTTTCCACGGTTGAAATTGTATTGTCAAAAGAGGTAGTGTCAGGATAAACGTTTTTGTACTGTACTGATTTGGCCATGTGGACTGCAATGTCTTTGTCATTGCAACAGATTATGATATTGTCATGAGTGGTTTCATTGGCTAAAGGAATGCAATAGAATTTGCCGTTATAGTTCACTTTAATGATATCAAATATATGGATTTCCAATAATTCATCAGCATTTATTACATAACACGTAAAACCGTCAATGTTTTGCTTTTCTCCATTTTTTATAATGTCATTTAGCGTATTGAAGCCAAATTCACTTACTTTAATAATATTTTGATCCTCGTGGCTATTGTATGTAACCAATATTCCATTGTTCCAGTTCCATATTTTGGCGTTTTCAAAATTTCCGCCATATTTGGTTTGATTAGCGGGAACATCTATGCTTGTCCCGTTGGGTGTTATGTCAATTCTTTCATAATTTACTGAAGTCAGCATAACTAGAATAACGCCTGCTGCAATGATTAAAATGATTATGCTGATTATAATTATTTTTTTATTGTCCATTGGCATACCTTCATTTTTTTGTGAGCAATAATCTATTTTCAGAACCAACATTGGTTGATTTTTTAGTAAAACTATTTCAAACATGAATAAAACAATTGTCTGTTAATTAAAGATTGTATTTAATAATATATATAAATTAAATGGAAAATTAAAAATCATCTGTCTGTTAAACAAAATTTTAAATATTATTTTTTTAATAAATTATTAATATCTCTTTTATTGGAGTATTAAAATAAGTTATTAGATGATAATATGGATGTAATAGAAATTATTAAGGATGCTTTTGTATTTCCATCAAAAGACATAAAAATATTAGTGATTTATGTTCTGCTGTCAGTATTGGCAGGGGCATTTTCTTTTATAGGAACTTTTGTATATATATTGGGAGTTATCATTCCCGAATGCTTTATGTGGGGCGGAATGGCCGTTATTGTTTCAATGTTAATTGGATGGATATTGTCCGGTTATTTAATCAGTGTAATCAAATCCGGAATTGAGCTTGATGATAAAGTTCCAGGGTTTGAATGGTGGGATAATTTCATAACAGGTTTTAATAATTTCATTGTCACAATAGTCTACTTCATAATTCCCGCTTTCATTGTTGCAGTTGTAGGATATATTACAAATGTTTTCGGCAATTTTATGATAATTGCTAGAGAAATCATTTCACTGGCACAAAATGTTTATATGGGACATTCTACTGTTTTAGTATCTGATGCAATGGCTCATGCATTTGCCAATTTGGTAGTGTCTTTAGCTGTCACATTTACTGTTGCTATAGTATTGTTTGTAATCTTTTCATTCCTTCAAACTATGGCTCAGGCAAGATTGGCAAATACAGGTAGTTTAAGTGAAGCTTTGAATGTTTTTGAAGCGGTAAAAGACATAGCAAGAATCGGTGTAAGTAAGGTAATAATAATTGTTTTATTGATTATTGTAATTGTTGCTGTTGTTGAGATGATTTTATCAACTTTCATCAGTTTTTCACCGGTTTTATCAATTTTATCAATTATAGTAACTCCATACATGACCTTCTTTGCTCAAAGGGCTGTTGGATTATTATATTCTGATATAGCTTAATTTTTTAAGCTATATTTTTCTTTTTTTTTTATTCTGAGTTATCCGAACTCAATCAAGATCATTTTCAATTTTTTTAATAACTCTTGCGGGAACTCCAACTGCCAGTGAATTGTCAGGGATGTCTTTAGTAACCACCGCACCGGCACCGACAACCACATTATCTCCGATGCTTACTCCGGGAAGAATTGTCACGTTGGCACCTAACCATACATCATTGCCAATTCTGATTTCAGATGCCTGTCCTAAATGTTCACGTCTTTTTTTGGGGGATAATGGATGGCCAACAGTCGTTATTGTAGTGTTTGGACCTATCATTACATTATCTCCAATGTACACTTCTTTGATGTCAAGTATTGTCAAATTGAAGTTTCCAGTAAAGTTGTTTCCTATGAAAATGTTTTTGCCATTATCGAAACAGAATCTCTTTGCAATCCACACTTTTTCGCCAACTGAACCCAAAATCTCGCTAAGAACTTCATGCTGCTTGTCCAAATCATCTTCTGCAAGAGAATTAAAAATGTTGGCATTTTCAATTGCATTTAATTTCATTAGGGATATCTCTTCATCGTCATAGCAGTATTCGAGTCCGGCTAGCATCTTTTCTATTTCTTTCATAGTTAAATATATTATTAATTTAAATTAAAAATAATTATGGATACAATGATTCTTAAGGTAAAAAATATTTCAGAAATTGGTGGAGTTGTTAAGGCACCGCCATCCAAAAGTTATTCACACAGAGCAGTGATTTTAGCGTCACTGGCTCAGGGGACATCAAAATTATATGATATGCTGTACTCAGAAGATACCTTGGCATCAATTAGAGTATGTAAGGCTTTGGGTGCTAAAATAAATATGGCTAATGATTGTTTGGAAGTTATTGGGACCGGAGGCAAATTACATAATTCTTCTACTGATCCAATTGATTTGGCAAATTCTGGAACTACCTTAAGATTAATGACTTCAGTTTCTGCTTTAAGCGATAATGAAGTTACTTTAACCGGTGATGACTCTTTGCAGACCCGTCCGATGGGACTTCTTATGGATGCATTGGTGCCGCTGGGAGTTGAAACTTGTTCTTTAAAAGATAATGAGAAGGCGCCGATTTTAATCAAACCAGGTTATGCCGGTGGTCAGACCAATATCATGGGAAACGTCAGTTCCCAGTTCATTTCATCAATTCTGATTTCGTCCCCATTATCTAAAAAGGGTGTAAGATTGTATGTATTGCCTGAATTCAAATCAAGACCTTATGTTAACATGACATTGGATATCATGAGGAAATTCGGTGTTAAAACTCTAAAAGGATATTATTTGAAGCATGAAAACTGTGATAAGGAGCATCAGGGCTGCAGAATTGACGAGTTCCTTGTAAGAAAGCAGGATTATGTTGCTTGCGATTATACTGTTGAGGGGGACTATTCTTCAGCATCTTACCTGCTGGCATTGATTGCAATCAACGGCGGAAAAGCCAGGATTAAAAACCTGTTCAGGGATTCCAAGCAGGGTGACAAGTACATTTTAGATATTCTGCAGAAGATGGGCGCTACAGTCATCCGTGGAGAGGATTATGTTGAAATCGCTTCCGAAGGCAATCTGAAGGCGATTGATGTTGATTTGTCAAATGCTCCTGATTTACTCATTACCGTTGCGGTTCTGGCTGCAATGGCTGAAGGCACAACAAACATTACAGGTGTTGCTCATGCAAGGGTTAAGGAAACCGACAGGATAGACACGACCTGCAGGGAACTGGAGAAATTGGGCTGCAAGCTGACTGAAAGGGAAGATGGCATGAGCATAACAGGAGGAGTAACTTCCGGTGTTGTCGACTCACATGGGGACCACAGACTGGCAATGGCATTTTCACTGATTGGCCTCAAGCATGACATTGAAATTACAAACGGAGAAGTCTTTGACGTGTCTTTTCCTAATTTCATTGAAGCGATGGCAGAACTTGGATTTGAATTGGAGTTAAAAAATGAATAAGGAAGAACGTGTTATCAAGTTGATTGAAGAGCTGGAGAGTGTTTTTGAGATAAGGACTTTCCTCGACCATGATCCGTATAAGGTTTTAATCAGAACCATCCTGTCTCAAAGGACAAGGGATGAAAATACAGACCAGGCAACCAATAATCTTTTTGCCAAATATCCGGACATTTATGCCGTTGTTGATGCTCCGATTGATGATGTCAAGGAGCTGATCAGACCTGCCGGTTTTTACAATGTCAAGGCAGGCAGAATCCAGGAAGTTTCACAGATTTTGATTGACCAATATGGCGGTGAGGTTCCGGATACCGTCGAGGAAATGGTCAAGCTTCCGGGAGTTGGCCGTAAAACCGCAAATTGCGTAATGGTATTTGCATTTGAGCTTCCGGCAATTCCTGTTGACACTCATGTTCACAGAATTTCCAATCGTTTGGGACTTGTTGATACTAAAGACCCTGAAGAAACCGAGGTTGAATTGTGCAAGATTGCTCCAGAGGAGTTATGGATTAAATTGAATGATTTGATGGTTCAGTTTGGCCAGAACATCTGCAAACCGATTGGTCCTCAGTGTGAAATTTGTCCATGCACTGATATCTGTGATTATTTCAGGGAAAATATCTAACTAATTTTTAGTCATACCAAAACATTTATAAAGTAAAACAATGTTATATAACAATAGTTATTATAACAAATGTTATATGACTTTTAATGTAACCCCTTTAATATGCCTAAAATATAATTAATATATAGGAGAATAAAATATGGTAAATGTTCCAAAATTAAAAAGAGGAGTACTCGATAGCATAACCGACGCTATTGGAAACACTCCAATTGTAAGATTGAATAATTTAACTAAAGACTTAGAAGCAGAAGTGGACGTTAAAATCGAATCATTCAACCCAACCGGAAGCGTAAAGGACAGGGTAGCGGTTGCAATGATTGAAGATGCAGAGGAAAAAGGCATTCTCAAGGAAGGTTCAACAATCATCGAGCCTACCAGCGGTAACACCGGTATCGGTCTTGCATTTGCAGCAGCCGCTAAAGGATACAAATTGATTTTGACCATGCCTGAAACCATGTCCATTGAGAGAAGAAAATTCCTAAGTGTTTTAGGAGCTGAATTGGTATTGACTCCTGGTGCTGATGGAATGGGAGGAGCTATTGCAAAGGCAAACGAGCTCAATGAGGAAACTCCTGATTCAATAATTTTAGGTCAATTTGACAATCCTGCAAATGTCAAAATCCATGCTGAAACTACCGCTCAGGAAATCCTAAGGGATACTGAAGGAAAAGTGGACATCGTTATTGGAGGTGTCGGTACTGGTGGAACAATCACTGGAATAGGTAAGGTATTGAAAGAAGAGGTTCCAGGTGTAAAAATCGTAGCAGTCGAGCCAAAAGACTCACAGACCCTGGGAAAAGGTGAAAAAGGACCTCACAAAATCCAAGGTATAGGTGCAGGATTCGTTCCATCAATCTATGATGCCGAAGTGATTGATGAGATTATTCCGGTTGCAAATGAGGATGCGGGAAACACTTTACTCGCACTTGCTAAGGAGGAAGGTATATTTTCAGGTATATCCTCTGGTGCTGCAACTTGGGCTGCCTTAGATTTAGCTAAAAAAGAAGAAAATAAAGGTAAAAGAATAATAGCCATTTTACCTGATAACGGTGAGAGATATCTCTCTGTTGACTGGTTATTTGAATAAGATTAAGTATATATACCATATGTTATATAATTTAAGTATAACATATTATGAGGTTTATCAATGTTTGACAATCTGAGGGCTGAAATTAAAGCTATTAAAGAAAAGGATCCTGCTGCAAGGTCTACATTGGAGATTTTTCTATGTTACCCAGGATTTTGGGCCCTGATAATGCATAGGGTTAGCCATTGGCTTTGGATTCATTCTTTCAAGCTTTTGGCCCGTATGAATTCCAACTTGGCAAGATTCCTTACGGGCATTGAAATTCACCCTGGTGCAACATTCGGTAAACGAGTATTTATTGATCATGGTATGGGTGTTGTAGTCGGCGAAACCGCTATTGTTGGTGATGACGTACTGTTATATCAGGGAGTAATCCTTGGGGGAACAAGTACAGAAAAAACCAAAAGACATCCAACAGTTGAAAAGGGAGTGATTGTTGGAGCCGGTGCAAAGGTAATGGGAAACATTACCATTGGGGAATATTCCAAAATCGGTACCGGTGCAGTAGTTTTAAAAGATGTTCCTCCTCAATCAACCTGTGTTGGTGTTCCTGGAAGAATTGTCAAACGCAGAGGTGTGCGTCATGAAGAGGTTGACTTGGACCATGGCAAGCTTCCTGACCCTGTTGCCGATGCAATTAGAGTAATCGAAAAACATCTTCAGGAAAATGATAAGCGTTTCGAAATTTTATTCGAAAAGCACGAAATTTGTTTGACTGAAGATATTAGAGATGAACAAGAAGAATTAGAGGATTTATTTAAAAAAGATGGCGATTAATATGAAACCTCCTTGTGAAATTGTTGTATGGTATGTAATTCCTGCAATCCGATCAGAACTTGCAAAAGAGCTATTAAACTTAGGAATGAAGCAGAAAGATGTTTCAGAACTTATGGACATTACCCAACCTGCAGTATCTCAGTACATCACTGATAAACGTGGAAGCGGCATTAAGCTTGATGATGATGTAAAAGCAATGATTCATGAATTTGCTCGTCAATTGTCAGAAGGCGAAGCCACCAAAGCAGATTTGATACCAAGAACATGTAAAATTTGTAAAAATGTCAAGACTGCAGACGTTTTGGCCCAACTCAATATTGATAAATCTGAACTCGGTGAAGACTGTCAATCTTGTATTGGTTCCGAAGCCGAATAGTGAAATATTGGAAAATATAGTAAAGTATTTAAACTATTAGTTACCAATATTTTATTATACTTTTTTAGTTAGTGGCAAGTTTACCGAGTGGCTAGGTGTGTGGCTGCAGACCATAATACGGGGGTTCAAGTCCCTCACTTGCCTTTTTAATTACTTTTTTTTGAGGTTTATTCTTATGAAAGTTTATTCAACTTTAACTCGTAGTAAAGAGGATTTTAAAACAATTAATAAAAATAGAGTTAACTTATTTGTTTGCGGTCCAACTGTATATGATGATGCACATATTGGACACGGAAGAACCTACATTTCTTTTGATACAATTAAAAGATACTTGGAATACAAAGGATATGCCGTATTCTATATTCAAAATATCACTGATATTGATGATAAAATCATTAACAGATCAAAAGAAAGCGGAATTCCGGCTAATGAGTTGGCCAGAAAATTCGAAAAACGATACATTGAAGACATGAACAAATTAAATGTCAATGGCGTTAATTTATTTGCAAGAGCAACTGATCATGTTGATGAAATTTTAGACCAAATTCAAAGATTAATCGATAAGGGATTTGCCTATGAAACCGAAGATGGAGTTTACTTTGAAATTGACAAATTCCCTGAATTCGGTAAGTTATCCAACAGGAATGTTGAAGAATTGGAATCTCATAGGGACATAGCTGAAACCACCAAGAAAAATCCACAGGATTTTGCATTATGGAAAAAACGTGTCGGAGTGGATGAGCCAACTTGGCCGTCTCCATGGGGTGACGGAAGACCTGGATGGCACATTGAAGATACAGCAATTACCGAATACTACTTCGGACCTCAATATGATGCTCACGGTGGAGGGCTTGACCTAATCTTCCCACACCACGAAGCGGAAATTACTCAAATGGAAGCTGTGTCAGGGAAAGCTCCTATGGTTGAATTCTGGTTGCATACAGGATTTTTAAATGTAAATGGAGAAAAGATGTCAAAATCTTTGAATAACTTTATTACAATTCGTGAATTACTTAAGGATTATGCTGCCGAAACTTTCAGATTCTTTGTATTGTCAACCCATTACAGAAGTCCAATTGACTTTTCTAAAGATTCACTTCACCAGTCTGAAAGAAGTTTGGAAAGAATCAGAAAATACTACGAACAATTGGATGTTGAAGTTGGCGAAGAGGAATTTGAATGTGATGCTCTAAAACCTCACAAGGGTGAATTCTTCAACAGTATGGATGATGACTTTAACACTCCTAAAGCTATTGCTGCCCTTTTTGGTTTAATCAATGATACTAAAAACGATTTGGATAACTTTAGCGAGTCTGATAAAATTGCCATTAAATCATTCTTGGATGATGCATCCCATATTTTCGGGGTTAGCTTTGAAAGTGAAGAGGTAAATGCCGGATCTGATGATTTGCTTAATCTAATTTCTGAAGTAAGATCCGAGTTAAGAGCTAACAAGCAATATGACTTATCAGATAAAATCCGTGATAACCTACAGGCGTTAGGTTATGAAATTAATGATTAAGAGAATTATTCTCTTCTTTTTTTATTTTTTTTCAAGAAATATAACAATGTTTATATACTAAAAATAACATATGTTATTTTTGTATAACATAAGTTATAATTTATTATTCTACTTTTTTTTAGGTTTACCAAAACATTTATATATAAAAAATAACTATTGTTATATAGTGAATATAACACGTGATATATTTTACTGAAATTCAAAAATAAAGGTGATAATAAATGACAAATAAAGATTATGGATTAGCAACATTAGGTGTACGCGCAGGACAAACTCCAGACCCCGCAACTGGGGCTCAGGCGGTTCCTATTTATCAGACAACTTCATATGTATTTAAAGACTCAGATGAGGCTGCAAGAAGATTCGCCCTTCAAGAATTTGGACAAATTTACTCCAGATTAACTAACCCTACTAGTGATGTATTTGAAGCAAGAATTGCTGCTATCGAAGGCGGTAACTCCGGTATTTCAACATCAAGTGGTCTTGCAGCAATTTCATATGCAATCTTAAATGTAACCGAACCTGGAGACAACATCGTATCAGCAGACAACCTTTATGGTGGAACATATCAATTATTCAACTACACTTTCAAGGATCTTGCAAGGGATGTCAAGTTTGTCGACTCACAGGACCTAGAAGCTTTTGAAGCCGCAATTGATGAAAAAACCAAAGCTATTTATGTCGAATCCATTGGAAACCCAAAATTGGATGTGCCCGACTTTGAAGCATTGGCTGAAATTGCACATTCACACGACATTCCATTGATTGTTGACAATACTGTTGGCGTTGGACTTGTAAGGCCTCTGGAACATGGTGCGGATGTCATTGCTGCATCAGCAACCAAATATGTAGGCGGACACGGTACTGCTGTCGGAGGATACATTGTTGATTCAGGTAAATTCAACTGGGGAAACGGCAAGTTCGCGAACTTCACAAAACCTGATCCAAGTTACCACGGACTGGTATTCTGGGATGCATTCGGTGATGTTCCGGAACTCGGAAACCTGGCATTTACCGTAAGGATAAGAGCAAGACTCTTAAGGGACTTGGGTGCAACCCTGGCACCAGTACACAGCTTCTTATTCCTTCAAGGATTGGAAAGTCTTGACGTTAGAGTAAAAAGACATTCTGAAAATGCATTAAAAGTAGCTAAATTCCTGGAAGCTCACCCTAAAGTCAAATGGGTAAATTATCCTGGACTTGAATCACATCCAACTTATGAAATCAACAAAAAATACTTGAAAGACAACTTTGCAGGTATTCTAGGTTTCGGTGTTGAAGGCGGAGAGGAAGCCGGACGTAAAGTAATAGAAAAACTCGAATTGTTCTCAATACTTGCAAACATCGGGGATGCAAAAAGTCTTGCAATCCACCCGGCAAGTACAACACATCAGCAATTGACTCCGGAAGAACAGGAAGCTACTGGTGTAACACCTGACTTCATAAGACTTTCAATTGGTCTTGAGGATGTTGATGATTTAATAGCTGATTTAAGTCAAGCACTTGACAGTATCTGAGTAAAGTAACCCTTTACTCACTTAAAATATTTATATTATAAAATTTTACTTATTAGAAAACAACAATTGGGAGATAAAGAATGTATTTAGATAACTCAGCAACCACACAAGTAAGTGAGGAAGTTTTTAAAGAAATGGAACCATATTTCATACAGGAGTTCGGAAACCCTTCCACTCTTTATGGATACGGTCGTGAATCCAAAAAGGCATTAGATTTGGCCCGTCAAAGAGTGGCTGATGCAATCAATGCCAAACCTGAAGAAATAATATTTACAAGTGGTGGATCTGAATCCGATAACCTTGCAATTAAGGGAATTGCTTTTAAATTGGCAAAAAAAGGTAAACATATAATTACCACCAATATTGAGCATCCTGCAGTAAAGAATACTTTAGGATTTTTGGAATCTCTTGATTTTAAGGTAACTTACCTGCCTGTAAATGAAAAAGGTATAATTGAAATCGAAGACTTAAAACAAGCAATCACTGACGAAACTATCCTGATCAGTGTAATGCATGCCAACAATGAAATCGGTACAATTCAGCCAATTGAAGAAATCGGTAAGATTGCACGCGAAAAGGGAATCAAGTTCCATGTTGATGCAGTGCAAAGCTTTGGAAAAATAGAGGTGGATGTTGAGAAATTAAATATTGACTTACTGGCTTTATCTTCTCATAAGATTAATGGTCCAAAAGGTGTTGGAGCATTATACATCAGAAAAGGAACTCGTGTCGTGCCACTTATTCATGGTGGAGGACAGGAAAAAGGAATCAGAGGCGGAACCGAAAACGTTCCGGGCATTGTAGGGTTCGGAAAAGCCTGCGAATTGGCGGCCAATCAACTTGAAGAGCATTATGAAAAACTCTCTTCAATTAGAGATGAACTGATTGACAAAGTTTTATCCACCATTCCTGAAACATACCTGAATGGAGATAGGGAAGAAAGATTGCCGAATTTGGTAAACTTCAGATTTAAGGCGATTGAAGGTGAATCATTGATTCTCTTATTGGATGCTAAAGGCTATCAGGCTTCAACCGGTTCAGCATGTTCCTCAAATACTCTTGAAGCATCACCTGTGCTCACCGCATTGGGATTGGATCCCGTTGATGTTCATGGGTCTCTGAGAATTTCACTTGCACCTGAAAGCGACACTTTCGATGTGGATGAATTCGTCAGCACTGTTGCCGAAGCTGTCAAAAGATTGAGACAAATGTCTCCGTTATGGAATCAGGAACTTAATTATGATGATATAATGTGTAAAAAACATAGTGATACTTGTAAGAGGTGTTAATAATGGATTATTCAGAAAAAGTAATGGATCACTTTGCAAACCCTAGAAACTGTAGAAAAATGGAAGATGCAAATGGTGTTGGAACTGTGGGAAACCCAACCTGTGGGGACTTGATGACAATCTACATTAAGGTCAATGATGATGAAGTCATTGAGGACATTTCTTTCCAGACATTCGGTTGCGGTGCAGCCATTGCAACCAGCAGTATGATAACCGAAATTGCAGTTGGGAAAACTGTTGATGAGGCTTTAAAAATCTCAAGAAATGATGTTGCTGATGAATTGGATGGTCTTCCACCAATTAAGATGCACTGTTCAAACCTTGCGGCAGACGGCCTTCAGGCAGCAATTGAAAACTATAAGGAAAACAATCAATAATAATATATACTTTGTTTAATAAATTATCTTTACCCAAATATGGAGATGTTTTATTATGGCAAAAATATTAAAATGTGATGACTGTGGAAGTATTATCCAAGTTTTAGTTGAAGACGACGGCGACACATGTGACACACACATGCTCGCTATCCCTGTGCAAACCGAAGGGGAAAAAGCTCCTAAACACAAACCTGTAGTTGAAATCGACGGCGACAAAGTAACCGTAAAAGTCGGTGAAGCTGCTCACCCAATGGATGATGACCACTTCATTCAATTTTTAGTTGTTGAAGCAGGAGCAGAACAATACGCAAAATGCTTTAAACCTGGTGACGTTGCAGAAGCAACATTTACCGTAAACTCAACCGATGATGTTAAAGCATTAGCATTCTGTAACCTACACGGACTTTGGTCCAGCGAATAAGTTTAAAAAAATATTTTTTAAACTTCCTTATTTTTTTTATAACAAATTTTAATAATATCTTTTAATATACTTTATAATGTGTCTAGTTACATTAAATTAATAATTTTTATTGTAGTTTTACTTTTAATGTCTGTTGCTGTTGTTTATATTGAGAGTACAATTGATAATGTTAATGAATCAATGCCTAAGATTAGCGACAGCATTGTTCAGGGAGATAAGGATTACAATGAATCCGTTGAATTATTGAATACCAAATATTTTGACCAATCCAGAGAAAAAGCAATATCTGCCGGAGACAATTATAATAGTAGTTTGCATAGTCTGCAAAGTATCAAAGATCAATATTATAAAGACTTGAATGAAG
The DNA here is from genome assembly GCF_045130115.1 of Methanobrevibacter sp. GTDB lineage: Archaea > Methanobacteriota > Methanobacteria > Methanobacteriales > Methanobacteriaceae > Methanocatella. The sequence continues at coordinate 43,530 of NZ_JBGUPC010000063.1, forward strand.
TTCACAAAGACTACATTGACACAACCATCAAAGAATTGGAACTCAAATTAAAGGCCGTTGAGAATTTAAGAGATGCAATATATTATTTGGAGATGGAAGAGAATTATACCGGATCCGATTGTGGAAGCTACGCAAACGAGATAATGTATGAAGCATTGAACTATCAGAATGAAAGAAATGGGATTGTTCAGAATAATTCAAAATTATTTAGTTAGACAGGTGTTTAAATGAAAACAAAATGTCCGAAATGTAAAGGAATAGGTTCAGTTGTAGTGGACTATAAGGAATGTGATGCCTGTGGCGGAACAGGTTATGAAGATGATGTTTTTGATATAGGAAGTCATTTTAAGGGAGTAAACAGTAAAGCACGTGATAAATTTGACCTTGGAGGAGAAGAGGACATTCCATGTGAGGTATGTAATGGAAAAGGGCAAGTTGAAGTTTATGAAGAATGCCCTCAGTGTCATGGAACAGGTCAAATCAACGTTTGCAGGGACTGTGGAAAAATACTTGATGAAAAATATGATTTATGTCATGAATGCGGTGAAAAAAGAAAGGCTGAGAAAATGAAGCATGATGAATTTGAAGCTAAAAGAAAACAAGCCCGTGATGTATATGTTCTGGATTCAATATGCACTATGAAGGATATTGATAGGGATAAGCTATACAAAGGAAAAATCACTAGGATAGAAAGATATGGGGCTTTCATTTCCCTTAACAATAATGTTTGGGGGCTCATGAGAGGAGATGTATCTGAATATAATGTTGGAGAAGAAATAATAGTATTTGTAACTTCAATCAAATCAAGAGAGGGCAAAATCGATTTTGCACCTGCATATGTTGAATCATATAATCTTAAAAGACTCACCAAATCAATTCCAAGAACCCTTATTTCTCAATTGGATGAAAATAAGGGAAAGATTGTCAGGATTGACGGTGAAGTCCAGCAAATTCAGCAAACCTCCGGTCCTACAATATTTATCATCAGCGATGAAACCGGAACAACAGAAATTGCCGCTTTTGATAAGGCCGGTGAGAGATCATATCCTGAAATCGAGCTGAATGATGCGGTTCAGGTCATCGGTGAAGTCAATGAACATGGCGGAAAGACACAGATTGAGGCATCTTCAATGATAAAACTTGATGAAGAAAGTACACTCCAGCTACATAAGTTGATTGATGATGCATTAAACAGAAAGGCCAGACCTCAAGAGGTCGATTTCTTTGTCAAAAGTGATGTTTTAAACAGGCTCAGGCCTAAGATGTATGAGGCCGCTCAAAGAATTAGAAGAGCAATACTTGACGGAAGAACAATACTTCTCAGACACCACAATGATGCGGACGGTATCGTTTCAGGTGTTGCAATGGAAAAAGCTATTGTTCCTTTGATACAGGAGATAAATCCAAGCAATGATGCTGAATACTATTACTTTAAAAGGTCACCAAGCAAGGCGCCATTTTATGAACTGGAAGATGTTGTGAAAGATTTGTCATTTGCCCTGGAAGACCAGGAAAGGCATGGCCAAAAATTGCCTTTAATCGTCTTATTGGACAACGGTTCAACTGAAGAGGATATTGTGGCATTAATGCAAGCTAAAATATATGATATCGAAGTGGTTGTAATAGACCATCACTCCCCGGGCGAATTGCTCACAAAAGATGAAAGAGATGGCGAAATCTATGGGGCAACAGTGGCGGTTGATGAATATGTGGACACTCATGTAAATCCATACCTTGTCGGTGGAGATTCACAGTTGACTGCAGGCTGCCTTGCAACCGAAGTTGCACATATCATAAATCCTGATGTTGAAGATTTAATCAAGCATCTGCCGGCCATTGCATCATTGGGAGACCGTGCCGAATGCGGTGAAACTTATCAATACCTAAAGCTTGCCGCACAAAAAGGATTTAGCCAGGAACATCTTTCAAAAGTCGCTGAATGTGTTGATTTTGAAGCGTACTTCTTAAGATTCATGAATGGAAGAGGAATAATGGATACCATTCTTGCAGTTGACAATATCGACAAGCACAGAAAAATGATTGATGCCCTATACAAGGAATATCAAAAGAGGATTGACACTCAGCTTAGGGCAGCTCTTCCGAACATTAAAAAGACCAGACTTGAAAACGGAATTTACTTCAATCTGCTGGATGTTGAAAAATTCGCACATAAATTCACATTCCCTGCACCGGGCAAAACCTGCGGATTTGTACATGACCATGTCATAAAGGAACTTGGTGAGGATAAGCCTATCGTAACATTGGGTCATGGTCCTGATTTTGGTGTATTTAGAGCAACTGATGCAGTAAATGAACAATACGGATTCAATGTAAATGAAATTGTAGCAAAGATGATAGAAAAGGTTCCTCAAGCCGGTGTAGATGGCGGAGGGCATGAATGTGCAGGATCTATCAAATACATTGAAGGCCTTGGCCAAGAGGTATTATATAAAGTTGTAGAAGAGATACAATCATTATCCAGAAAATGATAAAATGGCAGCGGGAAATTATTGTAGAATATGCGGTCATAGGATATTACCATATGAACCTTATTGTGTTAATTGTGGCCATAAAACAGGTCATGATTCTAAAAACGTATTCCATGTTTTTACCCCTCCGATATATGATATTGGTTTTTTCAATTTTCAAATAGACTTTTCACCTTATATCAATACCAAAAATGATTTTAAATATGAAATATGCTCCTGCGGTTATCTAAACCACATCAACAATGACTACTGTTATATGTGTGGAGCCAAAAGGTCCCAAAGCAAACTTTCAAAAATTTTCAAAAGAAATACTAAACCTAAATTTTCCTTTGACAATGTTTTATGTGAATGTGGGGCGATTAACTCAATGGAAAATATATTCTGTGAAATGTGCGGAAAACAGCTAAAAAATGAGCAATCGACCTCAGATGACAATTACAGTAACTTTAATTTGGAATTTAACGATTCAATATTTTGTTTCTGCGGCGAGGAAAATGAAAAGTTTTCACAATTCTGCCGCAACTGTGGACTTCCATTGAGCAATTACGGCAAATTGGGTGAAGTCGCAATCCTGTGCACCTGTTCTGCCCTAAATGAAGTCACATCAGATTTCTGCATTCAGTGCGGGTCTAATCTTAAAAAGGAAGATACCAAGATACTTTGCGTATGCGGACATAAAAATCATAAACATTTAAAGTTCTGCGAGAATTGTGAAAGGCCGTTGAATCCTCAGAGAAATGTGAAAACAAGATTTGTTTGTTCTTGTGGAGAAATTTTAAATTGGGATGAGGAATTTTGTCCAAATTGCGGTAAAAATATCAAAAGAAGAATAATTCAAAAAAATTCAATCAATTCAACTGTCAAAAGCCTTAAAGGCATGTTCAGGTAGGGATGAACGTGAAGGAATGTGATGTTTGCGGAACTTTGAATCTTAAGGAAAATAACTATTGCACCCATTGCGGTAACAAATTGATTTTGGAGCATATCTGTCCGTTTTGCGGGGAAACCAATCCTGATTTTTCCACCATGTGTGTTAAATGTAATAGTCAAATTAATCCTATAAGCATTGAGGATTTTGAAACATTATTTTCCGAATTTAACCAGAACCTGTTGTTGGATGCTCAGATTTCCAATGAGCAGTACAATCAGATTTTATCCAATATCTTTATCAGGGCGGAGTATTTTGACATTTGGGGAGATACAATAAGGAATAAGATTTTGAACTTGGCGGGCATATTTACGGAATGCAAGCCTAAGGCAAGGGGATATGAACGGGGATTTATATTTTTGGGTAATAGCATTTATTACGATGACAGATTGGATGATTCAGTTCAAATTGCTACAATTATACATGAACTGGGCCATTTTTTCCTATTTGAAATTATTGAAAATTTGTTATGTCATGTTTTTAAGGTCAAGTCATCTTCTACCCTTCAAAGTTTTGTCTGGTATTTTTTAACCCTTCCCGAATTCAAAATCATGAATGAATATTGTGCCCATACGGTTGAGGGAAGGTTTATACCGTACGGTTATCAGAATTACGGATCATTTAATGTATTGGTTGAGAGCTATGGGTTTGATGATGACTCATTGGACAGCATGATGATTTTAGGAAATTCCTTTGCTAACGAAATAATAATTTATTTGGAAAAATATATTGATGATGAGTTGAGAAGCGAAATAAAGCTTCAATACAGAAAAGATTTAACTCAACCATCTTATGAATCAATTTTTAAGGAAACCGATAATTGTTTTCCATTGGATGTCAAAAATAGCGTTTTATTAAAAATGTTGCATGATGTTTTAAAAGAAGTTTCAAGCAGTGAAGATATTAATGAATTAGAAAGTATAAAAGAAGGTATAGAATTAGGTTAATTATTCTTCTTTTTCTTCTTTCTCTTTAATAGTCTCTAAAACGTCTTTTCCTGTATCGGTTAATCTATATAATCTTCCTTTACGGGCTTCCTCATTAATACATTCAACAATTTCTTTGCTTTTTAATTCACTTAGAACTTTTGAAATATGATTAGTTCTAATTCCACTATCCTTAGCAATGTTTGTTGGTATTTTAACATCATCACCGATTGATTTTAATGTTTTTTCTCGGTATTTTGAGATTTGAACATATGAAGCTAATTTCAAAAGTTCATCGTTATCTTTTACCATAAGTAATTATATTGTCTTTATGATATAAAATATTTTATAACATTGTATGTTTAATTTAAACACCTCTTTGATTACAATATATTTAATAATTAACTACATATATATGTCTTGTTAAAAATATAAATATAGAAAATTTTTTGGCAATTGATAACATGAAATGTAGTAATTGTGGACATGAAAATAAAGACAAAGCAAAATTTTGCACTAAATGTGGAGGGGTATTGTCACAATCCACTGAGGATGCTTCACCTGACTCAGGTAATTCCAAATATGTGATAATTACTTTAATTGCTGTAATTATTATATTGGCTGGAGTTATAGGTTATTTTGCATTAAATTCACATTCCGGTGTAGATGATTCTATTTCACAAAGCAGTGCAGATTCCAATGATGTCAAATCTGATGATGATTCTGATTCAGCAAAAACCACTACCACATCTGAAAGCAAATCAAAAGAATGGGTATCAATAGGAAGCTATTCCGGTTCGGGTTCAGGTTCAAAAACTATTAAAGTTCCTAAAGGTAAAATCAAGGTCGAACTTTCTGCATATCCAATTTTGAATTATGCTACAAACCATTTATATGTATCAGGTACAAATGGTGAGTCAGGTGGCGTAGATTGGGGTTCCTCAAGTGCTGTTGAAACAAGATCTGATTCATTCGAGTGTACTTTAAAGTCTGAAGAGGAATTTACAATAGACTATTATGAGACTGTAAATTGGAACGTTGAATTCTATAGATATCAGTAAGTGATTTGATAATCACTTATCTTATTTTTTTTTTAACAAATTTTTAAATATATAAAATAATAAATAAATTACTATGTTTTTTGATTTGAATATTAAGGGCAGTAGCTTGGAAAATAATATTAAGTTAGCCAAGCAAGCTTCTGAATATGGATGGGAGCATATAAACTTTTCATATAATCAAAAAGATTTTCAAAATGCCTTAAATTTAAGAGAAGAATTAGATGATGGTTTGGAGTCTATTATCAGTTTTGATTATACGTTAGAAATCAAATCAACAAACATCAATGAAATTAGAAAGGCTGCAAATAAATTTAGGGATAGGGCATCATGCATATCTGTAATCGGTGGAGATTTAAAGGTCAATAGGGCTGTTTTGGAAAACGTAAAAATCGATGTGCTGTCAAGACCTTATTTGAAAAGGTATGATGCCGGTCTGAATCATATTCTTGCAAAGGAGTCTCTACGCAATAATGTTGCAGTTGAATTATGCTTCAATGATATTTTAAGAAGTTATCTTGCCCCTAGGGCTAAAATCATTTCCAATTTCAGAGACATTTTTACATTATATAGAAAATTTGATTTTCCTTTAATCTTATCATCATGTTCAGAATCTATTTTTGATATTAAAACTACTCAGGATTTTGTTTCTGTGTTTAAACAAACTGGATTGAATGATGATGAGATAAATAAATCGTTTATAACTTCTCAAAACATACTGGAATTTAATAAAAATAGAAAAGACTTGATTTTTAAGGGAGTGAGGAGGGTAAATGATGAAGCTTAAGGTTTTACCGCCTACTCTTAGAAAGAATAACAGATATCTGACATTAGATATTAAAAGCACTTTTCCGATTTCCAAGGATGAATTGGTGAACATCATTTGGGATGTATGTATGCGATTTCAGGGAGAGTGCATGACCTCTAATTTTAATCTATGGGTCATGAAATTTTATGAAATCGAAAAAACAGATGAATATATTCGATATAAATCTATTGTGAGATGTCAAAGGGATTTTACGGAAAATGTACGGTCTTCCCTTGCGTTGACCTATAAGTATAACGGCAAGGCCATTTCCATTACAACCATCGGAATATCCGGAACCATAAAGGCATCTCAAAAATTCATTTAATTACTTTTTGTTATTTTAAAATAGAAAACTTTATAAATAAATATAATTATAAATATCAATTGGATTTATGGAAAAAAAGAATAAAAAATATTTTAATTCACTACAGATTTGTGATTGAAATTAAAATTTGCCTTTTCATGGAAGATTTGGTTTTATTTTTTTTAAGTTGTCGAATATAAAATTAATATTTATAAAAATATGAGGTATTAATATGCAACCTTTACAAAATGCTGGATATGACAGGGCTATTACTGTATTTAGCCCAGATGGAAGACTTTTCCAAGTAGAATATGCAAGAGAAGCTGTTAAAAGAGGAACTACATCAATTGGTGTTAAAAGTTCAGAAGGTATTGTTTTAGCTGTTGACAAAAGAACTACTTCAAAATTAGTTGAAGCTTCATCTATAGAAAAAATATTCAAAATAGATGACCATATTGGAGCAGCTACTTCAGGTCTTGTTGCTGATGCAAGGGCATTGGTTGAAAGAGCAAGAGTTGAAGCGCAAATCAATAAAATTACCTATAGTGAACCTATTCGCGTAACCAGCTTGTCTAAGAAATTATGCGACATGTTACAGTTATATACCCAAAATGGTGGAGTAAGGCCATTCGGTTCTGCTTTAATCATTGGTGGAATATATAATGGTAAATGTAAATTATTCGAAACCGACCCAAGTGGAGCTTTAATTGAATACAAAGCAACTGCTATCGGTTCTGGAAGAAATGCTGCAATGGATATTTTTGAAGAAAAATATGAAGATGACTTGTCATTGGAAGGAGCTATCGAACTAGCATTAACCGCTATTAATGAAGCTACTGATCATGAAACCACTTCCAATAATGTCGAAATCGCAGTCATTAAACTTGAAGATGAAAAATATGTAAAACTTTCTCAAGATGAAGTACAGGAATATATTGATAAAGTGATTCCTGAAGAAGAGGAAGAAGAAAACGAAAGTGAAGAATCCGAAGAGGATTCAGAAGAAGAATAATTATTTTCTATTAATTAGTTAGGGGATGCTTTGATGGTAAATGTTGATGAAGCTATAATTGCTAAATATGAGTACTCAGGCGAACATTTTGAAATATTGGTCGACCCTGATTTGGCAGCAGATTTTCGAAATCCTGATGGCCCTGATGTTGCCATCGAAGATCTTTTAGCTGTTGAAGAAATTTTCAAAGACTCTAAAAAAGGAGATAAGGCTTCTGATGAAGCTATGAATAAAATCTTTGAAACTACTGATCCTATTGAAGTTTCTAAAATCATACTTGAAAAGGGAACTGTTCAACTCACTGCCGATCAAAAAAGAAAAATGCAAGAGGATAAAAGAAAACTTGTTATAAATAAGATTGCTAAAGAAGCGATAAATCCTCAAAACGGTTTACCTCATCCGGTTCAAAGAATCGAAAACGCATGTGATGAGGCAAAGGTTAAATTTGATCCGTTCACATCAGTTGACCAGCAGGTTCAATCAGCTCTAAAATCTATTAAACCACTCATTCCAATCAGATTTGAAAAAGTTAAAGTTGCTGTTAGGCTTCCGGGTTCAGCAGCAGGCAGCGCTTATAATGTTATTCATGGATTTGGAGAGATCATTAATGAAGAATGGCAGCAAGATGGCTCTTGGATTGGCATTGTAGAAATGCCTGGAGGGCTTCAAAATTCATTTTCTTCTAAAATGGCTGAAATTTCAGGTGGAGAAGCAGAAACTAGGACTTTAAAATAATTTAAATGAATTTCATATTAATGGGATTATTATGATACACGTGGAAAATAAAGATTTAGTTATTCCAGGTCAAATATTGGCTGATGACGAATACTATTCAGGAAGAGGTACCTTTAAAGAAAACGGTAAAATTTGCTCTTCTTTATTGGGTCGTGTTTCTTTAAGGAATAAAAAAATAAGAGTTATTCCTTTAAAAAGCAAATATGTTCCTAAAAAAGGAGATGTTGTAATTGGTAAAATCAAAGATGTCAGATTCTCAATGTGGGATGTAGACATCAATTCACCATATTCCGGAATTTTGCCTGCCTTTGAAGTGTTTGGTCGTGAGAAAAAAGAACTCAACAAAGTATATGATGTTGGGGATGTGCTATTTTTAAGAGTTGTCGATGTTGATGAAATCAAAAAGGCAAAACTCGGTTTAAAAGGTAGAGGAATGGGTAAATTCAAAGGAGGAATTATTGTAGATATTGCTCCAACTAAAGTTCCTAGATTAATCGGTAAAAAAGGCTCAATGATTAACATGATTAAGGACAAAACCAAATGTAAAATCGTTGTTGGTCAAAATGGTCTTGTATGGGTTAAAGGAAACGAAGATATGGAACAACTTACCCGCGAAATAATTCACTTGATTGAAGCTGAAGCTCATACTTCTGGTTTAACAAATAAAATCAAAAACAAATTGTACCTGGCTATTGATGGTGAATTGCCACCTGAAGAAGTTGAGGAAACTGAAGAGGAATTTGTTTTAGAAAAACCTAAACTTCAAAATTTCAAAGAAGAATTGGAACAAGAAGAGTTAGAACAAGAAGAAAACGAAGCTGAAGAAGAAGCAGCAGAGGAAACTAAAGAGAAAAAAGAAAAACCAGATATTGGTGAAGTTATTGAAGAATTTAAAAGAAAAAATAAAAGCAAAGATGGTTCATTATCCTATAGTGATAACTCAAACAATTCTTTCATACTAAATAATAAATAATTCTTCACATTTATGAGGTTGATATGATGTCAGATATTATAAGAGATGATGGTAGGAAATTTGATGAATTGCGTCCTATTAAGATTGAAGCTGGAGTTCTTGAACGTGCAGACGGTTCAGCTTACTTGGAAGTTGGAGGAAATAAGATATTGGTAGCTGTTTATGGGCCTAGAGAATCATACATCAGAAGATTGCTCGAACCAAATACTGGTGTAATCAGATGCAGATATAATATGGCTCCTTTTTCTGTGGATGACAGGAAAAGACCTGGACCAGACAGAAGATCCTCTGAAATTTCTAAAATCACTGCTGATGCTTTAAGGCCAGCATTAATGTTAGAAAATTATCCAAGGTCAATGATTGATATTTATATTGAAGTAATAGAAGCTGAAGGTGGAACCCGTTGTGCTGGAATTACAGCAGCTTCTGTTGCACTTGTCGATGCAGGAATACCTATGAAAGATATTGTTGTAGGTTGTGCTGCAGGTAAAGTTTATGATGAAATAGTACTTGATTTATCTGAAAAAGAAGATAAAGAAGGTCAAGCTGATGTTCCAATAGCTATGATGCCAAGAACCGGTGAAATCACATTATTACAAAGTGATGGTAACTTGACTGAAGAAGAATTTGCAAAAGCAATTGATTTGGCTATGGAAGGATGTCGTAAAGTAAACGAAATCCAAAAAGAGGCTTTAATGAAAAAATATTCTATAGAATAAGCGGGTGGAAATATGGAGATAGTACCAGAAATTACAAGAAGAAGTATTGAAAACCTTGTCGGAAATGATAAAAGAGAAGATGGCAGGGCACTTGATGAATATAGGGACATTTCTATCGAAACTAATGTTATTTCTAAAGCTGAAGGTTCTGCTCGTGTTAAAATCGGTGGAACTCAAGTTATTGTAGGTATTAAACCACAGCTTGGAAGTCCATTCCCAGACACTCCTGATTTAGGAGTTTTAATGACCAATTGTGAAATGTTGCCAATGGCTGATCCTACTTTTGAACCAGGACCACCTAGCGACGATTCAATTGAACTTGCTCGTGTAGTTGACAGGGGTATTCGTGAAAGTGAATTGGTAGAATTGGATAAATTATGTGTTGAAGAAGGTAAACATGTTTGGATGTTATTCATTGACTTGCATATTATCGATAACTGCGGAAACCTTTTCGATGCATGTGAATTAGCAGTTATGGCTGCATTAAAAACTACTAAATTGCCTGTTGCAACTATTGTCGATGAAGAAGTTGTCATTAGTGAAGATGAAACATTTGATTTGCCAATTAACAACGAATTGGCTTTATGCACATTCGTTAAAATCGGCGATAAAATGATTATCGACCCAACATTATCCGAAGAAAAAGTAGCATCTGCTCGTTTAAATGTTGGTGTTACAAAAGATGGTCACATCTGTTCCATGCAAAAAGGTGGAAAAGAACCATTAACCAAAGATGACATTCTTTTCGCTGTCAATTTGGCAGTAACAAAAACAAAAGAGTTAATAGAACATCTTTAAATGTCCTGTGGACGATTAAGATTTCTAAATTCTTTTTTTTCTATTTTTTTATTATCAATCAGAACAAATTTTGTATCTATTTTTTCTATCAGTCCTTTGATGTGCAAAACGTCATTGGAAATCAGGTCTTCAATTTCAGGAATTATGTTTTTATTGTAAATTGAGTGAAGAGGTTCTGATGTCTTTAATTTATTTTCGCTATCATGGTATGGGACTATGGCCTGATAATCCTCGTCAATTTCTTTAAAAATAGTATTTATATAATTTTTGGAAACATATGGACTATCACAAGGTAAAATTAAAGCATAATCGCTGTTAATCTGTTCTAGTCCGGTCATGATTCCAGGCATGGGGCCTTTATTTTTAATTTTGTCTTCGACAAAAGCAATTTTATAAGTGTAGTCCTGAGGATCTATAAATTCGCTATATTTGTCAATCCTTTCGCTATCATTTAAAACAATTATTGCTTCAGTAATCTGGTGGTTTAAAGTAGTCAGGATATGTTTAATCATGGGTTTGTCTTTAATAATCATAGAACCTTTATCCTGACCCATTCTACTACTTTTACCTCCACATAAAATAATGCAGGATTTAATACTTTCACTATTTTCATAATCGTTACTCATATTAAATCTCCCTAAAATTATTTTACGTACACGTCCGCATCTTCGTCAAATGGATTGGTACGGATAATCAGTGCAATCATGTAAGGGTAATTCTTATATAAATATTTTAAGTAATGGACCCATTCATAGACTAATTTATCGTATACTCTTTTCATATCTCCATTCAAATGACCAAAGTCAGTGTCATTTACTAAAGCTAAATCTTTTCTATGTTCCAATTCCTCATCTAAGTGAAGAATGGCATTGGTCAATTCAGTGAATTCCTCTTTTTCAAGCAAATTAGGATTATTAATTAAATTAATAATAAATTCCCTTTTACTTGCAAGCATGGTTCTTAAGTTTTCTAAAAACTCTTCACGTTCTTCAGCAGGAATGTCGACCTGGAAATCAAGTGAAGCGTCTTTCAGTTCAGCCAATTTATTGTCAAAGTCCTTTTCATCCCAATCTTTGATTGACTTTAAATTTTCGGTACTTGCTTTGTATTTGTTTGCTGTGCTTAATTGGTTAATTAAGTCGTTTCCAACTTCTGAAAAGAAGGTACTCATAAGCATGTCCAATTTTTCAAGCATAGCTTCTTTTTCCTTTTTTTCTATAATTTCATCAAGCAAAAATGCTACAAGTAAAATATCTACCGGAATAAAACCTAAGTGTGTCCAGACATATGAGATAATATGCTCTCCATCACCTAGTACAAGGTAATTTGATCCATAGATGATTATTATCAATAAAATCATTACTATGGAAAATTTCACTTTCCAACTTAATCGTTTGCTCATTATTTAATCTCCAATCTATCGTTTTTTAGCGGTTATGATTGCTATCGGATTTTCACTAATCATCAGGATTCCTCTGTCAAGGATTCTTCCATTAGAAGCATTAACTTCCATAAGCTTTGGATTATATCCCAAATCCTTAAGCTTGTTCACTGCTTCAACTTTAGTGTCAACCAGAATAGCTGTAATGATGATTCTTCCTTTTGAATTCAGTTTTTCATGGACGATGTCTAAGATATTCTCCAATTGTCTGCCGCTACCTCCAACAATAGCGATATCAATGTTTTCAATATCTTTTAGGGCATTTGCCCCATCATCATTAATTAATGTGACATTGTCTCCAAGTCCGAATTTTTTAAGATTCTTTGAAGTAACTTCAATTGCTTCCGGATTGGTGTCAATGGAAATTACTTCGCCTGCCCTTTGGCTAAATTCGCAGGTTATTCCACCGGTTCCGCATCCACAATCAACAACCTTATCGGTTGATGTCACTTCTGATTTATATAATATTATTGCTCTTATGGCTTCTTTTGTTGGTCCTGGGACGTCACAGGATTTGATAAAATCCTTATCTTCTAACATTTACTCCCACCTTTTAAATAAGTTATTTTCAATTTTTAAGGAGTCTAAGATTTTTCCGACAATGAAATTAATCTGGTCATCAACAGTATCGTGTGTTGAGTAAAAGCCAGGCATTGCAGGCAAGATAATAGCTCCTTCTTGTGATAATGTTAGCATGTTTTTTAAATGTACGCTTCTAAGCGGAGTTTCTCGTGGAACAATAACAGTTGGTCTTCTTTCTTTTAAACTCACATCTGCCACTCTTGTTATTGTATTCGCACCGTAACCATGTGCGATTGATGATAATGTCTTCATTGAACATGGCACAATTGCCAGGCCGTCAGCCTTAAATGACCCGCTGTTGATGGAAGCAGTCAGGTCATTGAAATCATAATATGAATCAGCCATGTTAATAACATCTTCAACGCTGTAATCGGTTTCAGATTCGATAACGATTTTAGCCGCATCGCTTATGACTAGACTGTTTTCAATATTCAGTTTTTTTAAAGCTTCAATGAGTCTTATTCCATATATGACTCCACTAGCTCCTGTTATTCCAACTACTATCATATTATTCTCCTAAAATAGTTTGATTTGGTCATAATGTATTCCGTGGAATTTTTCACGGTCAATTTCCGGTAAATCAAGGTAATTTTCTAATTTTAATTTGTTGAATTTGGATTTTTCCTCTTCTGGAACATAAACGCTAATGTCTGGAATGTTGAATCTTGCTTTACTTAACGCAGAGATGATATTTGATATTTCAGTTAATGGGAATAGTTTTCCATCAACGCTTACCTGAGTTTTCATTTCATCAAAACGAGGGTATTCGGCAATGTTTATGAATACATAATCCTTGTCAAGCCCATAGTCTTCAGCAATTTCCTCTTCCGCTTTTCGAAGATCATCAGCGGGGATTTTATACATCTTTTCAGGGAATTTAAAATTATCTAAACGGATTGTTTTAACCCTTTTTGGAACAATCCTGTTGTCTAGTCTATGCATTATGTCATTTGCATAGTCGTTTTCGCATTGTCTGAACATCGCAATGAGGTCTGTATCATCGTATTTATATATTTCACGTTCATCAATCATGCCTTCATCAATTATCTTTTGCAATGCTCGTCTAAACATTGTGTTGACGATTCTGGTGGTGTGGTGTTGATAAACGCTTGGGTACATGAAATATCTTGATACCAATGCTCCCTCAGCTGCCTGGACTCCCTTGATGTCAAGTATCAATCCGTCGTCTAAACTTAAATTTGAGATTAATCTTTCATAATCAATTTTTCCATAAGAAACTCCGGTATTGTGTGAATCTCTTAAAAGATAATCCATCCTGTCGACATCAAGCTCTCCTGAAACGATTGGTCCCAGATGTCCATTTCCGTTAATGATGTCCACAATTTCATTGACATCAAATTTTTCTTCCAACAGGTCTCTCATAGAGGTTTTGGTAATTACGTATTTTGATAACTCTTCATGAGGAAATGACAATACCCCTTCGGACACATGTGAAAATGGACCATGTCCTATATCATGCAGAAGTGCTGACGCTCTTATCAGTTCGATTTCATCACTTGACAAATCTAACTCTTCAGCAAGTTTTGATCCCAAATTCATTGTTCCGACGCAATGTTCAAATCTGGTGTGTGTTGCTCCCGGATAGATTAAACTTATCAATCCAAGTTGTTTTATGCGTCTTAGACGTTGAAATTGGGGCATGTCCATTATTTTTACTTCAAACTTGTTTAGACTAATGTCTCCATAGACACTATCTCTGATAAATTTCTTTTTTTCACTCATTTTATCAGTCCTCAAAGTATTCCTCTATCCATGTGTAATTGTTATCTGTAAAGTTATCTACTGTGGTTTCAACATAGTCAGTCACATTAGTTTCAGTGTTATTTGTCATATTTGTGGTATTTGTGTCATTCTGTGGAATGATTGTTGGCACGTATTCAATTTCACTCGGTTCAAAAGAATCATCTTCAAGCGATATTAACTTGTATGAGTCATTATCTTCGTGTATTGTTAGAGTAGCGAATGCTGAGCTGATACAAAATGCAATTACAGCAATTATTAAAAATACTATTAAATTTGCTTTAATTGAACCTCTCATAATAACACTCTATTAATTTATACTATTATTATTTTTTTTAAAAGCTATTATTTAATTGTTTGCAAAATTAAACTGATTTTAATCTTTTTTAGTCAATTTTGCAAAATGTTTATATATTAGAAGTGATAGATATCTTTATCGGAAGTATACTTCCGACAGTATATTTCCGACTAATCAAATAAATAGAGTTAAGATATTATGGTTATGTTTAGTGCTGGTGACACTGCATGGGTTCTCATTTGTACACTGCTTGTACTTCTAATGAGCATTCCTGCAGTAGCATTTTTTTATGGAGGATTAAGTAAAAGAAAGAATGTTTTAAATACAATGTTTTTAACTTTCATTGCATTTGCTATAATCAGTGTGATTTGGGTCGCATTCGGTTATCAATTTGCATTTGGAAGCGATATTCACGGATTGATTGGTTCACCAACCAATTTCTTCTTGCAGGGAATTGCTTTGGATGATCTGAACGGTACAATTCCAACATTATTGTTTGTAATGTTTCAATGTGCATTTGCTGGAATTACCTGTGCGATTATGTCCGGTGCTTTAGTTGGAAGAATGAAAACAAAAGCATGGGTCATATTTGTTATCATCTGGGCATTAATTGTATATGTCCCTATCGCCCACTGGGTATGGGGAGGAGGATGGTTAATGCAGATGGGAGCACTCGATTTCGCAGGTGGTGCTGTTGTCCACATTAACTCAGGTATTTCCGCATTGGCTGTAGCATTGGTATTAGGTAAAAGGAAAAACTCTTCCTTGATTCCGCACAATCTAGGTTATGCAGTACTTGGTGCCGCATTGCTTTGGTTTGGTTGGATGGGATTCAATGGAGGATCAGGGCTTGCAGCTGACGGACTTGCGGCTAATGCATTAATAGTTACAAATGTTTCAGCAGCAACAGGTCTTATTGTCTGGACCTTAATTGATATGTTTAAAGTTGGAAAACCAACAATTTTAGGTGCAATATCCGGTGCTGTAGCAGGTCTGGTAGGAATTACTCCTGCAGCCGGTTTTGTTGATGTTTTCGGTGCATTGGTTATTGGTGCAGTTGCTCCTGTCATATCATATTATTCAATTAATTATTTGAAACCAAAACTCGGATATGATGATGCATTGGATGCATGGGGCATTCACGGAATGTCTGGTGTATGGGGAGCAATCGCAACTGGAATCTTTGCAATTCCATCAATCGGTGGAGTGGCAGGTCTGATTGCAGGAAATCCTAATCAGGTTGTAATACAGATAATAAGCGTTATCGCCACTATGGTTTATGCATTTGTAGTAAGTTATATAATAGCAAAAGTCCTAGATAAATCATTGAATGGTATAAGAGTGGAAGATCACAAAGAAATCGGTGGACTCGACACACATCTTCACCAGGAATCCGCTTATAACTTTAATTCATAGGAGAGATGTAAATGAAAGCTATTGTTGCAATTATTAGACAGGAAAAGTTTGATGATGTTAAAAGGGCCTTGATGGAAGTGGGCTGTGAAGGTATGACCGTTTCAGAGGTAAAAGGAAGAGGAAGTCAAAAAGGTATCAGGGAATCCTATAGGGGATCCAGTTATTGTATTGATTTGATTCCAAAAACACGTATTGAAATTGTTGTAAAGGATGAAGAGCTTGACACATTTGTTGATGCGATTAAAAAAGCAGCATATACCGGAAACATCGGGGACGGAAAGATATTTATTTACCCTGTGGAAAATGTGATTAGAATAAGGACTGGTGAAGAGGGGGAGGATGTTGTGTAACTTATCTCCCTTTTATTTATTGTCAAAATAGAAAAAATCTATTTTTGATATCTCCCTTATTAGGAAGGTAATGCAGTTTTGCATTATTTTCCTTTTTTTTAATATTCAATAACCACGCCATTGATGTTGGAAATATCCACCCAAGTGGTTATTCCGCTGACCTCATATAAAACGCCATCTGTGTATTCGTAGGAAATCTCCTTGTTGTCACTTATCAAATGGACTTTATCACCATTGATTTGGTCAACCCTTTTTATGATTCCTCCGTATTCATCAGATTCTGCCACAACGATATCTCCAACATGTATGTCATGAGTCTTGTTTATGAGCACATCCTGTCCATCCTGCAATGTTGGAAGCATGGATGTTCCATCGACTTTAACGATAATAGGGATCTGATCTGGACCTATAGTTGAATGTATATTTATTTCAGCATTTTCAAGGCCATACTGGTGGCATATGTCTTTAATTCCCTGCTTATAATAGGTCATGTCTGCAGTGGTGTTATTCATTACATCCAATGTGTAATTGCAAATTTTATTACCCATGCCGTGTTTGTCAATATCCGAAAAGGTTGTGGTCTCAACAGTGATGTTTTCACCATCGTTATAGACATCAACGGAATTATTGCCTAAAAACACGATTCCACAAAATATAATTAAAATAAGAAAAATCAATACTAAAATAATCTTTTTACCCATATTATCACTCATCCATAATATTCAAATCCATATTCAGGAGAGCTTTCATCGTTTCAATGTCAATTTGACCCGGGGCGGTTGCATCCCTTCCGGCCGCAAAAGTAATCGGGGAGTCAAATTTGGAAGCCATGACTCTTGTGTAACTTCCCAAATCACCCATTGAAATTGCAATGGTGTTTTCGCAATGGGAAAGAACGGCCAATATTGTTAATGTGTCCTCTAAGTCCTGCGGCATGAAAGCAACTTTGGCGATATCTCCTAATTCCTGTTCTTTTTCAACTATATACATTATTTCATTTAAATCAGGGGTCTTTTCAAAGTCATGATAGGAGACAATAGTTTTTACGCCGGTATCATGGATTTTATGAATGTATTCATCGCTGCTTTGAAGCTCAATGTCCACATAGTCGACAAGGTCACAACATTCATAAAGTATATTGAAGCGTTCTTCTTCGCTTCCTTTAAATGAACCTCCTTCGGTATTGATTCTATTGGTGGCTATCATTGGAAAGCTAATTTCTTTTATTGTATCTCTGATCTTATCAATCTCGGGGTTTTTAAGCGCATCTATTCTGAATTCCAAAATGTCAGCACCTTTATCGATACAATCGTTTGCAACTTCAACAACGTCTTCATATTTTTCTTGAAAAATAGGAATTGCAATTTTTGTTTGTGAATACATTACTTTATAATTTATTTATTACTATTAAATAAGTTTTCTTAAAAACTATATATAAATTAAGATACATAATATATACCAATAAAATTTAAAATTTTATTCGTTTGTTTAATCAATTATACAAGGTGTTAATTTGAAAATTACGGCTATAGGTGCAGATATATCAAAAAATGATGTGTCCTGCAGTTCTAAGCTAGTAGAAACTATAGAAAAGAACCTTCAAAGTGTAATAGACCTAGGTGCAAGAAATGCTGAATTAACAAATGTCACTGGTGATGATGTTGTTGTAAGTGCGTTTGTTGAAGATGATTTGCTTGAAGTGGTTAATGAAGGTTTGGTAAATGTTTTAAAAATGAGTGCAGAAAATCTTGGGGATTTATCCGGAATATCTGATAATCCGGATGAGGCAGGAGAAGGAATCTCTTATGCTGAAGCAAGTATCAGAAAAGATTTCTATCCGGATGCCATAATTTTAGGTTTTGACACATATGGTGGAGAGCCATTTGTTGCAGATGTTGCAAACTCAGCAATCGAAGCGGCAAGGGGAATGAAGAATTGCACTGATGTGTCAGATTATATTGAGCCTAAAATAAGAAAAATTCCTGGTGTGGGTTATGTTTCACCCGAAACCGATGACCCTGTTGTTGTAGCAACTGTTGAAAACATCGAATCTGTTGGAGTTATCGCAGGAGCTATGATTGGAGCTGCACTTGGAAATAAGAATGTTTATTTAGTTAAAAGGGGAACAACTTGTAATGTATTACCTGGCAGTGTAATATTTTCAGCTACTGCACTTATGAATGGAAACGTAATAGATTTGGCTGTTCCATTTGAAAATAAAACTAGAATATTGAGATAGGAGATTTACTATGATTTTATTGAATGAAGATACAAAATGTTTAGTTCAAGGGATAACCGGTAAACAAGGTTCATTCCATACAGAACAAATGTTAAACTACAATACCAATATTGTTGCAGGATTAACTCCTGGAAAAGGAGGACAAGACTTTTTAGGAGTTCCTATTTTCAACTCCATGGAAGAAGCAACAGAAGAAGTTGATGTTAATGCTTCAATCATTTTTGTTCCTGCAAAATTTGCAAAAGATGCAGCTTTTGAAGCAATTAGGCATTTGGATTTAGTTGTTATCATTTCTGAACATATTCCAGTCCATGATAGTATGAAAATCATGGCATATGCTAAAGAAATGGACACAACCATTATCGGACCTAACACTCCAGGAATCATCTCTCCTGGTGTAGGTAAACTGGGTATCATGCCGACTCACATTTTCAAAGAGGGTAATGTGGGTGTAATTTCAAGAAGCGGTACATTAACATATGAAATTGCAAGTGAACTCACTAATGCCGGAATCGGTCAAAGTACTGCTGTAGGTATTGGTGGAGACCCTGTAACCGGGGATAATTATGTTGATATATTAAAAAGGTTTGAAAAGGACGACCAAACAGATGCTGTTGTTTTAATTGGTGAAATTGGAGGAACTGCAGAAGAAAGAGCAGGTAAGTACATCGCAGACGAAATGTCAAAACCTGTTGTATCATATATTGCAGGAAGAACAGCACCACCTGGCAAAAGAATGGGACATGCCGGTGCAATTATTCAAGGATCATCAGGTACTGTTGCAAGTAAAACCAAAGCCTTAAATGAAGCTGGTGTTGAAGTAGCTAAAAAACCATCTGAAATTGTAGATTTACTTAAAAAGGTAATGTAGATGTCAAATCAGGAAATTATTGATAAATTATTGAATGGTGAAATGAAACTTTATCAGGTTGATAAGGAAGTTTCAGCCAAAGAGGCAACTGACATTAGAAGGGAATTTCTAGAACAGAAATATGACCTTGACTTATCCAATATCTCAAATTATACTTTGGATATGGAAAGGGCATCTGCCCGTAACATTGAAAACTCAATCGGTGTATTGCAACTTCCGATGGGTATTGCAGGACCGTTAAAAATTAATGGGGAATATTGTCAAAGGGAAGTGTTTGTTCCGCTCGCTACCTCAGAAGGCGCATTGGTTGCATCCATCAATCGTGGTGCATCAACAATTACCGCTTCAGGCGGTGTTAATGCGAGAGTGGTGTCAGATATCATGACTCGTGCACCTGCAATTAAATGTGATGGTGTTAGTGATGCTTTAAAAGTTAAACAATGGTTTATTGATAATTTCGATGAGTTAAAGCAAATTGCTGAAAGCACAACATCTCATGGAAAACTGATTAAAATCGACCCTATCTTAATCGTCGGAAGCTATGTGTATCCGAGATTTGTCTTCTCAACTGGAGACAGTATGGGAATGAATATGGTGACAATAGCTTCTGAAAAAATCTTGGATAAATTGGCTCAGGATACTAATGCACTTCATATTGCATTAAGCGGCAACGTCTGTGTCGATAAGAAGCCTGCTGCTATAAACATTGTTGAAGGAAGAGGAAAAAGCGTTATAGCAGATATATTGATACCTGAGGATATTGTAGCTAAAAAACTGAAAACCACATCAGAAGCAATTGTGGAAGTTAACACTGCTAAAAATCTAATAGGCTCTGCAGCCAGCGGGTCCATGGCATTCAATGCCCATTATGCTAATATGGTTGCAGCAATATTTTTGGCAACCGGTCAGGACCCTGCTCATGTTGCTGAAGGATCTCTTGGTATTACAACCGCTGAAAACAGAAACGGCGATTTATATTTCTCAGTAAACTTGCCTGACTTGCCTGTTGCTACTGTTGGTGGTGGAACCAGTTTGGAAGTTGCCCATGAAGGATTGGAAATCCTAGGCGTTGCAGGTTCAGGTCATGCCCGTGAATTTGCAGAAATTGTTGCATCCACTGTTTTGGCTGGTGAACTGTCACTTGTAGGAGCATTGGCTGCAGGACATCTTGCAAGAGCTCACCAGGAACTCGGTAGAGGATAATTATGGATGATTTCATAGATTCACTTTATCCTGAAATCGCTCTTGAAACCGATGATATTGCAATGACAATATCCGTAAAAAAAGATTATTCCCAAATTAAAGATTTGGACAAGAGAAAAGAGGAGTTCATTAAGGATTTAAATGAATTCATAAAGGAGTTTAGCGAAACTCCAGAATCTAGAGAATTTATGGCTTATTTTGATTAGAGTATTTGGAATCTATCTTTTCAAATACTTTTTTAACATTTACTTTTGTCTCAAAACATCCTGTCTTTTCAAGCAGAACGCCCTGCGGACAGAAATCGGACAATAACATCATCATTTGATTCAAATCCTCATGGCATGCCACACCGAGAACTGCCTCAAACTTATTTTCCATGACTATTTTTTTAACGAAGCTTGATCCCGGAACAATATATAATTTGTAACCCATCGGTTCGGATTTTTTCTTGATTGCTCCGATTGAACATAATCCGCATTCGCTACAGTTCAAGCCTTCCTTTTGAAGCGGTGCAGGGCAGTCCTTGTGCCTGAGGCAGTGAGGTAAAAAGATTAATGTCTTTTCAGCAGGAATTTGTCTGAATCGTTCCCTGTTGAGGTCGTCCCTTACCCTTATTGCAATGTTGTCAATCAGATGATCATCCAATTTTAAGAAGCGGGCAATTGTCTTGAAAGGTGAATATAATAAATCGACAATGTATAATAGGAATCTTGGGAACTTTATCTTGTTTTTAATGGCTATCAGATATCCTAAAATCAACACCACAATAAATAATATGACAATCAGAATTGCTATAAAAACTACAAGTTGGCCTAAGAACATGTAAAAGGAGTCAATAAAAATCATATTTCAACCTAAAATTCTTCAATAGTATAATTCTCAAAGTCTTTGTTTAATTTCACACCGGTAGGTGTCTTTATTATTTCAAGTCCGGACAGACTGTCACAGGAACATAAGACGTTTTGTTCGGGATGTGTTCCAGGGGTGATGTTGCAGTTCAGGTTTACTCTGTTTCCTATTGATATTACTGTTTCCAAACGTTTTGTTGATGGATGATTCTTGTTTAAGATTACTAGTGGTGAGGATTCTTCACGGCTGAGATAAGCCTGTGAACGAATGGCCCTTTTATCTTTTTTAAAGTTTGACACTGCAATTATATCGTCTGATTCTAAAAATTGGACTATCTCTTCAGTGTCCTGTGTTGCAATGAATAACATTTTGTTTTCATAGGATACCTTGACAACGCCGACCATTCCGGTTTCGCCTTCGAGAAATAGTATTTCATCATCTTTAAAATCAATATTCATGCTATCACTAAAAAAAATAAAAAGAGAGTAAATTAAATTTACTCTGCAAGCTCCACATTGTCACTTTGACAAGATGGACAAACTACTTTTTTTCCAAGTCCCTTAAAGGAATTTCCACAGTCTTTACAATGGTATTTTTTGGTTTTCAGTTTTTTCAAATCAATATCGGCCATTGGCCCTCCACTTGAACACATTATAAATCACCTGTTATATAATATATATTATATATTATTAATAAGTTTAGTTTTCCAGTTTCTTTCTGGTTTCATTAATTCTTTCAAGTGTTTGACTGTCATTGTCCAAATCAAATTTCAATTCTAGAAAATATAATAATTGATTATATAGCTTGTTTTTATCGTATTCATCAATCAATTCGTTCAATGCATCCAAAATAAATGTATTTGGTCCTAGTTGAATTTTCTTGCTTGCAATGATGTCAATGCACTCCTTCAGGGACAGTTCCATGTTGTCGGTTTTTGACTGGATGAATTTGATTTCGGCATATGCAAGGGGGCTTGCTTCAAACTCCATACTAAATATATATAATGCCAAAGCGGTTTTCATGTCGTTTTCTTCCACATAATAATATCCTATGTTTCTATAGCACCTTGCAATGTCTTGAGGGTAATATGCATATTTCAGCGCATCTGATGTACGGATGACATACTCGTTTAATGTGTATGTGTGCATTTTATATATTTCTGTCAATTCCAGTATGATTCTTGATGAAACCGGATTGATTTTAATTGCTTTTTTCAGGTATTCCTCCGCCTTATCGTATTGCTTGGACTCAAGAAGCAAGAATCCATAAACATAATACAAATCAAGTAACGGCTGGTTGTCTGGAATGTATCTCAATTCCTTTTTCAATCCGATATATTTTCTGAAGATCAGTTCTTCAAGAGGATTTGTAAAGTAATGATATTCACTTACCATGTCATCTTCAAACATTGCAGGGAATGTTTTCATGAACTCGTCAAGCTTTTTTAGAGGGGTTTCATAATTCCCGTTTTCTATATCAAAATAAATGTCATTCAGGATATCAAGTATAGGATTTTCCCTTTCTGATATTTCAATGAATTCCTGCTTTTCATCATCACTTAAGCAATCCCACATTAGGCGAGAGATTTCTTTGATTATTTCCTTGTTGTATGGATGGTCCTTATAGACCTCAATTTGGTCGGATAGGTATTGTCTGTTCAAATCCTTATTTTCACCTAAGTTAGATTTAATTTCTTTTATAATTTTCTCGTACATTAACACACCTGAAGTTACTTTAATGGGCAATCTTTTTATATTACCTCTTACCTATTTATTAATGTATAAAAACTTAGTTTTATATTTTATTTAAAAAAATTTTAAGGTGATTATTAAATGGCAAATCAACCAATATTTATCCTTCCTGAAGGAACTGAAAGATATTCAAAAAGAGATGCTTTAAGAATGAATATCACAGCTGCTAAGGTATTAGCAGGTATTGTAAGAACTACTCTTGGTCCTAAAGGAATGGACAAAATGTTAACTAGTTCATTAGGTGACGTAACTGTCACCAACGATGGTGCAACCATCATGAGAGAAATGGAAATCAACCAACCTGCAGCTAGAATGCTTGTGGAAACCGCAAAAAAACAAGAAGAAATTGTTGGAGACGGAACCACTTCCGTTGTTGTTATTGCTGGTGAATTATTAGCTAAAGCTGAAGAATTATTGGAAGATGGAATTGCAACATCAATTGTTGTTAAAGGATATAGAAATGCAACTCAAAAAGCAGTTGAGTTATTAAAAGAAATCGCAATTGATGCGGATGATGAAGAAACCCTTAAAAAAGCAGCAATTACTGCAATGAGTGGTAAAGGTTCAGATTATGCAAAAGAACACTTAGCAGACCTTGTCGTAAAAGCTGCATTAAGAATTAAGGAAGACGGCAAATCCGATATAGACAACATTAATATCCAAAGGGTTTCAGGAGATTCCGTAGAGGATTCATTTTTGGCTGAAGGAATTATCATCGATAAAGCTCCAGTATCCAAAAACATGCCTAAAGATGTTAAGGATGCTAAAATCGCTATCATGAAATATCCTCTTGAATTAAAAGACATGAATACTACTACCAAAATTGATATAACCAGTCCTGACCAATTCGAAGCATTCCTCAAACAGGAAGAAGACATGATTAAGGAGCTAGTTGACAAAGTCCTCGATTCAGGCGTAAATGTGTTATTCTGTCAAAAAGGTATTGACGACATGGCAGAACACTACCTTAAAAAAGCTGGAATCATGGCGTTCAAACGTGTTAAAAAATCTGATATTGAAAGAATCCAAAAGGCTACCGGTGCAAAACTTGTAACTGATATTGAAGATTTATCCGAAGATAAATTAGGTTTTGCAGGTCATGTATATCTTGACAAAATATTTGATCATGAATTAACTTTAATCGAAGAATGTGAAAATCCAAAAGCTTCATCAATTGTCTTAAGAGGAAGTACCCGTTACGTTACCGAACAAATCGCAAGAGCTATTGACGATGCTTTAGGAGTAGTTGGAGCAACCATTGAAGAAGGAAAAGTTCTCATTGGTGGAGGAGCTTGTGAAATCGATTTAGTAAAACAATTAAGAGAATATGGTGAATCTGTAAGTGGAAGAGAACAATTAGCTATTTTAAAATATGCTGAAGCTTTAGAAGTTATTCCAAGAACATTAATTGAAAATGCAGGTTTGGATACCATTAACTTAATTGCGGATTTAAAGGCTGCTCATGAAGACAACCCATTCATCGGAATTAATGTATTTGAAGGCAAAGTGGTTGACATGAAGGATGCTGGTGTAATTGAACCTTTAAGAGTAAAAATCCAAGCTCTTCAATCAGCTGGTGAAGCTGCAGAAATGATCTTACGTATTGATGATATGATTGCGGCAAGAAATGCATTGAATTCTACCGGACCTGATGAGACCGGAAATGATGACAGTGGTATGCCTCCTATGCCTGGTGCAGGTATGGGCGGTATGGGTGGAATGCCTCCAATGATGTAAAATTTTTAAAAATTTTACACATTTTTCTTTTTTTAATTTTTCATGCTTATTTTTTATAATACCTTATTAAATGTATTGTTTTTTATTCTAATTCCAATTTATTCAATGATTTTAATTTAAATAACTTTTAAACATACCCTATTTTATATGATAACTATTAGAATAACAGTTTCTATTTTTATAAAGTTAAGTTACTTTAAAAATTATTTCATTCCATTTAATACTTTTATTATCAAATTCAAAAAGAATTTTACTTTATACTTGATTTTCATAAAGTTTTAACTTTATTTTTAAAAATTAAACTCATTTGATGGGATTTAGTAAATAAAAAGGTTTATATAAGATATTTGCAATAAATATATGTTACAGTGAGATTTTTTCTCGCTATGTTTAATTAAATTGTTATGGAGGTAAATTAATTTGAACAAAAAAATATTGCTCACTTTGCTAATATTATTTGTAGCTGCACTATCAGTCAGCGCAATTTCCGCAAGTGATGCTAATGTTACAGATTCGTATGCTACTAACTTAGTAGATGACACATCAGATGTATCAGTCCCACTGGAGAATACTGCTGATTCATCAGAAATTTCTGTATCAAGTGATTCAAATGTTGATAATGGTTCATCTAAAGGTTCTCTATCAAGTGAAGAAGCTTTAGAATCTGATGATTCAAATATTTTATCAACTAACTCGTCCAGTAATGATCTTTTAAGTAGTGATAACGGGGTTGCTGATCCTTCTGCATTGGATAATAATGCATCAGACGATGGCAACGATTCTTCAAAAATAGATGTATCTAAGACTATTACTGCAAAGGACGTTACTAAATATTATAAAGGAAGCACTCAATATAGCGCAACTTTCTTAGATGCCTATGGTAATCCATTAGCAAATACTAATGTTAAAATTACTGTAAATGGTGTTTCATACACTAAAAAAACTAATGCGAATGGGGTGGCTTCTTTAGCAGTAAATCTTAAACCTGGAACCTATAAGGTTGTTGCGGTTAATCCTGCAACTGGTTATAGCTTAACAAAAAATTTTAAAATATTATCCACCATTTCTGCAAGTGACATTACAAAAGTCTACACTGACAATAGGAAATTCACTGCAACATTCTATAAAAGTAATGGTAAAGTTTTAGCTAATAAAAACATCAAGTTTAAGATTAATGGAAAAACATACAAAGTAAAAACAAATAGTAAAGGTGTGGCTAGTTTATCTTTAACCAATCTTAAAAAAGGCACATATAAAATAATATCTTATAACACAGATGGTTTAACTAAAACAAATAAGGTTAAAGTTGTCACATATACAACTAGTTCATTAACCACTAAAACTTACACTTTCCTTAAGAGCGATACTAAAAAGGTCAAAGTTAAATTACTTAACGGATTAGGTTATGCTCCAGGAAAAGGAAAAATTATTAATTTCAAAATAAATGGAAAAATATACTCCGCTAGGACAAATGCTTATGGTAATGCTGCATTCAAGTTACCATCCTTAAGCGCTGGGGTATATACTGTAAAATATAAATTTGCAGGTAATGTATTTTATAAAAAATCTGTCGTTTATGACAAAGTATATATTATAGCTACTAAAAACCCTACTTTCACAGTTAAAAGTACAACCTCCTTTGGTCATGGTGCAAACACTCCATTTAAAGTTGCTTTAACTGCAGGTAAGGTTCCTTTAGCAAAAAGAACTGTTACTCTTACATTGAACGGTAAGACATATACCAAAACCACAGACAGCAATGGTATCGTGTCCCTGCCGATCAATTTAGATATTGGTAAATACACTGTTACCTATAAGAATAAGGCTGAATCAAAGGTAAATTCCAAAACTGGTTCTACAGCCATAACAGTTAAAGAAAGAACTCCTACTTCAGTAACATGGAAAAGCGGAACTTCTTTCAATCAAGGTACACAGACTTATAAAATTTTATTGAAAAATTCAGACGGTCAGGCTTTAGCAAACAAAAATGTTAAGTTGACTGTAAACTCCAAGACTTACACTGCCACCACATCTTCAAGTGGTTATGCAACATTCACTGCTAGTGTAGGTGCTGGAAATTTCACAGTTTCATATTCCTTCGCTGGAGACAATGATTATCTTTCATCAACAGGTTCCACTAAAATTGAATCCAAAAAAGTAGTCAATTCAAATGGATACGGATACTGGGTTTTCGGGTCTGACATGAAAAATGTTAATCTGAATACTTTGGCTTCTCAGGGAACTAGTGACTTGTTCTTGAACTTCTATGCATTCACTGCTCACGGCCAAAGTGCAGTTGAATCTTGGATTGCAAGTGCCAATAAGTTGGGAATTAGAGTCCATATCTGGATGCAGGCGTTTTATGATGGTGATTGGGTCAATCCTGTTAAAAACGGTGCTCCAAACCAGGCATTCTTTGATAAGAAAATAGCAGAGGCTAAAACATATGCTAAGGTTAAAGGTGTTTCAGGTGTACATATCGATTATATAAGATATCCTGGAAATGCATATGCAACTTCTGGTGGTACTGCAGCAATTAACAGTTTTGCAAAACAAATTTCTGAAGCTGTTCATGGGATCAATTCAAACTTAATCGTTTCATGTGCTTTAATGCCGGAAACAACAGATAATAAGTACTATTATGGTCAGGACATGGATGCACTCAGTAAATATATGGATGTAGTTATACCTATGATTTACAAAGGAAATTATAACTCCGGCACTACATGGATTAAAACCACTACTAAATGGTTTGTAGATCATTCCAAGGGTGCTAAAGTATGGGCTGGTTTGCAGGGTTATGTCTCTGATGACAATACTGCTAAATTGCCTTCTAGTGAAATCAAAGGTGATTCACAGGCCGCAATCAATGGTGGTGGAGCTGGTGTAATCATATTCAGATGGGGTCTTACTAATTTTGTTAGTTTTAAATCACTAACAGGATATTTGGCATCTTCTGAACCTATTGCATCTTCTGAATCCACAACTGATGATGCAGCAACTCCAGCTACTGCTACAGGTACAGCTACAACTTCATCAGCAGGCACTATATCTATTGCAAATATTATTGCAGGTGCCAAAACTGTCAAATCATATTATGAGGCTAACAAGAAGGTACCAACCAGTGTTAGTGCAGGCGGACAGACATTCACTGCTCCTGAATTCCTATATTTGATGTCACAGGCAATTTATCAACTTGGTAATTCCAATACTAAAGATATTGCAATCATCAAAGGTGTTGCAAATCCGGAATCTCCTTCTGGAGATGCTATTAATCAGGAATTATATACTGCTGATTATGTGACAGTTGCTAAAAACGTGGCTAACTTTATCGTCAAAAATAATCAGGCTCCGAATTATGCCTCATCTGCTGTAGGTAATATCATTTACTCTGAACTTGTCGATTCATTTTCACGTGTATTGGCATTTTATGGCAACAACGACAAGTTAATGCCAAATTATGTGACTATCGTATATGGATCTACTAGTAGCAGCAGTAGTAGCGGTTCTGTTTCAATTACTGGAGCTGGTTTGAATGAGAAAAATACATTGTCTGATGTTAGTGCTTATTTGAAAGCTACTTCCAACTGTCCAATTACCAATTCTGCGATTAAAAGCACTGTTAATTCTTTAATAAGTGGTTTAACAACAACTAAAGAAAAAGCAGTGGCAATCTATAATTACGTAAGGGATAAAATATCATACAGTTTCTATTATGATACAAAATATGGTGCTGCAGGCACATTGTCCTATAAGACTGGTAATTGTGTTGACCAAGCGCATTTGTTGGTTTCCATGTATAGGACTGCAGGTATCGCAGCAAGATATGTTCACGGAACTTGCGTATTCTCTAGTGGAAGCACTTATGGACACGTTTGGGTTCAAGTATTGGTTGACAATGTATGGACTTGTGTAGACCCTACAAGTTCTAGAAATTCATTTGGAGTAATAAATAATTGGAATACTAAATCATTTTCTTTAAACAGCAGATATGCTAGTTTACCATTCTAATTATTTTTTCTTTTTATTTTTTTTAATTAATCTTTATTTTTTTGTAATTTCTTCTATTTTTATTTAGGTTTACCAAAACTTTTTTATACTGTTAATTACATAACATCTATTAATATAAATGTAGGTGACTTTCATGACTGAAGCTAAAATAAGTGAAAACATTGAGGAATATCTAGAAGTTCTCTACCGTAACGGAAGTAATGGGGAACAGGTTTCCACAACACAATTATCAAAAGAGTTAAACATTGCTCCTGGAAGCGTAACTCAAATGCTTAAAAAACTAGAAGATCTTGGTTACATTGTGTACACTCCATATAAGGGTGCCAGTTTGACTGATGAAGGAATGAAGATCGCTCAAAAAATCACTAGAAAACATAGGATTTTAGAAAAGTTCTTATTGGATATCCTAAAAGTCAAAGAGGAACATATTCACGATCAGGCTTGTGAAATGGAACATACATTATCTGATGAAGCGGAAAGGGCAATATGTACTATGCTGCATCATCCGGACTTATGTCCTAATGAAAATGTGATTCCTGCATGCAATTTTGATTTTGGCAGTTGTCAAGAATGTTTCTCTCAAAAGGATTTTGACCAAGTCATGAACAGGAAATTTAATTTGTTATCAATTTCCGAGTTAACTGGAGATACTGAAGGAACTATTTCATTCATTCGTGGAAATAATGAATTATTGGATGAAATTTCTGAAAAAGGAGTTAAGGTTGGTCAGCATCTAAAATATGAATTCAATGATAACTCTTTGACTAATGATTATTTCGTTGAAATTGATGATAATGAGTTAAACATTTCATCAGAAATGGCTAATAATATTTTTATTAGAGTTTAACTTTTTCATCTCCTTTTTTTTACAAAAATTTTATATAATATTTCTTTCAAAATAATAAGCATTAAATATAATTTATTTCTTTTTGCGGTGTTTTAATGCGTGGAGATTTATCTAATGATATTGTTTCAATTAAGATTGAGGAAGGAAGTAAAAGGCCGATAGCTTTACATGAAAAAAGCAAATTTGGCAGAATAGAATCAGATTTTCTACATCTTTCATTAATTGAGGCATGTTATTTGCAGGAGAAGGGTCGTTTAAATATCTATGAGGATGATGTCCAATGCAGTGTAGGCTATTTGATTGACCTTTTAAAAGAGCAGGAACTTTATGGAAAGTATGTTGTTTATCGTGATTTAAAAGACCGTGGTTATGTTATTAAAACTGGTTTTAAATATGGCACCGAATTTAGATTGTATAATCGTGGAGGAGGTCCGGGTCAAGGACATTCTGATTATCTTGTCAAAATCATCTTTGAAAATTATGATATCAATGCGCTTGATTTTGCAAGTTATGTTAGAGTTTCACATGGAGTTAACAAGAAACTTCTTTTGGCAATCGTTGATGAGGATTTTGACATAACATACTATAATGTCGAATGGACAAGACCATAAGTTTAATTAAAGAAATCATTTATATTTTAATATGCTTTTATATTTACTATAATAATTCTTAATCGTAAATTTAATTTAATAGTAATAGTGGTGATAAAATGGCAGATTTAATCGATCCATGGGCATCATTCAGCCTAGATTATGATAAGTTAGTTAATCAATTTGGTATTGGTAAAATTTCAGAAATTATTGGAGACGTTAGGAATCCTCAAAGACTGATGAAACGGGGAGTTATCTTTGGACATAGGGAATTCAATGAAATAGTTAATCTGATAAATCAAAATAAGGATTTTGCAGTTGTAACCGGTATGATGCCGAGTGGACAGATGCACATTGGTCATAAGATGGTTGTTGACCAAATCAAATGGTATCAGGACATGGGTGCAATGCTGTCCCTGCCAATTGCAGACCTTGAAGCCTATGCCGCACGTGACATGAGTTTTGAAAAGGGCCGTGAAATTGCTGTAAACGAATATTTGACAAATTGGATTGCATTAGGCCTTGACCTTGAAAAGGATAATGTCAATGTTTATCTGCAGTCACAAAATAACTTATTAAAGAATCTGGCGTTCAAAGCTTCAATCAAAACCAACTTCAGCCAATTAAAGGCTATTTATGGATTCGAGAACTCAACTAATATTGCCCACGTTCAGGCGCCTCTATTCCAGGTTGCCGACATTTTGCTTCCTCAGATTGAAGAGTTTGGAGGTCCGAAAAAGGTTGTTGTTCCTGTTGGAATCGATCAGGACCCTCATATCAGATTAACTCGTGATATTGCACATAAACTCAATGAGGAAGAGGGTTTCATATCTCCTGCTTCAACATATCACAGGTTCCTGACAGGGCTGACCGGTGATAAGATGAGCAGTTCAAAGCCTGCAACAGCAATCTATCTTAATGATGATACAAAAACAGCTGTCAAAAAGGTAAAGTCTGCTAAAACCGGTGGACGGGAGACCTTAAAGGAGCAAGAGGAATTGGGCGGTGAAGTCGACAAGTGTGTAATCTATGAAATGCTGTTATATCACTTCATCGATGATGACAAGGAGCTTGAACAGATTAGACAGGACTGTTTGAACGGAACTTTGAGATGTGGTGAGTGCAAGGTAAGGACCGCCGAGCTGATGGAAGAGTTCATGGATGATTTGCATGAAAAGCAAGTTGAGGCAAGAGAAATTGCCAAAACATTGATATGATTCTTGATGAAGTAAAATCCGCATTTTGCGAAAACAAATTGGCCATTTATTCGGCAATAGCTATTTTATTTGTATCTTTGATATTGGGCTATCTTTTAGAGCCTTACTTGTATAGCTATTTTAATCCGATAGTTGATGATTTGTCTCAGAAGGTTCAACAGGGAACAATTAAATTAACTTTCCTGACCATATTTTCCAACAATATCAAAATCGTATTTTCAATGTTTATATTTGGAGTTACATGCTTCTTTTCGGCAGTGATACTTGGATTAAATGGATTTTTTGCAGGTTACTATGTTGCCACAACTGATAATCTGTTGGTGACAATGCTTTTAATAGTTCCTCACGGCATTTTTGAGTTTTCATCATGCATTCTGGCTTGCGCATCAGGCTTTGTATTATTTAACTTCTTGTTCAAGTTCATTAAAACATTGAATGAGCAGGGCACCGGTCCAGTTAGGGAGATATTGTCAAATTCATTTGATGCAAGCTTTGATAAATTAAAACAGGCATTAATATTGCTTATTATTGCTTCAATCCTGATGGCAATTGCAGGTCTTGTTGAAACTTATTTCACCCTTCCGATTGCCGAATTTATATTAAATTTTATATAAAACTTAATAAAAAGATATAGATAGTGATTTTTTATGATAAGATGTGTTTCTTGTGGAGAAGAATATGATGACGATGAAGTAATCTACACCTGTGAAAAGTGTGGATCAGTGCTTGAGCTCGTCAATGAGATAGATGTTTCAAAAGACATTTTTGATGGTAGAAGAGATAATTTATGGAAATTTAAAGAGTGCATTCCAGTAGATGAGACAAAAATTGTTTCTCTCGATGAAGGAGGAACCCCATTCTGCAAATGCGATAAATTGGGTGACGAACTTGGAGTGAACCTATATGTTAAAGTAGAAGGATCAAACCCTACCGGAAGTTTCAAGGACAGGGGAATGACTGTAGGTATGACAAAGGCAATGGAATTGGGAGTTCATACTGTCGGTTGTGCTTCAACAGGTAACACTTCCGCATCACTTTCAGCTTATGCTGCACGTGCCGGATTACGCTGTATAGTATTTTTACCATCAGGTAAGGTTGCGCTTGGAAAATTAGCACAGGCAATGTTCCATGGCGCTGAAGTAATGTCAATCAATGGAAACTTTGATGAGGCTCTTGAAGCCATGACCGCTCTTGCATTAGAAAAACATCTTTACTTATTAAACTCAATTAACCCATACAGATTGGAAGGACAAAAAACTATAGGTTATGAAATTGTCCGTGATTTGGGATGGCAGGCTCCGGATAGGATCATTTTGCCAGTAGGTAATGCAGGTAACATTTCAGCTATCTGGAAAGGTGTTAGTGAATTCTATGATGCAGGATTTATTAAAGATTTGCCGATGATGACAGGTATTCAGGCGGAAGGCGCATGTCCTGTTACAAATGCATTTAAGAAAGGAGACAGACGTGTTGTGCCAGTAGAAAATCCAGAGACTATTGCAACAGCAATACGTATTGGTGCTCCGGTCAGTGATATTAAAGCCTTAAATGCTATTTATGATTCAAACGGTTATTCCGAAACAGTAACCGATGAGGAAATCCTTGATGCACAGAAATTACTCGCAAGGACTGAGGGTATTGGTGTTGAACCGGCATCAGCCGCTTCCATTGCAGGTCTTAAAAAACTTGTAGATGAAGGTGTAGTTGACAAAGGTGAAACAATCACTTGTGTAGTTACTGGACACTTGCTTAAAGATCCTAATACTGCTATTGATGCATGTACTCAACCTACACAGGTTGATGCAGATATAGACACTTTAAGAGAGATTTTGATGAACAAATAAATATTGCTTTAAATCTCTTTTAATTTTAATTTTTTCTTTTAATTCTTTTATATTCGAACAAAATTTATACTTTTTTTAATTAAACCGATATATGAAAAACATTTCGTGTTATATTCATGTCACTTTTTATGTTAAAATATCATGGTGAGATATGTTGAAATTTTTAGAAATCACCGATGCATTACCAATAGATTTATATATAAGCAAATTAAAACTATTATTAACCAAGTTAAATGTGAGGTGTAATAAATGAGTGAATTACCAATTGCTCCTGTAGGCAGAGTCCTCAAAAATGCTGGTGCACAAAGAGTAAGTGATGATGCAAAAGTCGCTTTAACCGAAGCAATCGAAGACTACGGTAACGAAATCGCACAAAAAGCTGTAGGATTTGCTCGCCACGCAGGCAGAAAAACCGTAAAAGCTGAAGATGTAAAATTAGCAATCAAATAGATTTGTTGATGATCATTTTCAAGATAGTAATTTTTTACTATCCTTTTACAAATTTTTTTTATTTTTTTGAATTAAATTTTTTTTATGGGAAAATCGACTAATTTTATGTTATTTTTCTATTTTTTAAGAACTTTGTTTTTTACATAAGGGATTAATGACTCTTTTTTTTCTGAATTATTTAAATTTTTAATTTCATTTTAATATTGATTTTTTTGGTTAAATAAAAATTAATTAGTTATAATTATTATTCAATAAGGAACAGTATTATTTAATAAGTGATTATTTAAAATTTTCATTTGAATAGCTAAATTTCTATGAGCTATAAAAATTGGTCTATGACTGTTAATTTAGGATGAAAACTGAAAACTCAATATTAAAAGGACTCCTGTTGTGAATAAAGTATATATTATTAATTAAATAAATATAGTAATAATGTTATAAAAGTTTGGAGTGTGACCTCCAAGCTCTAAAAAGAGGAGTGGAATAATGAATATTAAATATTTTTGTGTATTACTTGCGGTATTTTTATTAGCTATTTCTACAGTTTGTGCCGCTGAAAATGTCACGAACGAAGAAACTGCTTTATCTGCTATAGAAGATGTTGATGATTTATCTATTTCTAGTGAAATTGTTTCTGTGGATTCTGGAGATGATGATTGTTTAGCTGTTTCTAGTGAAGTTGTTTCTGTAAATGAGGGTAATGATAATTGTTTAGCTGTTTCCAATGAGACTGATAGTTTAAGTGCTTCTAGTGAAGTTGTTTCTGTGGATAGTCGTAATGATGATTGTTTAGCTGTTTCTAGTGATGATTTTAGTGTAGCCAGTGTAAATAATAATCCTGTTGCAGTTTCTGGTGAATCTAAATTATCAGCATCTAATGATCAGTCTATAATTTCCGTGCCGGCCAATCAAGAAAATTCAAAATTAACTAGTATTTATGACAAGGTGTACTCAACTAAAGACTGGAAAACCGTTGGATTGTGTTCCATGACATTAAAATATAAATGGTCCAAGAAAAAAATGAATAAGGTATCTAAAAAGAAATCAAAAATCCTTAAGAAAAGAGTAAAGAAAATAATGAAAAAATACGTGAAAAAGGGTTGGCATTATAGTAGAATATTTTATAATTGGAAATATGGTAAATACTCAGCTAAATTTAGGTATTATATACAGTTCTATAGAACAGTATACTATAATGGTTATGGTGAAGTATTGTATATTTGCTAACATTAATGTGTTGAATCTGTAAAAAATTTTACAGATTCTTTTTTTATATTATATGTAAATATTTTTTCATGTTGCCATTTTTTTTATCTTTTGGTGTTGTTTTATTTTATGTTTTTTAGTGACTCTTTTTACAAACATTTATATACTATACTAACCAATTTAATATTGTCTAGTTCTCTAGAATTATTTCATTAATTACTAAATTTTTATTTTTAGTTTTGCTAAAAATTATTGAAATTCAGAAGTATTTGTATTGAAAGTCTAATCCCCCTATTTTTTCTTATGGGATTATATTTAGTGATATATGAATTATTCAAGAATTAGTATTATTAAAAGCTGTTAGATTACTCTATAGAAAGTAAGAGTAGTTTAAAAGCAATATTAAATAATATTATGATTCAAAATGGATTATAATATCTGCCGATGGATGGCAATGCCAGATGAAAAAGGAGGTATATATTATGGCAAACATTTATGTAAAATTTGACACACCTGAAGAATTAGCTAAACAAGCTGAAGAAGCATTAGAAACCGCACAATCTACTGGTAAAGTAGCAAAAGGTACTAACGAAGTAACCAAATTCATCGAAAGAGGAGATGCAGCATTAGTTGTTATCGCAGAAGATGTTGATCCTGCTGAAATCGTTGCACACATTCCTGTATTAGCTGATGAAAAAGAAATTCCTTACGTATACTTACCAACCAAAGAACAAGTTGGCGTAGCTGCTGGTTTAACTGTTGGTACTGCTTCCGCATGTATTGTTGACGCTGGTGACGCTGAAGCTGCTGTAGCTGAAATCGTAGAAAAAGTTGCTGAATTAAAAGAATAGATAAATTCTTTTAAGGATTTTTACGGTGATTTAAATGGAAGAAGGAACTCCTGCTGAAGTCATTGAAGTTTTAAAAAGAACTGGAATGACTGGTGAGGTTATGCAAATTAAATGCAGAATCCTCGATGGTAGAGATAAAGGAAGAATTTTAACAAGAAACATTATGGGCCCTGTAAGAAAAGGCGACATTTTAATGTTACTTGATACAATTAGAGAAGCTAAAGAAATTAGAACTCCTTAAGAAGGTGTAAAAGCATGAGAACTTGTTCAT
>NZ_JBGUPC010000064.1:0-47095 GCF_045130115.1 Methanobrevibacter sp.
TCTGTTGGTTGCACGTGTTTTTGCAGTGGACATGATAGTGTGGTCTGAGACTTTGTCTTTTCCTTTTTCAGAACGGGAGCATAATGCATCTGATTCAACACTACGGCCATTAGGCAGTGTTGCCCTTACGCAGTAGTAGGCTTCACGCACTCTTCCCATTTTTGTTCTTTCAATTTCACGATCCACTATTTCGGTATCGACATTGAATGCACGGGAGAGTTTCTGCCATGCTGACTTTTTCTTGAAGTGTCTTTTCACTTTAACGTAGTTTCCGTTTTCATCTTTTTCTTTAACAATTATTTCCTGATAGTCATTGTCATTCAATAATCCTTTGCAGAGTCTCTGATAGGCGTCCCATTGCTCAATTGCAACATCGACATCTGGGACGGTATCGACTTTGACTATTTCTGTTTCCTGTGGATTTTCTATTAGTTCGGCTTTTACCATTCTTTCACCTTTTATAATGTTCCAAAGCTTGAGATTGTTATTCCAAACCATCCGATAGCTATGGCGAATATAATGCTTCCAATCCAAATCACTTTTGGATTCAACTTCATTTCCTTTTTCGGATATAATCTTGCTGGTTTGCTCATCTGTATGACTTCCTTATGATGCGAATTTCACTGATGAAATTCAGGTTGATTATTTGGATTGTTCCGTTTTTCCTGTGGATTGCTATTGTGTTTTCGTTCAGCAAATGGAATTCATCTGATTTTGAAAGCAAAAAATGAATACCTTCATTTGCATAGTGAAAACCGATGCAGTATCCATCTGTAAGCTTTTTCTGCATTTCATGAATTGTACTTTCCATATCAGTCACTCCTTTTTTTCCTGAATCCGACAATGAAAGCCTCTCCTCTTATGAACTTGATGAGTCCGATATCTCCAGCTTTTGCATATTGGATTAATGCCAATAGCTTGGTATGGATTAGTGTCTGGTATGCCTTTTTGCCGCCGTCCACCAATACGATACCGTCATCATCAATGTAGAGGATTTCCTGTTCAACATCACCTTTGGCAACTTTGATTTCACCGTTGTGGGTAAGGATGCCGTGGTAGTTGTCTTCGAACTGATTATGTTCGATTCCGCAATCTGGCAAATAGCTGTCCATTCTATTCACCTTTATTCAAATGTTCATTGAACATTGCCATTATATCGTCCCATATGTCTTTTGGGACTAAGACATGTGTTTTCCCATTTAC
The DNA here is from genome assembly GCF_045130115.1 of Methanobrevibacter sp. Lineage (GTDB taxonomy): Archaea > Methanobacteriota > Methanobacteria > Methanobacteriales > Methanobacteriaceae > Methanocatella. Next base: position 1,204 of record NZ_JBGUPC010000064.1, read on the forward strand.
TTCTTGTTCTAACATGATTTTAGACTCCTGTTATAATTTTTAGTTCATCGTCTGGTGTTAATCCAGTTTCATTATCTTGATTCTGTATGACTGGAAGAATTCCCTTTCATTGCGTATGTTTTCAGTTTCCTGAATTTCTGCAATGCATTCTTCAAGTGCCCTGAAATTATTGAAAATTATTATTTCATTGGGCAGGGGTTTTATTACTTCACACATTTTTTGTATCTCCTATTTTCCCATCTCGTGAATGGATGTAAATGATCAACGGTCTAAAATTCAATAGGAGTCAGAAGTCTTTGAAAAATAAAAAATAGTATGTTGTTAAAATTAGTTTTCAATTCTTTACCGAATATTTAGTACAAGATAAACACTGCTTTTTTTAATTTACAAATGTTTATATATTCCTTAAAATAAACTAGAAACTGGGTTAAGTTTTGAAAAGTATTAATTTTTAACATTGTTTCGCGACGTGTCTAATTATTTTTATTTTTCTTACCTGACCCCTTAGGATTATAATGAAAAATAATATTTATTAGCTCGTTATTCAAATAAAATTATTTTTTTATAATCCTTTTTTAATGATCTTTTTTTCCTGTTATTTTCTTGATATTTTACCTCCAGATATTGATTTTCAGCCCTCACAAAAGAAAAGTTGTACGAGTGTGAAAAATTGTCCTCACTCATAAAAATTGTCCTCACTTCGTAATGGCTAATCATAGTCTGTTATTTTGTGTATATAAACATTTTGCTTTCTATTTTTGGCTTAATCGTTCATTTATTACAATGTTATACTTGAAGATAAGGCATGTATTTTTCCAAAATTCTCTAAACATTGAATCAAAATTTGAAGTCAGAAAATATCAAATGTATAATATCATAGGTGCAATTTATCTTGAAAATTTGATGATGGTTTCATCCAAATGCACAGATTTAAAATTATTTCTCACAATCCCTTTTATATCATAAGCTATTGATAATGTGCTTTATATAATCAAAAATAGTTTTTCACTCTTCAGTTAATAATAAAAATAGCATAATAATGTTTTAATGCTATTTAGAAAAAAATAAGAAAAGATAGTGGAAAGTATAATTTCCACCAAATTCAACAAAGCTATTTTGCTTCCTCCTGGCCCAGACGTTCCATGATGTTAGCTATATTAGCTTCCATTCTTTCAACTTTTTGTTTATATTCATTATTTTCCTTTTCCATCTGCATATATTCCGGAGATTTGATGGACAGTTTTTCGACATCAGTATTTATTGTAATGGCTGGCAGATGCTTGATATATTCATATTTCAAATCTTCAGGATTGATCATGAAGTAAGCCTGGTCGGTCTTGTTTTTGGCCTTGCCCTGCAAATCGTTCACGTTATCCAAACTCATGCCGTCATTGTACAATGCTGAAGCATGGAATTTCCTGAGCATGTGGCTTCTGAATCTGCTGTAATGTCCGACTCTGCCGAGACCAAGTTCATCATTGATTCTCTGGAAATATCCAATAAAGTATGTTTCATACATCCTGAACAGTTGGCTTTCCGGAGTTACATTGTCTGTCCTTGTCAGAATATATGCATTGATGGCTTTAACCGCTTCAGGACTGCAGTAGGTAGTGTAATACTTGTTTGTTTTAATTCTCCTGAGGTTAAAGGTAGGTATCACATTGTCATTGTCATTCAGATAATCAATTATCTGATAGATGTTCATTCTTTTGTTCGGCAGATATTCAGATAAGGCATCGATATAGTCCTGAATTGTCAGGCTCAATGTTTCGGCTCTGGCACAACCGCTTGAGCAGGAAAACAATATTATAGCTTTCATTACGGGTGGGGAAATTGCTAAAGCTTCCCTTATGATTTCCTTATCAGGCAAATCTTTATAATAGATTGGTGTTGGTTTTTTCACAGCTTTCATGTTCAATCTTGGTAGAGGATTGATTTCGATGTCATAAAATCTGTAAAATTTTGAGACGACAGACATGTGTATTCTAACTGTGTTTATAGAATATTTGTCTAAAAGGAATTGTCTGTATTTAAGCAGTTTATGTTTAACACGGCGGTGTTTCCATTTGACATTGTCTGCTTCATCTTTTTCCGCTTCATCAAGCAGTTCCTGAAGGTTCATACCATAGAATTCACAATACTTCTTCATTACTGACCTATTCACTTTTCGTGTTTCGTGCGAATAGTTGTTTGTTATAAATATATTTTCAAGTAGCTCGTTATCCATACTTAACACTTTTATAATTTGATATTATAAAAGGTAGAGTTAGAGAGCATTTGAAAAGTAATTGATATTTCAGATGGTATCATCATAATTATCACTATTTAAAAATTTGTCCTTGGAATTTATACACGTCACAGCTTTCGTCCATCCAGCTGTCTGCGCTGATTCCGGCTTTCATGCATGTGTGGTCTAAAAAGTCTTCTTTTGTAAATGCATTTTCAACTGCAACCTGTGGTAACAGCAATCCTCTTGCATATCCTTTCTGAATTATTAATCCGTCACGACCGATTTCAATTTCATCAAAGTACTGGTCTGGATGTGCCACAACAATCATTTCAGGCTTTGTCAAGACGGTCACTTCAAATTCCAGTTCCTCAAATTCCTTTTCACTGATCTGATTGAATCTTGGGTCGTTAAATGCAGCAGATATTGCAACCTCTATTGTTGCATCAATTACGGGTTTGACCGGTTCTGCATATCCAATGCATCCTCTTAAATTATTATTTTTATTAATTGTTACGAATACTCCTAACGGTTCATCCAATTCAATTGGATAGTCGTCAGGTTTAACTATTGTTTTTCCGGTGTCCAGGAAATATTTGACTGATGCCATGGCGATATCTACCAAATAGTCTCCTGCTCTATCACTTATCATTTATCCCATTCCTCCAACAAGTGCATTTAAAATTCTTGTATGTGGTCCGCCATCCCCTACTGGAGCTGTTTGACCACCTTTTCCACAAAATCCAACACTTAACTTAAAGTCGTTGCCTATTGCGTCAATGTTTTTCAGGGTTTCAAGAATGTTTCCAGACAGTGACACATCTCTTAGTGGTGTTGTGATTTCGCCGTTTTCAATCATATAACCTTCAGCGGCATTAAATTGGAAGATTCCCTTACCGGTATCAACTTGTCCTCCTCTTGAACCTTTAAGATAAATTCCATTGTCTATGCCTTCGAATAGTTCGCTTACTTCCATATCTCCCGGTTGCAGGAATGTGTTGCTCATTCTGACAATTGGCTGGTCTGCAATTATTGATCTTGCATTTCCGGATGATTTCATTCCTAGTTTTGATGAAGTTGACCTTGAATTCAAAAGGGAAATTAGCTTTCCATCCTTGACCAGCTGATTTGGTTTTGTCTTTACTCCTTCAACATCATATGGATAATATCCGAAACCGTCCCTGAGACTTGCATCATCAAAGATATTTACAATGTCTGATGCTATTTGGGTGCCTATTCTGTCTTTTAGGATGGAATCATTTTGTAAAATTAAATCACCTTCAACTGCATGACCTAATGCTTCATGAATCAATACTCCAGTTAGTTCAGGGTCTGCTATTACTGGAAATTGGCCGGAAGGTGCCGGTTTTGCATCAAGTAATCTGACTGCCTTTTCACTGATTTTTCTTCCGAATTCTTCAATGTCTGCATCGGCAATGACTTCAAATCCCTTGACTCCTCCAAGACTTCCATGTCCGAATTGAATTATTTCACCATTGGTTGCAGAGGCATTCAATGCCATTCTGACTCTTGAGGTTTTTACTTGAATTTCACTGCCTTCACTGTTCATGAACAGTTCGTTGACTTCGCTGTCACCGTAGCTTACTGTGGTACTGTTTACCTTATCAATTGTGGCCGCATTATTGGCTTGCTTCATTATGTCGCTTTTTTCTTCAATTGATATGTCTTTAAACGGTATTTTAACATCCACTTCCACTTTATCTTTTATAATATCGCTTTCACTTAATTCAACGTCTCCTTTAAGTGAGTTTGATAATTTTATAGCGGTTTCAGTTATTTCATTGATTTTTGATAAGTCTGTTGTATATGCAAAACCCCATGCTCCATTATTTAACACTCTTATTCTTGCTCCTAAGCTCATTCCAGTGTTAATTTCATCGACGTTTCCGTCTTTCATTAATATGGAAGTATTGTCGCCCATTCCAAATCTGATATCCATGTAATCCACTTTTGGGCTAGTTTTTGCAATAACATTTTCGAATAGATTTATATATTCTTCCATTTTATCACTCAAAAAGATTTATACAATACTAATTTTATATTATCTATTAAATAAAAGTTTATTAATTAGGATGTATAATATAACAATTGTTAATAATTTTTGGTGATTGAATGTTTATAATTGTAGGAACTGGTGCGGGAGGAGCAATTCTAGCCAAGGAGTTAGCGGAAGATAATCTGCCCGTAACCATTTTGGAAAAAGGACCGTATATAAAATCAAAGGATGCATTTGAATATTATGACAAATACAATGACTCAGTAGATTTGTTGACTACTACATGCATTGGCGGTGCAACAATCGTTTCAATGTCAAACATGGTAAGGGCACTTGATGAAGAGCTGTTGGACTTTGATGTGGATTTGACTGAAGCATATGAATATGTTGATGACCTTGTTGGCGTTCACGAGCTGGATGACTCCCATATCGGCAAGGGAACACAGGCATTTTTGGATGCAGGCCGTGAGCTTGGTCTTAAAACCATGAAGATGCCGAAGGCAATCAGGGAAGAAGACTGCATTCAGTGTGGAAAATGTGCATTCGGTTGTCCTGCAGATGCCAAATGGTCCGGAAAGGACTTCGTTGACGATGCGGTTGAAGCCGGCGCTACATTGATAACTGAAGCTGAAGTAACTGAGCTAATCATCGAGGACAATTCCATCAAAGGCGTTAAATACATCAAGGATGATAATGAAGAGGAACTTCTCGGCGATTATGTGGTGCTTTCTGCAGGTGCAATTTCCTCAGCACTGATTTTGAGAAGAGCTGGAATTGATGCTGGCCGTGAAATCTTCTTTGATCCGTTTGTCAGCGTCGGAGGATATCTTAAGGATATCAACTTTAACACAGAAGTCCAGATGGCGGGACTTGTAATCGGTGAAAATTTCGTCCTGTCTCCTCATTTTTCATCATTCATTCGTGCAAACATTCCAGATGATTCAGTAGCCGATAAGGATATACTAAGCATTATGGTTAAAACACCTGATGAGTGCAAAGGATATATCGACGATGACGGTGAGGTCTACAAGACAAATACCATTCAGGACATAAGATATCTGGCTGAAGGTGTTGCAACAGCAGGTTTTATTTTAGAAAAAGCAGGTGTCGACCCGAATACAATCGGTTCAACAGTCTACAGGGGAGCACATCCTGGAGGAACTGCAAAAATTGGTGAAATAGTTGACAGCAATCTTGAGACTGAAATTTCCAATCTCTTTGTATGTGATGCAAGCGTATTGCCTATATCTCCCGGAAAACCTCCAATATTGACAATACTTGCATTGTCCAAAAGATTGGCTGATTATCTAAAAAAGAAATAAGAAGATTATTCGAATTGTTTTTCGATATCTTCTGTTTTTATTAATTTTTCACAGTAATGGCATCTGACCACTGGAGGATACTCTCTAACGACATTGAAGAGAGGTGTTATAGGTTCATTTTCAAAATTTGTAATGCACTTTGGATTGGTACATTTAATTATTGAAGTAATCTTTTTTGGAAGAACGATTTTATCTTTCTTGATTGGTTTGAAATCTCTGATAATGTTTATTGTAGCTTTTGGAGCGATTAAAGCAATTTGATTGAGCTCGCTGTGGTCAAGTTCCCTGTTTTCAATTTTTACAATGTCTTTTCTTCCAATTTCGCCTGATGATACGTTCATAGCTACTGTGACATTAGTTGTTTCATCGTCTGGAAGGTCTAAAATCTTTAGGATGTGCAATGCTTTGTTAGCAGTAATATGATCTATTACAGTACCATTTTCAATAGCTCTAATTTTTAGTTCGGATTTTGTCATATTAACACCTAATACATTTTCAAATCTTTCATTTCAATTATTGCTTCAGTATCCCTAACTAATTTTTCAGGACTTTTGTTTTTAGTTGCAAGTGTAAAGCTCTCAATGACTCTAGCTCCACGTAATGTAACTTTCTCTTCAAGTCTGCTGACATTGGAGTCACCACGGTTGGCATCCATTGTGGCAAACAAAACAACATCCTTTGCCCTAAGGTCACATCTGTCAATAATTGTTAATATTGCTGGGGTAGGATTCCCATTCCAAGTTGGGGTTCCAAAATATACTGTGTCATAGCCTCTTAAATCTACTTTTGCAGGGATAATGTCTGTTTTTGTTTCTCTGAATGCATTGATTGATGCAAATAATCTGTTTTTGAGTCCATTACGATTTTTCAAATCATGAATTCTTGCCAAATCTGCATTCAAATTTTTAGCTAGAGTCTTTGCAACCAAATCGGTTGTTCCTCCGTTCGAATAATACACAATTATTCTTTTCATGTTTTTTTCCCTCTTTGTAAGATTTTAAGGATGAAGCCCTAAGTGTGTAAGACCTAAAGTTTCATCAATTCCTAAAATTATGTTCATATTTTGTATTGCCTGGCCTGATGCACCTTTGACAAGGTTATCGATAGCGGATAACATTACAAGTCTTCCGGTTTCATCAATTTCAAATCCTCCAATATGAACAAAGTTGGATCCTCGAACTGAACTTAAATGAGGTATTTCTCCTTCATCCATGAGTTTAATGAAGAATTCTTCGCCATATTCCTTTTCGTATAATTCTCTGATTTCATCTGGTGTAATGTCTGAATTGTCATCAGTCAAAAAGCTGTGGCTTGTAGTTTGGATTCCACGGTTAACCGGCACCAGATGAGGTGTAAATGAAACTTTGACATCTTCAAATCCATGCAGTTCCTGTTGGATTTCAGACATATGCCTGTGTGAAGAAATTTTATACGGATTTACATTGTCTGCGATATTAGGATAGTGTGTAGTCGCTGACGGGTTAACGCCTGCTCCGCTAACTCCTGTTTTTGAATCGATTATGATTCTGTCGACAAGGTCATTTTTAACCAACGGATAGGATGATAGAATTGCTCCGGTTGGGAAGCATCCTGGGTTTGCAACAAGATTTGTCTTTTTGATTTCATCTCTGTATAACTCAGGAAGTCCAAAGACACCTTTGTTTTCCTTGTCAGTATGTTCCATGCCGTACCATTTTTCATAAACTGCTGTGTCGCGATATCTGTAATCTCCACTCAAATCAACTACTTTTGCACCTGTTTCCAGGATTTCAGGCACAATTTTCATTGATGCACCGTGTGGTGTGGCGGTGAATACGACATCTGCATCTAATTCGGATGGACTTTTGTTTTTGAATACAAGTCCTGAATCTCTAACGTGTGGGTGGATTTTATGTGCAGGAGTTCCCTCATACTGTCTGGAAGTAATATCTGTAATTTCCACTTCAGGATGGTTTGAAAGCATTCTTAAAAGCTCTCCTCCAGTGTATCCACTTGCTCCAATTATTGCTACTTTAAACATTTTATAATCTCCTTAATCTTCACAATGGTCTAAAATTTTTCCTTCGAAATCAGTATTTTCAATTTTTCTAATGATTTTGCAGCTGCTGTCAAGTTCACAATCACGATATTTTTCAATACGCACAGCTTTCGCTTTAAACCCTCGTTTATCAAGGGCCTGTTGCAGTTTTCCAACATCGTGGTTTTGGTCAGCTCCAACGGTAATGATGTCTGGGTCAATTTCCCTTACAATTTTGAAAACATCACCATTCGCATCACCTAAATAAGCGTCAGTTACGGGTTTTAACATTTTAATTAACTCTAAGCGTTGATCTTCTCCAACGATAGGCACTCTTTTTCTTCTTTCAACTGTTGCATCTCTTGCTACAACAACATAAAGTTCAGCATCTTCTCCACCAAGTTTTCTGGACTCTTCCAAGTAAACTCCGTGTCCAGGGTGGAGTATGTCAAATGTTCCGGTCGCCATTACCTTCATTCAATTACCTCTTTTGATATTTTAAAGCTTCAGTCAAATCAATTTTATCAGTATAAAGTGCAGAACCAATTACAACTCCTTCTACACCACTTTTATTCAGTTTTTTAATGTCATCTATTGTTGTTATTCCTCCGGAATAAACAATAGGCAAATCTACAGATTTTTTAAGTTCTTCTACAGGTTCTGTGTAAAATCCGCCTAAAAGCCCTTCAACATCAACGTTTGTAAACAGAATGCTTCCTGCACCATGCTCCTTAAAGTCATTTGCAATTTCACTTGGGCTTTTATCAATTTTTTCCTGCCATCCCTTGATGACTACCTTGTTGTCTTTGCTGTCAAGTGAAATCATTATTCTGTCTGAACCGTATTCGTCTGACAGTTCAGTGATTGTTTCGGGCTGCTGAATTCCCATTGTTCCAATAATTATCCTTTCAATATCCAGATCCAACAGTTGGCGAGCATATTCTGTGCTTCTTATTCCTCCGCCAAGTTGTATTGGAACACTGACTTCCTTTAGGATTTTTTTAATAATGTCAAAGCTGGCTACTCCATTGATTGTTCCATCCAAATCAATGACATGGATATTCTTAGCTCCCAAATCCTCCCAATGTTTTGCAACAAGTTCAGGATTGTCTATTTCAACCATTTCACTTCCAGGTTCGCCTTGGACAAGTTGGACACATTTTCCATTCTTGATGTCAACCGCAGGCATTATTAACATTTCATCTTCATTAAATGACATTTGGATTTTTCCTGTAATATTTTATTATAATATAAATTTTAGTTTTGAAATGTTTTATAATTATTGTTTTTTCATGTTTGCATTTCAATTTGAATACTTTATTAAACATTAGTAATATAACTAATAGTGATGAGTACAATTATTGAATTCAAAAATGTTGATAAAATTTACAAAACCGGAGATCACATTCTAAAGGCCATGGACAATGTAAACTTTACAATTGAGGAGGGGGAATTTGTTGTGATTCTCGGCCCGTCCGGTGCAGGTAAATCAACCCTTCTAAACCTTTTGGGAGGTCTTGACACCGTTACTTCAGGCCAGATTATCGTCAATGGCCATCATGTCGAGGAATTCAATGATAATGAACTCACCAGTTATAGGGCAGGGAATGTAGGGTTCATATTTCAGTTTTATAACCTGATTCCAAACTTGACAGCTATTGAAAATGTTGAGCTGATGAAGGACATTGTTGATGTGGATATTGATGGATTGAAAGTCCTGGATTCAGTTGGACTTAAAAGTCATGCAAATCAGTTTCCAGCACAATTGTCCGGTGGAGAACAACAAAGAGTATCTATTGCAAGGGCAGTGGCCAAACAACCTACAATGCTTTTATGTGATGAGCCAACCGGGGCATTGGACTCTAAAACTGGTGTTCTAATTCTGAACCTGCTTCAGGATATGAGCAATGACAAAGGAACTACAGTAGTTATAGTAACCCACAATGCAATTTTAGCTGAAGCGGCAGATAAGGTAATCAGGATTAAAAACGGTCAAATCGAGAGTATTGTCATTAATGAATCTCCTAAAAAAGTTGCTGATTTGGAATGGTGATGTTTTAGCTGTACGTGCCTGATATGATGATGTGCAGGATATCCAATTAATTTTACTTGAATTGTTTTAATGTTCAAATTTTTCCATCATCACTAAAATTTAAATCTTATTTTTTTCATATAATGTACCATGTCTTTATTTAAAAAAATGCTAAGGGATATAAAAATTAATAGGACACAATTTATTGCAATATTCCTAATGGCATTTATAGGCATTTTTGCATATACTGGAATTTATTCGGAGTATTATGGATTAGTGCAAACTTCCGATGGATTCTATGCCGATACGAATATGGCTGATGCATGGGTTTACAACACGGATTTTGATGATGCCTCAGTCGATAAGGTCAACGAATTTACAACCCAATCGGACAGGCAGGAAGTGATTGAATCACAGGCAAATCTTGAAAACAAGCCTGATGTCACGCTGCACTTTATAGAAGAGGGAACGATTTCTAAATTTTACACAACTGAAGGTGAAGACTTTAATCCTGATGATTCATCGGGTGTTTGGTTGGATGCTCGTTTTGCAGATGCCCGTGACTTAAAAGTTGGAGATAAGATAAGCTTTGAATTTGACAATCAAACAGTCACAAAAGAAATTAGGGGACTTGGCTATTCGCCTGAATATATCTATGAGGTTTCTCCCAATTCATTGACTCCCGATTTTTATGAAATGGGATTTGCATACCTGTCCTCTAAATCATACCCTCAGGATTTGAAATACAATACTCTGCTTGTTAAATACAACTCCTCTGATGCTGATTTTAAGGATAAACTATCTTCAATTGATTATCTCTCGGTCACTAAAAAAGAGGACCAGTTAAGTGTATCCAAATTCTCGGATGAAATGGCGCAGCATAAGATGATTGGGAACGTTTTTCCGATTGTTTTTATTTTAGTCACTTTCCTAACTCTTCTCACCACAATGACAAGAATCGTGACTCATCAACGTACTCAAATCGGAATCCTGAAGGCGGTAGGATTTAAGGATAAGGTAATCATCATGCATTATCTTGCTTATGCTTTCTTTCCGGTTCTTGCAGGCTCGATTCTAGGATTGATTACAGGCCCTATGATAATTCCCCAAATGTTTTATCCGTCAATGATGAGAAGCTACAGCATGCCTAGCTGGCATCCGGGTTTTGACATGAGTTTCATCTACATTGCAGTGCTGATGGTTGCATTATCAGTATTGGTTACCTATTTTTCATGCAGGAGAATCTCAAGGGAAAATCCTGCAAATACATTACGGCCAAAGGCACCCCATACATCTTCAAAAACTTTCATCGAAAAATCAAGGCTCTGGAACCGTTTAAGTTTTAATATCAGATGGAATTTGAGGGATGCAAGTAGAAACAACTTTAGGGCATTGATGGTAATAATTGGAGTGATGGGCTGTGTGGCACTGCTGATTGCGGCATTTGGAATGAATGACAGTATGGATGAGCTGAAATCATGGGAGTATGATGATATCACTCATTATGAGTCAAAATTACTGCTTTCAAAAGAGGCCAATCCTATGGAGCTCTATTATATTTTAAATGAAACAAACGGCAGCTTTATAATGCAGCAGTCAATTGAAATGAAGGCCAATGATGTTGAAGACACGGTATCGCTTTTGGTATCAAATAACACTGATCTGATATCTTATACTGACAGCAATCGAAATTCAATTGAAATAGATGAAGGGGATGTTTCCATTTCCACTAAACTGGCGAAAAAGTTTAATCTGACAATTGGAGATAAAATCAGATGGCATATTGTCGGTGAGGATAAGTGGGTTGCATCAAATATTGGCCAGGTACATGCAGAGCCAATCTCACAAGGGCTGATAATGTCTCCGGACACTTTAGAGGATCAAGGATTGAATTTCACTCCTACAAACATCATAACCGATGAAAAATTTGGTGAAAATTTCGATTCAATAAAATCAACCACCAGCACGGAAAAGATGGAAAAAAGTTGGGATCAAATGACTTCTGCCGTAATGATGATGGTTTCCGTGGTGACATTTGTAGCAGTGGCATTGGCAATTTTAGTTATATATAATCTTGAAATATTATCATTCACTGAAATGGAGAGGGAAATTGCTACATTGAAGGTTTTAGGATTTAAGACAAAGATATTGCGGAAGTTATTGCTGACTCAAAATGTATTTTTCACTGCAATAGGTTTTATTTTGGGAATTCCGTTGGGATTCTACTTCATGACCCTGATGATGAATGCTGCCGGCGATTCCATTTATTATGTTCCTACGTTGACTTGGGGTAACATATTGCTGTCTGCTGTCATAACATTCACAATTTCAATTGGTGTCAATTTGCTGTTTTCTGATAAAATTAATGATTTGAATATGGTTGAAGCACTTAAAGATGTTGAGTAGTGTTAATTATGGTGTATTAATCAGTTTTTAAGAGAATAAATGATTGACCTTATGATTGATATCAAACAGCAGATGCTGATTGCAAATGGATATCCTAAAAATGCAATTACCAAACCGATAATGAAAAGTATGAATGGAACAACTAATGCACTTTTTACAGCTAAAGCTTCTGATAGATATTCTCGGTCGGGATTAATGTCCAGCAAGGATTTTGCCATCCAAAATAATATGATATTGACTATAATGAAATCTGATCCGTATAATACTTCGGCAAGTAAAGAAAAAGGATTATTTGCAACAAATGTGGTTAAATAAGGAAGTAATGAAATAATCAATAGCAAAAGGATATTTTGCCAAATGATTTTTGCGTTGATCCTTTCAACATGATTGTAAATTATATGATGATACTGCCATAGGTTGGTGCAAACTAAAAAACTTATCAAATATGCAAAATATGAGGTTTTAAGTGCTAAAATTGATTGAATTGATGCAGTGGCGGGTTGCGGCAATTCCAAAACCAAAACTGTTACAATAATTGCGATAATTGCATCATAAAAGGCTTCCAATCTGTTTGTTGACATGTAATTTTCATTCATAGCTATCATTTTCCGCATATAATTCAAAATTAAAATCAATTAAATTCTTTCTTGAAATTCCTATTTATTTTTTTTTTAATTTTCTAGGAGCCTATTCGATAGGTTGTATGGTTTGAGAATTGAATAATCAATGTCAAGTCGAAACCCTTTTATTTATTAATAATGATATAATATTTTAGATGGTTTTATGAATGATTCAGTGAACATGTATGATGATTTTTCAAATGTAATTTCAAATGAGGAAAGCATCTCAACAGAATCCGTTTTAGATATCCTAAAGGAATATGCAGGAACCATTTCAGTATTTGATTTGATGGCAGTCAATGCGGAAATGATTGAGGAAAGCAAATATGTGCAGGATAACTATAAACAAAAAAGTCATGGAGTCTATGTCAAATACTTTTTAGGTCGCATCAAGGATGTTCACAGCGACAATAACATGTATGAACATGATATTGACAAAGAGGAGTTTATTGATGCAGTATCAACTTTAAAGTCATATCATATTAACGAATCAGTCACTTCAAAGACCAAATTTCCATTAATCTATGGAATAATTTCAATTTACACTACTTTTATTCTTGAGGAACCCATCCACCCGGTGGGCACTCCATTTCCAGGTTCTCTATATGTTGAAGAGAAGGACGGCAAATTCTATTGCCCTGTCAAGGACGCCAATCTCGAGTCTCCGAATGCGGTTTGCAAGATGTGCCTTGCTGAGCAACTGGAGTTTTAACTTCCGAACCAACATAATTAATTTGCTATTTTTTGTAAAAAATATTCACATTTTTTATATTTAAGGTAACAAATAAATATGCTTTAAATATAAACCTATCATTAACTAAAAGTTAGTGAGTTGGTACTTTTATGTTGGACAAGAAATGGATGGTGCTTGCAATATTTTTCATATCTCTTGTTGCAATATCTGGCGTTAGTGCAGCTGAAGATACTGGAGATGTTGCCGCCATAGAAAATGATACGCAAACAGATGTAATAACAAATGATATAACGACAGACGAAATGCAGGGTGATGCCTTGAAGGCATCTTCAGATGATGAGAGCGATGACGTACTGGCAGTTTCAAATGATGAAGACATTTTATCTGGAGATAACTGTTATGTAAATTGTAGTTATATTGGTGATGATGAACGTGGAACTCCTGATCGTCCATTTAGAATGATATCTGATGCTATAGCTTATTGTAGTGACGGAGATACAATTCATATTGCTGAAGGAGTGTATGCTAGTGACCAAGTTTATATCGTTGATAAGAAGTTAAATTTTGAGAGATGGGGATTTGGTCAAGTGGTATTGAGTTCATATGGCAACAGTATTTTCTATTGCACTGTCGATGAAATTAACATTATCGATTTAACATTCAAAGATGTATTTGTTGAGGAAGGTGATGGAGGAGCAATTTACTTCGCAAATGGTTTGAAAAACAGTTATATTGGCGGTAGTTTCATAAACAACTTTGCCCCTAGGGGCGGTGCGATATTTGTCAATGGAAATATTGAAAAATCATTGATTTCCGCTTATTTTGCAGATAACTCCGCTTTGATAGGCGGTGCAATTTATGCTGGAAGCATTACCTATACTGAAATAGATGGCGATTTCTTCAACAATACTGCAATATTTGAGATGGAATCTCTAGTTGAGGTGGATTTCGGTCTTGGAGGAGCCATATTTTCTGAAGGCGTCATCGAAAATTCATCGATTGAGGGCGAATTCACGTTTAACCAGGCCACCAATTCCGGTGGAGCGATATTTGTCATGGAAGGCATGGACAGGACCAATGTCACCGGTAGCTTCATGCATAACTTTGCCCTGATCGGAGGCGCAGTCTATGCTCCGGGCATAAGAAATTCCAAAATCAGTGCCGTTTTTGTAAACAACACAGCTTTGATAGGCGGGGCAATAAATGCAAATCTCATCAACAATACTGAAATAGACTCCTATTTCATAAACAACACTGCAGATTTAAACCTTATGGATATTGATGATGATACTAAGAATAGAATTGAAGGATATCTTATAGAGCATATTGGCGATGAAAAGATTGCCGAGTATATTTTGAACTTTACCAAGGCACATAATATAGACCTTGGTTTCGGTGGCGGAATAACCGTTGCCGGAATTGTGCTGAATTCCAATATCACCGGCGAGTTCACAAATAACGGAGGCGCTGATGCAGGCGGTGCCATATCTGTTCTTGGAGTTGTGGAAAACGTTCTCATTTCAGGTCATTTTGAGGGCAACCATGCCGGATTGGGTGGGGCACTGTTCCTTCCTGTTGTAAAGGATTCCACCATTGCTGACGGTTTCGCATCTAACTATGCAGTCCAGGGTGGAGCAATCTTTGCGGCTTTCATAAACCACACTGACATTTATGGTAATTTCGCAGCAAATAATGCTCTGAACAATAAGGACAAAATAGGTGCCGACCTTCTTGCATGGGGAGGTGCAATCTGCATCGATGGAGTTCTGGAAAATTCCAATATCGGCGGTACTTTTTACGAAAACAGGGCTACCGAGCTGGGCGGTGCAATAGGAGGTGTTGACTTTGTAATAAATTCCAACATTACAGGCTATTTCATTAAGAATGCCGCTAAACTCGGTGGTGCAATGGACCTTCCATTTTTACAATATTCCGCCATCGACGGTTACTTCGTCAACAACACTGCCGCTATAGGTGGTGCAATCATTGCATGCTATGCCAATACTTCTCAGATAAATGCTCATTTTATAAATAATACTGTAGTAAATTATCAGATGGGAGATGAGGTAATCCCTGACATGATTGAATATAATGACCATGCTTTGCCGGTCGGTTTGGGCGGTGCAATATGCATTGTTGGTGCGGCTGAAAATTCCATTTTCTCCGGTGATTATATACTTAATTCTGCTTTGGCAGGTGGAGCAATATTCGTATATGGAATAGAGATTCCTAGGCTTGGAATAGTCCTGCCTTTCAAAGGCAATAAAATTTATTCCCATTTCGTATATGATGGTGCTTATGAAGGCGGTGCAATTTTAATTAATGCAACATCAATTGAAAATGATATCAACTCTAATTTCATAAGCAATAATGCTATGGATGAGGGAATTGTTTCTTTCTATCGTGAAAGCATCAATGATACAATATCCTATTGTTTATTTATGAACAATCAGGCTAAATCAATCATCTATGTCGAATCCGCAGATGGTACAAATATAACCCGGAATATTCTCTTGAATGCCGTCAGAACTTATGATATCTATCATAGCAGCGGTTCAAAATTAAATGCTAATGAAAATTGGTTTGGTCATAATGCAACTAATTACAAGGAGTTCCCATTAATCAATGGTACTGCCGAATGCAGCACATGGTTGTTCTTAAATGCCACAGCCAACCCTAATCCTGTTCAATATTTGGGAAGTTCTGATGTTGTCTTTGATTTGTTCCGTTATAATGTTGCAGGTTCTATCGGGAAATATAATACCAATATTTTGGAGCCTGTTGGTTTGGGAATAACCTCAACAAATGGTAATGTTGACAAAAACATATCCACATTCGGAGATGTCATCAAGTTCTCCTCAAACGGCAAAAAAGGAATCATAACCGCATCACTTGCCAATGCCAAATATTCTGTTGAAATCAAATGTGTGTCCAGAATATCCTCCAGTGATTTGGAAATGGATTATCTGGGAGCAAATTACAGAATTCAGGTATTTGACGAGGACGGAAATCCTGCTGTGGGCGAAACCGTTAAAATAACCGTGAACGGCATAACATATGTGGAAAAAATAGACAAGGACGGTTATGCGACATTGCCAATCAGGCTGAAGCCGAAGACTTATGCCATTACTTCAACATTTAAGGGAACCACCGTCACAAAGACACTTAAGGTCAAAAACACCCTAAAGGCCAAAAAATCATTTACAGTCAAAAAGACTGCTAAAAAACTGGTCTTAAAGGCAACTCTCAAATGGAGTAACGGAAAAGCAATTGCCGGCAAAAAGGTTTCCTTCAAGTTTAAAAGTAAAATATTCACCGTAAAAACCAACAAGAAGGGTATAGCAAAAATTACCTTGTCTGTTAAGATGGTCAGTAACAAAATAGTGAAACTTACATTTAAGAAGAAAATCGTCAGGCTCACTGTCGACAAAACATACAAGATGGTGGTCCGCTACAAAAATGAGACCGCTAGCTCAAAATTGGTAGTCAAAAAGTAATTGCTTCGCCAATTACTTTCTCTTTTTATTTTCAAAAGCATTCTTTTTTGGGGGATGTTTGATAATGAATTTGATTAATCATGATTGTTGATAATATGGATTTAAAGGAAGCGATATACAAAAGGCAGTCTATCAGAAAGTATGATAAGACTCCATTGGACTCAAAGACATTGGATGGATTAAGGACATTCATTGACAATACTCGGGTCTTGAATCCCAACATCAAATGGAGCTATGATATTGTCGGATTTGAAAACGTCAGGATGCTTCAGAGATTCAAATCTCCTCATTATTTGCTGATATTTTCAGAAAGTAAGGAAAATTATCTGCAGAATATAGGTTTCATCTTTCAACAGGTTGATTTGTACCTTCAAAGCAGAGGAATCGGGTCCTGTTGGATTGGTGCTGGAAGTCCTAAAAACTATGAAAACCCAAACCCTGAACAGGATTTTGTAATTTTAATGATATTCGGCAAGCCGCAGGGTGAAATCTACCGCCAACTCAGTCAGTTTGAAAGGAAAATCATATGTGAGATTTCAGACGAGCGAGACAGCAAGTTAATGCCTGCCAGATATGCTCCTTCAGCTGCAAACACGCAGACATGGTACTTTACACATGATGAGGACGGCAGCTATAATTTATATAGGAATAGGAAAAAGCTCCGTTTGAATAAGAAAATGGATGCCTGGAACCAGATTGACATGGGCATCGCACTGGCACATATGTATGTCGCAAATCCGGACACTTTTGAGTTTATATTGGATAAACCTCATGAAGAGTTGAAGAATAAAGTTTTTGAAGGAAGTTTCACAATATAATATCAAGCATTATGGTATCATTTTGGAGGTGCTGAAATGAACAGGTCGTTGATTGCAATCGTTATTGTGCTTGTGGCAATCTTGGGAATTTTTTCATTGTATGCAATTGATCATTCATCTGATGATTTGAATAAAACAACATTGAATGTGTCTTCCGAAGGACCTTTGAAACTTTCAAATGTAATCGAAGACATCAAAACCCATGACTATTACAAAGGTTATGATAATGAAACTGTTGAATGGATGGAAACATTGGGGGACAAGTATGTTTGGTTTTCATTGGACGAAATTGTAATCATGGACAAATGGGATTCTGATAAAATTCCATCACAATATGTTTGTGATGCATCATTCTATGAGATATTTTCCTGTAATGTCATGGAAAAACATCCTTTAGGCAATACGCTCTATCCTAGGGATGTAGTGCTGGTAAAAAATGTGGAATATATTGGTGAAGATGTAATATCATATGAGGTTTAGGTGATAATATGGAAGACGTTAATGAATGGAAAGGAATTAATGGACAATTGGTATCCTTTAAAAATGAAGTTGGAGATGCTCAAAAAATCACTTTTGTCGGGTCTCCGGGAGTATGCACTCCATTTGCTGAACTTTTGGCATATACTGTAAGAGACCGGGAAACTTATTTCATCCCCTTATTGGATGCTGATGATTGCCATCAATTTGAAGAAAAGCCATATGCAATGGTTTTAAATGATGAAGTATCTGACCCTAAGGATTCTGATTCTGTTGTATTGTTGGGTGGCCTTTCAATGCCTAAATATGATGTCGATACTGAAGATGTAAACGCTTTGGTTGAAGATATTCTAAAGGAAGATGGCCTTTTGATAGGAGTCTGTTTCATGGACATGTTTGCAAAGGCAGGATGGCTTGAAAAAATAGATTTCGATTGTGTTATTGATGGAACATTGACTGGTGTTGTTAAAAAATAACACCTTTATTTTTTTAAATTAACATATCACGATATCATGATATGACAACATTTAAATACATAAACATATCATAATATGTAAATATATAATATATGTGATGGAAATGAAAAAAAATAATCTTGAAAACGAAAACGATGATATGTGTGAGGTATTCAACTCTCACGAGGATGTTGTTGACCGTGTAAGGGAACGTATACCTGACGAAACTGAATTCGCTGACCTATCCGAATTCTTTAAAATATTTGGAAATCCAACAAGATTAAAAATTATTTCCCTGCTTAGTATTGAGGATTTATGTGTTTGTGATATTTGCGAAGCACTTGATTTAAACCAAACAACAGTTTCAAATCAATTGAGAATACTGCGTGCAAATAATATTGTCAAATACCAAAAGGAAGGTAAGATGGCAAGATATTCACTCACAGACCTTCACATAGAAATGATTTACAAAGTGGGTTTGGAACATATATTAGAATAATTTTTAATTGGTGATAAAATGGTTGAAAATAGATGTTATGATGCGGATTGCGCTGATGAAAACTGTCACAATCCGGAACATTTCAATTACATCTGTTTGGATCCGAACTGTGATGAAATTCACTGTGAAAATCCTGATCATTACGATAAACAGTTATTAAGAGACTATCAAGAAAAAACTGATTTAAGTATCCATGATCATAGTGAAAAAATTGATTATGATGAAGATGTTGATATAAGCCTTTGTGGTTGTCCTGATTGTGCAGATGATGAGCATGAGCATCATCATGACCATGACCATCATGAGCATTCTCATGAGCATGAGCATCATCATGACCATGATGATGTTTGTACTGATGACGATTGCGGTTGTCATGATCACGACCATGACCATGATGATGTTGAATTCAGTTTGTGCGGGTGTCCTGATTGTGCAGATGATGATGACCACGGACATGACCATTCCCATGGGGATGAGGAATTATTGGCTGAAGGAAAACCATTGATTGCGAATAGGCCAATACAAATCATCGTTGCAAGCGGAATACTGTTTGTTTTAGGACATGTTTTTGAATGGTTATCATTTGACCCTACAGTTGTAACCATTACTTATATGATTGGTGCAGTTATTGCAGGTTATGAAATAGCAATTATGGCTTATAAGTCATTAGTCAATAGACATACCATTGGTCCTGCAATGTTAATGTGTATTGCCTGTGTAGCATCATTCATTATAGGGCATCCTGAAGAAGGTGCCGCAGTCACTTTCCTTTATTATATTGCAGAATTCTTAGAAGACTATGCTGAACATAGGGCAAAACGTTCAATCAAATCATTGGTTGAAATTGCTCCGGACACTGCAAGAGTCAAAGTCGGGGACAAGGAAGAAATTAGAAATGTGGATGAGGTAAACATTGGAGACATCGTAATTGTAAAACCTGGAGACAAAGTGCCTTTGGATGGTGAAGTGATTTCAGGTTCTTCTTCAATTAATCAGGCTTCCATTACAGGTGAAAGCGTACCTGTTTTAAAGGAAGTTGGAGATAATGTATTCTCTGGAACTGTTAATGAAGACGGATATCTGGAAATTGAGGTAACTTCTGCCGCTAAGGACTCAGTTATTTCAAAAATCGTAACTTTGGTTAAAAGGTCACAGCTCAACAGGTCCGAAACCGAAACCCTGGTTGAAAGGATAGCTAAATACTACACTCCTGTAATGATGATAGGGGCAATTTGCATTGCATTCATTCCTCCGTTATTGTTTGGCCAGCCATTGGTTGATTGGGTTTATAAAGCGCTTTCCCTATTGGTAATTTCATGTCCTTGTGCATTCTTAATCTCAACACCTGTTGGAATGGTGTCTGCTATCACTTCAGCAACCAGAAATGGTGTTATCATTAAGGGAAGTACCTATGTTGAGGAGATGCGTAATGTAAAAGCAGTAATCTTTGACAAGACAGGTACTCTAACAGAAGGTAAATTGGCATTAAGTGGCGTTAAAGTTTTGGATGAAAGCTATTCCGAAGAGGACATCGTTAGAATTGCAGCCTCTCTGGAGGCAGGATCCTCCCATCCAATCGCTCAGGCTATTGTGAATTATGCAAATGAGAACAATATCATTTATGACACAATTGATGAGTTTAAAAATGTTCCGGGTAAGGGAATTGTTGCAAATATTGGAGAAGAACAGTACTATGCCGCTAACGAATCTTTAATAGAAGGAAGTTCCTTTGACATATCCCGGGATGAAATAAACAGATATTCCTCTGAAGGCAAAACAATCGTTTTTGTGGGTAATGCTAGAAATGTAATTGGTTTAATAACAGTATCTGATATAATCAGGCCAAATGCAAGTGAAGTCATTGCCGATTTAAAAGATAACGGTATCGAAACAATAATGCTTACCGGAGATAACAAGATGGCCGCCCATAAGGTAGCTGATGAAATAGGTATTCAGCATGTTTTCTCAAATCTGCTTCCTGAAGACAAGTTGAACATCTTGGATACTATCAGAAATAAATTTGGTGATGTGGCTATGGTCGGTGACGGTATAAACGATGCGCCGGCTTTGGCACGTGCGAATATCGGTATTGCGATGGGTGCGGCAGGTTCTGATGTTGCTATTGAAACAGCGGATGTTGCCCTCATGCAGGATGATATCTCAAAGCTTCCTTATTTATTCAGCTTAAGCCATAAGACAATGGGCATTATCAAACAGAACATCACTTTGGCTATTGCGGTCAAATTGTTATGTGTAGTCCTGGCGGTTTTAGGTATTATCACATTGATGATGTCTGTCGGATTTGGGGATTTAGGTTTGACCTTGTTTGTTATCCTGAACTCATTTAGAATTGGAATGGTGAAAGATCCACTATTCTAATCACTTTTTTTTAATACATTTTATTTTTTTTTCAGCGATATTTCAAATGTAATACTTTTTTCTATTTATTTTCAATTAAGTAATACTAATTTAGGCTCATTTTTGGTTTTATAGAAATTTTTAAATAGTTCTATTCTGAAATTATTAATTGTAATATCTTTTTTTAAATAAGTATTACTAATTAATTAATAATTCAGTAAAAAGTAATACTATGGATATTACTTTGGATTTAATTTTTTTAATGAGGAAAAGAAAATGGAAACAAAATATATTATAGGCGCAATTGTGGCCGTTATTGCAATAATTGGTATAGGTGCATTTGCTTTGGGAGGCGGAAGCACAGAGCATGCTCCGAATGAATTGGTAGCTTGTGTTGCTGCTCACGGAGAAGAGCCTGAATTTGGTTTTGACCCAATGCATGGTTGGGGATACCATGATTCAGGAACAGAACCACTTATACAAAGTACAATCCTTAAAAGGGATAAGGACAATAATTTTGTAAAAGATTTGGCAACAGATTATACTGTATCTGATGACTTTAAAACATACACAGCAACCATTCGTGATGATGTTAAATTTACTGACGGTTCAAAATTAACCGCAAAAGATGTAGCATTCTCATACAACAAAGCAAAAGAATTAGGTGAAGGGGCAGACTTAAGCTCTATGAAAGAAGCTAAAGCTGAAGGTAATAAAGTAGTATTCACTCTCGATAAACAGGATTCAACATTCATCAACAAATTGACCGATGTAGGAATCGTTCCTGAAGCTAACTATAATGAAGATTCATACGGTCAAAATCCAATCGGATCTGGACCTTATAAATTAGCTCAATGGGATAAAGGACAACAATTTATCCTGGAGAAAAACCCTGATTACTATGGTAAAGAACCATACTTTGAAAAGATAACAAACCTTTTCCTTGACCCTGATGCAGCATTTGCAGCAGTTAAAAACGGTGATGTTGACATTGCTGAAGTGCAACTCGCATATGCAAATGAAACCGTTGAAGGATACCACTTAGAATACTTCGACTCTATTGATGTACGTGGAATTTCATTACCAACTCAAATGGACACCGGAAAAGTAAGTGAAGACAATGTCACTATTGGTAACAATGTAACTGGTGATCCTGCTATCAGAGAAGCATTAAACATCGGTATCAACAGACAATCATTATTGGATGGCGCATTCAACGGATACGGTAATGTGTCCTACAATGGTGTGGCAAGTCAATTGCCTTGGGCATTCGAATCCACTTTCAATGACAGTAATGTTGACCAAGCAAAAGAAGTTCTTGCAAATGCTGGATGGAAAGACACTAACGGTGATGGAATTGTAGAGAAAAATGGAACTCCTGCAGCATTTTCAGTATACTATAACTCAAAAGCTACTGAAAGACAAGCAATTGCAGTTGCAGTTTCAGAACAAGCAAAAGAAATCGGTATTGACATCACTCCAGTCGGTGGAAGCTGGGATGACATCGACCCTAACAAATACTCTCAAGGAGTTGTATGGGGATTCGGTTCAGCTGACCCATATGAGATTGAGCATCAATATGATTCAAGAGTTGCCTGTGTAGGTTATGACAACTCTGAAGGTCTCAATGACTCTGCTGTTGATGGATTAATCGATTCTGCTATGGCTCAAGATTCAAACGCATCATACGGCACCTGGTCTCAAGCTGCTCAACAAGCTACATCCAATTATCCATACCTTTGGGTTGGAACAGTAGACTACACTTACTTTGTAAGTGATGACTTGGACATTTCCAACAGCACTCACCTCATTTATCCACACGGTGGAGACATCTGGGGTAACATCTACGATTGGAAACGTGTCAACGAAACTGAAGCATAATTAATTATTAAAATGGTTTATTTATATAAATCATTTTTTTAATTCTTTTTTTTTAAGAAACAAATTATATGAGATGGTTAAAATTAACAATAAAAAATTAGCTAAATTTTTAGGATATAAGGCTATTAGATTACTAATTTTATTAATTGTTATTGCAGCAATCAGTTTTATAATGGTACAATTGTCTCCTATAGACCCGGTTAAAGCTTATTTGGGTCAAAGAATTATCAGTCAGGAACAACTGACTATCATAGGCGAATACTGGGGAACAAATCTGTCTTTAGGTGAACGGGTATTTGGATGGCTTTCAACTTTAGCTTCTGGAAGTATGGGCTTTTCATTAATTTATAGGGTGCCTGTAACTGAAGTGATTGTACAGAAGTTCACAGCATCATTTACTCTTATGGCAGTTTCCTGGATTATATCTGCAATTGTCGGTTTTGGTTTAGGAGTTCTTGCAGGTGCAAAAGAAGGTACCTGGGTAGACAAGGCAATTAAAACTTATTGTTACATATTACAATCCACTCCTACCTTTTGGATAGGATTAGTTCTTTTAATGGTTTTTTCAGTTTATTTGGGATGGTTCCCTATCGGACTTTCAGTTCCTATTGGACAATTATCTGATACTGTAACATTTTGGCAGTGGTTATACAGATTAATTTTGCCTGCTATTACATTAAGTATTGTTGGAATTGCATCTCTGACCATGTATACTAGGGATAAGCTCATTAATGTTAAAAGAAGCGATTATTTCCTGTTTGCACAGGCTAGAGGTGAAAGCTTCTGGGGAATTATTAAAAATCATGGAATAAGAAATATTTTGCTTCCTGCAATCACAATCCAGTTCATGTCATTCAATGAACTGTTTGGCGGAACAATTCTTGTCGAACAGGTATTTGCATATCCGGGCATCGGTCAGGCAACAGTAGCTGCGGGATTGAGGTCTGATGTTCCGTTATTGTTGGGTATTGTTATTGTCAGTACCATTTTTGTATTTGTGGGAAATCTTATTGCGGACATGATTTATGAATACGTGGACCCAAGGTTAAAAGGTGAGGACGATGAGTGATTTACCATGGTATAATAGAGGTTTATTCAGTTCACTGAATTTGAGGCAAAAAACACTTTTGACAATTGCACTTACAGGATTGCTTTTATTGGCAATTTTCATTAGTGGAATGATGATTAATGCTAATTTGCCAACTGATTTCAGCATTAAAATGCAGCCTCCATCCTTTGAACATCTTTTCGGTACTGACTGGATGGGCAGGGACATGTTCATCAGGACAATTAAGGGTCTAAGTTTAAGTATCATGATCGGTATAGGTGCATCCATAATTTCCAGTATCATTGCAACAATACTTGCATTCGTTGCAAGTGTTAACAAGTTCTGTGATTCATTTGTGTCCTGGTTGATTGATTTGTTTGCATCAATACCTCATATCCTATTGATAATGATGATATCCATCGCATTGGGTAAGGGGGCTTTTGGTGTTATAATGGCAGTTGCATTCTCGCATTGGGTTAACCTGACAAGGGTATTGAGAGCGGAAGTATTGCAAATCAACACTTCAGAATATGTTGCATTATCTGCAAGATTTGGTAAAAGCAAATTATGGATAGCAAAAGAGCATATTCTGCCTTTGGTATTGTCTCAAATATTTGTTGGAACCTTGCTTGTTTTCCCGCATGCAATTATGCATGAATCAAGCGTAACTTTCTTGGGATTCGGTTTATCACCACACGAGCCTGCAATTGGTATCATATTGTCTGAATCAATGACTTACCTTGCAATGGGAGCTTGGTGGTTAGCATTCTTCCCAGGTCTGGCATTACTGATAGTTGTACTGTTGTTTGATATTATAGGGGATAATCTGAAACGATTGTTAGACCCTTCACAGGCAAATAACTAGATTGGGTGGTATTATGGAAAAATTATTGGAAGTAAATAATTTATCAATATCTTTTACGCAATACGTTCAGGGATTGAATAGGCACGATACAAAGGTGATATCTGATTTGACAATTGATGTCGGAGAAGGTGAAATCGTTGCGGTTTTAGGTTCCAGTGGTTCAGGTAAAAGTCTTCTGGCTCATTCAATTCTAGGTATTTTGCCATATAACTCTCATGTTACAGGAGAAATCAAATATAAAGGAAATGTTCTCGATCAGGAATTGAAGGAAAAATTAAGGGGTAAGGAAATTTGCCTTATTCCTCAATCTGTGAATTTCCTGGACCCTCTTATGAAGGTGTCAGAACAGGCAATCGGTGAATGCAAGGATGAAAAGGAACATGCCGAGAAAAAAATAAGGCAAAGAGAAATCTTTAGCAAATACGGTTTGGATGAAAGTGTTGATGACTTATATCCTTTTGAATTGTCAGGAGGAATGGCCAGAAAGGTATTGTTGTCTACCGCTTTAGTCGGAGACCCGAATTTGTTAATTGCCGATGAACCAACACCTGGGCTTGATGCAAAAAGCGTGAAAGAGACTATTGAGGATATAAGAAATCTGAAAGAGCAGGGAAAAGGTGTTTTGCTGATTACTCACGAAATTGATGTTGCATTAAAAACTGCTGATAGGATTGCAATATTCTATTCCGGTTATGTTATTGAAATAAACAATGTAGAGAACTTCAAAAATGTGGATAATGTTTTGCATCCTTACACCAAAGCTTTAATCAATTCTTTACCTAGAAACGGATTTAACTTGACGGAGGGCGTTCAACCGTTAGAGGATCTTCCTGGATGTCCTTATTGGGAAAACTGTCCTGTCCGTTTGGATAAATGTAAGGATAATAAGCCGGAACTTGTTGACCATGATGGAATAATGATTAGATGTTTCAATTTTGAGGGGGCTAACGATGGAGCTTAAGGCAAGTAACATTTCTTTTTCATATAATAATAAAAGAGAGATACTGAAGGATTTTTCACTATCAATCAATAGTAATCAGATTATCGGTTTGATGGGGGATAGCGGTAGCGGCAAATCAACATTATGTAAAATATTGGCAGGTTATATCACTCATTATTCTGGAAAAGTGACTTTGGATGGCAATGAAATTCCAGATAAGGGTTTTTATCCTGTGCAGTTGATTTTCCAGCATCCGGAAAAAACCATGAATCCTAAATGGAAAATGGAAAAGGTATTGAATGAGTCATGGACTCCTCCTAAGGAGTTGAAGGACACTTTTGGCCTTAAAGATCAATGGTTGACTCGTTGGCCTAACGAACTTTCTGGTGGAGAACTGCAGCGTTTCAGCATATTGAGGGCAATCAATCCCGAAACAAAATTCATCATTGCAGACGAGATTTCCACAATGCTTGATGCGGTAACGCAAGTGCAGATATGGAAAAAGCTCATAAATCATGCCAAAGTGAATAATATTGGAATATTGGCGGTCAGTCATGACCCTGAATTGCTTGAAGTGATATGTGATGACATTTTGTTTTTTGATGAGATAAATAATCTTTAGAATAGCTCTTATTTGAGCCATTATTTATTTCATTTTTTAAAATCATCTTCTTACTCCCTTTTTTTAGGTTGTTGCAATTTTTGCAGCAACTTTTTTTATTTTTGTTTGTTCGATGAATTCTAACGGATGAAAATTTGTTAAAAAATTAAAAGTATATATTGAATAAATTTTAATATTAACTTATGTTAAGTAATGATTCATCAAACAGTGTTGATTTAATGCTTTATAATCCTAAAAGGGCATTAATCAAAATGTCCATTCCATTGATTATTTCATTGCTTATCACTAGTTTTTATAATCTGATTGATGCCGCATGGGTTTCAGGCCTTGGTGCCGATGCGCTTGCGGGTGTAGGATTTTTCACACCGGTTTTCATGATTTTGGTAGGTTTTGGTAATGGTTTGGGATCAGGTGCTGCCTTTGCAATATCAAAATATCTGGGTGAGGACAATAAGCCAAAAGCGGACAATGCTTCAGTTCATTCAATAATTTTGGATATTGCTGTTTCATTGATTCTAACAATATTTTTATTGATTCTGTTAAATCCAATATTGAATGCAATGGGTGCGGGTCAAACTATAGGTTATGCAACCGATTATGGAGTGATAATCCTTTTTGGATCAGTTTTCATAATCTTTTCAAACGCATTATACGGAATTTTCAGGGGAGAGGGGGATACCACCCGTCCAATGTATGCCATGATTGCATCAGCAATTTTAAACATGATTTTGGACCCTATTTTCATTTATAATTTAAATTTGGGGGTAAAAGGCGCAGCTATTGCAACTATAATCTCATCAATATTCGTGATCTTAATTTTACTTTATTGGTTTTATGTTAAGAAGGATACTTTCTTAAGGCCAAATCCTGACAATTTTAATTTTAAAAGGGACATTTCAATTGACATTGTCAAGGTTGGGATTCCGGCAAGCATTCAGCTTTTAAACAATGCATTCTTTGCGGCAGTCTTTTCAGCACTTTTGGCTTATGTGGGTTCAACAGATTCAGTTGCAGTTTACTCGACAGGCTGGAGAATAGTCACAATCGGAACAACTCCACTTTTAGCTATTGGAACTGCCTTAATTAGTGTCATTGCTGCCAATTATGGTGCAAAAAAATATAAGAACATTCAGATTACCCATAGATATGCCATGAAAGTATCAATAATCATTGCTGTAATTGTAATGATTTTAACCAATGTTTTTGCAGGAGATATCGCTTCGGTATTCGCTTCAACAGGAAGCAGTGTCAGAATTGCCCCTGAACTGACTGCGTTTCTTTCTTGGATTGTTATTTATTATCCTACAATGGCAGTTGGTGTTGCATCAACCTATGTTTTCCAGGGAATTGGAAAAGGTTTGACTGCAATGTTTCAAACAATTATGAGGGAAACCGGCTTTACAATATTTTTTGCGGTTTTATTGGGTGTCATTCTAGGTTATGGTGTTTGGGGAGCCTGGATGGGCATTGTTCTAGGTGAAGTCGTATCCAATAATATTACTATGGTCTGGGCAGATTGGCAGATAAAAAAATTAATGAATATTAATGGTTAAGCGCCATTAATATCTTTAAGGTATATCTTTTCGTCACATATGGTTTCCACTAATGGCATATCGTGACTTACAAGCAAAAAGCCCATGTTTCTTTTTTTAACGATTTTCAATACAGAATCGATAATCTGGGCTTGTGTAATTGCATCGAGCATTGTTGTCATTTCATCCGCAATAAGGAATTTTGTATTTGGATTTAGGGACCTCAATACTGAAAACCTTTGAAGTTCTCCTCCGGACAATTCCTGTGGAAATCTGGTAAGCCAGGACTTTTGAATTCCAAATTCTGATAATGCTTCATCCGTAACATTCCAAGATTCTTCTAATACTTGTTTCATTTTCCATTTTGGGTTCATTACTTTTTCGGGATGTTGATAAATTAACTGCACTGGTTTGAATCCTTTATTAGGGAGGGGTTGACCGTCGAGTGTTACGCTGCCTTCGAATTTGGTCACATATCCGGATAAAATTTTGCATAATGTTGATTTTCCACTACCGCTGTCTCCGATCAATCCAATGATTTTCTTGTTATCCAATTCAAGATTAATGTCCTTTAATAGATAATCCTTAGCGGAGGGATATTTAAATGAAATATTTGTTGCTTTAAGTTTCATTTCCTACACCTTTTTCATATTTAAAGCATCTAACTTTTTTCTTTCCTAAATCAATCAATTCAGGCCTTTCTTCCTTACATCTGTCAAATCTCATTTCACATCTGTCATAGTACGGGCATCCTTCTTGTATTTCACCATGCAACGGTTGATGGCCTTTTATTATTTCAAATCCGTTTGCAGGCAACGCCTTGTATAATGATTTTGTATATGGATGGAGTAGGTTTTCCCCATCGCCTGAAAAGTCTTCTTTTAAGGCAATTTCAATTACATAACCTGAATAAAATATTCCAATTCTGTCTGCCACTTCTAGTGCAGCGTGAATGTCATGTGTGATTAAGAGCACTCCAATTCCATCGTCTTTCATGTGTCTGAAGTGATTTAATGTTTCTTCTACTGTTTTTTCATCAAGTCCAGGTGTCGGTTCGTCTGCTACAACGAGTTTTGGGTCTGATAGTAATGCTGTTGATACGAGTACTCTTCTAGCCATTCCTCCGGATAACTGGAACGGATACATGTCATCCACTTCAGGGCCGAGATTATAATGTTTAAATATTTCCCTTTGTTTTATTTTTTTGCTTTTCTTTTCATCTTCACTTTTTACATTACCGATTGCTTGGTCTGAAATCTTCATTAGGGGATCTAAGAAATTCACGGATTGAGGGACTAGAACTATGTCTTTTCCTCTGATTTCTTCTTTATCTTCTTGGGATAATTCTTTTCCTTTAAATTTTATTGTCCCATTCAAATCTGCATTTTCAGGCAGGATTCCAAATATCGCATGTGCTAGTAAACTTTTTCCGGAACCACTTGAACCCAATACGGCCAATATTTCTCCTTCAGATATATCAAGGGTTAAATCAGTAATTACTTTCAGATTTCTTTGATTCAATCCTTTTGTATATTGTATAAAGGAGATTGAGACATTTTCAACATCTAATAATTTTTCCATTTAATCACCTTATTAAATTAAAATGATAAATTTTATATACTAATTTGTACTTTATCAATATTAAAGTTATTCAAAATTTAATAAAAAGTATTACATATTGCATAAAATTAGGGTAAAATGTAATACTTTTTTTGAAAAGTGGTTAATATGAATGTTGTAATTAAGGAATTAAGTGATGATTCAAAACAAATTGAAGAGGTTCAGGAATTTTTATTTAAAATGATTAAGCTTGAGTTCGGTTATGATTATGTTCCTGAATGGCATCAAGATATCGTGAATATGAAAGAGTATTATATTGATCCTGAAATGAATAACTTTTTTGTAGCTTATGCTGAAGAAACTGGCGAAATAATTGCTACAATTGGTTTAAGGGCTTATGATAAAGATTTCCCTGAGTTTAGGCATTTGTATTCTAATGACACCACTTCAAGTATATGGAGATTATTCGTAGATAGGCGATGCAGGCGTTGTGGTTTGGCTTCAAAGATGTTCAGCATTGCCGAAAATTTTGCAAATGAAGTGGGGTATCGTGACATTTATTTGCATACCCATAAAAATTTGGAGGGTGCCCTTCATTTTTGGACAAAGATGGGGTTTGTTGTTGTTTTGGATAGCAATGATGAACTCTTGACAGTTCATATGGACAAACAAATTCAATATTTGGACATTAATCCTCAATCCATTGATTTTAGATATGCAGTAAAACTATAATCGTTTAATGTATCGTTGTGTATGTGGGCATGCGAAAATACATTTTCCACATACTGTATCTGCTTTTCCCAGGTTTTCTTCTGAAACTTTCAGCGCATATTTTTCACATTTTCGGTCATCATAGAAATCATTTCTTTTGAGTTTATAATTCCATTCCTTGCCGCTTATTGCTCCTCCAAGACATGCATCCTTGCATGATTCGCATTTTCCGCATTTTGATTTGAGGATAGGGGTTCCATAATCTAAGGGGGCATTTGTTAAAACTGATGACATTCTTAATGCTGATCCAAATTTCAATGTTGTAAACAATGCGGACTTTCCAATCCATCCAAGCCCCGCACGGGTGGCTATTGTTTTGTGGGGCAATTCAAAGGAATTGAACTCACCAAAATCGGTTCCCAATCTCTTTTTTGTTTGGGCATATGCATTATATCCCTCATCTATTAGGAATTCTTCGCATGTCATCCCAAGTGCGTCCAATCGTGTATTTAAACTAATCAATTCCTCAAGATATTCCTGTGTTGGTGCATTCTGCATATTTCTGATAATTTCTTTAGGATAAGCGATATAAAAAATAACGCCTGAAGTTAATCCTGGCTTTGGCGTAAAGTTGGTGATGTCTGCAAAGCCCACTTCGCTTGCACCTTTTTTCTTTAAATATCCTTTAAGTTTTGAGGACAAATCCATGGACAAATATCTTTTCATAATCATATTTAAATGTATTTAAGTATTACTTTTATGATGATTTTTTACATTCATTTATTTATTTTCAGCATTCTTAATTTTTTTATTTAGGCAATTTAGTAATGTTATTTTGCCCTACTCGTTCATTTTATATTGCGTTTTTTATTTTTCTTATAATTTTTCAAATAAAACTTAAAAGTAATAAATATCTTTTTATATAAATATGTCCTAAATATTACTTAATATTAAAATAATTTATATAAGTATTACTTATTGAGCATTTATTGATTAAAAAGTATTACTATTGTTTTAATATAGAATTGTTATATGGTGAAATTATGGAAAAAAAGACAATGATGATTATTGGTGCTGTTGTAGCAATCATTGTTATTGCTGTCGCTGCATTTGCATTGATGGGTGGATCAACTGATGATGATCCGACACATTTGACAGTTGCAGCACACAGTAACATTAAAGAACCGGAATCCGGTTTTGATCCGCTTACCGGTTGGGGATGTGGGCACCAAAACTATAATCCTTTAGTACAAAGTTGTTTATTTAAGACAGATAAGAAGGGAGAAATCGTTCCAGATTTAGCTACTGATTACTCTATCAGTGGAGATGGAAAAACATGGACTGTAAATTTAAGAAATGATGTTAAATTCTCAGACAATTCAACTTTTGATGCAAAAGATGTAGAAACTACATTCAATACTGCAAAAGAAACTGAAACTGATTTGGATTTAACAAATCTTGAGAAAGTAACTGCTAAAAATGATACTTGTGTTGAATTTACTTTGGTTGAACCTAGATCAACATTTATCTATGATTTAAGATATGTTGGTATTGTTCCTGAAGAGTATGACAACAACACTTATGGTGAAAACCCTGTTGGTACTGGACCTTACGTATTAGACCACTGGGATAAAGGTCAACAAGCTATTTTCAAAGTTAATGATAACTACTACGGTGACAAACCATTCTTTACTCAAATTACCTTATTATTCCCTGAAGAATCAACCTGGTTGGAACTCGCTAAATCCGGTCAAGTAGATGTAGTGCCAGTTGCAACTTCTGCATTAAACCAGACAGTTGATGGATATCAATTTGTTGAAAAATCCGCAGGTAGAGCACAAGGTGTATCCTTCCCTTATCTTGAAGATACTGGTAACGTAACTAATGAAAGCGGTTGGAAAATTGGTAACAATGTAACTGCTGATAAAGCGATTAGACAAGCCTTAAACGTTGGTGTTGACCGTCAAAAAATGTGTGATGAAGTATTCGCAGGACACGCAACTCCTGAATACACAAGCGTCGATACAAGAGATTACGCAAATAATGCTTCAAAAGTTCAAGACGGAAACATTGATGAGGCAAAACGTATCTTGAAAGAAGGCGGATGGGAAGATACTAATGGAGATGGAATCGTTGAAAAAGATGGTGTAAAAGCATCATTCGATTTATACTATCCACCGGATTATCTTGACAGACAATCTCTATCCACAGTATTTGCTGAACAAGCAAAAGAAATTGGAATTGAAGTAAATCTTAAAGGTGCTGATTGGGATACCATCTATGCAAACATGTACAGTTCAGCTGCATTAATGCAACAAACTTCTCCAGATCCATATAAATCAATCTATCAACAATACCACAGTAAAGATGCCGATGAATTCTATATGAACCCTGGTTTATATAACAACACTGAATCCGACAAATTGATGGAAGACGCAATGCATTCAACTGACTTCAATACTGCTGACACATTATGGGCTGAATCAGCTCTTGTAAATGGTGGAGGTTGGGGTCCTGCTGGTGACGCTCCATTCGCATGGCTCGTAAACTACGACTACAACTATTTCATTAAAGATGGAATCGACATTGGTGAACAACCTGATGGTTTAGGAAACGATGTTTTAATTAATATCTGTGATTGGACTAGAACCAATTCCACAGCTTAAACATTTTTTCCTTTTTTTATTTTTTTTTAAAATTTAATGGGGGTTAGTTTCATTGAATAAACAAAAATTAATTAAATTTTTTAGTTACAAATTAATACGTTTCGTAATTTTGATGATTGCTGTTGCAATATTTAGTTTCGTATTATTAGATTTATCCCCTATTGATCCGGTTAATGCTTATTTGAAAGGAGCTGCAGTATCAGAAGCACAAAGACAAATTTTACAACAATATTTTGGCACTAATGTTCCATTAACTACAAAAATTTATCATTGGCTGCTTGATTTAGCTCAAGGAAATCTTGGAAATTCTTTAATTTATCGTGCGCCGGTGATAGATGTTATTATTGATAAATTTTTAGCTTCAATTGTGTTAATGGCGATTTCATGGCTGTTAAGTGGAATATTGGGTTTCGCTTTAGGAGTTGTAGCCGGTAAAAACAAAGGGTCATGGATTGACAAAGCAGTTAAGGTTTACTGTTATGCAATTCAATCTGCACCTTCCTTCTGGGTGGGTATGCTTATTTTAATGGTTTTTGCGGTTTATTTAGGATGGTTCCCGATTGGATTCGGTGTTCCTATTGGAGTTAAAAGTACTGATGCAACATTTATGGAATGGGCATCAAGACTTGTTCTTCCCACTTTAACCTTGAGTTTGGTCGGTTTGGCGCCGATTGCCATGTATACCCGTAATGAACTGATTCAAGTTTTATCCTCCGATTATGTATTATTCGCTAAATCAAGAGGTGAAAAAGGTTGGGATTTAGTAAAGAATCATGGAATAAGAAATATATTGTTGCCTGCCATAACATTGCAGTTTTTATCATTCAGTGAATTATTTGGAGGAGCAGTTTTAGTGGAACAGGTATTTTCATATCCTGGAATCGGTCAAACGGCTGTAGCCGCAGGTCTTCAAAATGATGTTCCTCTGTTTTTAGGAATTGTAATATTCAGTGCAGTATTTGTATTTGTTGGAAATCTACTTGCCGATATCTCTTATTACCTAATTGATCCAAGAATTAAGGAGAGTGAATTTAATGATTAGAAAAAGGGAAACTGACGATAAGAAGCAATGGTTTTTATACCCTGCTAATCTCAGGACAAAGACTCTTGTCATTATCATACTTTCAGCTATAGTTATTGTATCAATATTCATTTCAGGTTATTTTATAAGAGACATTCCAACAAGTTTTGTCAATGCTAATCAAATGCCTTCTTTAGAACATCTTTTCGGAACAGATTGGATGGGGAGGGACATGTTTCAGCGTACAATTGCCGGGCTTGGATTAAGTATTATGGTGGGTTTCATTGCATCTGCTGTAAGTACAATTATTTCTATAATTTTAGGATTGTTTTCAAGTTTCAATAAGATTGCAGACGAATGTGTTGCAGGAATTATTGATCTGTTCGGTTCAATACCTCATATTCTTTTAATTATCCTCGTTTCCATCATGTTTGGTGGGGGAGTATTTGGGGTAATTATGGGTGTTGGTCTAACTCATTGGACTCCTCTTGCAAGGGTTTTAAGATCTGAAGTTAAGGAAATTAAAACCAAGGAATACATTCATTTAGCTGAAAACCTAGGTAAATCAAAGATATGGGTTGCTACAAAACATATCTTACCTTTGATTATATCTCAAATCATTGTTGGAGTTATTTTAATGTTTCCGCATGCAATCATGCACGAAGCGGCGATTACCTTTTTAGGATTTGGTTTACCTCCACACGAGCCTGCAATCGGTGTAATATTAGCTGAATCAATGCATTATCTATCTTCAGGTTATTGGTGGTTAGCATTCTACCCGGGTATGTCATTATTGATTGTTGTATTGTTATTTGACTTCATTGGGGAGAATGTTGAAAAATTGCTAAATCCTGAAACCGCACAAGAATAAGATAAATTCTTATTCTTATTTTTATTTTTTTTAGGGGAATATTATGGATATTGAAATTAGGGAAGTTAAAAATAATTCTGTCGAAATTGCTAATGTTAAAGACTTTTTATATGGTCAGATTATGGAAGTCTATGGAATAGGTCCCACTCCAAAATTCCATTATGATATTGATGGGATGGAAGAGTATTATCTTTTGCCGTCCACCAATAATTTTTACATTGCATTGGATGGGGATAAAATTATTGCAACTGCGGCCATCAGAGCTTATGATTTTGATAATGAATTATTTAGAGGCATTTATACAAAAGAGGACACTGCAAGCATTTGGAGATTAATGGTGGATAAAAATTACAGAAGACATGGAATTGCCCGAAAGTTAGTGGATATTATGGAGGAATTTGCCAAGAATGTCGGATATGATAGGATTTATCTTCACACTCACAGATACTTGGATTCCGGAATTCCCTTCTGGACATCTGTAGGTTATGAAATCACAATTGAGGAAGATGATTATGATGAGACAACTCATATGGTGAAATATTTGTGTTGAATGGTAGTATTATTTTTTAAGAAAAGTAATACTTGTTTTTTCTACAGAATTCTTATCTTTTTTTATTTTATCTGATTTACTGGAAATTTTTTTATAAAAACTGATTTTATGCTTTCATTTTTTTAATAAAGAGTCTAACAGTCGATTTTTAATGATTTTATGGAAAATTCAATAATCCTATAATTATTACTCGAATAATTTTAGGATATGTATTTATTTTATTTTTGGATTAAATTTCTAAAAATTGCTAATTATTGGATATATTGGTTTTAGTGCTATTATTTCCTTGGTTTATTGAATTTAATTAGTAATAATTTTTAATAAATTTTAAATAAGTATTACTATAATTATTAAATATATTACTATTGAGTAATTGGATAATTAAAATTATACAATATAACTACTTCAAATAATTTTAATTTTATTCCTTATTATGATTACTTCGCAATAGTATGCCATATAATTTTAGGCAAATAGCTTTTCATCAAGCTATTTGCTTTCCTCCTCATTTTTTCTAAAAACTTATTTTATATTAAACCAAATATTATATTGATGAAGCGAACTGCACTTAAAATCGGATATATCGGAACTAATTTTCATGGCTTTCAAAGACAGCCTAACCTCAGAACAGTCGAAGAAGAATTGATTTACCATTTGCGTAAACTTGACTACATTGACGATTTGAAGAAGTCCAGATTCAGAATTGCTGGAAGAACCGATGCTGGTGTTCATAGTTTGGGAAATGTAATCAGTTTTCAGTCCGAAAAGGAAGTTAGGGTAAACGAAATAAATAATTCTCTTCCGGATGATATTCAAATATTGGCAAGTGCGCCTGTTCGCTATGCTTTTAAGCCGAGGTATGCCCAAATGAGACAATATCGGTATATGCTTTTTCAGGATTTGGATATCGACAAGCTCAATGAGTGTGCTGAGGTCTTTAAGGGAACCCATAACTTCACTAATTTTACAAAAAGGTTTCAGAAAACAACCATCCGTACGATCGATGACATTAAAATCTCAAAAGTTGAATTGGATGATTATCACAAAAGGGAATTTCCTAATCTCCATGATACATTATCTCCAATATTCGTTGATATTTACGGTGAATCATTTTTATGGAACATGGTTAGGAAGATGATGAGGGTTTTCATTGATGTTGCAGTTGGCAAGATGACCTTGGATGAGGTTGAAAGGTTGTTGAATCCTGAAGTTGATGAGCCGAGGGCTTATATTAAAGTCACAGAACCTGATTATTTGATTCTGATGGACATTCAATATGATGGAATTAAATTCACATATGATGATTATGCCTGTGAGAGATTTAGACGTGATTTGGTTGATTCTCTTAGCAATTTGCAGAAAAAATATGCAATTCGTGAATCAATGATAAAAAGTTTAAATGATTTACACAAATATTAATGTGAGGATACTTATGGATAAAGTACAAAAAGTTAATGAAAAAATTATGATTATTGGAATTATCGTGGGTTTTGCCCTGGGAATCTATCTGGGCATTGACCATGATGATTTGAATTTTTGGGTTATATTAATTCAAGTGGTTTTTTTCACTTCATTAATAATGACGTTGATATCAGCATTGGGCGGATATTATGCTAATGCTCGTGATAAAAGCGTTGAATTTAATATAACTTCTGTAATAAGAGTTTTCATTTTAAATTTGGCTGTAGTTGCAGTTTCCGCATCTTTCGGATTTATTTTCTGTTCAATTGCGATTGGCAATTTCAGTACTGCATATTAATTAATTTTATAAAAGGGATATCATGAAAATAGCGACAATTTTAGGAACAAGACCGGAAATTATTAAGATGGCTCCAATCATTGATGAAATTTCAAAAAGGGGCATTGACCAAATAGTTTTGCATACCGGCCAGCATTATGATAAGGAGATGTCTGACAATTTCTTTAGGGACTTGGAAATCCCAACTCCCGATTATAATATTCAAGTCGGTTCAGGATCTCATGGAAAGCAGACCGGTCTGATGATGAAGGGCATTGAAGAGGTGCTCATTGAGGAAAAGCCGGATATTGTGCTTGTTCAGGGAGACACCAATGCCGTGCTTGCAGGAGCACTTGTGGCAGGTAAGCTGCACATTGCCGTAGGTCACGTTGAGGCTGGGCTCAGGTCATTTGACATGACAATGCCTGAAGAGATTAATCGTCGTGTCGCCGATATAGTCTCAGCAATGTATTTTATACCGACTGAAGAGTCCGCAATCAATCTGCTTGCAGAAGGATTTTCACATGAAAACCTGATTATCACAGGAAATACAGTAGTGGATGCCTGCTTCAGACACTTGGAAATAGCTAAAAAAAGAGGATTTGAAGAGGAATCCCTGGCTGATTTGGATATTGAGAATATGGATAATATCCTCACATTAACAATGCACAGGGCTGAAAATGTTGATATAAAAGAAAGAGTGACAAGCATTATCTCCGCCTTAAAGGAATTGAGCGACATGAACATTATCTTCCCGATTCATCCAAGAACCAAAAATACCCTGGAAAACTTCGGATTGTTTGACGAGTTGAACGATTTGGATCATGTTCATATAATAAAGCCATTGGGCTATCTTGATTTTTTACTTTTGACTTCAAAATCAACCCTGATTTTAACCGATTCCGGAGGACTTCAAGAAGAGGCGATAACACTTGATGTGCCTGCATTGACATTGAGGTATAATACTGAACGTCCTGAAACAGTAACTGCCGGTGGAAATATTCTTGTCGGTTCTGATAAGGATGTAATTTTGGAAAATGCAAACAGGATTTTGAATGACAGTGAATTTGCAGACAAAATGAAAAACGCTCTGAACCCATACGGTATTGGAGATTCAGCCAAAGTGACTGTTGACGCAATTGAAGATTATTATGAAAGGGGACTTCTTGACATTAAGGCTCCTGAAGACATTATGGGTTCATTTACAAGGAAAATGGCGGCAATCGATGAAGACATTACTGTTGCTGAATTTGAAGATAAGAATAACTCATTAATACATATGGTATTTGATGGGGATAAGATGCGTTTTCCAGCAGATGACTTAAAATTAAATGGTATGATGATTACTTATGATGAACGAAACTGATTCAATATTGGTATTTGAGTATTTTACGGCTTCCGGCGAAAAGGAAAAGAGCATAATTTCCGAAGCGGAAGAATTGATTTTTGCATTATTGGATGACCTGTCAGACTTTAATGTTGACTTGGTCATTAACAAATCCTATGAGGATAGGGTAAAGGATTTCGATAATGTTAATCCTATCTTGATTGATGAGAACATTGTAGATTGGCTTGAAGGCAATGCCGCAGACTTTGAAAATGCAATATTTATTTCTGCGGAAATGGATAATGCCCTATACAATATCACAAGGATTCTGGAGGAAAACAATGTTAAAACATATACCTCTTCAGCTGAGGCATGTTTCAAGACTTCCAATAAATTTGAAACTTACAATGCCCTTCCGATGGAAATTCCTCAACCAAGGTCATTTAAATTTAAAATTGACCCAAAAGGATATTGGAAAAGGGCAATTGAAAATCTGCATGAAAAATGGCAGTCTGAAGACCCATTGACTCCTCTTAAATTAATTATCAAGCCTTTGATTGGTGTTGACTGTGAAAATATTGTAATAATCAATGACATCGGCGATTTGTCATATGATCTTGAAGAGATTTATCCGCCGGGTTCAAGGATTATTGTTCAGGAATATATTAATGGGACTGATATAAGTGTTAGCCTGATTTCAGATGGGCAAAATGCCATTCCTATTAGCCTGAATGAACAATTTGTCTCTATTGGGGATGCTAATGGAACCTATTTCGGTGGAAAGATACCTTATGAAAGCAAATATAAGGATGAAGCATTTGAAATAGCAACC
Source organism: Methanobrevibacter sp. (assembly GCF_045130115.1). Lineage (GTDB taxonomy): Archaea > Methanobacteriota > Methanobacteria > Methanobacteriales > Methanobacteriaceae > Methanocatella. The sequence continues at coordinate 40,807 of NZ_JBGUPC010000064.1, forward strand.
AAAGCTGTTGAAGCCATTGAAGGCATTAAGGGTTTTGTTGGCGTTGATTTATTGATAAATGCTGATGAAAAGGATGTTTACTCTGTTTATCTTTTGGAAATCAACTCAAGATTTACAACACCTTATGTCGGTTTGAAAAAAATTTGCAATTTTAACATCGGCAAGAGCATTATAGAATTGATTGACGGAAAGGTCAGCACTGATGATTTGGATACTTCCTTAAATGGTAAAGTTGAATTTATAAAATCTGCTGATTCATTAGAGATTAGGAGATTGTAATTTATGAGGATTGCAGGATTTGACATTGGCGGTGCAAACACTGATTTGGCTGTAATCGACTTTGAAGACGGTGAGATTAAAAACATTGAGGTTGATTTTGCATATCTGCCGATGTGGAGCAACAATGATGATTTGTCACGTGTTTTGGTGGAACTGATTGAAAATATCTGTCCGGTTAGTGAAATTGATGCGGTAGGCATTTCCATGACTGCGGAACTTGTCGATGCCTATGATACCAAAAAGGATGGGGTTTTGGATGTTGTCAAAAAATGTGAGGGGACATTTTCCTGTCCGATTGCATATGTCGGCGTTGACGGAATGCTGTCAAAGGCTGAAATTGAAAAAACTCCTCTTAAGGCTGCGGCGGCCAATTGGATTGCAACCGCCCAAATTGCAACATTGATATCTGATAACTGCATATTCATCGATACTGGAAGCACAACAACCGATATCATTCCAATTAAAGACGGCAAAGAATGCGCAATTGGAAAATCTGATTTTGACAGGTCTGCAACTGGCGAATTGGTCTACACAGGTACTTTGAGAACCAATCTTGCAAGTTTCCTTGATAAGGTTGAACTGAATGGAAAGGAGTATCGCGTAGCCAGTGAGCTGTTTGCACAAACTGCAGATGTTTACACCGTTTTGGATTTAATCACAGAAGAAGACTATATCTGCGATACCTTTGACGGTGAAGGCAAATCCAAATTGGAATGTGCAAAAAGAATCGCCCGTGTGGTCTGTGCCGACTTGGAAATGCTTTCAATGGAGGATATCATTGAAATGTGCAAGTTCATTCATAAAAAACAGGTTGAGCAAATTGCCGACGGACTAAGGCAGGTCCATGAAACTCAAGATTTGGATTTGATTGTAACAACCGGCCTTGGAAAAGATATTCTTGATAAAAAAGCGGCAGAGCTTTTAGGTTTAAAAGTCAAATCAATGGGCGATATCTTAACTGATGATGAATGTACTGTTGCGCCGGCTGTCGGAACTGCTGTGATGATGGAGAAATACTTGAATTAGTACCACACATCTTTCAAACCAAGCAGATATGCAAAGCTATTAGTTAATAAATGGATAAACAGTGTCAGCAGTAGAGCCAAAACAACGAAGGTTAAATTAAGCTCAACGACTGGTGAAACAAAAATCAATGCAACTATTATAAAATCCAGCTGATCAAGAATTGGTGCAGGTTTTCCTCTGCCAATTCCAAGTCTTCTTTTTAAAAAACTACCTAAAGCGTCACCTATAAGAGCTCCAAAACCAAGTAAAAATCCAATCAATATTCCGTTAGGGATGCTTGTTATGATAGGGACTATGAATGAATTTCCAATAAATGGGAGAATCATTGGAGACAGGTATCCCTGAATGATTCCGGTAATCATACCGATTATTGTTCCGGCAACCAATCCTCTCCAGGTAACTCCATCTCCAATCCAGCGAATGCCTTTTGAGTCAGTTTTTCCAAAATCAATGGGTGTTCCTCCTCCAAACAGAAGTGCACCTCCGTTTGAGAAGTATGCTGGAAGGATGAAATATAATGTTACTAACAATATCAGGATTATTTGTTGGAAATCGATTATCATTTAAATTTTACTCCATATCATATTGGATTTATATAAAGTATATAATTAATAATATTTAAATATTAAATTGTTTTAAATATATTATATTATGTAAGTTTATACTAATATTGCTTAGTATTATAAAAGGTGATTTTTTGAAATTAAAAAGTACAAAAAGTTTATGTCCAGAGTGTGGAAAGACTCTTGAGGCTGAAGTTTATGATGAAGACGGCAAAGTCTTTATCAAAAAAACTTGTGATGAGCATGGGGAGTTTATAAACACTTATTGGAGTGATAAAGAGTTATACGACCGCGCAAGTAATTATCTTCCTACAATTTCTGGTGTAGATAATCCTTGTGTGGATGATAGTGCTCCTTGTCCTGATAATTGTGGATTATGTTCAAAACACGAAACATCTACCGTTTTAGGATTGATTGATGTAACAAATAGGTGTAATTTAAGATGCCCTGTTTGTTTTGCCAATGCTGCAGCTGCAGGATATCTGTATGAGCCTACAAAAGACGAAATCAGAGAAATGCTTAGGAACTTAAGGAATCTGAAACCTCACCCATGTCCAGCTATTCAATATGCCGGAGGAGAGCCTACCGTCAGAAAAGACATAGTTGAACTTATTGAAATGGCAAAGGAAGAGGGTTTCACTCACGTTCAAATAGCTACCAATGGTATTAGAATAGCAAAAAGGGAGAATTTAGCAAAACAATTGAAAGATGCTGGATTAAACACTGTTTATCTTTCTTTTGAAGGTATAACTCCAGAACCTTATATTGAGAATAAAGGAAGAAATCTGCTTCCGGATAAACTTCAAGCTATTGAAAACTGTAGAAAAGCGGGTCTTGGAGTAGTTTTAGTGCCTACATTGGTCAAAGGTGTTAACGACCATCAAGTTGGCGAAATCATCAAATTCGCTTTTGACAATAATGACATTATTTACGGCGTAAACTTCCAGCCAGTTTCATTTTCCGGAAGGACTCCTTCTGAACATGTAGAGGAGCAAAGGATTACTATTCCTGACTTTGTTGACATCATTGAAAGGGAAACTGATGGTCAAGTTCCAACTTCTGCATTTTATCCGCCATCTTTTGTAGAACCTATTGCAGAGTTCATATCATTGCTTGATGGTGAGGAATCCGCAAAAGTGACTTTGAACTGTCATGAGCATTGTGGAATTGCTACTTATGTATTCAGACAGAAAACTGAAGGTGACGGAAAAGACAAACTGATTCCAATCACTGATTTCATTGATGTTGATGATTTGGCTGATAAACTTAAAGAATATAATGAAAAACTCAAAAACGGTAAATTCGGTTCTCGTAAGAGAGTTTTGGCCGGTTTAACCGGAAACCTTGCTAAAATAATTCACACTAGCAGAGCTCCTAAAGGTTTGGATATCAAAAGGATATTATTGAATGTTTTTGTTAAAGGGGATTATGATGCATTAGGAGACTTTTCCAAAGATTCAATGCTCATCTCATGCATGCACTTCATGGATCCGTTTAACTTTGATGAACAAAGGGTTAAAAAATGTGTTATTCATTATGCAACACCGGATGGAAGAATCATTCCATTCTGTACCTTCAATTCAATGTATCGTGAAGGTGTGGAGCAAGAGTTTTCAAAACCATTTAAAGCAGAGAAAAATTAAACTTACAAAAAAATCACCTACTTTTTGTATTCAGGATTTCCTGAATACTTCATTTTTTTATTAATTAAGATTTATTAGTGATATTTATGGATATTATCAAAGGAAAAACATGGACTTTCGGAGAAAATATTGACACTGATGTAATTATTCCCGGAAGGTATTTAAGAACATTTAATCCCCAGGATTTGGCAGACCATGTGCTTGAAGGCGAAAGGCCGGACTTTACAAAAAATGTCAAATCAGGCGACATCATTGTTGCCGATGAAAACTTTGGTTGCGGTTCATCAAGGGAACAGGCTCCAGTGGCTATCAAAACAGCGGGAGTGAGCGCTATTGTCGCTAAATCATTTGCAAGGATTTTTTACAGAAATGCAATCAATATAGGTTTGCCAGTAATTGTTTCTGATATCGAAGCCAAGGACGGAGATATAATTAACATTGATTTATCAAAGGGAACATTGGTCAATGAAACCACTGGTGAGTCAAAGACTTTTGAACCTTTTAAAGAGTTCATGTTATCTATTTTGGAAGATGGTGGGTTAGTTAACCATTATCTGAATGATTCTGATTAAGGAGGCATAAAAATGGATTGTCCAATTTGTGGTTCTGATGATATTGAAATTTTGAATTCAAAACAAAAAACAACAAAGAAAAAGTTCACTGAGGAATATTTGCTCAAATGCGAAAATTGCGGTCATGTTTATAAGAATATAATCTCTCTTAAAAAGCCTAGGCCTTACAGGATTATCATTTCCGAGCAGGACAAATCTCACAAGACAACTATTGATTTGTCTCCAAGCGATGAGCTTAGAACTGGAGATGTTCTATTGACCGAGTTTGGCCAGGTTGAGGTCACCAGCATTGAAGTGGGTGACAAGAGAGTTGAAAGGTCCAAACTTGAAGAGGTAACTACCATTTGGGCATCTTCTGTTGAGATTCCTGCGCGTATCGGTTTTTCAGTTGATCTGCATGGGGATGTCGATTCCTATAAGCTTGACCTTGAAAGGGATTTTGAAATAGCTCCAGGGGATGTTGTCAAAATTGAAAATCATATTGTCAAGGTACATGTCATCAAAACTCAAGAGAGAAAATTGACTTCCGGATTTGCAAAAGCAGGAGTCATAAAAAGGGTTTATTCAAAACCGGTCAGATTTAACAATTATGATTATGACTTGACCAAAAACATATTTAAAAAAACAAAAAAGAGTGACTGAATGAAAGTTTTTATCGAATCTTACGGTTGCACATTCAACCAAGCTGACGGACAGATTATTGCAGGAAATCTGCAGGCAAACGACATAGACATTGTAGATGATATTGAAGAAGCGGATGTTGTTATTGTAAACACCTGCTATGTCAAGTTGCCTACCGAAGATAAGATGACCTTCAGAATCCAAAAGCTTCAAAAGGAATTTCCTGACAAAAAAATCATTGTCGGAGGGTGCATGGTTGAAATCGATCCTGAAAAACTGGAAAAGATCGGGCCAGATGTTTCATGGATCGGTCCTCATCAGCTTCATAAGTCTGCAAGTGTGGTTAATGCAACGTATTGCGGAGACATTATCCGTGAAACCGGATTTTCAAAGGAGTCTAAGGTCTGTATTCCTAAAGTTGGGGACGATACTCTGATTCATATTCTGCAGATTTGTGAGGGTTGTCTTGGCGCATGCACATTCTGCTGCACTCGTTTTGCTCGCGGACCTCTGAACAGCTATCCGATTGAGGACATTGTCTGTGAAGCGCAAAAGGCCATTGAAAATGGGGCTTGTGAGATACAGTTGACTGCACAGGATACTGCAGCATTTGGTCGAGACAGTGGTGAAAAACTGTCTGATTTAATTAAAGAAGTGGCTAATTTAAATGGAGATTTTCGTGTTCGTGTTGGAATGATGCATCCTAAAAACATTTTAAACGATGTTGATGAAATAATCGATGCAATGAAACATCCGAAGGTATATGATTTTATTCATTTGCCTGTACAAAGTGGCAGTGATAAGGTATTGTCCGAGATGAGAAGGGGCCATACGATAGAGCAATACAAAAATATTGTTTCAAAATTCAAAAAGGAAATTCCGAATGTGACCTTGGCCACTGACATCATTGTTGGATACCCAACCGAAAGTGATGAAGATTTTGGCGAAACTGTAAAATTGCTTGAGGAGATTAGGCCAAGTCTGATACATCTGTCAAAATACCAGCACAGAAAAGGTGCAATATCATCATCACTAACAGAAATTCCTCGCAAAATAATGAAGGAAAGGTCAAAATACCTGTCTCAAATCAAAGAAAAAATAACTGAACGAGAAAACGGAGAATTAGTTGATTCTATTCAAAAAGTATTGGTTATTGAAAAAGGTTCTAAAGGTGGATATATAGCAAAAACAGATTCTTATATTCCAGTAATTGTTGATAATGTTGAGTTAGGAACTTTTGTTGATGTAAAAATAACTGAAGCGACCTCAACTTATCTAAAAAGTGAATTATTGTAAGATAAATTTTTTAATTTTATTACTTTTCTTATTTTGAGATTACTGTTAATATGTATCCTTTAATTTTTTATTTTATCTATATTTTTATTTAATTTTCAAAAGCATATTGTATAAATTATTATGGTATAATATAGGCGATTATTATTCAGTTTTACCGATACCTTTATATACTATTGTATACTATCATTTAATTGGAGGTGTAATTATGAGTGAATTACCAATCGCACCAGTCGGTCGTATCTTAAAAAATGCTGGCGCACAAAGAATTAGTGATGATGCAAAAATTGCA
>NZ_JBGUPC010000065.1:0-30574 GCF_045130115.1 Methanobrevibacter sp.
AAGATAGTACACCCAATAGTGCAATTCATCCATGACCTTGAAGAGGTCATGGTATTCTTGCATCATTTAGATAAATTTGATTACATTAATTCAGTTAATGAAAAATACGATTAATATAAATGAAGTTTTTCTAAAAGATATTAAAAAAATAAGGAAATCATGAAGCAAATCATGCTTCATGACTATACTGTAATTACTTTTGCAAGGTTTTTTGGCTTGTCGGGGTTGTAACCCTTGTCGCATGTCACATAATAGGAAATCAACTGCAAAGGCACGGCATAAACCAATGGGGCAATAATGTCTCCTACTTCTGCATTGACTTCGATTACTTCTTTTGAGTTTTCAGCAGTTTTTTCATCGCCTTTAGCACAGACACTTAGAATTATTGCTCCACGGGCTTTGACTTCCTCCAGGTTAACCATTGTTTTGCTGTAGTCATCTCCAGGAGGAATGACTACAATGACGGGAACCTTTTCATCGATTAATGCCAATGGGCCATGCTTGAGCTCTCCTGCAGCATATCCTTCGGCATGGATGTAGGTGATTTCCTTCAGTTTCAATGCTCCTTCAAGAGCTATTGGATATGAGAATCCCCGTCCGAGATAGAACGCATTTTTTGCAAAGTCATATCTTTTTGATATATTCTTGATTGATTCCCTTTCCTTTACAACTTCATCAATGTATTTAGGGACCTGGTATAATTCCCTAATCAACTTTTCGTCTTTGGCCATCAAAGCGGCGAATAGGTAGATTGCTGTTAATTGGGCAAGGTATGTTTTTGTTGCAGCAACTCCTATTTCCGGACCTGCTTGAGTCTGAATGAAGTATTCCGCTTCTTCAGTCATTGCAGACCCTGCAACATTAACAATAGCCAATGTTTTTGATGTTTTTCTAGCTTCTTTCAATGCCATACGCGAATCGAAGGTTTCACCGGATTGTGAAATGAAAATAACCAGTGTATCCTCATCCCATGTTTTTGCTGTGTATTTGAACTCTGATGCAATGACAACATCACATGCAATGCCTGCAAGGGACTCAATCAGATATTTTCCTGTAATTGAAGCGTGATATGATGTTCCACAGGCGACAAAGCAGATTCTTTTGACTTCACCTATGCATTTTATTATTTTCTCGATATTTGCCCTTTGGCCTAAGGTGTTTTTAACTGCAGCGGATTGTTCTGTAATTTCCTTAATCATAAAATGGTCAAATCCCTCTTTTTTGGCCATATCTGGAGACCAGTCAATGTGCTGTGGGGATTTTTTAACTTCCTTGCCGTTTTCATCATGGATTTCAATGCCTTCTTTTGTAAGTACTGCAATCTCTCCATCTTTTGGCCTTACTACGTCACGGGCATAGTCAAGTACTGCAGGGGTGTCTGAAGCAACGAAATAACCTTCCTTTCCAAATGCGACAATTAAAGGCGAATCCTTTCTTGTTGCAACAAGTTTGTCAGGTTCGTCTTTGGACATTGCAACTATTGCATATGACCCTTCAATTTTCGCACTGCATTTTCTCACTGCATCCTCCAAATCCCGGCCGTCGTCCATAAATTTTTTAATCAGATGAGGAATCACTTCAGTATCGGTTGTTGAAATGAATTCATGCCCTTCTTTGATTAGCTCATCTCTGATTTCCCTATGGTTTTCCAAAGTGCCGTTGTGGACAACAGCTACTGTATTGGTGTCATCAAGGTGAGGGTGAGCGTTTTCAGGTGTAGGCTTTCCTGTTGATGCCCATCTGGTATGGGCAATGCCGTAAGATCCGCTCATGTTTTTAAAATTCTGTTCTCTGTTTACTTTTTTGATGTCTCCTTTGCCTTTTTTGACATGTATTGCATTATCATAAGTCGCAAGCCCTATTGAATCGTATCCTCTGTATTCCAAATTCTGAATACATTCGAATAGAACAGGTGCCGCATCTTTTTGTTCTCTTAATATGCATCCAACAATTCCGCACATATTATCACCTCAAATTTTAATCATTATTTTTTCATTGGTTTTAAGGTAGTATAAATCGAATAAAGCTTTTGCTTTATAGATAAATCAGTTGCTTTCATATTTCAGCTAAAGCATTTCATTTGTCTAATTTAAATATTCAAGAAAACAATATCTTTAATAAAGGGTTCGGCAAAACAAATTCAAAGTCTCCTAAAGAGATATTATATGAGATTTCGGAAATTATAACGGTTGATATTATGAAAATAATTTTTGTTTGCAGCGGAAACACTTCAAGAAGTCCAATGGCTGAGGGAATTTTCAAACAGATGTTAAGTGATGTTGAAGTTTCTTCAGCGGGATTTTCCACATTTTCAGGTGAAAAAGCATCTGAAAATGCAATAATAGTATGCAGGAAGCATGATATTGACTTGTCAGAGTTTTGGACAACAAATGTGGCAGATGTTGATTTCAGTGAGTTTGATCTGGTCTTGACCGCAACCGAATCAGCCAGAGATAAGATATTGAAGTTATATCCAGATGTAACTGCATATACTATTAAGCAGTATAGTGGAGGATATGAAGACCTGGACATTAAGGATCCTTCAGAGGACAGTCTGGGAGACCATGTGGTTTGTTTTTTTGAAATTAAAGAGGCTCTGGAAAAAATTCTTGAAACTCATGAAGATTTTAAGAGAGGTTAATGGTTTAAATGGTGATGATATGAAGGTTGTATTTGTTTGTACAGGAAACACCTGCAGAAGTCCAATGGCCGAAGCTATATTTAAGGATTTGGTCAGGGATGTTGAAGTGGTCTCTGCTGGAATCTATGCATCTTATGGTCAAATGGCGACACCAAATGCGATAAAAGTCTGTGAAAAGTATGGTTTGGATTTGAAAAATCATTTTTCACAAAACATCGGCAGGGTCAATCTCGCTTATGATGACTTGATTTTAACCGCTACTGATTTTCATAAGAATGAGCTTTTGAATGCTTATCCAAATTTGGAGATTCACACAATCAGAGGATATGCAGGGTGTGAACCTGAAGACATTGCAGATCCAATCGGAGGGGATTTGGATGATTATGAAAAATGTTTTCTGGAGATTAGAGATGCTTTGGAAAAAATAGTTGAAATTCATGATTTTTAGGTTATGGCTCTTTCATGGAGCTTATCTAATATTTCTAATTGGTATGGTTTCATTTTGTCATAGTTTTGAGGTGTTTTTAAAAGTTCATCAAAGCAGTCTAAGGAGGCATCCAAATCATTTTTCCTTCTCAAAACAATTGCTTTGTTAAAAAGAGCGTAATCATAATTTTTATCAAGACTTAAACATTTGTTGAAACATTCGAGGGCTTGTTCGCATTCATCAAATGAAAACAGAAGACACCCTTTCTGATTCAATGCGTCAATATCCTTTTCATTGTCGTCTAAAATAAGGTTCATGATGGTTAGGGCTTGTTTGGGATCTTTTTCAATCAGAAACAATCTTAGGCTTTTGATTTTTAATTGGTCTGTTCGTGAGTCTCCAAGTTCTGGAGTGTTGATCATCAGTTCGTTTTCTAAAATTGATTTTGTTTCATTAATCAGGGATTGAACATAATTTTTACAGTCTTTATCGGTTTTAATCGCTTTTTCATAGCAGTCAAGAGCATCCCATAATCTATTGGAATTTTTATAGGTCCTGCCTTGTTTAATCAATTCATTGGTTCTGGCAGTATAAGCCATATTGATTTCTATTTCATTGCCGATTATCTCATTTATCTCATTTTTAAGGATTATTATGATATTTTTCAAATTGGGATTAATTTCGATTGCCTTGTCATAAAAGCTCAATGCCTGCCTGTAATCTTTTCTGATTTTGCTGATTATTCCTTTGCTTATATAGGCGGACGAAGTTTTTTTAATGGACAGAGAATAGTCAAAATAGTTTTCAGCTTCGTTCATGCGATTTAATTTCATCAGGGAGGATCCTTTCCCATTAATGGCTTCAATGTTTTCAGGTTCTGTTTCCAGAATCTCATCGAAAATTTTAATTGCTTTTGCAGTATCGTTTTGAATATACTCCATTGCTTCTTCTATTTTTTCGTTAATATCGTCAGTTTTCATGTTAATCCCTTATTTGATAATTTTAAAAAAAGTTTTTGTGATATAAAATTAAAATGATGATTGTTTGAAAAAATGGCGTTGATAAATGTAAAATCAGATAATTTGATCGCGTAGGAATTTTTCCCACAGTAATTGCATGATCCTTGTGGTTTATAATTATATCTTAGCCAATTCTTCGCCATTTTTCAACACCGTACATGAGTTTATAATACATTATTATTAAATCGCATAAAGGAATTGCTTTCATCAACTGATTTTTAAAATCGGTTAAATGATTTTCTTTAGGGTGTTTAAATACTCTTGGAATAATAGTATTATATAAAGTTTAGTGAGATAATTTGAAATTTGCGATGGAAATTTTCGACGATGTAAAATCGTTTATCGGGAGATGATTTTGTGAAAATAATGTTTGTCTGTTATGCAAATACTTCAAGAAGCGCAATGGCGGAAGCTATATTTAAGCAAATGGTTGGCGATGACATTGAAGTCTACTCCTCAGGCATCATGGCCCAAACGGGTAAGATGTCTTCTGAATTGACAGTTGATGTGTGCAGGTCTCATGGAATTGACCTGTCAAATCATAGGGCAACCAACTTCAGAAGCTCCTTCATTGGGGATATGGACCTGGTTTTGACTCTGGAGGAGTTTCACACGGAAAAAGTAAAGATTTACTATCCCAATCTAAAAATCTGCACAATCAGACAGTTCATCAATGAATATCCTCCTGACATTAATGATCCTGTCGGTGGGGATTTTAAGGTTTATGATGCATGCTTTTGTGAAATCCGCCGCTGCTTAAAAAAGGTCAAAGCAATTTTGGAAGAAAAATCATTAATCCAATAATTGCAGATGAAATGGCCATCACTAAAACTGCTGCCGCTGAAGCGTCCTTGATGAACTTGATGTCGGCATCATAATCCTCATTGATGTAATCCAATGTTTTTTCAAAAGCAGTGTTAAATAGTTCTGCAGATATCACGAGTCCGAATAATATGATGCAGATGACCCATTCCATTTTTGATAATTTGACCATTAATCCTAAAATGATTACGCAAAGTGTAACTGTGAAATGAATCTTCAAGTTTCTCTCAACATTTGTGGTGTTGAGGAGTCCTTCAATTGCGTATTTGAAACTGTCGATAAATTTCATATAATATAATTTTCATCAGAAATATTTAAGTTGGATAAATTAATTACTTTAAATAAGTTAAATAGACTATACCTATATACTTCAAATTGATATTTTACTGGTTGTGTCAAATATGAATTTTCAGGAATTTGAAGAGTTGATTAATAGCGGATTGAAGGAGATTACCTTAACTGAAGATGTTATTCTTGAGGACTCTGAGAGGGAAGATTACATGTGGGGTGTTGAAATCACTGCAGATGATTTAATCATCGATGGGAATAATCATTCCGTTAATGGAAATAAGAAGGCATCCCTATTGAATGTCGAATCGAAAGTCACTTTAAGAAATTTCAGATTTGAGAATGCATGCTTTGAATACTCAGGCGGAGCCTTAATTAACAGAGGGGATTTGATAATTGAAAACTGCGAATTTTTTGATAATACCTCATGGGATTTAGGCGGTGCCATATATAATGAGTCTAATCTGGCCATAAAAAATTCAAAATTCATTGAAAACAGGGCAGAGTATGGAGGTGCCATTTTTATGGATTCCGATTCGATGTTAAGCTTAAGCGGATCTGTTTTTGAGTCTAACTTCGCTGAATTTGAAGGGGGAGCAATTTATAATAAGTCAAAATTGAGCGTATATGACTGTTTGTTTAGAAAAAACGCTGCTTATAAGGGTGGAGCCATTTATAACGAACTAATATTAAATGTTAGGGATAGTGAATTCACAGGTAACATTGCAGGTGATGATAATGATGACATCAGAAGCGAAAGCGAGGAAAAACTGAGTGTTCTCAATTGCATTTTCGATTAAAGTCTTTACTTTATGCGATTTAAATAGTGTCAATAATAGATAATTAAATAACCGATTATGTGAGGTGATACTATGTTTGAATTAAAGGGAAAATATGCAACCGCTAAAATCTTTTCAGATGATGTTGACAATGTGAGCATATCCCAGGTTATCCAATTTCTTAACCAGCCAATCGCTGAAGGCCAGACCATCCGCATGATGCCGGATATCCATGCGGGCAGCGGCTGTACAATAGGCACTACAATGACAATCACAGATAAGGTTGTTCCTAATCTTGTAGGGTCAGACATTGGCTGCGGAATGGAAGTGCTGTACTTGGATGCTGATGAAATCGATTTTGAACGCCTTGACAATATAATTCGAACTAAGGTGCCTTTCGGTTATAATAAAAGGGTTGTTCCACATCATTTCATGAAGAACTTTGATTTAACAGAACTCAAATGCTATTTCAATCTTGAAGCAGGAAGTGAAGGCAACTTTGCCCTTGGCACTCTCGGTGGTGGAAATCACTTTATTGAGATTAACAGGACACAAAACAATGAATTGATCATGGTTATTCACTCAGGAAGCCGCAGGATTGGTGCTGATGTTTGTGAATATTATCAAAATGAGGCATTAAAGGAATTTAAGAGATTCCACAATATGGCTGAAAGTAGGGATTTGATTCACTGTGAAGGAAAATTGTTTGATGATTATATTCATGACATGGAAATAATGCAGGATTTTGCAGCCCTAAACCGTCAGGCCATTGCTGAAACTATCCTAAGCGAATACGGAATGGATTACACCAAAAAGTTCACCACTATCCACAACTACATTGACACTGACAAGATGATTCTAAGGAAAGGTGCAGTTTCCGCCGAAAAAGGCGAAACATTAATCATTCCAATCAATATGCGTGACGGATCAATCATTTGCAAAGGTAAAGGAAATGCAGAATGGAATTATTCCGCTCCTCATGGTGCAGGACGTTTATATAGTCGTTCTAAGGCTAAAGAAGCATTGTCTTTCGAAGAATTTGAACGTGAAATGGAAGGAATCTATTCAACATCAGTTAAAAGGAACACAATTGATGAATCTCCTATGGCTTATAAACCAATAGATAATATTTTAAATAATGTTGAAGATACAGTTAAAATAGTGGAAATTGTAAAACCAGTTTATAATTTCAAAGCTTAAAAAGGTTATTAATATGTCTGAGTTAAAATATATGGATTTATCTTTGGATGAAATCCTCAAAAATCTTCAAATGTGTAAATCAGTTGTGGCAAATCAGGAAGAGGCTATCTGCAAGTTTAGGGACGTTATTTTAACAGCCTCCAATAAGCGTGTAGTACCAGAGAGAAAAACTACCATATTCCTTGCAGGTGCTGGAAGGTCAGGTTTTGTTGCAAAATCTTTTGCAATGAGATTAATGCATTTAGGATTTTATGTATATGTATTTAATGAAACAATAGCTCCTCCGGTTAAAGATGGGGATATCATTATAATCATTTCAAAATCAGGCAAATCCAATTCCATAACTCAAATAGTTGAAGATTCTAAAATTGATAATGTCAAATTTTTAGCTGTATGCGGCAATACTAAAAGTGATCTTGCCCAAAAGGCTGATGCAAGAATTGTAATTGATTCCCTTCCACAGACTTTAGTCAGACTTGAGGATTATGATGTGAAAGAGTTTATTGAAACTTTGCCTGGAGCTTTAATAAACTTCGAAAGTGATGAGAGTGTCAGAAGCAAACTTGAAGCGATTCCAAAAAAATCTGCTGATTTAAGCGATAACAAATTATGGAAAGATATTGAAGACTTACCTAAAGAAATCAGAGGAATCAGCAATATATACCGTCCATTGGAGTTAATATTAATGGGAACAGCTTTTGAAGTTTCCGCTTTGGTGTTGCTTGATGCATTAGTTGCAGAGTTAATGCAAAGCTTAAACCTGCGTGAAAAAGACTTAAAATCATATCATGATGTGTTAAGCAGTTCAATTTAGATAATAATGAATTATGTATTGAGAAGGTTTTATTATGAGCGATTCGAAAACAGTGATTCTTGATAACTCAGATTCAGGAATGCTATCAACCAAATTAGCAGCAGTCAATAATAACGTAAGATTTTCCATTTTAGAAATTTTAAGGGATTTCGAACGGGCAAATAAAAAAAGTGACGGCACATTTAAAAAGGAACCACTGTATTCCCGTGAAATCAACTCAATCCTTTTAAACAATTACAACATTAACATTACTCCTCAAATGTTGGGTCAACACTTGAAACAACTTGCGGGAGCTGATTTGATTGAAGAAGTGGATGTTAAAAAGGAAGTTCCTAATAAGATTGGCCGCAGAAGTGTAAAGGCATTTATTCTTAAAGAGGATGCATTTGAAGATCTGTTTTTGGATGTAAGCTTCTTATCAGATGAACTTCTCACATTTTTCGATTTATACAAATCCAATCAAAGATTTTCCGATGGTGAACATTGTGTTTTAACTATTTTCAATGGAGAGGATAAGGGCAAAACATTTAAGGTTCACAAGAATGAGACAGTTTTAATTGGAAGGAAAGCTAATTTCAATGCCAATGATTTGGCTTCATTTACCATACTTTTAGATAATAGCTATTCTACAGTTTCAAACGTTGGAAAACCTCATCTAAAATTATACTATAAGGATGACGGATGGTATATTTTGGATGAAGGCAGCTCTAACGGAACTTACATTGCGGATAGAAAGGTTCCGACCGGAATTGAAACAAGACTAAAAACCAATTCATTTTTAAAGTTATCTAAAGGAAATGGTGGAGCGGTCATTTATTGTTCATTTTAATTAGATTTTTTTTTAAATCTAATTGGTGGTTTGAGTGGACTTTGATGAGGCAAAACACTTAATTGAAGAATTTTTTAATGGCAAATTTGAAGTTAAAAAATTTCTGGGCGAAGGATCATTTGCAAAGGTTTATCTAGTGAACCATAACTATCTAGACACCCTAATGGCCATGAAAATCATTAAGGAGCCTCTGAGTGTTTCAACCAATAAAAAAGATGTTTTTCATGAAGTCATGCTCGCTTGCCAGCTAAGGCATGAAAATATTATAAGCATTTATGACGCTGCTGAAATAACTAATTTTGAAGATGGAAAGAGTCATGCATATTTTGTGATGGAATACGTTTCCGGTGGAGATTTGGAGCAATTTTTAAATTCATACATTGAAATTGGCATGTTCATGCCGATAGGACTTTGCTTGGATTTAATGAAGCAAATCTTAAGTGGTTTGAACACACTCCATTCCGCAAATCCTCCGATAATTCACCGTGACTTAAAGACAAATAATGTTCTGCTCAGTTTCAACGCTTGCGGGGACATTGTAATTAAAATATCTGATTTTGGTTTTGCAAAGGAAGTCACAACTTCCATTTCGGACATTGACATAGCGGGAACACGGCCATATATGGCTCCTGAACTTTTCAATAAAAATGTATCTGCCAGAAGTGATATTTATGCTGTGGGAGTCATGTTTTATCAGCTGTTGGCCAATAGATATCCCTATGATGTTAGCGATTATACAACAGAAGAGCTGATTGATTTAAAGCCATGGTCCAATGAGTTAAAACCTCCAAGCCAGTATAATGAACATGTTTCAGAACAGTTGGATGAAATCGTTCTTAAATGCCTTGATGTTAATCCGAATAACAGGTATGGTGATGCTGGTGAGATGTTGGCCGATGTTGAAAGGGCAATTGACGGATATGAGGCAACTCAGAATTTATCATTGACCCAATCTGGCGAGGAATATAATGACGATTATTGTGAGTATATCATAAACGATTCAATAAAAGAGGCTTTCAGGCTTGCCAAATGTGAAAACGGACTTAAGGAAGCTATTGAAATATTGGAGGGTGAAGTTCTGGAGGATTATGCCATCCGTAAATTTTATTCCGAAACCCTCAGAATTTGGAAATCGAAACGTCCTGATTTGAAACTGATTTCAAAGGCATTCACCGTTAATCTTAAGGGCAGACATTATAAATTGGCCTGCAACTTTTTAAAAGAAGCTATTGCATATAACCCGTCAATTAAAAATAAGTATCAGCATTATATTGATTTATGGGAGATTTTCATTGATTTAGAAAGACACGGCAGTTTATTTAAGGCAGTTGTGCTGCTTGAAAAGCTTATGGAATCAAACAGGGAGATTAAAAAACTTTATAAAAACATCCTTCCGACTATCATGACATATTCAGTCGATGAAATCGTGATTGAGGCAATTCGTTTGGTCAATCTCAATAATCTCTCTGAAGGGGCCAACCTGATGGAGTTTGCCGTAATCCTTGATGCGGAAGTCAGGGAAAAGTATGCCTATAAGATGTCGCTATGGAAACAGAATATGAAAATGCATTTCAAACAGCCTAGTGAAATTAAATCCGACACTATCGATTATGCAATAGATTTGGGAACTACTGACTCTGTAATCTCTTATTATAACAATGGAAATCCAATCATAATTAAAAATCACAGGACTGGAGATGAGTTCACTCCATCGGCTGTTTTGGTCGATGAATCTGATGATGTGGAAGTTGGAGTGAGTGCAAAGGATGCGCTATTGAATAATAACAGCAATGCGGTCGGTGAATTTAAGCATAATATGGGATTTTCAATTCCATTTAAATTTGAAAAGTCATCTCGCGTGATGTTTCCAGAAGAGCTTTCCGCCGAAATCCTAAAGGATTTGAGGGTATCGGTTTATGATGAGACCGGAGTAAACATTGAGCATGCCGTGATTTGTGTTCCTGCAAATTCAAATCCGATCAAAACCAGGGCGGTTAATGATGCTGCCGACCTTGCCGGATTCAGATCACACAGTCTGATATTGGAGCCGATTGCAGTGGGAATTGCTTATGACCTTAAAAAGCCAAATGGAATCTGGTTGATTTATGATTTGGGTGGAGGAACATTTAATGTAAGCTTAATCAGAAATCGCAATGGGGAACTCGAAAAGCTTGCAACTGATGGGCTTGAAAATCTTGGTGGGAATGCATTTGACTGGAAGATTGTAAATGACCTCTTCAGACCAAAAATCGCTTATGATTTGAATTTGGATGACTTTAGAAGGGACAATTCAAAATATGTAAAGGTTTTTGCAAGACTTAAGAATGCCGCTGAATTGGCAAAAGTGAATCTGACAAAAATGGATAAGACAGACATATGCGTCAGTAATCTTTTTGATGGTTATGACTTTAACTATACTTTAACTAGGCACAGATTTAAGGAAATCATAGAACCATTAATCAAATACACATTTAACGTTACAAAAAGCTTATTGGATGAATACTCTTTATGTGATGAAGATATTGACAAGGTCATTCTTGTCGGAGGCTCATCGATTAGCCCGGTTGTGCAGGAATTCATACGGGATGAATTTGCAATTGAGATTGAATCAAGCTTAAATCCATTGACTGTGGTGTCAAAAGGTGCGGCCATTTATGCAGGAAGCCTTGAAAAGCCGCATATTGACATTAAAAAGAAACCGTTCTCCGTTCTTTTGAATCATAAAAACGGCGTTTTGAGGGGAAAGGTATTTTCACAGGATTTGAAATCCTCATTTTTGGGATATGAAATAGAAATCGCATCTGTTAAATTGCCTTTAAAGATAGATGGAACGTTTAAACTTAAAAATCCTCCTCAAAGATATGACATTAATATCTATGAAAATGATAAGCTCCATAAGCTTGATGAAAAATCTCCAAATCAAGTTGATGGGGAAAAGATAATCATTCCATATTTGAATAAGCAATTCAACATTAGCTGTGATGTTGACTTAAAGGATTTGCTGAATCGATATGCAAAATTGATTAAGAAAATAGATTATTTGAATGAGTACTCAGTGGTTAATGACTGTGGAGTTCAAAAGTATATAGAAACCTTGCTTGATATAGCTCAAAGAGATAAGATTGCTGTAAATCAGGCTAAAATTTACATTGATCATTTGACTTCCATTGTTGAAAATGCAGAGGAGGATTTGGAATTTTCAATGCTTTTGGAGAACGTTTCCAAAAAAATCGAAGTTGCTAAAAATAATGGTTGGTTTGACGTTGATGACCTTGACAATGATTTGGAAAACAAAAGTCTGGATGAGCTTAAAGCAATTCACTCTTTCCTGATTGAGGAATATGTCCGGTCTAATGAGAACGATGTAATCGTCAGTTTCTTCTTTAATTTGAAGCTTGAAGGAATTTATACCAACAACGAAAAGCTGGCCGATGAGCTTATTGAAAAGGCGCAAACAGCATTAAATCTAAATGATTTCGATGAGCTTTTAAACATATCTAATGTATTATATGAACTTGATGAGCGTGAGATTAAATAATTTGCTTTATGTGATTTAAATATATTATGGGACAGATTAAGAATTAGAGGTATTTCATGAAAAACCAAAATTCAACAAAACCGACAGTAATACTTAATAAAAGTAATTCAGATGTATTTCTGGACTTCAACAGTGCAAACGATTTGTCTGAAGTCATGAAGGTATTGAATAAGTTAAAGAATGAAAGGTGATTTCAATGAATGATAAACTAATTGAATTGCCTGACTGCGGTCGTTTGATTGTTGTGACCGATTTGCATGGCAATCTTTATGATTACAATTATTATCTGAATTTATGGGATGAATCTGACCCTGATTTTCACATTGTCTTTTGCGGAGACATGATTCATGGGCTTGATGAAGACAATGACGGATCTGTTGAAATTCTTGATGATGCCATCGCAAAATCTAAAGAGTATTCCAATTTCCACACGCTTCTTGGAAATCATGAATGGGCGCATATCACAAACAAGGAAATCTATAAGAACAATCAGCCATTGCTTTTGGGATTTAAAAACATTGTATCATATAGAAAAGGGTTTATTGAGCCTCACTTAACAAATTATGTTAAATTCTTCAAGACCATGCCTTATTTTGTAAAAACTGAAAATGGCTTGTTCATCTCTCATTCCGGACCTTCCGAAAAGGTCAGATCAATTGAAGGTTTTAATAAAATCTTTGAAAGTGATTATTCTGGACCTATCTTATATGATTTCTTGTGGAATAGGTACAATAATGTAACAGACTATAAAAAGGAGGATGTTGACAGGTTCCTTGATATCGTTGGATCTAAAGTCATGGTGGTTGGTCATTGTCCTGTTGAGTCCTATAGGGTGTTCGGAAAGCAAATTATCATGTCTTCAAGTTTCGCTACAAAAGTAAATACATATCTGGACATCGATTTGTCAATGGAGATTAATGATGTTAAGGATGTGCAGAAACAGTTGAAGTTTGTAATCGAATGATTTTGATGAGTTTCAGCTATCAGCGAGAAGTTATTTTCATTAAGATGTTTTCCCACTAAAATGCCGATGCTTTCTCAGACTTTCTATATTAATGAAAAAATTATATAATATCGTTTATAAATATATTTTTCAATAGTTAAGTTTGTTAAAAATGGGAAAATTGAAGCTGATAAAATAAGACAGACCATAAAAATAGGATTTTAAATCCGAGATACGGTGTTATATATGACTGAAAACAGTTTAAAAAAATATATCGATAAATTTTTCGATGAGTTGGTATTGTATGATGACTATAAAAATGGTCATTACTATAAAGATTTGTTAAAAGCGGGCATTGATGCATTTTTGGAATATGAAAATTCTTATACTGCATATGAAATATATAGGACATTTTTCATGATTTATCAGATAACTTCCGGTGATAAATCTGAAGAGAGTAAAAGTCCAATAAGCATTTCCAGAGAGCCAAACAGTCTCCTTGACCTGGTTCAAATAATGAAAAAGTATGAAGAAAATACAGGAGATTTAATTGAAAGGCAAAGGGATCATTTCATCCACTCCGTCAATGTTTTTCTTTTAGGATTATCCATTTATGCTAAAAACAGCAGGTATAGGGAATATTTCAAAGGTTATATCTTAAAAAGCAAATATGAAAAATATTATAAGCTTGCTGATGGCGAATTGTCCCATGAAGAATTTTTATATCGTTGGGGAATAGCTTCCCTTTTCCATGATATTGGTTATCCTGTTGAAATAATTGGAAAGCAGCTCAATAAATTTATAAATGATGGTGTGAAATCCATTTCCCATACTTACGGCGCGGATACTGCAATTGATTTCAAGGACTTTGATGAGTTTAATGCTATCGTGAAGTTGGACCATGATTTTGCAGATGAATTTACCAAAGATTATCCTGAAGCTAAATTCCTAAATCTATTCAAGCCGACAGATATCATGGCCCATAAGATATCTAAAGACTTTGAAAATGTAGATGTGAATGATGTTGCAAGGCATCTTGATAATTTTGTGTATGAAATGGGGGATTTAGGTTTTATTGATCATGGATTTTTCTCATGCATTCTTGTTTTAAACTCTTACGGATATCTAATACAAAAATATTCAAAAAGTCATGAATTCTTCTTTTATCCTATTGTAGACAGTGCAACATCTATTCTATTGCACAATTATTACGGTAAAGTCTTGCAGGGGGACAGGTTCAAATTGAAAGGACTTCATCCTTCACAGTCTCCTATTGCATTTCTGTTAATTTTATGTGATGAGCTTCAGGAATGGAACAGACAACCCTTTGGTGTAAAAGACAAGCAGAAAGGCCATGTAAATGAGTTGGACATAAAGATTGATGATGATAGTCTTGAAGTTCATTATATTGCTAAGAGCGGTTCTCTGGGTTTAGGCTTTTCTGAAGATAAGGAAAAACTCCTGAATAATGTGCTGTCTTTAAAAAGCGTCTTTCAATTTGGCTTAAGGGTTAAAACTGAAGTCCAACAACATTTCACTTTAAATGAAAGAAATGATAATTTGTCTATGGCTCCTGACATTTTGCTTAGAAACGTTGAAAATCTCGCCATTTTAATCCATGATAATTATAATGAAACAATTGAAAAGGAATATAAGGAAGCATTGAAGAAAAAAGGGAAAGTGAAAAAGGACCTTCAGAAGAAATATGATGAAAGATGTTCTTATGATGAGTTAACACCTAACCTGAAAATTGCAAATATCAGACAGGCAAGGTCCATTCCGGTTAAATTGGCCATGATTGGATGTGAGCTTGCAGACCTATCAGATGAAAGGCCTGCAATAACTGAGTTTTCAAAGGAAGAAGTGGAAGATTTGGCCGAGTATGAGCATGAAGAATGGAATAATGAGAAAGAGGCTACCGGTTGGACATATGGTAAGAAGAAAAACATGAAAAAGAAAATCACTCCATACTTGGTTCCTTGGGATGATTTAACTGAGAATATTAAGGAATTTGACCGTGATCCTATCAGGAATATCCCTTCATTAATGAAATCTTTAGGCTTAAAGGTGGTTAAAAGCAAAATCAGACTCCTAACAATTGAAATGCATAACCTTCATGAGGACACTTCATTTGATGATTTGCCTGATTACATTAAATACACAAACTATAAGCAGGCAGAGTATTTAATCAAGATTCTGGCTCTTAGAGGTTATTCCATTGTGGATGCAGATTCAGAAGGAAATGCAGTCACCGCTTTTGATCCGGATACCGTGGAATACTTTGCGGAAAGGGAACATGAATCATGGTATAAGCTTAAGATTAATTTAGGCTGGTCTTATGGGTCTGTTAAGGATGAAATTTCCAAATCCAATCCTAATCTAGTGGAATGGCAGGCTCTTGATTTCGATAAAAAAGAGGCAAACAGAATGACATTCAGAAGTTTGCCTGAATTATGTAAAAAAGTGGATTTAAAAATTGTTAATAGCTAATTAACAATTTTTCTTTTCTTTTTTGTATAATTGTTATATGAAAAATAATTAAAAGTGAATAGATAATTCATTCACATTTTTGGTAAACTTTTAAATAACTTTTTTTATATATGTTTAATAGGTGAGGTTTAGTGGATATATTCAATCAACCCTTATTTCAATTTATTGTAGAATTACTTTTGTTCATGGTCTTAACGGCTATTGGCATTTTTATTTTAAAAAGGATAAGGGAAAGCGATAACAGATATTTGAGTCCTGAGGAGTTCTTGCCGCAGGATGAGATTCATACTTTAAAACAGGTGTTTTATCTGATTATGATGGCATTATGTTTTACCAATCTGTTATATTCATTTATATTTGTATCCGATGATTATTTATATATCTCATTGTTTGACATAGGATTGTCACTGATAATTGCAATAACCCTGGACAAGTCCTCTCTAAAAAATAAGATTTTATTGATATTGGTTGTTCCTTTCGGTGCCTTAAATTACATATTTTTTGGATATGGCCTTGTCGGTTTAATTGACATTATTCATATTCCAATATTCCTGTACTTTGTTAAGTATTATTATGACAGATTTAATTATTATACTAGGTCACATGGACTGTCTATAACAATAATTTTGCTGTTCACTATAGTTTTCTTTAGTTTTTTCCTAACTCAGGTGGTTGAAGGAAAAGATGCCCTGGATTCTCTGGTAATGGTTTCTAATGCATTTACAAGTAACGGTTATAGTGTTTTAGGCAAATCAATTCCAGGAAAGCTTAACAGTTTATTCTTGGTTTGGAGTGGTTATGTCATTTCTGGTGTGGCTACAGCAACATTGACGGCGGCCATTTTAATTAAGCATTTTAACAGAAGGGTTGAAGAGCTTGAAAGAATAATTGAGGAAGGAAGTGATGAATAATGCCTGTAGAAATGTGGATAATTATTTTAGTTTTTATCATTGAGTTTCTTATTGTCATGCTGGCCTTTTCTATTGCGGTTCAGCTTTGTAAGTTTGTTATAAATAAGATACAATCTTCTAATTTCTTTAAAACCTCAAGACTCTTTAATCCACTCGAATATTTCCCTGAAGAGGAGATAACAACCATAAAACAGGTTTTTTATCTGGTAATTATAGTCTTAATCGTTGTGGATATTTTATACTCTGCTGTTGGATGGCATGAAAATTTGATTATCTTTTCATTGTTTGATATTATATTGTCTTTATATCTTGGGGTTAATGTTAAGTGGGGATCTTTAAAAAATAAGATTTTATTGTTCGGACTGATACCGTTAGGTTCAATCGGCGTATTTGCATGGGGTTACTATGAAGTGGTGTTTGATGTAATCCATTTGTTAATCCTTGCATTTTTCATTAAAGTTTATTTTGATAAGTTTGTTGAATATACCGATACCAATAGTTTGGGAATAACAATAATGCTGTTGTTTTCAATTGTTTTTGTAAGCTTTTTTGTTACTATGATTGTTGAAGGGGTTAATCCTCTTGATTCATTGGTCATGGTTTCCAATGCATTTACAAGTAATGGATATGCCATTTTAGGTGAATCAGGTTTGGGTAAAGCTGATGCATTACTATTGGTTTGGAGCGGATTTCTATTGTCTTGTGTGGGTACCGCCACGTTATCGGTTTCTATTATAAAAAAACACATTGACCATAAATTCGATGATCTGGAAGAATTGGCCAGGAAAAAGAAGAATTAATTAATTCCAAATCATTAAATATTTTTTTTCATATACTTATAATCAATGCAGGCCAATGACAATATTGAATCAATTACTGGAAATCCTCGAAGTGCCATTAACAAATTGGCTTTTCCAACAATATTTTCACTTCTTTTAATGTTTTTAAACAATTTGATTGATAGCTTTTGGGTTGCAGGCATTAATGCCAATGCCCTTGCCGCTTTAGGTTTTATTTCACCGCTTTATCTGGTGATAATCGGTATTGGAAGTGGCATAGGGGCAGGTGCCAATTCCCTGATTTCAAGATATGTCGGTGCTCAAAGAATTAATGATGCAAATAATGCAGTTATGCACTCGATAATTATAACACTTGTCGTTTCACTCATTGTTTTAATGATAGGCATTTTCTTTTTAGATGATTTGATAATATTGTTGGGTGCTGGTGGTGTTAGCACATATTGCCTAAGTTATGGCCAAATCATATTTTTGCTGAATATTGTCTTTTTGGCACCCAATGTGGTTTCAAGCATCTTCAGGGCGGAAGGTGATGTGGCACGTGCGACAAACCCTCTGATTTTGACGGCTGTTCTTAACATTATTCTTGATCCCATTCTCATATACGGATTGGATTTGGGCATATTCGGAGCGGGGCTTGCTACAGTGGTGGCATCGTTTTTGGGATTTCTTTGTATGCTATACTGGATTTTGGTTAAAAGGGACACATTTTTTGAGTTCAAATCATCTAATTACAGGCGCAGATTAAATGTGTATAAGGAAATATTGGTCGTGTCTCTTCCTGCATCGACAGAAGAAATCATTTTTGCTCTTGTGGCAATTATTCTTAATTATTTAATCATGCTGACAGCAGGAGTTGAGGAAGTGGCTGCATTCACCATAGCGTGGAGATTCATAACGATTGCATTCATTCCATGTATGGCAATAGGGATTGCAACGATAACTGTTTCCGGAATAGCATATGGTGCGAACAATTGGGAAAATTTCAATGAAACAATCAAATACTCCACATTGCTGAGTTTGGCAATTACCCTTGCAATCTGTGCGATGTTTTTCATATTTGCCTATCCCCTTTGCGGATTGTTCAACTTTCAGGCAGGAAATTTGGCTTTGGTTAACCGTTCAGCGGAGATACTGCAGTTGTTGGTATTTTACAATTGCCTAATATCATTTGGAGCAACTGCCGCTTATACTTATCAGGGTGTAGGTTCAGGATTTAAGTCTTTGGGGCTGACAATATTAAGGGAATTGATATTAAGTATGGCATTTGCTTATTTGATGGGAATAACATTCTCTATGGGAGTATTTGGAGTCTATCTGGGGGCAATAATTGGAATGAACTTAGGTTCAATTATTGGATTTGCTTTTATTTGGATATTCAATCTCAAATTTAAAAAAAGGGTTTTTTCTAAATAACATATATTTTTATACTATTTTTTCAATATCATATCATAGTGATTAAAATGTCTAAAGATTGGGAAGATATTAACGTCAACAGACGCAACAATGATAAGGTTGTTTTTGAATCTCAATTTGTTCAGTCAATATATGACGGAATCGGATTTTTAAAGGATCAAACAACTGAAATATTAAAGGAAATCGATTCAACTGAATTCAAGCAAAACATTGATGAGATGGATGTTCAACAATTCGGTGAAACCGCATTTAATCATTTTTCAGATTTTGCTGATGATTTATCCAAATTTAAGGATAATGTCATCAATAAAGATGAGGTTCCGGATTTCATTAAGGATCCTGCTCGTGAAGCAAAGATTGCATTGAACAGGGATGTGGATTACATCAGAACCGCAAAAAGGAAACTTGACAATATGGAATCTGATGAATTGGCTGATGCTCAAGAGGAAAATCTTCGTGTTGTTCAGCTATGCGACAAATCAATTGATTTGAACGATAAGAATCCTGAAGCATACTACGTAAAAGGATTGGCATTGACTAACCTGGAAATGTATGATGAAGCTATTGAAGAGTTCATCAACTCTTTGGCTTTGGAAGATAATGTCGAATCAAAACTTGCCATTGCAAATGTAAATAGGTTAAATAAGGATTTCAATGATGCAATCAATGTGTATGATTCAGTTTCAGATGAGGTTCCATTCGAAGCCTTAAAGGGAAAGGCATATGTCTATTATGATTGGCAGAAATATGGTCAGGCCAGTAAGGCCTTCAGTGAGGCAAACGATATTGAAGCTTTGGATGAAGAATCCAAAAAGATCTGGGATGAATGCTCAGCATAGGTTCTCTTTCAATTGAGCATTTAAAGTATTGTAATAATATCCTTTGAGGGCAAGAAGCTCTTCATGAGTTCCTTGCTCAATTATTTCACCATTTTCAATCACGATAATTCTGTCTGCATTTCTTATTGTTGACAGCCTGTGTGCTATGATAAAACTAGTTTTTCCTTCCATCAGTTTGTCCATTGCCTTTTGAATTAGCTTTTCAGTTCTAGTATCGACGCTGGATGTTGCCTCGTCCAAAATCAAGATCTCTTTTTTAGAAAGTATTGTTCTTGCTATCGTAAGCAGCTGTTTTTGGCCATGGGAAATGTTGTCAGTGTCTTCGTTTAAAACGCTTTCATAACCATCGCCTGACTGCCTTATGAAATTATCCGCATAAACCTGGCGGGCCGCATCAATTACTTCACTATCCTCTGCATCCAGATTGCCATAGCGGATATTGCTGGAAATGGTATCTGAAAACAGCCAGGAATCCTGCAGGACCATTCCAATCAGAGACCTTAGGCTATTTTTGTCGTATTCCTCAATGTCCGTACCGTCGATTTTTATGGAACCTGAATCAATATCATAGAATCTCATGAGCAGTTTGACTATTGTTGTTTTTCCAGCTCCGGTTTCGCCGATGATTGCTATTTTCTGGCCTTTTTTAACTTTGAATGATAGGTTTTTAATTATCTTTTCATTAGGTGTGTATCCAAAGTTGACATCTTCAAATTCAATTCCCTCTTTGATTTCAGTGATTGATTTGTCTGATGCATTTTCCTCATCTTCATATTCAAGGAATTCAAAGATACGTTCGCTTGCAGCCATTGCAGTCTGAATCTGGTTCATGACTCTTGTAATCTGCTGTATAGGTCTGTTGAAGCTTTGGGTATATTGGAAAAATGCCAGGATGTCTCCAACTGCTATTGCCTTTTGAAGGACAAAGACTGCACCCATAACCGCAACCACCACATAGGTGAAATTTGAGATGAAGTTCATTAAAGGTCCGTTCAGGCTTGAATAGAACTGTGATTTCCATTCATGGCCAAACCAGTTTTCATTGTCTTCTTCAAATTTCTCCATGGAAATCTCCTCCTGGTTGAATGCACGGATTATGTCGTGGCCTGTGAATGTCTCTTCAATCTGAGCGTTAAGTGAACCTTTAAAGACCAGTTGCTTTAGGAAGTATTTTTGGGAGTATCTTGTCATGGCCCTGATTAGTAAAAATGCAATAGGGACAAGAATAACGGTTGCCAATGTCATCCAAATGTTGATTGTCAGCATCATTATGAATACTCCGATAAGGGTGATCACTGCTGTTGTCAGCTGTATGAATGACTGTGTAATGCCGTGTTGAAGGGAATCGACATCATTGGTAACTCTTGAAAGGATATCTCCTCTTTTGTTTTCCTCAACCTTATCCATAGGCAGATGAAGAATCTTATCTATCATCCTTTCCCTTAAGTCATAGCTGATTTTGGTGGATACCTTCACCAGAAGGAAGCTCTGAAGATATGAGAAAACGGAGCTGATGACGTATAGGATAACCACAATTGTCAATAGATGGAATAGTGTATCGAAATCGATTGAGCCGGTATGGTGGATAAGATTGTTTATTCCATTGAAAATTGTTGTGGTTGCCTGGCCTATAAGCAATGGCGCAATAATCGTGAACACGGTGGAAATGACTGCACATATCACAGTCAGTATTAATCTGAGCTTATGGTCTTTAAGAAGTCCTAAAATATTTTTAATCGCTCTTTTATTGTCGACAGGTTTTTCAGGGGGTTTTCTTCTCAGAGGTCTTGGACTCATGATAACGCCTCCATGCTGTCGATTTGTATATTGACGATTTCCCTGTAGATTTCACAGCTTTCAATTAGTTTGTCATGATTTCCCCTATCGACAATCTCCCCATTGTCTATTACAAGTATTTCATCGGCATCCATGATTGTTGAAATCCTTTGGGATACGATTAATATTGATGAATCCTTTAGAGTTTTCAGGTTCTCTTTTATCCTGCGCTCGGTATTCATGTCAAGTGCTGAAAAGCAGTCGTCAAACAAATAAAAATCATGAGAGCCTATAATTGCTCTGGCTATTGATAAACGTTGTTTTTGTCCTCCTGAAAAGTTTGACCCACCCTGTGTAACCTCTTCGGCGAGGTCTTCAACGAAATCGACCTGAGCAAGTTCCAGTGCCTTTTCAATTTCCTCATCGCTTGCATCGCTTTTACCGATTTTCATATTGGATTTCACATCCCCTTGGAATAGAATCGCCTTTTGAGGAGTGAATGAAATCTTGTCCCTCAATGATTTTAAATTGAAATTTTTAATATTTTTGCCATCAATTAGGATTTCGCCAGAGCTTGGATCCTGAAGGCGGGGAATCAGGTTAAGGATTGTGGATTTTCCGCTGCCTGTTCCTCCGATGATTGCGGTGGTCTTTCCAGGCTTCAACGTAAAATTAATCTCCTTTAATGTTTCCTTTTCGCTTCCGGGATATTTGTATGAAACGTTTCTGAATTCAATTGTAGGATTGGAGGATATTTCATTTAAACCTCCATCGGTGATTGTGATTTCAGTGTTTAGAACTTCACTTACACGCCTTCCTGAAACAAGGATTCTTGGCAGGATTATCATGAATGCTCCAATCATTAAAAATGAGGTCACGATTTGTGTTGAATATTGGATGAATGCGATAATGTCTCCTGTCAGCACGCCTCCGTTCAATGCGTCATATGCGCCGTAATAGAGTATTAAAACAACCATCAGATTCATAATCAGTGTCATTAAAGGAATCATTATTAATAGGGTTTTGAACACATAGATGTTGACATCGTAAAATTCCTGGTTGATCTTTTGGAATTTGTCCGCTTCGAAATCCTGTCTTACAAATGCTTTAATGACTGGTATTCCAATTAGGATTTCCCTTGTGGTCTTGTTTATTCTGTCGATTATTTCCTGTGTAATCTTGAAGTAAGGAAGTACTTTGACTGTAACGATTATTAAAAGCAGTGCCACTGCAATGAAATTCACCAGTATAATCCATGACAGGTTTGTCTGAAGTTCAAAGACCTTTATTATGCTTCCGATTCCAAGCAAAGGTGCAAAGATAAGTGTCATGAATATCATTCCCAAAACACTTTGAAGCTGGTTTATGTCATTTGTGGACCGTGTAATTAATGAAGAGCGTGAAATTTCATTCAGTTCATGATTTGAGAATTTCAAAACCTTTTCGTAAATGACTTTCCTCAAATCCTTTGCATAGCCTGAAGCCACTCTGCTTGAAAAATAGGACACTCCGACAGTTGCAAGGGCAGAAATCGCTACCATCAAAAGCATCATAAGTCCTGTATCTATGATAAACTGGAAATTGGTATTTTGAATGCCGACGTTTACAATGTCTGCTGTGTACTGGGGCAATGTTAGGTCGCAATAAACCTGTATAAGTAGGAAGATGAAAATAAAAACTATCTGAGGTATTTTGTTTTTCATCGGTTTTAGTAGTTTCTTCATGATTGTCCTAAATATATTTATTTCATTTAATTATTAAAATTATAGATTTTTAAGGGGATATTTGGTGTGAACCAACATTTTGGGTAAATGAAGCGCACAAATTGATGATGATGCTTTCAGATGATTTAAGTTCCGGCAGAATTGAAAGATATTGATTGCTTTTTGCATTTTTTCATCAATTGTTTGCATATAATGCTTTTTGGGAATCCAATTTGATTTCGGCAAAAAAATTTTAAACCCCATTTTTCCATATTTTTTCAATATTCATTTTTTAAGATATTTTAATTGAACAATTTTTAGAATATTTAATTGTTGCATTGTTTATTTTTTACATATTTTTTTATATATAAAATTCATTAAATAATTTTCAAAAAACTGCAACATTTATATACTAGTTCGCCTAACTTATGATAGGAATTCAGTGAGGTGAAAATAATGAAAAGAATTACTATACCAATATTAGCTTTAATCCTTTTGGGCATGTTAATCCCAACCGGATTTGCGACCGATTCCAATCTTGTAATAACATATGGTGAAAGTACTTATGCAAACAATGATTATAAATCAGTTGTTGATGCATTCTTTGTAAATCAAGCAAATGTTGATTTGAATAATGTTGAATCAAAAGTAATCACTGCTGATCAAGTTAACCAAGTATCTAGTGGCATTACAGGCAAATCTTACTCATCAGATCAAATATTTTCCTCAGCATTCCTGGATTTGAATGACAATGATAATCTGGAGGTCAGTGTGGACAAATCAAAGATTACCACAATTACCGGTAATATGTACATTTCCGCATTGAAATCTGCTGGTATCACCAGTGGACATGTTTATGTGACAAGTCCAATGGCAGCTACCGGGGAATCTGCTCTTGCAGGAATAATGAATGCTTATGAGGAAGCTACTAATGTTGAAATTCCAGAAACTGTAAAAGAAGCAGCAAACGATGAAATCTACACTCAAGCTGAAATTGTGGAAAATTCAGGTGTAGATGCAGAAAAGTTATCACAATTGGTTGATGACGTAAAACAAGAGGTATCCGGAGATAATGTAACAGATCATGATACAATTGTGAATATCATTAACAATTATGTCCAAACCAACAATATCAACATTACAAACTCCGATATTGAAAACTTGGCGGACACTATTGAACAAGTGCAAAATGTTCAAGGTGATGTAAACTACTACAAAGACCAAGTTAGCGGTCTTTTGAATGATGGCAATTCAACTGGTGGATTTTCCCTTGATGCATTATTTGACTGGATTAAAACATTCACTAATGGGAGTTAATTCCCATTAACTATTTTTTTTTATTAAATTTTTTTTGAATCATTTATATATTATAAATTGTAAAGTTAATATTACAGAGGTGGTAAATATTGTTTTCTCTTAAAAATATTTTTAAAATCTCGATAATATTAATGATTCTCTTAATTGCTGTTGGATTTACTTATGCAGCAAATGATTCTCCGTCCGAATTAATTGATAATTCTGATGATTTTGAATTGGATGATGATTTGGATGATGGCGATGATTCCAATGATGGTTCTGATGATGAATTAGATGATGAATTAGATGATGAATTAGATGATGAATTGGATGATGATTTGGATGATGATTTGGATGATGAGGAGGATGGTTCTGATGATGATTGGGACGATGATGAGGAGTATAATGAATCCGATTACACAGATTTTGAGTTTCTGGAATCTAAAATCATTTTCTATTTGGAAAAATATGGAAATTGCACAGATGAAAATTGGACAGAATCTGAAAGTTTCCTTAATGAATATCAGATATATCTTGCAGATCCATCAAATTACACTTTAAATGAAAGTTCAGAAGGTTACAAAACCTACCTTAAAATCTTCGATTCAATCACATCAACATTTGGGGATTATAATCTATCAGATAATGAAACCGCATACCTAAAATTCCTAATAATATACTACTTAAATCATTATGGAAATGTGAGTGCAAATTACACATGGGATGAAAACGAAAGCTTTTCAAATTTTGAACCTTTGTATCTTTTTAAGGCACTTTCCTTTTATGCAAAAGGCTCAGCAGCATCTGGTATCGGATTTAACTGGTATTCCAATTTGCATGACGAGTTTTATGTTCCATTGAACAATTCGGATGATGTTAATCAAACGGCGAGTGGTAATCAAACTGCAGTGGACAATCAGGCTGTTGTGGAAGCGCAAACTTCGGATTATGGCATTGCGGCTATTATACTGATACTGATCCTTGCGTTTGCAATTTTGATTATGGTTTAATGTTGTAGGTTTCTTTTGGAAATTTACAATTTCTTTTTTTTTAAATTTTTTTTAGATGATTTTCAAAGATTTTTTCAAAATTATAAAAATTGAACCGCTTAATATATATACTAATGAATTACATAAATAAACTCATTAACAAATTAAATTTAATTGAATGAAGGTTTGATAATATGGTTAGGTTTTCACAAACTCTTGATGATGCACAATCAAGAAATCAAAAAAAATACTATTCCCGACAGGGGCAAAGACAGTATTATGAAGAGCGCGCTGCTGATTCTAGAACTATTGATGATATTGTCTATAGTCAGTTTCCTAGACCAAAGCAGGTAAACAGATCAGTTTCCAGAGATAAAGGATATGTTGAACCAGAAGCATATGAACCAATTAACGTACTTCATGAACAACCTCAAATTGAAAGAGAATCTATCCAACCAGATTATTCCAAACCAGAATTGACCTTCCCTGCTGATCAGAACATTCAATTTGGAGTTGAATACTCTCCAAATTCAAAACCTCCAGTTATTGGTAATAACTACACAATCCGTTCAAATTCAATCATCTATAATGATGTTGTAATTGGAGATAATTTCAGAACAGGACACAATGTGGTAATTCGTGAAAATACCAATATCGGTGATGATGTACTGATCGGAACCAATACTGTCATTGAGGGAGATGTTATTATTGGAAATGATGTCAGCATTCAGTCTAATGTGTACATTCCAACCAATTCTGTAATTGAGGACAATGTTTTCATCGGACCTTGCGCTTGTTTTACCAATGATAAGTATCCTGTAAGAATAAATTATGAACTTCAAGGACCTAAAGTAAGACGTGGAGCTTCAATTGGGGGAAATACCACTTTCTTATCCAATGTTGAAGTTGGAGAAGGTTCAATCGTGGCTGCTGGAGCTATTGTAATACATTCTGTTCCACCATTCTATCTGGCTATCGGAACACCTGCACGTATAAAACCGCTTCCAGACCATCTTAAAGTTCCTAATAGATTTTAGGTTTAAAGGAGATTAATTATGGCTAAATACAAATGTAAGATTTGCGGATATATTTTTGATGAAGATGACATTGAAGAGGGATTAAATATTCCCTCAGGAACTAAATTTGATGATTTGCCGACTTCATTCAAATGTCCCAAATGCAGAATGGCAAAGTCAATGTTTGAAAAAATAGATTAATTTTATATATTAATAGTTTACATAATATATTTATTAACAAATTTAAGGAGATTGTTATTCATGGCAAAGTTTAAATGCAAATTATGTGGATTTGTCACTGACGAGTTTGATGAACTTCCAGAAGACTTTAAATGTCCAATGTGTGGCGCAACTGCTGACATGTTTGAAAAAATCGATTAGGATTGATTCAAATGGCTTATGTATGTAAAGTCTGTGGTTTCGTCTTAGAAGAAGATGAATTACCAGAAGATTACGTATGCCCAGTATGTGGCGTACCCGCAGCAAATTTCGAAGAACAATAGGTTCTTCATTTTTTAAATTTTTTCTAAAAACTGTTTATTTTTAAAATTAACACTTATTTTATTAGAGTATTTTCCAAATATTTTTTCTATATCCCGATTGTCTTTTGACACTACCTGATAGTGTACCTTATCTGAATACTCTTTATCGATGGCTTCAAGGGAATTGTTTCTGACTTCACTGTCAACTATTTTGATGTCAGAATATTCAAAAATAAGTTCATAAACATCATATTCTTCAATTTCAACGATGTCTGCTTGGCCAACGGCTTCCATGACTGATTTGGAATATGCACGAACAAGTCCTCCGGCACCAAGTTTGATTCCGCCAAAATATCTTGTAACGACTGCAGTCACATTATGAAGCTCATTTTTCCTTAAAACATTAATCATTGGCTTTCCTGCGGTTCCGCCCGGCTCCCCATCATCATCAAAGCCTTCTCCGTCACCAACAATATAAGCAGTGCAGTTATGGGTTGCATCGCTGTACTTCCGGTTTAGTTCCTGAATGATCTCTTTGGATTCCTTCTTGTTTTTTGTCGGGTAGAGTGCACAGATGAACTGGGATTTCTTAATGTTGATTTCGCTTTGCACAGGTTTTTTAATAGTCTTCATAATATCCAATATATTTATATATCTCATCAAACATATTAACTTTAATAAATTTAGTAAAAGGTGTTAATTGTGTCAAGTAGATCTGCTACAGTTTTAGTAATTTTTATAGTTGCTGTTCTTGCATTCTGTTTCGCAAGCGTATTTGCATCTATGACTGGTCCAATTTCAATTTTACCAAATGAAAGTGAATCTGGAGGAATACTGGATAACCTTTCAGCAATCACTGATGATAATTCAAACGATAATAGCTATGATTATCAGGATTACAATTATTATTCTGAAGATGACAGCTCCGATAATCAAGTTGAAACAACAACTGATGATTCGTCAAGCAATTCGGATTCACATCAAAGTAGTTCCGATTCTAGTTCATCTGAATCCAGTTCTGACAGTAGTTCAGAAGTTGAAACCACAACAGATGATTCTCATTCTGATAGTGGTAGTGGTAGTAGTTCAAAAGTTGAAACTACAACTGGATAACTTCTTTTCTTTCTTTTTTTTTTAAAAATCTAATAATTTTTCAACGTCAAATATTACTGCATTGATTGCCAGATTGAATAATCTGTGGCCGTATTCCTCATCAATATAAACGCCATTTTCTTCAACGTCTTTTGCACCTTCTTCAATGTTAGGATCATCCCTGCGTGCCTGTTTGAATCCGTGCAGACCAACTTCTTCATATTCGTCAACGTTTGCCTGGTTTTCAAGTTCTTCCTCATTAACTATGCCTAAAACCTTTGCCATTGACAGTTCGCCGCTGCCTCCGTGAGGACCTTCTGATGAGATTACCTTGTTGTTGAATGTAATGGCAAGGCCGGTTTTGTCTTCAATGTCCCATAGTTCAGCCACCAAGGGGATGTTTCCTCCGTGTGCATTGACAATGACCACTTTTTCAATATCTAGGAATTTTTTGGCCTGGTTTAATGTATTGATGACATTTTCCTTCAATTCATCAAGGGAAACATGGACTCCATGGTCAATTGTGTCCAGTTCATAAGCGGGAAATATTATTCCTAAAAATTTGGCTCCGGTTAAGAGGGCTGACTGAAATGCGATGTGCGCTCCGATTTTGGCATCGGTGTCTATTGGCAATGCAGGACCATGATTTTCAAGGTGGGATCCCAGGGCGATTATTCCGATTTTATGAACTCCAGGGTCTCTGATGTTTCCTGCTCTGTATCTTAGCTCTGCCATGTCATCACCCTATATTTCAAAGTTCCAGATGTCGTCTCCGACATAGTGTTTGGTTTCGACAGCTTTACCTGAATCATTTGCAACCATTTCTTCACCAGTAATTAGGCTCACTCCAATGGCCAATGGTTTTCCATGGGTTTCATCAATGATTAGAACGATGTCACCAGGTTCAACGCCTTCTGAAGCATCAACGATTCCAGGACTCATGATATCTGCACCATTGCTCACAAATCTGATGGCTCCCATATCTACGGTAACGGTTTTTGCATCAATCTGGTTGGCAAGCGCTGCCTTAAGTGTTGGGAATGGTTTATCATCAATAATTATAATGTAAGGTTCTCCATCTACCAAAATAAATGAATTAGGTTCAGCTTCAAGTATCTCAACATTCTTTTTTCCTTGAAGTAAATCTCCATATTCTCCCAATTCGGCTTTTATTTCTTTAATTTTCTTTTTTTTCAAGAAATTTCTTTTTTTAACTTTAATTACCATGATATCCCAATATTATTTTGTTAAATAATATTTGTCATTCAAAATTAATATACTTATTTGTCAATTAGGGAATATTCATTATCCCTTGAAAAGACATGTCTGAAATCTATTTCATCACCGAACTCAGCAATGCTGATTGGAGGGTCCTTTTTTGCATATTTTGTTATTGTAGTTGCATTCTCATCACTTAATTTGTTGATTGCATTATTGATTATTTCCAGTTCCCTTCGGCTGAATTTGAGGTTGGGAATTACCGTTAAATAGTACTTGTATATTGTTCTGTTGTAGTAGGGCTCTTTTCTGAAGAACAATTGCTTTTTTGATATCAGCTCTTCGCTGATTTCCCTAAAGTGTGTTGGTCTTATGCCTCTTTTTGATTTGATATATGTTTCATTTGTCATAAGCTTGCCGTAAAGCTCATAATGGTTGAAATCAATGAAATACAGTATGCTGCAGAGTACGGTCTTTCCAAAATTGGGCTTTTGATGGCATTGGGATAATATGTACATGATCAGGTCGATATATTTTTCACGATTGAATCTCATTGATATCACGGTGATGGTTGGGTGGAAATATTTTTGTATGAGATTCAATTTAAATAAAGTGTGAGAGCATTTGAAAAGTAATCTTGTTTAATATTGACATTGAGGATAGTTTTTTCTTATTTTTTGCCCAAAATAAGGTAACCTTTATATAGTAGGTTATCTATAATTAATAGTATTAGTTTTAATTAGGTTTTGTCTTATCTTAACTTGATTATATTATGTCTAATAATGAGTATTATTTACTCAATTCATATTAAAAAACTAAAATTTGTAATAATATAAGGTGATATAATGAGCGGACAAAATGTTCAAAGACCACTTGACGCATTAGGAAAATCTGTGGATGCTCCTGTTTTATTAAAACTCAAAGGAGATCGTGAATTTAGAGGTATACTTAAGAGCTTTGATTTACACATGAATTTGGTTCTTAATGATGCAGAAGAGTTACAAGACGGAGAAGTAACAAGAAAACTCGGTGTTGTGCTCATTAGAGGAGACAATATTGTTTATATTTCACCATAAGTATTATTCAATACTTTTCTAGATTATATTTTTACGATAGCTTAAGGAGGTGTATCGATGTCAAAGGGAACTCCATCAATGGGTAAAAAGAATAAAAAGACCCATATCAGATGTAGAAGATGTGGTAAAAACACTTACCATGTACGTAAAAAAGTCTGTGCTTCTTGTGGATT